>JBARCK010000032.1:0-15328 GCA_049794015.1 Sulfitobacter sp. | reverse complement strand
CACGAAACCGCGTGCGCAGCTCTGACGATAGTGCTGATGACATGAAACATCCTCCCAATAGGGATGAATCACAAATCAAACCCGATGGGAATCCCGCGATTCAGGTTTCAAGCTCGCCGCTTTAGCGATGGATTATTCACCAATAGCGTCTTGGACAATCTCTTCCAAAAGCGACTGCACCGCTTGCATCGGTCCTTCTGGATAGTTGCGATATCCAACGACAACGCTGCCATCACGATCCGCGACAAAAATACCGTAGGGGCAATGCGCGATGTTCATCGGATCCGCCTCCATCATTTTGCGTGATACAACGGCAGAGCAGAACACAAAGATATCCGCTTCTTCGAAAATCTTGACGTCACTGCCAACATCACCACCCGTACGGTTCAGCATCTCGCCAACATGGCTGACATAGTCAATCACCAGCCCCTTGCCGACAATTGCACTTTCTACACTAAACGCCGCATCTTCAAAGCTGCCCTCGTATGGGTAGGTTGTCGATGTGCCCTCTGCGCTTGCGATGCTTGTGGTTAACGCAAACACGCTGCCTAACAAAAATGATCTCATGACATTGGTCTCCCTTTTATTAACCAGCCCTAACACAGATGTTAGGCGGGCACCTTGATAGAGATCAAGATGCCCAAACGTTCTTATCCGAACATGTCCGCAGTGATCCCTGCGTACCAGCCCTCGGATTCTTCATAGGTGGCTTTGCGCAAGTCTGCGCTTTCACCCGTCGCTGAGATAAAGCCATCGACCTTGGCGATCTTTTCGTCTGTCGCCTCATAGGTCGCACCCACTTTTACACCGTCATTTGTGTCGATCAGTGACCAGCATGTGTTTGAGAACTTGGCCGGGAACACTTTGGACCCCGTCAGCGCCCCACGCACGGCGTTTGCACAAACCTTGGCTTGGCTGTTGGCCGAGAAGCCAGATTTAGGCATGTCGCCTTGGCTTGATGCGTCACCCAAGACATAGATGTCTGCATCTGCTTTGGTCGACATATCAGCCGCGTTCACAGGTGCCCAATTGCCATCTGTCACGCCTGCAAGCTCTGCGATCCGGCCCGCTTTCATCGCGGGGATCACGTTGCACACATCCACGTTGGTGACTTCACCGTCAATTGTCACGGTCATTGCAGCCGGGTCAACCGACACGTTACCACCGCCAAAGTCTGACCCAATCCAATCAATCATGCCCTCGTAATGGTTCGCCCAGCCTTCTTGGAACAAACCCTGCTTTGAGAATTTGTCTTTGGGGTCCGCGACAATGATCTTGGCTGTCGGATTGTTGGCCTTGAGGTAATGCGCCACCATCGATACCCGCTCATATGGGCCGGGGGGGCAACGGAATGGGTTTGGCGGGGCAACCATTGCGAATGTGCCGCCTTCGGGCATCGCGGCGATCTGCGCCTTGAGCAGTTCGGTCTGTGACCCACCTTTGTAGGCATGCGGCATCGCGTTTTGCGCAGAGACATCCCAGCCTTCAACAGCACCATCCACAAAGTCGATACCCGGTGACAGGATCAGCTTGTCGTAAGGAATTGATCCACCGCCCGCGAGCGATACGGTCTTGGCATCACGATCCACACCAATGGCCCAATCATGCACGACATTAACACCACCAGCAGCAAGGCCGCCGTAAGAATGTCCGAGATCATCGATTTCTTTGACCCCGCCCAAATAGAGGTTCGAAAAGAAGCAAGTGTAATACATGCGCGTGGGTTCGATCAGCGTAACCGCAATCTCACCTTTGCTGTCTTTAGCAAGGTAGCGCGCAGCCGTTGCACCGCCTGCCCCGCCACCCACAACGACAACACGTGGTTTACCATGGCCATCTGCAAAAACGGTTGGTGCGGCTAAGGTTGCTGCCGCCGCAGCACCCGTGCCAATAAAAAGACGTCTGTTGAGTTTCATGTGTAATCTCCTCCCTAGTGTGGCCTCGATTATTCGAGGTCCTTAAAGTACGCAGCCAATGCCGCGATCTCTTCTCCTGACAAACGCCCTGCCATCATTTGCATGACAGGATGCGGTCTGAGCTTTTCTTTGTAAGCATACATCGCAACAATGAAATCTTCGGTGGGCCAACCGCTGATGCCCGGAATACCGTCGTTTGAACCGTCCGTTTGATGGCAGGTTTGGCATTCACTTGCGAGGTATTCACCATATTCTGGATCACCTTCAAGGGCAAGAATGGCAGGGTCAACGTTGTGATCTGTCCCGGTCGCGGTTGGTTCGGCTTCTGGGATGTCAGCCGGATTGTCCGAATAGACCCTGAGATAGGCCAACAGATCAGCCCGATCCGTTTCATCCTTTATTCCGCGAAAGCTCATCTTGGTTTTGGACACCAAAGCTTTTGGGTTCTCAACAAAAGCATCCAATGTCTCTTGTGTCCAAATCAATCCATCGTCAGCGGCGCGCGCCATGCTTTTGGAGTATTTGAAATCCTCTAACGCCCCAGCCTTGCGCCCAAAAATACCATTCAGCTGCGGGCCTACACGGTTCTTGGCCCCCTCGCCCACCTGATGGCAGGACTTGCACTGCTTATAGATTTGCGCCCCGTTTTCAGGGTCACCCAGACCTTCTGCCGAAACGCCCCCCGCGGTGATGCACGCCGCGAGGGTCAAGGAAAGGCGGGTCAAGGACATCAAGGCTTATTCTCCAGCTGACTTGAGGTACTCAATGACAGCCAGTTGGTCAGCCTCTTTTTTGAGACCCGCAAAAGACATTTTGGTGCCTTTCATGTACGATTTGGGTTTTGCAAGAAAGGCCGCCAATTCGGTTTCATTCCAAATCAAACCACCCTCAGCAGCAGCAATCATTGGCTTAGAGTACTTAAACCCATCCACCGCACCAGCAGGCGCATCTACGATGTTATTCAACGTAGGCCCAACACGGTTCTTGGCCTTCGCACCAACTTGGTGACAGGACTTACACTTTTTGAAAACCTTTTCGCCTTCGGCGGCCAGATCAGCATCGAACGCAGCCGCGACCACAACGGGTTCTTCTTCTGCAACAGGCGCTTCTTCGGTCTCTGCGGCAGCTTCAACGACCTCCGCCGCTTCTTGCGTTGCGGCTTCGGCACCCTCTTCTTGTGGGGTTACGTCCAGCACCATGGCGCGCATGGTGACTTTGACCTCATCCTTACAGTTTTCCATGCAAGGTTCGCCAGACCATTGTGCATATTCGGTCTCAGCGCGGTTATCGATGATAAACCCATCTGCGTTGGGCATTTCAACGTCAAAGAACGTTTCGTTGGACAGGACAAAATCATCTTCGATCAGGTCGTTCGAATACAGGATGTAGGCCACGATTGCATAGACATCATCATCCGACAAAGTGCCTGCATTGCCGTACGGCATGGAGCGTTTGATGTAGTCATAGGCCGTCGACAGATGTGGCCAGTATGATCCAACAGTTTTGAGTGGGTCTTCACGATCAAGCGTGTCCGCACCGCCCGCAAGTTTGGGCCAGTTGTCGATACCTTCGGCAAAATCACCGTGACAAGACGCACATTGCGTGGCGAATACTTCTTCGCCCACCAGCGCGTCACCTGATCCCACAGGCAGGCCTGTGCCATCCGGGCTGATGTCGCCATCCCAGGCGGTGATCTCTTCCGGCAGGGCTGTGCGGCCCAAGCCAAATTTTTCGGCCAATGCGGCCCCCGGCAGCAAAGCGATTGCGGTTAACAGGGCTACGGATTTAAGAAACTTCGACATTTTCGGCCTCACCATTTGCACGCACCAACCATGTCTGGATGCAGTTGTTGTGATAGATTGAGTTCAAGCCGCGCACCTCGCGCAATTGCGCTTTGGTCGGCTGGACATACCCGGTTTCATCCATTGCACGTGATTGCAGCATCATTTCTGATCCATCCCAATCAGTATCAAGATAGAACCGCGTCAATGCCATTTTCTCACCCGGCTTGGCCAAGCGCGCGGTTTCCCACGTCTTGCCGCCATCCTTGGACACATCAACACGGGTAATCGCACCGCGCCCGGACCATGCGAGGCCTGAAATCACCAACGGGCCATTACCATGGGTGATCGGGGACTGCGGGCTGGGGCTGGTCACGACAGATTTTGCATCCATCTCCCATGTCCATTTGCGGCTGATCCCGTCTTCCAATGTATCGGTATATTTGCTGGTTTCCTCTCGGCTTTCGACAGGGCCGTCCATAACCTCAATGCGGCGGATCCACTTGACCCACATGTTGCCTTCCCAGCCGGGCACGACAAGGCGCACAGGATACCCATGCTCTTTACGCAAGGCTTCACCATTGGCTTTGAACGCGATCAGGCAGTCATCCAGCGCCTTTTCCATCGGGATCGAACGCCCATTTGATGACGCATCCGCCCCCTCAACAAAGACCCATTTGTCTTTGAGATCACCAGCAGTATCCAGCCCCGCCTCTTCGAGCAATGTGCGCAAGGGAACGCCCGTGTATTCCATGTTGTGGATCATGCCGTGCGTAAACTGCGCACCGTTTAGCTGTGCACCTGCCCATTCCATGCCTGTGTTGGCCGCACATTCGCAGAAATATACATGGTTTTCGCGCGGGAAGCGTTCCAGATCAGCGTAGGTAAACACCAGCGGATTATCGACCAAGCCATTGATCATCAGGCGATAATCGCCCTTTTTAAGGTCAATCGCACCCGAATGGTGGCGTTCAAACGCACAGCCCTGCGGCGTGATCGTCCCGTCCAGCGCGTGGATTGGTGTAAAGTTAATCGAGCTGACGGTATCCGCCGTCAACCATTCCACATTGCGGCGGACCACATCATCTTCGTATTTGATCGGCAGGCCGTAAGGTGTTTCATCAACACCATCACCAAATTCCTGCGCCCAAGGCTGAATTTCGGTGATCAGCGGATCGGCGGCCTGTGCCTTGGCAGCATTTGCCGTCAAAGCCCCCGCACCCACTGCCGCAGCGCCACTTAAAAACGCGCGACGCGATGTGCCGTTTCCTGTTTTGTTATCTGACATTTCAGATGCCTCCTTTTCGCAGTTGGGCGTTACGCGCCAACGACTTTCACACTGTTGTTTGGATCAAGAGAGATGGTTCCCTGTTTGGCGATATGTGCCTCAACAACGTCCCAGATTTGCGGACCTTCGGTGCCCTCATTAACCGATGCCCAGCCCGCGACCTGATAGGTCTTGGCAGGGTCGATGACTTCGCCCGTTTTGAGCAAGGTCATTTCGGTGATGCGGTCGCCCTGTGGCTTGGTGATGTCGATGCGGTAACCAAGGCCACCAACACGCACCATATCGCCGCCCTGCTGGTAATAGGGGTCAGGGTTGAACAGATTGTCTGCGACGTCCTCCAACACCACATGCAGGAATTCACCTGTCATTTCAGTGCGATAGGCCTCACCGTATGTCATGGATGTGACGTTCCAGATGTCTTCGCGGGTGATGTCTTGGCCCGGCAAAATCGACGGCCCCCAGCGCACGCCGGGCGATAGCGCGATGTCTGCATCACGTTCAGAGATCAGCGCGTCACAGATCAGGTCATCCCACGTGCCGTTGAAATTACCACGACGATACAGCGTTTGATCGTCAGCAGTTTTACCAATCACCTCGGTCAATGCATCCAAGTATGGCGCGCGCTGTTCGTCGATCACCTGTGTCACGGCAGCATCCGGCGTGATCACGTCAGAGAAGATCGGGATCAGCTTGTGACGGAAACCCATCATGCGGCCATCGCGTACGTCAAGATCAACGCGGCTGACGAATTTGCCGTTAGACCCCGAGGCCACAATGATCGTTTCGCCCACCAAAACAGGTTCGGGCAAAGCGTCATGGGTGTGGCCAGACAGGATCACGTCGATGCCCGTGACCTTGCTTGCCATCTGTTTGTCGACATCAAAGCCATTGTGGCTCAGGCAAACAACCAGTTCAGCACCATTCGCGCGGACCTCATCCACCATTTCCTGCATCCGTTCGTCGCGGATACCAAATGAATATTCAGGGAACATCCAACCGGGATTGGCGATGGGCATATAGGGAAACGCCTGACCAATGACGGCGATCTTCACGCCGCCCCGTTCAAAGAATTTGTAAGGCGGGAACAATTCGGTTGGTTCGTCCCATTCGGCATCAAAGATGTTTTGGCCAAGAGCGGCAAAGGGCAAGCCTTCGACAATTTCATTCACCCGATCAGAACCCAGCGTGAATTCCCAATGGAAGGTCATCGCATCCGGCTTGAGCGCATTCATGACGTTGACCATGTCTTGGCCTTCGGTCTGATAACAGGTGTAGCTGCCATGCCATGTATCGCCACCGTCCAGCAGCAATGCGTCAGGGCGTTCTGCCCGGATCGAATTGATCACGGTTGAAACACGATCTAGACCGCCAACTTTGCCGTATCCTTGGGCCAGTGATGCAAAATCATCGTATGTCAGGGCATAGGCAGATGGGCTGCCATCCTCAACGCCGTATAGCTTTCTGAAATCAGCACCGGTCACATGTGGCACGGCACCCTTGTTGTTGCCGACCCCGATATTGACCGAAGGTTCGCGAAAATAAAGCGGCTTTAGCTGCGCGTGAATGTCCGTGACATGGATCAGTGAAACGTTACCGAACGTATCAAATTCCAACAACTTGTCCTGCGTCAACGACTGCTGGGCGGCGAGTTTAGCCCAATTGCCAAAACCCGATGTCCCGTACAGGGCAGCGGCAGCCATAGAGGTTTGCAGAAAGTCACGGCGAGAAATCATGCTGGGCTCCAGATCATGCGCACATATGCGCATTTATGCATTGGATTGATAGAAAAACGGCCCCACACCAAGAACTGGTTGGGGCCGTTAGATCGATTAGTTGCGGATAGACGGGCCTTCGACGCTTAGGCCGTTGCCACGCGATGCAACGTACAACTCAAGTGCGATGAATTCCTCGCTGCCGGGGTTGTACGTTTCCGCCCGTGTGTCGCGGATACAACCCTTGAAACGCGAGTGCGATCCGTTCAGCTTGGTATTCTTCAAACGGTACACAGGGAAACCATTGATCTGGCCTTGGCTTAGGTGATCTGCGCGGATCATGTTGCCATAGTTGTCTTCGTGGCAATTGGCGCAAGACAGTTCAAGTTGACCCGTACGTGTGTAGTACAGTTCTTTGCCCTTTTCCCACATGGATTGCGCAGGACCGTCAATCGCAACATTCACAGGCAAGCCACGTGATACAGAAGACAACGCTGCTTCCATGTTGATCGCGTCATCCTTGTCGTACTTCCAGGCTTCTGCGCCCATACGTTCGGTCCGGCATGCGTTCACTTGCATCTGCAATGTGCGCACTTCGCCAGCTTCTTCGTTCCACTTTGGGTAGGTCGCTTTGACGCCCGCCATGCTGTCCATGTCGTCATGGCAAGATGAACATGACTTACCTTCAGTTCCCTCAGCCGTTTCCCAAGCCTCTTGGCCCTTCTCGACAAAGATCATGCCCGGATTATCAAAGTCATCGGCCTGCATTGCGCGGGTTTCAGTCCCGCGGAACAACCAGCCCGACATCACTTCATCAAGCACATCAGAAACATGCGCAGGCGCAGCAGTGCGCGTGACCATCTCTGTGTCTTCGTTCAGAACCAGATTATCATCAACCGGATCGGCTACTGCGAACGTGGTGGTTAACAATGTCGCCAGAATGGCACCTGTTAAATTCTTCATAATGTCCCTCCCAAGACTATAGGTTCAGCCAATCGCGATCTTTTTAGATTCTTCGTAGACCGATCCATCATCGTCATACCACGTGAACTTGAACTCACCTGCCTCGGGGACAAGCGCTTCGAATTCGAAGTATGGGTTGGTTGAAATCGCAGCCTCTAACGTCACATCCAAGACGTTCTCGCCGTTGAAGTCACAGGTGAAGCGGTTGATGATCGAACGTGGAATGACGTTGCCATCATCGTCTTTGCGTTGACCTGATTCCATTTTGTGGCTGATCAATGTCTTGATGGTGACCGTATCACCGGCAGCCGCTTTTTTTGGAACTTTGACGCGAGGTTTTACACCAGATGCCATGATAATTCTCCTTGAAACTCGTTTAGCCGCCGCAGCCGCCGATTGTTACTTTGACAGTGCTTGACGCCTGAACGAATGAACCGTCTTCCAGCTTTGCAATGGCGACCACATCTTGGGTGCCTGCAAGGCGAATACGTGTCGACGCAGAGCGTGACGCGGCCAGCTTGCCAAACTTAAAGGTTGCAACACTTGGCGTTGGGTTGCCCATCGCAAGCACCAGAATTTCAGTTGCCGCGGCTGATGAAACTGCGATTGGAACGGTGTTCCCGTTTTCGGCAATCTCTGGTGCCGTCAGTTCAATATCGCCAGCACCCACTTCGGAACCGCCTGTGAAGGCTGCGATAAGTTCTTCGCTTGTGGCGGCAACACCCTGCTTGGGCAGACCCGCAACAAAGAGCGCACTTGCGCCCAAAACGATTGCATTTCGTCTTGTAAATTCCATGATTGATACTCCTTCATTCCCGTGAGGGTTTGATTGATCCTAAACCCCGACGGGGCAGATTATTCCTTGAGTGTGGCCAGATATGCCACAACATCTTCGATTTGTTGCGCGCTGAGAAGCGGGCCAAACGTATCGTCCGCAGCATCGCCTGTGTAGGCATTGCCTGGGCGAATGAAGCCTTCGGTCTTGTAGAAGGATGGCATCACGCTGTCTTCGAACATCATTTTCGCATTTGCAACAATGCCGCGCAGCTCTGCCTCGGTCCAGCGATCACCAGCACCATCAAGCATGGGGCCAATCTCGCCTTGGAATGGCACATCAGCAAGGTCCGCAACTTCGTGGCATGCCACACAATTGCCCTGACCCTTGTCGCCAACAATGATACGACCATTTGCAGCATCGCCCGGCGTGCCGGACAAAGATTGCTCTACAGCACCTTCAGTAAAGGCAACAGCGGTGGGCTTTACTTCCTCAGCAAATGCCGCAGAGGCAATTACCGAAACTGCGACAGCTCCAATCAAAGAAATTTTCATGCGTCCTCCCAAACGATTTGTTGAGTGTACCGTAACGCACAGCCACCCGCCGACGCAACAACGAATTCAACTACGTGAATTAAACCACCGCCCCCAGATGGTCGCATCATTGTGAGGTCACCTACCCTCACGGCATTTGGGCATGCGAAAGTCCAACAAATACAGGTTCTTGCCAGATATTAGGCCAACCATTCCTTTGACGCTGGGTAGTTCTATGTATTTGGTGAAAAAGACACTTGTTAAAGCAAACATTGATGTAAGGCGCTAACACCATTACACATAGGCCCAAAGCACGGGTGTAATGGCCACTGCTATTCTCAAGTTTGAGGACGATATGGGCCTACCTACTTTCGATGTGAACATGTGTGCAGAAGACATGGACAAAATGGCTGCGAACGCCATGGAGGCCTCTAACTTCCTCAAAGCGATCAGCCATGAAGGCCGATTGATGATTCTGTGTCACCTTGCCTCTGGTGAGAAGTCAGTAACTGAATTGGAAGACTTGCTGTCGGCAAGGCAGGCTGCTGTTTCTCAGCAATTGTCCCGCCTGCGCCTTGAAGGCTTGGTCACGCCGCGCCGCGACGGCAAGGCGATCTATTACAGCCTGACAGATGAGCGGCCAAAACAGATCATCGAAGTTGTCTATGATCTGTTCTGTCGCCCTAAGTGAGTCAATGCTCAGCCTACGCCACGCACAAATTAGGTCGTGAGCATGCTTGATATTATGCCCGAACCTACGGTCATGATGCTTGTTGGCCTGTTTGGTGGCGTGCTTATGGGGTTGGCCGCGCGCGTTGGGCGGTTTTGCACATTAGGTGCCATAGAAGACTTGTACTACGGTGAAAATCCACTGCGCCTTCGGATGTGGGGGATTGCCATCGGCGTTGCTGTGATCGGGACCTTTGGCCTATCTGGCATGGGTTTGCTTGAGTTGGACGGGACCCTCTATCTTGCCCGCCGCTGGAACCCCGTTGCCAGTATTTTTGGTGGGTTGTTGTTCGGCTATGGTATGGCACTGGCAGGCAATTGTGGCTACGGGGCCCTCGCCCGCGTTGGCGGTGGTGACCTTAGATCTTTGATGATTGTGCTTACGATGGGCATATCTGCCTATGTGGCTTTGGGTGGGCCCTTGTCAGCGCTGCGGATTTCGATCTTTGGTGGATCATCCCCGACAATCGATGCGCCCTCTTTTGCGCATAAAGCTGCACAGATTTCCGGGTTCAGCGTTGCATTTTCCGGGATCCTTATTGGCTGTGCTTTCCTATTTTTAACCTTGCTCAGCAGCAGCTTACGCCGCTCTCCCAGTTATATTTTATGGGGGGCGGTTGCAGGGGTCGCGATTGTTTCGGGTTGGGCAGGAACGCAATGGGTTGCCAGCAACGGGTATGACGCGACACCCGTTGTCAGCCACACGTTTTCCGCACCCATTGGCGAAACAATCCTATACGCAATGACATCGTCTGGTAATTCAATCAGCTTTGGCACCGGGTCTGTTATTGGCGTCGTCTTGGGTGCCTTCATCGGCTGCTTGATCAAGGGCCATTTCCGCTGGGAGGCCTGCGACGACCCCAGAGAGCTACGCCGCCAAATCCTTGGCGCGGCGTTGATGGGTTTTGGTGCTGTCATCGCCGTGGGATGCAGCGTCGGGCAAGGCCTCTCTGCGTTTTCTGTACTGGCATACTCTGCCCCCCTCACCCTCTTGTGCATCATGGCCGGAGCCGCCATCGGCTTGCGACAACTGATACTGGGCTTCAGTCCGTCTGTCTGACATAAGCGCTTGGGAAAACGTGCAAAAATAGCATCCGCGAAATGTCCAGTAGGTTCTGGCTTGAGCGCGATGGCGCGATGCCATCTCTATTCAATGGAACATTGGATAATGGCGGAGACGAAGCCCGCCAGCATCACAGTGCAGCATATCGCATGGCGTAGCATTAACGCTATATTTTTATGGATTTTATCCCCATCTGCGATGCGACCCGTTGCAACCTGTCGCAAGCAATATTAGACCTTATGGCGGGTATTAAAGTGGGTACAGCATGCCAAAGATCGCTAGCGAACTTTCTGCAATCGAGGTTAAGCGCCTTAAACACCCCGGCAAAGGCCGGAATGTTACTTTTGCCGTGGGCGGCGTTTCCGGACTCTATTTACAAGTCACCCCTAGAAATGGCCGCACATGGCTCTTGCGTTCCAAAGTGGGAGATACTCGTCGCGAAATTGGATTGGGTGGGTATCCAGACGTAACCTTGTCCATGGCTCGTGACCGAGCCAGAGACGCAAAGGATCAGATACGGCGAGGCATAGACCCTATTGAAGAACGCAAAGCTGCAAAGGCTGCCCTTTCAGCCGCCCAGCGCCGTGGTTTGACGTTTTCCGATGCTTCGGACAAGTACCTTGCAGCGAAGCTAGACGCTTTCAAAAACCCCAAACACCGCCAGCAATGGCGCAACACCCTAGCCACTTACGCGAGACCTGAGATCGGCTCGATGTTGGTGCAGGATATTTCTGTGCAGGACGTCCTGCGCGTCTTGGAGCCGATCTGGCAAAAAAAGACCGAAACCGCTTCACGCCTTCGAGGGCGGATCGAGGCAGTCTTGTCATGGGCGACCGTGGCGGGACATCGGACTGGCGACAACCCTGCGCGCTGGGCTGGCAATCTGAAAGAACTGCTGCCGGCCCCTTCCAAAGTTGCCAAAGTGGGCAATCATCCAGCTTTGCAAATTGATGATGCTCCGCGCTGGCTTGAAGCCCTGCGCAAGCGCAGAGGTATGAGTAATCGCGCTCTTGAATTTGCGGCTTTGACGGCAACGCGGAGCCAAGAAGTGCGTGGAGCGCGTTGGGACGAAATCGACGCTGCCATGGGCCTTTGGGTCATCCCTGCCGAACGCATGAAAATGGATCGTGAACACCGTGTACCACTTTCCGATGACGCACTGGCCCTTCTCGATGCTTTACCCCGCTTGGAGGCCAACCCACTGTTGTTTCCTGCGCCACGTGGTGGAGAGATGTCCGACATGAGCCTTAGCGCGGCCATGAAGAAGCTACATAAGGCCGAAATAGAGCACGGCGGTGCGGGTTTTGTCGACCGCGTGAACAAGCGACCAGCCGTACCGCACGGTTTGCGCAGCACGTTCCGAGATTGGGTTGCTGAGCATACACATTATCCCGGTGAGATGGCAGAAATTGCGTTGGCACACCGCATATCCAATGCCGTTGAAGCATCCTATCGACGCGGTGATATGGTTGAGCGGCGCAGGGCAATGATGGCCGCGTGGGCTGCGCATATGACCGGAAAAGGGACTCCTGAAGCAAGCGTTGTCAATTTGAGATGAAGCCGGAAAACGAATATGATGAGGCCGTGCAAAAAACCTACGCTCGCATAAAAGAGCACATGCTTGCGAATGCTGATTGGCCATGGGTAAACGCAACCGACGATCGTTCTGTACTTAGGAACATGCAAACACAAAAAGGCCAGTGGTATCTTGAGCGAGATCGGGAAACCCTTTTTGAAAAATCTACAACCGATCCAGCCTACTACGACATATTACGCTTTGCTTTAGCAGAAAAAATTTCACTATCTCTTTCACTTGAGCCTGACGAAGCGGCATGGGCCGCAAAGGCGTTGGCTGGTGATCACATCATTCCCCGCCATAAGTCTCGCCCATATTCTGTCCAAGAGGGGGTGCGAAGCTTCGGGCTCCACGCCTTGGTGGTGAACTGTGTCCATGTGCTGAGGCTGCGGGGCGTAAGTCATCGACTGGCTTGCGATGCGGTTGCGGAAGCATGTGGGAAGCACAATCTTGACATCCAGTCTGCATCAACAGTTGCCGATATATGGAAACGGGATATGCCAAGGTCGTACCGACAATCATCGAAAGATCAGGGGTCATAAGCCCAATGCTTGCTACCCCGCGACCATAGCAAGTAAGCGCGATAGTTTGCATCCAATGACAATCAATTGGAGTGCATAGCATGCAAGAAACATACCTTTCCGATACTCAAGTTGCCGCCAGATATGGCGTTCATCGGTCCACACCGTGGCGCTGGGCGAAGTCTGACCCGAATTTCCCATCCCCTGTCGTATTGACTCCAGGCTGCACACGATGGTCTCTTTCATCACTCTTGGCATGGGAAGTCGGCAAGTGCGATAAAGCTCTAAAACAACCCCATCCGCACTAATTTAAGATGGGTAGGGATAAGAAAAATGAGCAACGCCAAGAGCAGTGGACAAAATGGATAAAAGCTCATCGCGATCTGCCAGCATGGAAGGCCCTAAGCTTTCCCGCACGTGAAACATATTTTCACCTTCAGGTGCGTTGTTTTGCGGAAACCGCTCAAAAAAAGCTTAAAGTACGGAACAACAATGGAAGCGTTTTTCGTTCACCGCGTGACCTCGCCAGAGACATGGGATGCAGCCCAAAGACTGCCATGGCTGCTCTAGCCGATCTTCAAGCAAAAGGCTGGATTGTGGCAACAGAAATTGGTCATGCTGGTGTTGAAGGCAAAGGAAAGACAAGCCAGTTTCGATTGACAATGATGGATATGGGCAGCGGTCCTTCTCGCAAGGTTGCTACTAAGGACCCAGAACGTTGGCTTGAGGGCCATGATTGTGAAGTGTTGATACACAAAAGCTATTTGCCGAAGCCGCGAAAGGGCCGGGCGAAAAACTTCAAAAATTAGAAACCCGCACTCTATTCGGTTGCGATACTGCATCCGAGTTGGGCGCGTTGGGGTACATGCAGAATTGAAATTGAACCCAAATAGGGTGCGAAAATGTCGCTTACGCCCATAGTTTCTGCATTCCATTCGGTCTCATATCTAATCACCATGATTATTGGTGAAGCCAGAGATATTAAGCTATCAAGAGAGCGGCAGAAAATCGGGGTCTACGATCAATCGGATGTTTGCATTTGCCTCCTGGCATGGGCTTCAACGAGTTCATCGTATTCGTTGTCGGCCTTTTGCCCTAAAAAA
Organism: Sulfitobacter sp.; assembly: GCA_049794015.1. Classification (GTDB taxonomy): domain Bacteria; phylum Pseudomonadota; class Alphaproteobacteria; order Rhodobacterales; family Rhodobacteraceae; genus Sulfitobacter. Next base: position 1,368 of record JBARCK010000032.1, on the reverse strand, counting down.
TATGCAGCACCAAAGAATAAAATCATGATCGCACCCCAGCCCCATTCCGTAAAAATGCCTTTGCTGAAAAACGAACCCGCAAAAAACGCACACCAGCAATATATTCCAGTTTCTGTTCCCTTTGGAGGCAACTTGCCCTTCGCATATAAATCGGCCCTTGCTGCGTCAATCTGCATGCGCGTGAGGTGTCTTCTCGACATTTTTTTCTTATCCTCTGACATCCTATTTCCGTGCATTGAGATTACGCAGAAGAAGAACGGTGACTTTTGTAAGAATAATCGGAAGCCAAAGCGCTGCAGTTTCAAATCCGGTTTCAAAAAAATACGCACTGGCTCCTAAAAAATCTGACAAAATTGCCTGATAGACATCTTTAAAGCCGATCGAAAACGTATGTGAAAGGATGGCGGCGATGCTCCCAACACAAGACAAAATCAATGTCGAAGCAAAGATGCTTACAAATGCGTTCTTCAATGTGGAGGAAGTACATGACCAAAGTTGCCCAACGACAAACCAGCCTAATAGGGAAATACTAACAGCAACCCAAAGGAAGTTTTCGGCCCATACATCCATATCTTAGTCCTTCGCTTGCAGTTTCTTACTCCAATTGAGTTGGCCGCCAAGCAGCTTTGCTGAATGTATCTTAAAACAGGTAGAGTTAAAAGCAACACACCTAAATACAATGGAGTGTGAAACGGACACCAAAAAGCCCTCTGAGAGACACGGTAGCGCGCAACATGCGATTATTGCGCGCAGAGAAGGGCTGGTCTCAAGAGAGACTAGCTGAGGAAGCTGGGTTGAACAGAACCTATCTCAGCGCAGTTGAGCGTTCAGAGCAAAATATCTCAATCGACAATATCTATCGAATCTCTAAAGGCCTAAACGTTCAGCCTTGGTTATTGCTCAAGGATACCTGAAAAAGCCGTATCAGTCGATTGCAATCAATGGCATTATTGATGGCGGGTTTTTTGGCGGGTATACTGCAGATGCGCAAAAAATATCTTTAAAAATCAATGCCTAATGGCGGAGACGAAGGGATTCGAACCCTCGAGACCCTTCCGGGCCTACTCCCTTAGCAGGGGAGCGCCTTCGACCACTCGGCCACGTCTCCGCTGACCCGTTTAGCGGCGACGTCTGCGAGGGGCAAGGGGCAAAAATGGAAATGTTGCGGTCCATTTTGCGCAGCATAGCGAGGGCTTGGTATTTGAGGTGATTTGGCAGGCCATTTTCGCATGACCGCATTCCTCTAAAGCGGCGAGCTTGAAACCTGAATCGCGGGATTCCCATCGGGTTTGATTTGTGATTCATCCCTATTGGGAGGATGTTTCATGTCATCAGCACTATCGTCAGAGCTGCGCACGCGGTTTCGTG
>JBARCK010000031.1:0-57673 GCA_049794015.1 Sulfitobacter sp. | reverse complement strand
ACCTTACTTTGACACCATCTTGTAAGGTGGGCGCGTCGCCCACCTAGCATCCCAAATAAAAAAGCCCGGGCGCGATGCCCGGGCTTTCTCGTTTATATGATCAGACCTTAGCCCTTTGAGAACTCAGGATAGGCTTCCATGCCCAGTTCTGACATGTCCAATCCGTTGATCTCGGCTTCTTCGCTGACGCGGATACCTGTTGTGCTTTTCAGGATCATCCAGACGATGAAGCTCACGATGAACACAAATCCACCTACAGCACCGAAACCGATGATCTGTGTCACGAAGGATGTGCCGTCTGTGTAGATTGGCACAACCATTGTACCCCAGAAACCAGCGATCAAGTGAACCGGGATCGCACCCACAACATCATCGATCTTGAGCTTGTCGAGGAAAGGAACCGCGAAGACCACGATCACACCACCCACAGCACCGATCCAAAGGGCACCAAACAATGTTGGGTCAAGTGGACCCGCAGTGATGGACACCAGACCAGCCAAGGCACCGTTCAGCACCATGGTAAGGTCAACCTTCTTGTACAGAACCTGTGTCAGGATCAGCGCAGCAACAGCACCCGCAGCAGCGGCCATGTTGGTGTTGGCAAATATCTGCGCCACAGCATCAACATCAGAGATTGTGCCCATCGCAAGTTGTGATGCGCCGTTAAAGCCGAACCAACCGAGCCACAGAATAAACGTACCCAAGGTTGCGAGTGCAAGGTTAGAACCCGGCATTGGCACAACTTGGCCGTTTTTGTTGTACTTGCCAAGGCGTGGGCCGAGAACGATGGCACCTGCAAGCGCTGCAAAACCACCAGCAGCGTGCACCAGCGTTGAACCAGCAAAGTCGCTAAAGCCCATGTCAGCCAAGAAACCTGCGCCCCACTGCCAGCTTGCGCCAACCGGGTAGATTACGCCTGTCAGGACGACAACAAAGATCAGGAAGGGCCACAGCTTGATGCGTTCTGCCAATGTACCAGACACGATGGATGCGGTGGTGGCACAGAACATCAACTGGAAAAAGAAGTCAGAGGCGTTCGAATAGCCACCAGCGTCGATTTCGGATTTGATATCTTTGGTGCCAATCGTGCCAAACACGTCTTGGATGATCCAGTTATCGCCCGGATACATGATGTTATAGCCGATCAGCCAATACATGATCGCCGCAATCGCAAAGAGGCCGATGTTTTTGGTCAGCTGTGTGGTGACGTTCTTTGAACGCACGAGGCCGGCCTCAAGCATTGCAAAACCTGCGGCCATCCAGAACACCAGAAAACCACCGATCAAAAAGAGCAATGTGTTGAAAATGAAGGTTGTGTCGGCCAGCGTTGCAAATTCTGCATCCTGTGCCGCCCCCAATGTAGGCAGAACCGCGAGGGCCGCTGCCATGGGAATGAGCTGTAGTTTTTTCATCGTTTGTTATTCCTTATAGCAGGGGATCAAAGGGCGTCGTCGCCGGTTTCACCTGTGCGCACGCGCACGGCCTGTTCCACGTCGAGGACAAATATTTTGCCGTCACCAATCTTGCCGGTCTGAGCGGTCTTGCTGATCACTTCGACCATCTGATCTGCGACATTGTCCGCCACGACCAATTCGAGTTTCACCTTGGGGACAAAGTTCACGACATATTCAGCGCCGCGATAAATTTCGGTGTGACCTGACTGCGCGCCAAAGCCTTTGATTTCTGTGACCATCAAACCGCGTACGCCCGCGTCTGTCAGCGCCTCGCGTACTTCTTCCAGTTTGAATGGTTTGATTGTTGCAATGATGAGTTTCACCGATCCGATACCTCTTTGATAAGCAGGGAAGCCCCGCATTGTGCAGGTGCAGCAAAACGTTGAGAGGCCTTGATTTGAAAGCTGTGAGAGGCTGAATCATGCCGAAAAATTAATACGTGCGCCTAAATTATGCGCACAAATGGCAAAGTGATTAAAAAATAATCAAAAAATTGACGCCCTTTGCGCGATCCGGCGCTAAACAATCTGTCGTTTGCAGGATATGGTACAGAAAAAATCAGGCCGGGCAGGCACATGTTATGAGTACTCCACCCAAGAGAAGGCGTCCTTTGGTCGCTGATAAACGGTATCCGGGCAAAGCAGCGGCTGCGCCAAAAAAAACGCCAAAAAAGAAACCTGCGGTTAAACGCAAGCCAGCACGCCAGAGGCGGCCCAAACGTGGCGGTATTCTGGGGTTGCTGTCTGCGTTGATCGGCTGGGTGTTTCGGTTGATCTGGAAAATTACATGGCGAATAACGGCTGTTGCGATGATCGCGCTGGCACTGGCCATCGGGTATTTCTACACCACTCTGCCGCCTTTGAATGACTTTCTTGATGGGCGTGCACGTGGTTCTGTCACGATGCTGGATCGTAACGGCGATGTCTTTGCGTGGCGCGGTGATCAGTTTGGTGGGGTAATCACTGCCGAAAGCGTATCCAAACATCTCAAAAATGCGGTGGTCGCGACCGAAGACAAACGTTTCTTTCGCCATTTCGGGTTAAGCCCACGGGGTATTGCTTCGGCTGTGCGGATCAACCTGCGCGAAGGGCGGGGGCCATTAAAGGGACATGGTGGTTCTACGATCACGCAGCAAACGGCCAAATTGATTTGCCTTGGCGAACCGTTTGATCCGTCCAGAGGTATGACGGAAAAAGAATACGAAAGCGGATGCCGCGCTGGTAACATCCAGCGCAAGGCCAAAGAGGCCCTCTATGCGATGGCGATGGAGGTCAAATATTCAAAGAACGATATTCTGTCGATCTACCTCAATCGCGCCTACATGGGTGGCGGGGCATATGGCGCCGAAGCCGCAGCGCAGCGTTTCTTTGGTAAATCTGCCTCTGAGGTGAACCCAGCAGAAGCGGCGATGTTGGCGGGTCTTTTGACTTCTCCTTCGGTGTTGTCACCAACAAATAATCTTGAGCGGTCTCAAAATCGGGCCGCCACGGTGATCCGCTTGATGCAAGAACAGGGCTATCTCAGCGCAGCTGAAGCACAAGCTGCACAAGATAATCCAGCAGAATTATCCGAGGCAGCAGAGGCCAAAGCCGGTGGTTATTTTGCGGATTGGGTAATGGCATCTGGGCCAGAATTTTTCACCCGCAACACCACAGAAGACGTGATCATCAAGACCACTTTGGACCAACGTATCCAGCGTGCGGCAGAAGATGGATTGAAATGGGTTTTTGAGAACAAGGTACGCGAGGGATCAAAGGCGCAAGCCGCCGTTATTGTGATGTCAGCGGATGGGGCTGTGCGTGCGATGGTTGGTGGGCGTAAAACAAAGGTATCTGGCGCATTCAACCGCGCCACCCAAGCGTTGCGTCAAACCGGGTCAGCGTTCAAACCGTTTGTCTATGCCGCAGCACTTGATCTGGGCTATTCGCCAAATGATCTGATTGATGATGAACCCTATTGCCTGAACATTCCGGGTTCTGGGCAATGGTGCCCGAAAAATTACACAAATAACTTTAAGGGATTGGTCACGCTTACAGATGCCTTGAAAAACTCGCTTAATATTCCGGCTGTCAAGATTTCTGAAAGTGTAGGGCGTGAATTGGTCAGCTACGTCGCTCAGCAGTTCGGTATTCAGAATGATCTGGCTGCGGGTCCAGCGCTGGCTTTGGGTGCATCAGAAAGCACGTTGATCGAAATGACGGGTGCCTATGCGGGCATCTTGAATGGTGGCTCGTCTGTGACGCCCTACGGTTTGGTTGATCTAAAGCTGATGGGTGACACCGAGCCGTTGATGGGCACAGGCGGCGGCATCGGTGAGCGCGTTATCCAAGAAGAAGCAGCACGGCAGCTGGTCTACATGATGGAGAAGGTGATCTCTGAGGGCAGTGGCAAGCGTGCACAATTTGGCGGGCGTCAACTGGCTGGTAAAACCGGGACAACGTCAGCAGCCAAAGATGCATGGTTTATCGGATTTTCGGCGGATTACGTTGCCGGTGTTTGGATGGGGTATGACGACAATACGCCGCTAAAGGGTGTCACGGGCGGCGGCCTGCCCACTGAAATCTGGCGTGAAACAATGGCACGTGTCCATGAGGGTGTGCCGATCAAAGACCTACCGATGAGCCTGCCGGGCCCGTCAACCGTTCAAAGTGAGCAACCTGTGCAATCTGATCCTATCCCAGTGCCAGGTGACAATGGTGGGGGAACCCTGATTGATCAGGTGCTGCGCGATATTTTTGGTGGTTCGTCAAGTGGGCGTGAACGGACGCCAATTTTGCGGGGCGAAGATCGCTAAGGTATCAGCAACAGTGATGGCGTTGCGCACATTCATTCGTTTTTGATTTCTTATCGAATATGTCACCAACGGTGTACATTTATGAAAGAGGCACCTCATGACACCCATTCGTATTTCGTCATTCTCGTCAAAGGGTAAAGGCGGCAACCCCGCTGGCGTCGTCATCTCGGACAGCTTGCCCAATGCAGATCAGATGCAAATGATTGCCGCTGATTTGGGGTATTCCGAAACCGCATTTGCCGCCCCTGATGGGGATGCCTGGCGCGTTCGATATTATGCACCAGTCGGTGAGGTCGCGTTTTGTGGCCATGCCACGATTGCTTTGGGTGCCGCATTAGGTGCGCAAAATGGTGCCGGGCGGTTTGATCTAAACCTACGTGACGCACAGATTAGCGTTGAAGCGATGCAAGATGGCGATACATGGGCCGCTGCGTTGCAATCGCCTGAAACCTGGTCAAAGCCCTTGCCAGATGTGGTATGCACTGGCCTGTTAGACCTGTTTGGGATTTCTGAGGATGAGCTTGATCTTGCTGTTCCGCCGACGCTGGCATTTGCGGGTGTGCAACACGCGGTTCTCGCGCTCAAGGATCGCGCAACATTGGCGCAGATGTCCTATCCTTTTGACGCCATGCAAGACCTGATGCTGAAGTATGAAATTGTCACAGTCAGTCTGCTCTGCCAGACAGGTCCACGCAGCTTTGATGCGCGCAACGCCTTTGCAAGTGGTGGCGTGGTGGAAGACCCGGCAACCGGCGCTGCTGCGGCTGCTTTGGGTGGCGCATTGGTGGACATGAATTTTGACGGCTTGCAGGGTGGCGGCACGTTCGACATCGTTCAAGGGGCGGACATGGGTATGCCCTCAGTATTGCGTGTTGAGGTGACGGGCGTGCCCGGTGCCTCGGTTCGGGTTAGTGGTGCGGTGCGATGGATGTAAGGCACTAAGCCCATCAATCGGTCGCGACGCCACAATCAGAACTTTGTAGAAAACGAGGAATGGAAATTTAGCAGTAATGCCACTATGGCTGTACTGTGTGGAATGCAGAGGCTCTGTTGCTGCATTCACCTAGGGCCATGACGATTGGAAAGTTACTGATGCGCGACGATGTGATCAAACGCGGACAAGACGAAATGCGCTCTGTGCGCAAACGCAGTCGCATGTTGTATTGGACGGTGGGTTTGTTCAGCTTATTTGCGAACCTGCTGATGCTCACTGGCCCAATGTATATGTTGCAGGTCTATGACCGCGTTCTTGGATCTGGGTCTGCCGAAACGCTGATCGCGCTGTCGATTTTGGTGGTTTTTCTATACGCGACCATGGGGATTTTGGATTATACACGTGGCCGGATTATGGCGCGTGTTGGCGCGCGGTTTCAGGCCGATCTGGACCGCCGGGTTTTTGACGCTGTTGTGCGTAAATCTGCGGTCGCCCCGGATATCAAAACCAATGCTGGCCTGTCCGATTTGGAATCTGTGCAGCGCCTGATCACCTCGCCCGTGTTGATGGCCGGGTTCGACATTCCCTGGACGCCAATTTTCTTTGCGGCAATATTTCTGTTTCATCCGATGTTGGGGTGGCTCGCGGTTTGTGGCGCGGTTGTTTTGATCACAATCACCTTTGCCAATCAGATGTTGTCGCGGGGCAGTCAAATGCGCGCGGGTATCGCGGGGCAAACGGCAACGGCAATCTCAGATCAGATCAGAACCGAGGCGGAAATGGTACAAGCCATGGGCATGCGCGATGCGGCGTTTGCGCGTTGGCAAACGGCCCGCGGTGAAGCGCTGGAGCAACAAGTGCGTTCGACCGACGTGGGCGGCACCTTTACATCCATGACCAAAACGCTGCGGTTGTTTTTACAATCTGCGATGTTGGGATTGGGTGCGTGGTTGGTGTTGCAGGGCGAAATGACGCCGGGTGCAATGATCGCCGGGTCAATTTTGCTGGGCCGCGCACTTGCGCCAGTGGAAATGGCGTTGAACCAATGGCCGATAGTGCAACGAGGCCGTGTCGGTTGGGAAAACCTTGCGTTGTTGTTGGGCGCTGTTCCCCCTGAAATGGAACGCACGACGCTGCCTGAACCTCGTGCCAAATTGGTTGCCAAAGGGTTGACCGTGGTGCCACCGGGCGAAAAGCAAGCCTCGCTTAAGTCGGTCAATTTTGTTGTTGAACCGGGTCAAGCTGTTGGGATCATCGGGCCGTCAGGATCTGGTAAATCCACCTTGGCGCGGACTTTGATGGGTGTCTGGCCACCGGCAGGCGGGTACGTGCGATTAGACGGGGCGTCATTGGATCAATACGGCCCTGAAGTTCTGGGGCGTCACATCGGATATCTGCCACAACGCGTGCAACTGTTTGATGGCAGTATCGCTGAAAATATCGCGCGCCTGTCGAGCAATCCTGATGATGCAAAAGTTGTGGCCGCTGCCAAAATGGCCGCCGCACATGAAATGATCCTTGAATTGCCGCAAGGCTATGACACGCAAATTCGATCTGGTCAGGTACGGTTGTCAGGTGGTCAGATGCAGCGTATCGGCCTTGCGCGGGCGCTCTATGGTGATCCGGTGATTGTTGTGTTGGATGAGCCGAATTCGAACCTTGATAATGTTGGATCACAAGCATTGAACCATGCGATACGGCAGATGAAAGCAGATAAGAGGTCGGTTTTGATCATGGCGCACCGTCCTGCGGCGATCCAAGAATGTGATACGTTGCTGGTGTTGGATGGTGGCATGCGCATGGCCTTTGGCCCCAAGGATGAGGTACTGGCAGGCATGGTGAAAAACCACAAACAGATACAACAGGCCCCTGTGAACGCGGGTGGCGTCACATGAGCAACACCCCGGACAAGCGCTGGTCTGCAAAAAGCCCGGTGATCATCGGTTTTTTCGGTCTGTTATTGCTGTTTGGCGGCTTTGGCACATGGGCCGTAACCACACAAATTGCAGGTGCGGTTGTTGCCTCTGGTCGTATTGAGGTCGACCGTAATCGACAGATCGTCCAGCACGAAAAGGGCGGTGTGGTTGCCTCTATCATGGTTGACGAAGGCGATACCGTTGCGGCGGGCGACATATTGATCCAACTGGATCCGCAAGCCCAAGCATCGCAACTTGCTATTGCTGAGGGTCAGCTTTTTGAATTGATGGCGCGGCGCGGCAGATTGGAGGCGCAGCGTGATGAAAGCGACACAATCGTCTTTGAAGAAGAACTGATCGCTGCGGGTGCCTCGAATGCTGACTTGCAGGAATTGATGGACGGACAGCGAAATTTGTTTGAAGCGCGTACCGCATCCGTTGCGAAAGAGATTGAACAACTTGGCAAACGTCGTGAGCAAATTGGATCACAGGTTGCTGGCGTTGAAGCACAAGAGGTTTCTTTGGGACGCCAGCTTGAGCTGATCGAAGAAGAGCTCGGCAATCAGCAAACCTTGCTTGATCGCGGTTTGGCACAGGCTGCAACTGTATTGGGGTTGCAACGCGAACAGGCACGTTTGCGCGGTCAGATCGGTGAATTGGCTGCGACCAAGGCGCAGGCAGAGGGCCGGGTGACCGAAATTGATATCGAAATCCTCAAATTGGGCACAGCAGGGCGTGAAGAAGCGATCACGCGTTTGCGCGATCTGCGCTATCGCGAACTTGAATTGGTGGAACAACGCAGCGCTGTGCGAGGCGAAATTGAGCGTATGAGCATCCGCGCACCTGTATCCGGTATCGTTTATGGCATGCAGGTTCAAACACCACGATCCGTTGTGCGTGCCGCAGAACCGTTGTTGTATCTGGTGCCTCAAGACCGTCCTTTGGTGATCGCTGCGCGGGTTAATCCGATTAATGTGGATCAGATTGTGGTCGGTCAGCAAGTTAACCTGCGCATGTCTGCCCTTGATCAACGCACAACCCCCGAACTGGTGGGGCAGGTGATGCAGATTTCAGCGGACGCGATTGAGGAACAGCAAACTGGGCAGTCATATTTTCGCGCCGAAATTGCGCTGAACCCGGGTGAGTTGGAAAAACTGGCTGAAGGTATCATTCTACTGCCCGGCATGCCGGTTGAGGCGTTTATTCGCACAGGTGATCGATCCCCCATGGCGTATTTGATCAAACCCATGGCAGATTATTTCGCCCGCGCTTTCCGCGAAAGCTAGGCTGCGCCTCTTTTCGTTTCTACTTATCCCGGTTAGCGTCTGGGGAAACTCAATGTCCAAAGGAACACTGCAATGAGCATCACAGCACGTTTGACTAAACTTGGCATCACATTGCCGGATGCGCCTGCGCCTGCCGCAAATTATGTGCCGTTCGTTCAGGTTGGCGATATCGTTTATGTGTCCGGTCAGATATCAAGCGGCCCTGATGGTATGATCAAAGGCAAACTTGGTGATGATATGGCGGTCGACGCAGGCGCGGCAGCAGCCAAGGCTTGCGCGATCAGTCTGTTGGCGCAGGTCAAGGCGGCTTGTGGGGGTGATATCGAACGTCTTGTGCGTGTGATTAAATTGACGGGCTTTGTGAATTCGACGTCTGATTTTACGGATCAACCCAAAGTGATCAACGGCGCGTCTGATTTTCTAGCGGATGCGCTGGGCGACAAGGGCAGTCATTCGCGTTCTGCTGTATCTGCGGCGTCGTTGCCCTTTGGCGTGGCTGTCGAAATCGAAGGTATCTTTCAGGTCAAATGATCCTTCCTCGCGCCTTTTACGATGTTCCACTGGCACATCGCGCGTTGCACAACGTCAAAGATGGCCGCCCGGAAAACAGCCGCGCGGCCATTCATGAAGCGATTGCTTTTGGGTATGGCATTGAGATTGATGTGCAGTTGAGTGCGGATGGCGCAGCGATGGTGTTCCATGATTACGCGCTTGAGCGGCTGACGGGCACAAAAGGCACGGTTCGCCTTTGTACGGTTTCTGAATTGTCCCAAATCCAACTGACCGGAGGCGACGAAGGCATCCCGACATTGCCCGAGGTGTTGGATATTGTTGCCGGGCGCGTGCCTTTGGTCATTGAACTCAAAGATCAGGATGGTGGGATGGGGCCAGATATTGGGCCTTTAGAAGTTGCAACAGCGGATGCCTTGCAAGGTTACAAAGGTGATCTTGCGGTCATGTCTTTTAATCCGCATGCCGTTGCGCGGATGTCTGAACTGCTGCCGGAGGTGCCGCGTGGATTGGTCACAAGCGCGTATCGCTATGAAGATTGGCCGCTGAGCAAAGCAACCTGTGATCATCTGCGCGCTATTCCCGATTACGACCGTGTTGGGGCGTGCTTTATCAGTCACGAGGTTAATGATCTGGGTGCGCCTCGGGTTGCTGAGTTGAAATCATTGGGCGCAATGATCTGTTGTTGGACGGTGCGCAGTGCCGCGCAAGAAGCCCAAGCGCGCAAGATTGTAGACAATATTACCTTCGAAAGATATCGCGCGGCGCTTACAGCTTGATCCTGCGCTGCAAAGCCACAAGTAAGGCAATGAGGCAGGGCCAACATGAGCGCACAAGAAGTTGAGATCAGGGTGATAGCCGATCTGTCCGACATCGGGCAGATCAATTGGGATGCTTGCGCCTGCCCCGAAGCGCAAGATGGGGCGCGGGCAAATGATCCGTTTACCACCTATCGATTTTTGTCTGCGCTTGAGCAAAGCGGCAGTGTTGGAACGGGTACGGGATGGCAGCCGCAATATCTGATGGCGTCAGTTGCCGGCGAGGTGATTGGTGTGGCCCCGATGTATGTGAAATCACATTCGCAGGGTGAATATATTTTCGATCACAACTGGGCGCATGCTTATGAACGGTCCGGCGGGCGGTATTATCCGAAACTGCAAATTGCTGTGCCGCATACCCCAGCGACAGGTCGGCGGTTTTTGACCAGACCCGGGTTCGAAGAGACTGGGTTGGCGGCGCTTGTGCAAGGCGCTGTACAACTGACCGGGAATAACAATCTGTCATCATTGCATGTGACCTTTTGCACCGCTGATGAGGCAGAGATTGCCAAAGAAATGGGCATGATGCCCCGCAAAAGCCAGCAATTTCATTGGCGCAATGATGGGTATGCTGATTTTGACGGCTTTCTGGGCAGCCTCAATTCGCGCAAACGCAAAAATATCCGCAAAGAGCGGGCAACAGCCCAGGGCTTTGGCGGACAAATACACACCTTTACCGGGGATCAGATCGAACCCGAACATTGGGATGCTTTTTGGCAGTTTTACCAGTACACAGGTGCGCGCAAATGGGGAACCCCGTATTTAACACGCGCGTTCTTTGATATTGCCCAAGAAACACTGCGGGATGATATTGCGTTGGTGCTGGCGGAACGGGATGGAAAATGGGTGGCGGGGGCATTGAATTTTATCGGTGCTGATACACTTTATGGACGCTATTGGGGGTGTTCAGAACATCACCCCTGTCTGCATTTTGAACTGTGCTACTACCAAGCCATTGATATCGCTATCGCACGTGGGTTGAGCACGGTTGAGGCGGGTGCGCAGGGCGAACATAAATTGGCACGCGGGTATTTGCCGACACCGACTTGGTCCTTGCATTGGATGCGGGACGCTGGTTTTGCGAACGCAGTTGGGGACTACCTTGAGGCGGAACGTGCCGCCGTGGATGAAGAGATCGAAATACTCACAGATTACGGGCCGTTCAAACGTGCCCAGATTGAGGAACAGGAATGACAGAGCGATTAAGCGAAGAAACCCGCAAGACAGTATTGCAGCCCTTGTTTGACAAGGGTTGGCAGATGGAAGACGGACGTGATGCCATTCACAGGACGTTTAAGTTCAAAGATTTTGCCGATGCTTTCGGCTGGATGACCCGCGTGGCGATTTGGGCCGAAAAATGGGATCATCACCCCGAATGGAGTAATGTTTACAATAAGGTAAACGTAACGCTGATCACGCACGATGTTGATGGGTTAAGCACGCTTGATGCAAAGCTGGCGCGCAAGATGGACGGGCTTTTTGAGCCAAAGAAAGACTAACGGAAAACACATGCAAGACTTATTGAATACTGAACTTTGGCAGGGCAAAACCCTTGCCGATTTGCTGACACTTGAATTTCTGGCAAGCGCGGCTGGATCGGTTTTGGGCGCTGTTGCGATCTTGTTGATTGGTTGGATTGTGTCCAGCTGGCTGCAACATCGGGTGCAAAACTTGGGCAAAAAGCACAAGCATCTGGATGAGATGCTGTTTGATTTCCTCGCCTCTATTGTGCGCTACGTCATCCTTGGTTTTACCGTTCTGTTCGTCTTGAACACCTTTGGTGTTCAGACCACATCGTTTGTTGCTATCATCGGTGCCGCCGGTTTGGCGATTGGTTTGGCCTTGCAAGGCACACTGTCAAACGTCGCGGCTGGTGTGATGTTGATCATGTTCCGCCCGGTTAAAATTGGTGATTTTGTCGACATTGGTGGGGAAATGGGAACGGTCAAACAGATCAACCTGAATTTTACGGAATTGGCTGATCTTACCAATGTGCAGGTGATCGTGCCGAACTCAAAGGTTTGGGGCAATGTGATCACCAACTATTCCGTCAACAAAACCCGCCGTGCGGAATGGACGTTTGGGGTCGGCTATGGTGCCAATCTGAAAGCAGCAGAAGGTATTATTCGTGATACGATCATGGCAGATGAACGCGCGCACTCTGATCCTGCTCCGTTCATTCAGGTGACCAATCTTGGTGATAGTTCCGTTGATTTTATGGTGCGGGTCTGGTGTGCATCAGGTGACTACTTTGTGTTCAAGGCAGACATGACGCGCAATGTAAAAGAAGCTTTGGATGCTGGTGGGGTGGATATCCCCTTCCCGACACGCACGCTTGTACAAGCGGCCGAATAACGCCGTTGTAAGTAGGGCAGGCCGATATACTGGCCTGCCCCTTAACTTTACATGCTGGCCAGCAACGCTTCACCGCCGGATACTTCGCAAACACCGGGGCTTTCCTCGGCTTGAAATAGCGTGACTTTGCCATCATCCACTAACATCGCATAGCGTTTAGAACGCGCCATCAAACCTGCGGGCGGGGCATCAAAATCCATGCCGATGGCTTTGGTGAATTCAGATGATGCGTCTGCGAGCATTGTGATGCCTGCGGCCGCCGCACCTGTTGCTTCGCCCCATGCTTTCATCACAAAGGGGTCGTTGCAGGACACGCAGATAATCTCATCCACGCCCTTTGCGTCAAACTCACCTTTGGTGCGTACAAAGCTCGGCACATGCGCGGAGTGGCATGTGGGTGTGAAAGCGCCGGGCACAGCAAAAAGCACCACTTTACGACCTTTCAACTTGTCGCCCAGATTAACTGGCGCTGGTCCGTCAGCGCCCATTTCGACCAATGTTGCGTCGGGCAGGGTGTCCCCTTGAGATATCGTCATGAGCTAGACCTTTCATGTCATTGCGTTTGCCTTGGTGAAACATATAGGTTTCGCGCTAAGGTACGACCAGTAATTTCGAGGAAAAATAGACATGCGTCATGTGGTTGTGATTGGTGCCGGGCAAGCCGGATCATCTTGTGTAGCAAAGTTGCGCAATGGTGGGTTTGAGGGACGCGTGACCTTGATAGGTGCGGAACCTGTACCACCCTATCAGCGCCCGCCATTGTCCAAAGCGTATTTGATGGGTGACATGGCGCTTGAGCGACTGTTTCTGCGTCCCGAGGCGTTTTATGGCGAGCACGACATTGAGTTGATGATGAACACGCATGTGGATGCGATCGATGTCGGCGCGCAGAGTATTTCGGTTGAGGGCAAACAGATTTCTTATGATGAGTTGGTTCTGACGACAGGATCGGTGCCGCGCTATTTGCCTGCGAGCATTGGCGGTGATCTGGACGGTGTACATGTGGTGCGTGATCTGGCGGATGTGGATGCGATGGCACCACGGTTTGTCAAAGGCGCAAAGGTGCTGATCGTCGGTGGCGGTTACATCGGGTTAGAGGCCGCATCGGTCGCCGCCAAACTGGGCTTGCATGTGACGTTGGTTGAGATGGCAGAGCGCATCTTGCAGCGTGTTGCCGCGACTGAAACAAGTGATTTCTTTCGCGATCTGCACAAGGGGCACGGCGTAGATATCCGAGAGGGTGTTGGGCTTGACCGATTGTTGGGCGCGGAGGCTGTCAGTGGTGCACGTCTGTCTGACGGTAGTGAAATAGAAGCAGATTTTGTTATTGTGGGTGCCGGCATCGCGCCGGGTTCAGCACTGGCTGAGGCCGCAGGAATTGAGATTGAAAATGGCATCAAAACTGACGTGCGGGGCCGCACATCTGTTCCACATGTTTGGGCGGCGGGTGATTGTGCATCCTTTCCCTATCGTGGCGGGCGTATCCGTTTGGAATCCGTGCCAAACGCGATTGATCAGGCGGAATGTGTCGCCGAAAATATCATGGGGGCGGAAAAGGATTACGTTGCAAAGCCGTGGTTTTGGTCTGATCAGTATGATGTCAAATTGCAGATTGCGGGCCTGAACACGGGCTATGACCGGGTGATCACGCGGCGCACAGATGCCGATAGTGTCGCGTTCTGGTATTATCGTGGCAATGAATTGCTGGCAGTTGATGCGATGAATGATCCGCGTGGATTTATGGTGGGCAAGCGGTTGATAGAGGGTGGCAAATCCCCTGATCCGTCATTGGTTGAAAATCCTGATACAGACATGAAAGCGTTGCTGAAACTGTGAGGATCATCGCAGGAAAATTTCGCGGATCCGTTTTGGCGGATGTTGGCAAAGGTGATGCAGATGCGCATTTGCGCCCGACCTCTGATCGTGTGCGCGAAAGCCTGTTTTCTATGCTCACCCATCATGATGTGATCATCGGGGCGCGGGTGCTTGATCTTTTTGCGGGAACTGGCGCATTGGGCCTTGAGGCATTATCGCGCGGGGCAAAAGATGTCTGTTTCGTTGAAAATGGCCGCGTTGCGCAAAAGCTGATTCTTGAGAATATAGCCAAGTTGCGGGCCGAGGATGAGACAACTTTGATGCGCAACGATGCAACGCAATTGGGTGCATGGATCGCCGCGCCCTTTGATCTGGTTTTTCTTGATCCACCTTATGGAAAAGCTATGGGTCAGCAGGCGCTTACCGCGATTAAACGCGGGGGTTGGCTAACCCCCGATGCGATGATTGTTTGGGAAGAAAACGCATCAATGAATGCGCCCGCTGGCTTTCAACGCATCGACAAACGAAAATACGGCGACACTCATGTGACGTTACTGCGCAATGTGGTTTAACCAGCCGCGCGAATGACTGCTGCCAGACGTTTGATGCCTTCATCAATCTTGGCGTCATCGGCCAGTGAAAACGCAAGGCGCAACGTATTGGCCCCTGACCCATCTGCAAAGAACGCCTGACCGGGTACAAAAGCAACCCTTTGTGTTTCCAGTGATTGTTGTAGCAGTTTGCCGCCATCCAGATGTTTGGGCAGGGTGACCCAGACAAACATCCCGCCCTCGGGTTTTGTCCATTCCACCCCGTCCGGCATATGTTTTTCCAATGCGCGCAACATCGCATCGCGACGTGCGGAATAGGTCTTGCGCAGTTTAACGGTATGCTCGGCAAAGATTTCCTTGGCCACAGTTGCAATCGCCATTTGGTTCAGCGTTGAGGAATGCAAGTCAGCCGCTTGTTTCATCAACACCAGTTGCGAGATTACCGGTGCTGCGCCACAAATCCAGCCGACCCGCAGGCCGGGGGCGAGGGTCTTGGAAAAGCTGCCGCAATACAGCGTGCGACATTCATCAATACTGCCTTTGCGTGCGATTTCCAGCGCCAGAACAGGTGGGATTGGTTCGCCGTCATAACGCAACGCTTGATAAGCAGCGTCTTCGATCACGGCGATGTCTAAGTCTTCTGCCAGATCAAGGATGCTGTTGCGCGCGTCCAGATCAAGGGTTTCGCCTGTTGGGTTCGCAAAATCGACAGACATATAGGCGAATTTAACGCGGCCACCATTTTCGGCGGCGGTTTCTGCATAATCTTTTGCAGAGCGATTGCCGCGTGGGACGAGGCGGTCATAGTTTGGCTCATAGGCATTGAATGCACCCAACGCGCCAAGATACGTAGGCCAGCCCAGCAATGCGGTGTCACCGGGCGACAACATCAATTTACCCAAATAATCCAGCGCTTGTTGTGATCCCGACGTGATCAATACGTTGTCGCGTGTACAGGGGATACCGATGGCTTGCATCTGCCCAACAATCCAATCACGCAGCGGGCCATATCCTTCGGATACCGAATATTGCAACGCAGTTGCCTGATTGGTTGGGGACAAGGCATCAGCAAGGGCTGTTTGAAATGCCTCTGTTGGAAACAGTGCGGGATCAGGAATACCACCTGCGAACGATATGATATCGGGTTGATCCAGCAGCTTAAGTAGCTCGCGGATTTCGCTGGCTTTCATACGCGTCATACGCGTTGCAA
The DNA here is from genome assembly GCA_049794015.1 of Sulfitobacter sp. Taxonomy (GTDB): domain Bacteria; phylum Pseudomonadota; class Alphaproteobacteria; order Rhodobacterales; family Rhodobacteraceae; genus Sulfitobacter. The sequence continues at coordinate 42,030 of JBARCK010000031.1, read as the reverse complement.
AAATCTGTTCCCAATTCATGGCGTGTCCCCCCTTTGATCAAAGGACAACATCACGAATCGTTATGTATGGCAATAGTACTTACCTATCTACGTAGATAAGAAATACATGATCCCGTTCAACGTTAACGGATTCATAAAGGCCAGTTTTCGATGCGCTGCTGTTTTTTCGCGAACATGGCGATGACCGGACTTAAAAGAGTGACCATGCGCCCGGAAAAAGCAGGCCTTCCTGTTTCAGAGATCGCTTTGATATTCTTTGCGATATAACCCTGCGCGCCCAACATTTCTTTAAGCAGTTTGCTGCCAGCAACCGCTTCTGTGATGATCAGATCAAACTCGGTCCCGCCGTCCTTTTCGCGCAACTCATACGTCACGACGCAGGGCGGTTCATCGATATTTGTCATCTGAAATGTATGTGAATAGCGGTGCGGCGGATCAAAGGCGAGCACCTCGCCCACGACCATCGCAATTTGACCATTTGGATGTGCCATCCGCATCTTTGCCCCGGGCTTTAAACCGTCTGTCGTCTGGCAAACGGCACCAAAGAAAAACGGCAAGGGTTGGTCTGTGGCGACCAAAGTGGACCAAACAGTTTCAATGGGGGCATTGATAAACGTGCGGCTGACAGATTTTGGGGCTTTGGTCATATCTATTCCGATCCAGAAGTTTTACGGGCAACCGCTTCGGCGGTTTGTTTGATCAGGCTCATCCGGTCGAGCCAATGTGCAGAATATCCATCAATCCAGCGTTCATAGATTTGCTGAATTGGCATGGCATTGAGGTACAGGCGACGGCTGCGACCATCCTTTTGACTGGTGATCAAATTCGCGTCTGTCAGCACCTTGAGATGGTTCATCACAGCTATGCGCGTCACATCAAAGGATTGCGCCAATTCACCAACGCTTAACCCCGGCTTGGCGCGCAACGCGTCAAGAATTTCACGGCGCGTTGCGTGAGAAAGCGCGTGAAACGTCGAATCCATATCTCTATTAGTAAACATGTAATTACATTATTACATATTGGGTGTCTGTCAATAGCGCAGCACAAAGAGCGCTGTATTGCTTAGGTTTTGTACGTTGGGTGGAACATACCGCCGGGCGAAAGAGTGAAAATTTCAAACCCGGTTTCGGTCACGCCGATGGAATGTTCAAACTGGGCTGACAGTGATTTATCGCGTGTCACAGCCGTCCAATCATCTGACAGAGTCTTGGTTTCTGCACGACCTAGATTGACCATCGGCTCAATCGTGAAAAACATACCCGGTTCCAACACCGCACCTGTGCCGGGGCGACCATAATGCAGAACATTGGGTGGTGAATGGAACACGCGGCCCAAACCATGCCCACAAAAATCAGTTACGACGCTCATTCGATGGCCTTCGACAAATGTTTGGATCGCATGACCAATGTCACCAAAGGTATTGCCGGGCTTCACCGCTTCAATCCCGCGCATCAGGCTGTCGTGTGTGACTTCGATCAAACGCTCTGCCTTGCGGGGCAATTTGCCCGCAACATACATCCGCGAGGTGTCACCAAACCAACCATCGACAATCACAGTGACGTCAATGTTGAGGATGTCACCGTCCTTCAGCTTTTTCTCACTTGGGATACCGTGACACACCACATGGTTCACCGAAATACAGCTTGCATGCTTGTAACCCTTGTACCCGATTGTCGCAGATTTCGCGCCCGCCGCATTCACCTTTTCCTCGATGATGCGGTCAAGCTCTCCGGTGGTTTGACCTACGGTCACATGCTCAGCGATCTCATCCAAAATCGTTGCAGCCAAAAGCCCTGCGGCGTGCATGCCTGCAAAATCGGACGGGTCATAAATGCGAATGCCGTCTTTTGTCTGACGGCCACGGTGTTCTGTGTTCACCGGGTTCTCCAATATCTTATGTTCGGTTCTATTTAACGTGCAGGGCGGCCAAGGGCCAGAGGGGCAGCAAGCGTCACTTCTTGCGGCGTGATATGGGTGCCAATGGCGATTGTTTCCACCCCAGCGATGGTCGCTGCTGCATGAGCTGCGGCATAGGCGGGGTCGATATCATCAGCGATGGCAACATGGGTGCAATCGGTGCGCTGAACGAGATAAAGTAGGATGGCGCGGTGGCCTGCTTGGGCCACCTTGGCCAGTTCAACCAGATGTTTTGCGCCTCGCGCTGTCACAGAATCGGGGAATTCGGCCAAACTGGACATTCGGTTTAGCGTGACTGATTTGACTTCAACATAGGCATCAGGCAGTCCCGGTTCGCTGAGTAGAAAATCGATACGAGACTTTTCGCCGTATTTCACCTCGGGTTTGATGGTGCCATAGGCGGCAAATGCTGCGATTTCACGTGCCTCTAATGCAGCACGTACCGCACGGTTGGGCAGTGCTGTATCCACGCCCGTGAAATGCCCGTTTTCATGATCGACCAACCGCCACCCATATTTCAGCTTTTTCTTGGGATCATCATTGGGTTCCAACCAGATGCGCATACCCGGTTCGGCCAATCCCATCATCGATCCGGGATTTGCACAATGCGCAGTCACGTCGCGGCCATCGTCCAGCGTACAATCGGCCAAAAACCGTTTATATCGGCGGATCAGGCGGGCGGGGACAAGTTCGGTTTGAAAGCGCATGGGGTGGGGCCTATACCCAAGGGAACGCAACCTCAAGGATTGACGCTCATGCCCAACCCCACCGCCGCGATGCTGGTCATCGGTGACGAAATTTTATCAGGCCGCACACGCGATTCGAACATGTACCATTTGGCGGGGCAGTTGAGCGAAATCGGTGTTGATCTGAAAGAGGTGCGCGTTGTTGGCGACGAAAGCGATACGATCATCGCGGCGGTTAAGGCGCTGTCAGAGGCGTATGAATATGTGTTTACCAGTGGCGGCATCGGACCCACGCATGATGACATAACGGCTGATTGTATCGCTGCGGCCTTTAGCCAACATATCGACGTGCGTGACGATGCGCGCGCTATTCTGGCAGAGCATTATGCAAAATCGGGGACAGAATTGAATACAGCGCGCCTGCGTATGGCGCGTATCCCGGATGGTGCAACGTTGATTGACAACCCAGTGTCGGCAGCACCGGGTTTCAAACTGGAAAACGTGCATGTCATGGCCGGGGTGCCATCGGTGTTTCAGGCGATGGTTGCTTCAGTCATTCCATCGCTGACAGGCGGTGCTGCGCTGATCAGTAAAACGTTGCGCATTGATCGCGGTGAAGGTGATATCGCAGGGCCACTTGGCGCGCTGGCTGCGGCATTTCCGGCGCTGTCTATGGGATCTTATCCGTTTCAGAAGGACGGTAAATATGGCGCAAATATCGTGATCCGGGGCACAGACGAGGGTCAGATTGATGATGCGTTGTCTCAACTTGGTGCGGCCTTTGCATGACTGTCACAGCCGCCCAACTTTTTACGGCTTCTGAGGCGACGTGGCCCGAAGCCCGTCGTTGGCAAGTTGGTCCCTTTACCTTGCGCGATGGCAAGGGTGGTGGACAACGGGTGTCTGCCGCGACGGTGAATGGTGTATTTGATGAGAGTGATTTGACGGCTGCTGAGGACGCGATGCGAGCCGCTAAGCAAAAGCCGCTTTTCCAAGTGCGCGACGCAACATCTGCTTTGGATAGCGCACTTGAGGTGCGCGGATATGCCACCAAAGATGCGACGCTGTTGTATGTTCTGCCAATTGAGCGCCTTACCGATACACCAATCCCGCGCGTGACGGCGTTCAATATTTGGGAACCGCTGGCCATCATGAAAGAAATTTGGGCGACGGATGGTATGGGCCCCGCACGTTTGGATGTAATGGCGCGTGCCAAAACCAAGACGGGTGTCTTGGCGCGGTGGAATGAAAAACCCGCAGGTGCTGCATTCGTTGGGGCCCATGAAAATATTGCGATGGTGCATGGTTTGGTTGTGCTGCCGGATCAGCGCCGACAAGGCGTGGCCGAATGGCTGATGCGCAGCGCTGCCTTTTGGGGGCAAGCGCAAGGGGCGACACATATGGCAGTACTGTGTGTCGCGGCGAATAAGGGCGCAAATGCGCTTTATCACTCTCTGGGCTTTGAGGTCGTGGGCGGGTATCATTACCGCCTATCCCCTGAATAAAGGATGTCCATCATGGCCGACGATATGCCCACCGCCCTAGACCTGCCCATGGTTGATCCGCTGCCTGCCGGTACACAAAAATACTTTGATATCTGTCAGGACAAGCTGGGCATGATCCCGAATGTCCTGCGTGCACATGCGTTTGATATTGAAAAGCTGAACACGTTTACCGCGCTTTATAATGATCTGATGTTGGGTGATTCTAACCTCACCAAGCTAGAGCGCGAGATGATCGCGGTTGTCGTGTCCTCAGTGAACAAATGTTACTATTGTCTGGTGGCACATGGCGCGGCCGTGCGTGCATTATCTGGTGATCCGATGCTGGGTGAACAATTGGTGATGAATTACCGCGTCGCCAAATTGGACAACCGCCAGCGCGCGATGTTGGATTTTGCACACAAACTGACCGCAGCAAGTGCCACAGTCGAAGAAGCGGATCGTCAAATGCTGCGCGACACTGGCTTTGGTGATCGTGACATCTGGGACATTGCCAATGTGACCGGATTTTTCAACATGACCAACCGTGTTGCCAGCGGTACGGATATGCGCCCCAACGACGACTATCACGCACAGGCCAGATGATACGCCTCTGGTCACTTTTTGCATGTGCGTTCTGGTTTGTGATGGTTCAACCCGTTGCAGCACTGGAAATTTCATTGCCGACAAATGCACGTCAGACAGTGGAACGGAACACTGATCCTGACAGCTATGCGGCACCCGTTGGTGTTTTTGATGAGGGTCAGGTGGCGCGCATCACCATCGAAGGGGATGTGCGTCGTGCGGCATGGCGTTTGGATTCTCCGGGCCTGACCCCCTTGCAAGTGATGCGACCGATACGCGCCCAATTGATCGCTGCGGGCTTTGATTTGGTTTTGGATTGCTCTGCGGCTGAATGTGGTGGCTTTGACTTTCGTTTTGCCGCGGAAACGCTGCCGGGACCAAATATGTACGTGAACATTCGTGCGTTTCATTTTGTGACGGCCCTGCGCCCTGCTGGCGATACCCCTGACGAGGTGATCACAGTGCTGGCGAGTACCTCTGCCACTTCGGCGTATGTGCAGATTATTCAGGCGGGGAAACTTGTGGATGGCTCTGTTGCGGTGGCCACGAATGCGGATTTGCCAATCAAGACTCAGCAGGGCTTGTCGCTGGGTGGCAAGGTCGGTGAACTCTCAGATCAATTGCTGTCAAACGGTCATGCGGTTCTGCCTGATCTTGATTATGCGACAGGCACATCTGATTTAGGCCCGGGACCGTTTGCATCTTTGAATAAACTAGCTGATTTTTTGATCGCACAGCCAAGTGTTCGGATCGCACTGGTGGGTCATACAGATACGGTTGGTGGCTTGGATGGCAACATCGCTTTATCGCGTCGACGCGCGCAATCTGTGCGCGACCGTTTGATCGCCGCCTATGGCGTTGATGCCGGGCGCATGGATGCGCAGGGGATGGGCTATCTGGCACCTGTCGCATCAAATCTGGATGCAGCGGGGCGCGAGGCGAACCGCCGTGTCGAGGTGATCATCGTGTCAGCAGAATGATATAGGGTAGGGTGTTCATGCCGATACAGCGGGGGCGAGTTTACTAAATACCATCTCAGCGCCTTCTAAAGCGCCCTCTAGGTAGCCACCAAATTGTCGGGCCACTTCGGTACCCCCAAACATTATCTTTCCATCCCAAATGCCGTCCAAGGCAGCGGGCAATCCATATTGCGGATGGGCATAAAGCGGGGCGTGATCGCGCGGTGTCGCGGTGTAAGGTTCAGTCGCCCAATCGCGGATGTAGAAGGTTTTAGGCTCTGATGCGGCGGGGCCAAACACGCGGCCCAACTGTGCCAAGGTATGCTGCTTAAGCAAGGCTTGATCAAGGCGGCCTTTTGGCGGCACTCCGATAAACCCAAACAAGGCAAATGGGCCACCTGTTTCTGGCGAAGCATCGTGGATTTCCACCAAGGGGCCAATGCGGCTTGTTGCGTCACCGGATAATCCCTGATCACGCCAAAAGGGTCTGTCGTAGGTGGCAATTGCCTTGGCCTGTCCTGCCATCCATGTCGGGATGTTGTGCATGATGTCTGTCGTCGCAACCGGCAGTGCGGGGTGAAATGTGATCAATTCCGCCGCGACACGTGGGGGCGTAGTCAGCACGACATGACGGGCCTTTGTTGTGCATTCATCAGATAGAAAACCAGCAATGCCGTCGGCGGTTTGTTCTATTCTGTGCAGCACACTGTCGAGGTGGATGTGATTTTGCGGCAGGCCCTTGGCCAAGGCATCGATCAAAGACTGCAAGCCTCCTTCAAGGCGATACGACCCTTGCATGGACGCGAACCCTTTTCCGCGTTGCACGTGGCCTTGCTCGTCCTCATAGCTCAATATCCCAGTGTGATGCTGTTCAAAGTGTTTTAGCCTAAAGCGTTCGATCAATGCCGCAATGCGGGGTTGCCCGGGCCAAAACCAAGCAGGTCCCATGTCAAAATACCCTGCACCACAATGTTCTGTCAGGATGCGCCCACCCAGACGGTCGCGTGCCTCTACCAGCTGAAAATCGCGCCCCGTCCGGTGCAGTTGATCCGCAAGGCTTAGACCCGCCAGACCACCGCCGACGATTAGAATGTCAGTTGTCCCCGACATGGTTTAAACGGCTGGCGCGACAGCGTGCGGGATGTGGCGCAGTTTCATCCAAACTTTCGCTCCGTTTGGACCCGCAGTGGCATCCAATGTGCTGCCAATCGGTAAACGCAGCCAGCCCCCGCTTTTTAGAGTGTCACCATTGTTGGTGAATGCGCCGCTTAACACCAAAAATTCAGCACCTTCTGGCAGATCTAAGTGCACAGATGTGTTCGCATCCCAATGCTCAGCCCTAACAGTTTCACGCGCATCTTGGAACAAAGGCATCACGGCCACGCCGGGGCGATCTGCGGCTGCAATCGCTTCCATCTTGTTCATATCGATTTTGACTTGTGTGCGATCTTGCGGTGCAAATTGCCAAAGCTTCACAAAGATCGTGCAACCATGTTCAGACCTCGGCGTGTGGGCCGAGGTGGGTGGATTGCGGATGTAAGACCCTGTTGGGTAATCCCCATGTTCGTCCTGAAACACACCGTCAATCACGATGAATTCTTCGCCGCCCGTGTGCGTGTGTTCGGAAAAATGACTGCCGGGAGCATAGCGTACAATCGTCGTGGCGCGTGCGACTTCATCCCCGATCCGGTCCAACATGCGACGATCGACACCGGGCATGGGTGACGCTTGCCAGTCAAGTTGATCAGAGTCGACAACGACGCGGGTGGTGAAATCGGCGTTCAGATTCATCTGGCGGTCCTTGGACGGGAAACTAAGACCGCCACCCTACTGCCGAATTTTGACAAGCGGGAGTCACAATCAGGTGACATAAAAAAGCCCCGATGCGCTGGGCACCGGGGTCTCAAGTTCACCGAGGGGAGGTGGTGTTCGTGTGTTCCAGTCGTGGAATTTACCAGTCGCTTGGACCTTTGTCGGCAAATTCGTGGACGAGAAAATCAATAAAGGCGCGGACCTTGGGCTGTGTGAAACGGCCCGGGGGGTACACCGCATAGATGCCTTGGGTTTCCAGCGGCAGTTCGGGAATGGCGTCTTCGACCAGCCCTTTTGCCATCGCATCGGCATAAAGAAAGCTGGGCAGGTAGGCGATGCCAAGGCCAGAGATGGCCGCGTTCAGGAGGCTTTGACCGTCGTTCACAGACAACCAACCAGCGGTGCGGACCTGACGTTTCTCACCTGATGGTGCGGTCAGTTTCCAGACGTTTCCAGAGGATTGGTTGGAATAGTGCAACAGTTTGTGATCGTTCAGATCGTCGATCTTTTCGGGCCGTCCGTATTCTTCAAAATATTTTGGGCTTGCGATCATGCGCTTGGTTGTCTCGGTCAGTTTGCGGGCACGCAAAGTGCTGTCTTCCAGCTCACCGATGCGCACGGCCATATCAAAGCCTTCGCTGATCAATTCAACATAGCGGTTGTTGAGGACCATGTTCACCGTGATGTCCGGAAAATCGCTTAGGAATTCGGATAGGGCCGGGGACAGGTGGTTGACGCCAAAATCGGTGGCCACACTGATCCGCAATAGCCCGGATGGTGCGGATTGCATGGATGTAACCAATGCATCTGCTTCACCTGCGTCATTCAGAACGCGGCGGGCGCGGTCGTAATAGGCAAGGCCGATCTCGGTGGGCGACACACGGCGCGTTGTCCGGTTTAACAGACGCGCACCAAGGCGGGCCTCAAGCGATGAAACATGTTTGGATACGGCCGATTTGGAGATACCCATCTTCTTGGCGGCGTCGGTAAAGCCCCCTTGATCCACCACTGTGGCAAATGCTTCCATTTCTGTAAGGCGGTCCATGCCCGATCCCTTCAAATACTTATTTCGAGGATCAGTAATGGTGGTGAATTGGGGCATGTTCAGGGCAGGGGTGGGACAGTACCAAGGTAATTGCAGGGATCGTTCGAGGCATGGAAACAGCGGAACGATCTGTTTCCATATGGCTCAAAGCCAGCGGGCGAGCCTGAGAAGGATGTACATCAATGCTGCCAGACCGATCATCGACAGACATAGAATGGCAAAGGCCCACGGATTATCAATGCCCGGCATGCCGCCAATGTTCACGCCAAACAATCCGGTCAAAAATCCCAAAGGTAAGAAAATAGCAGCGACAACAGACAAGCCATATCCGTGCCGTGCTTGACGTTGGGCGACATGTAGGTCGTGTTCATCCTGAATGGCGATCAGGCGTTCTTGTAAGGCATCCAGTTCCTCAACTGCGATTGTGGTGCGGTTGGCCAATTCACGGAGCTTTAACCCATCAGGTTCGGGAACAAGGGGCAGGTCGATAGACGAAAGTGTTTCCAGCGCCTGTTTCTGTGGCGCAAGATAGCGGCGTATCTTGATCACACTGCGCCGGGTTTCGGGCAGATCATCGGGCAGCGGCGTTGAATCGTCCTCAAGATCATCTTCAAAAAACTCAGTCAGCTTGGAAATGCGCATGACTTCATCTTGAACGCGCGCGGTCAGGCGGCCTACCAGGCCTTCTGTAAATGCAGCGGTGGTCAGCGGCGCGGCCTGTGCGACAGCCAGTTGACGGATTTCATCGATGGCAAATACTCTGCGCAGGCGCACCGTGATGATCACATCACTATCTAGCCACATGCGGATCGACACCATCTGATCAGCATGGTGACCTTCGTTCATGTTGATGCCACGCAGGTTTAGGATCAACCCGCTTTCATAGCGGTCACAGCGCGGGCGTGTCTCTGGTTGCAGTAACGCGCCCGCTGGGATGGCGGGTAGGTTTGCGCTGGCCCAAGGTTCCAGATCAGGGTCGCTTAGATCAAAATGCCACCAGCGATAGGTGCCGTTGCCCGTGAGCGCGGTATCGCTTGGTATCTTGGTTGTACCGTCAGGAAAGATGTCAAAGACGCAAATGGGCATGTTTAAACGTACCTCTTGGTCACAGGGCGGCTGCCAGTCGTGTGCCTTGATTAATTGCGCGTTTGGCGTCGAGTTCTGCCGCAACATCAGCGCCGCCAATCACATGGCAGGTTTTGCCCTTTGCCTCTAATGCATCGGCCAATGAGCGATCAGAAAGCTGCCCGGCGCACAGTACAATTGTGTCGACCTCGATCAACGTCGGATTTTCGCGTGTTTCCCCAAAGGTGATGTGCAATCCATCTGCGTCGATCTTTTCATAGTTTACGCCAGCAATCATTTTGACCTCTTTCATGGTCAGTGATGCGCGGTGAATCCAGCCTGTCGTCTTGCCCAAGCCTTTGCCAACCTTTGAGGGTTTGCGTTGCAGCAATGTGATCTGGCGGGCTGGTGCCGTCGGTTGTGGGCCTTCAGGTGCAAGACCGCTGCGGTGTTCGCCCGGATCAGTGACACCCCATTCACGCATCCATTCTGGCAGGTCCAGTGTGGTGCTGTTGCCATCGTGGACAAGGTGTTCGCTGACATCAAAACCGATACCACCCGCACCAATCACGGCAACACGATTGCCTGCTTTTGCTGTGCCGTTCAATATCTCGATATAGCTGACAACGTTGTCCCCGTTTTGCCCGGGAATTTGTGGGTCACGTGGCACAACGCCTGTGGCAATGATTACCTCATCAAAGCCATCTAGGTCGTTGGCGGACACTTCGGTGTTCAGTTTCACAGTGATGCCAAGTTCGGCCACCATGGTGCGATACCAATCAACAAAGCCCCAGAACTCTTCTTTGCCTGCAACTTGTTTGGCGAGGTTCAATTGGCCGCCGATCTCTGATGCGCGATCAAACAAAGCAACATTGTGACCCCGTTCCGCCGCTGTAATCGCTGTGGACAGGCCCGCAGGGCCAGCGCCAACGATGGCGATGGATTTGGATGTATCTGTCTTTTCGATTTTCAATTCAGTTTCGTAGCACGCGCGTGGATTCACCAAGCAAGATGAGATTTTGCCGCTGAACGTGTGATCAAGGCAGGCTTGGTTACATGCAATACAAGGCGCGATTTGTGCCGACTTGCCTGCCATGGCTTTGGAGACAAAATCAGGGTCCGCCAGCATTGGGCGCGCCATTGAAACCATGTCTGCGCATCCGGTCGCTAAAACGTTTTCTGCGACTTCTGGGGTGTTGATGCGGTTTGAGGTTATGATTGGAATACCAACCTTGCCCATCAACTTTTTGGTCACCCAAGCAAAGGCCGCGCGTGGAACAGAGGTGGCGATGGTTGGAATACGCGCCTCATGCCAGCCGATTCCGGTATTGATGATCGTCGCCCCGGCTTTTTCAATCTCGACGGCCAATTGCACAACTTCGTCGTGGGTGGACCCATTTGGCACAAGATCAATCATAGACAAACGGTAGATGATGATGAAATCAGTCCCAACTGCCTCTCGGGTGCGGCGCACGACCTCAATTGGCAGGCGCATCCGGTTCTCGTATGATCCGCCCCACCTGTCCGTGCGCTTGTTGGTATGGGTGACCAGAAATTGGTTCAGGAAATATCCCTCAGAACCCATAATCTCGACACCGTCATATCCCGCTTGCTGTGCGCGCTGTGCGCAAGTGATAATATCACTGATCTGTTTTTCGATACCGTCTTCGTCCAGTTCGGCAGGTGCAAAGGGCGAGATTGGGGATTTGATTGCAGAGGGTGCCACGCACATCGGCCCATAGGCATAGCGCCCAGCGTGCAATATCTGCATCGCGATTTTCCCGCCTGCGTCATGCACCGCTTTGGTCACAACTGAATGGTTCTCGACGTCTTTATCTGTGGTCATCATCGCCGCACCGGGCAGCACGGACCCTTCCAGGTTCGGCCCGATCCCACCAGTGACCATCAACCCGACTTCACCGCGCGCACGCGCAGCGTAAAATTCGCCAACCCGGTTCCAGTCTTTGGTTTCTTCCAGCCCGGTGTGCATCGACCCCATCAACACGCGGTTCTTTAACGTGGTAAAACCCAGATCAAGCGGGGCAAGCATGTGGGGGTAATCAGACATAGGAAACCTCGTGCGAGAAAATTTGATACCTTTGCATGACCTTAGATTGCGAACCTGTCACGCACAACGCCACGTCATGACACGGCTGCTTTTGGCCTGCTTGATATCGTGATATTTGATAACAGCACACTTGTGGCTAGGTTGAGGTCACGATCACTGATCAAAGAAAGAACACTGATGACGCCTGAAGAAATTGCCAAGCTGCCCTATCGCCCTTGTGTGGGTGTGATGTTGATGAACCGGGACGGCGCGGTGTTTGTAGGGCAACGCAAAGACCGTGATTTGGATGCATGGCAGATGCCACAAGGGGGCGTCGAAAAGGGCGAAGCACCGGATGAGGCTGCGTTGCGTGAGTTAGAAGAAGAAACAGGCGTTGGCCGCGGGTCGGTGACGGTTGTGGCGCAAACCAAAGGCTGGCTGCCCTATGAATTGCCGCATGATCTGGTGCCCAAGATTTGGAAGGGGCGCTTTCGTGGTCAGGAACAAAAGTGGTTTTTGATGCGCTTTAATGGAACCGATGATCAAGTGAACATCGAAACGGATCATCCTGAGTTTTCGAAATGGCGATGGTTGCCCGTGGATGAATTGGTCGCTGGTATCGTGCCGTTCAAACGTGCGGTCTATGAGGCCGTTGTAGGTGAGTTTAAGGAGTATTTGTGATGCGGATTATTGCATGTGTTTTGGCGCTTTGCGCGCCATTTCCAGCCTTGGCGTTGTCCTGTGTGGCCCCGTCTGTTGAACGGACTTATGAATATGCGCAAAAGTCGTCAGCGACATATGTGGTGGTACATGGCAAAGTGACATTCAATGACCGCAAATTGCCGCGGGAAGGATCAACGTCGCAAAACCCACCAAAGATGACAAAGATTTCAGCGACTTTATCGGGGCGATCACTGTCAAAGTCTGGGTTTTCGACACCGTTTCAACAGGCGATCACATTGGAGGTCGCGTGTTTTGGGCCGTGGTGTGGGTCTGGTGAAAATGGCATGGACGTCTTGGCCTTTTTGAAGAAAGGCAAAGGTGGCTATACCCTCGCGATTGATCCTTGCGGCGGTGAGGTCTTTGTAAATCCTCAGCCTGCAAAGTTAAAAAAGGTGGAAAGCTGTTTCAAGCGTGGCCAGTGCTAAGACACTGACCCTACTTGCGGATCAGCGGCACATGAGGTGCTGCGGTTTCGGGCAGTAGCCCCGTTAAGCGCGGATCGTCGTCGATTTCGACCTGTCTGCGGTATGGGGTGAACCCACTGCGTATGTAAAACGACAGAGCTTGTTCGCTATCAATGGTGCAGGTGTGCACGTGGAACCGTTTGATCGGATTGGCCCAAGCCAGTTCAATTGCCTTGTTCATAAGATAGCGACCTGCACCACTGCCAATCAGGTTTGAGGTGAGGCCAAAATAAGCAAGTTCGCAGTCGTCGCCTTGGCGAAAGTCGAGTTCTAGCATCGCCTCGTCAACACCATCGCGCGTGAGCGTATAAAAAGCCACCTTCGGATTGATCAGAATATCATTCAGATCAGCGTCTGATAGGGTCAGACGTCCATACCACAGCCAATCAAGTGCGCCGACGCGGTTAAAGATATCGCGATACCACGCGATGTCGGGTGTGACCTTGCGAAAGCTGACGCCATCAGGTGTCGGAACGGGCCGCATGGGCGCTGGTGCGTGCATCTCAAGATGCGTTACAACCATTGCCACTTTGCCTTGCGGCACATCATGCAGCCCATCCCTCAGCATCTTTAAACGAGGCCTTCTGCCTTGAAGATGTCCATCATCGATACAGCAGGGCGTGGTCCAATGTGGCTGATGACTTCGGCAGCACATGCGTTGCCCATCTTGCCACAGGTTTCCAGATCACGATCTGTCGCGATGCCGTATAGGAACCCGGCAGCGAATTGATCGCCCGCCCCTGTGGCATCCACTGGAACAACTTTTGTCACGGGTACATCAACGCGTTCGTCACCACGGATGATGGTCACGCCATCGCCCGAACGGGTACAGACAACCAGCGGACACATGGCAGCAGTCTTTGCCAAAGCGTCTTCCAGATCATCGGTTTCAAACAGCGATCTGATTTCAGCTTCGTTGCCCATCACATAGTCAAGTTCTTCGCCAATCATGCGCAGGAAATCGGCGCGGTGACGGCTGACACAGAAGGGGTCGGAAATGGCGATACCGGCCTTGCCACCAGCGGCGCGGGTTTGGCGGGATGCTTCGAGGAAGGCTTGTTTGCCTTGATCTTTGTCGAACAGATAGCCTTCAAGGAACATGATCTTTGTGTCGCTTGCCACGCCTTCTGGAACGTCCTTGGGGCCAACATTTGTTGAGATACCTAGGTATGTGTTCAGCGACCGTTCACCATCTGGAGTCACAAAAATCATGCAACGTGATGTTGGCAGGTCTTCGTCTGACGCGGGGGCGTTAACAAATTCAGTGCCTTCATCCGCCATAGATTTGGCATAGAACATGCCCAATTCGTCGTCGCGCACACGCCCGATGAACGCAGTTGGCAGACCAAGTGATCCAATGCCTGCAATCGTGTTGGCAACTGAACCGCCGGGCGTTTGTACGCGATCGTCAGACATTGTGCCAAACAAGGCTTCTGAACGGTCTTGTTCGACCAATTGCATGATGCCCTTTTCGATGTCGTTCTGGGTCAGGAACTCTTCGGAGCATTGTGTGATCACATCAACAACGGCATTCCCGATGCCGACAACTTGGTACTTGGTCATTCTGTTTTTTCCTCAAAAGGGCAAAGATCGCGGATGATACAAGTGCGACACAAAGGTTTGCGCGCCTTGCAGTGGTAACGGCCGTGTAAAATCAGCCAGTGATGGGCGTGGTGCTGAAAATCAGCAGGCACATTGTCTTCGATGGCGCGTTCAACCGCGTCAACATTCTTGCCGGGGGCAAGGCCGGTGCGGTTGCCGACGCGGAATATGTGGGTGTCGACGGCTTGGGCGGGCTGATGCCACCACATGTTCAACACGACATTGGCGGTCTTGCGGCCCACACCGGGCAATGATTGCAGCGCGGCGCGTGAATTGGGGACCTCGCCACCGTATTCATCGACCAAAATTTGGCTCAGCTTGATCACGTTCTTGGCTTTTTGGCGGAACAAGCCGATGGTTTTGATGTGTTCGGTCACACCGTCGATCCCAAGATCCAGCATCTTTTGCGGCGTGTCAGCAATTGCAAACAGTGCACGCGTGGCTTTGTTCACCCCTGCATCGGTCGCTTGGGCACTTAAGGCAACAGCGACAACCAGTGTATAGACATTCACATGTTCCAATTCGCCTTTCGGCTCAGGCTCAGCCTGATGAAAGCGCGTAAAAATCTCGCGAATGGTATGATAATCAAGCTGTTTTGCCATGGGCGGTTGTATGCGCGGAATGGCTGCGCAGGGCAAGATGGGGTAATTATTTTCTTGATCTGAGTGATGCTGGTTTTTCGCGCAAGTTTCGGGTCGCTTGGAATGTCCTAAATGCATAGATTGTCTGCATGACAGAGATAAAACCCATATCCGCACCCGACACTGACGATGGTTATCATTACGGCGTCATGCGCCGCGCGATTGACGTGATTGATCGTGCCGAAGACCCCATGCAGTTGGAACAAATCGCCAGCGAAATGGGGATGAGCGCCGCACATTTTCAACGCTTGTTTTCGCGTTGGGTCGGCGTATCGCCAAAGCGGTATCAGCAATATCTGATGCTGGGTCATGCCAAAACACTGATGCGCGAACGGTTCACGACGCTGGAAACAGCCCATTCACTGGGGTTGTCTGGCACAGGGCGCTTGCATGATCTGTTTCTGCGCTGGGAATCGATGAGTCCCGGTGAATTTGCCCGCAAGGGTGCTGATCTGACAATATCTTGGGGATGGTTTGATAGCCCCTTTGGCCGCGCCTTGGTGATGGGAACCAGCAAAGGCATTTGCGGTTTGGCATTATCAGCCGAAATGGGTGAAGACGCAGCGATGGAAGATTTAACGTCGCGTTGGCCCCATGCATCATTTGTTGAAGATCCAGAGATGCTGCGCCCATGGGTGATGACTGCCTTTGGCGCACAAGACGGCACCTTGGACAAAGCACCAATATACCTGATCGGTGCGCCGTTTCAGATCAAAGTCTGGGAGGCATTGTTAAGCATCCCGTCTGGCCAAGTCACAACGTATTCCGAGATTGCAGAAGCGGTTGGCAGCCCAAAGGCTGTACGCGCTGTGGGCACAGCTGTTGGGCGCAATCCGGTGTCTTGGTTGATCCCGTGTCATCGCGCCCTTAGAAAATCTGGTGAACTGGGTGGCTATCACTGGGGTCTGCCTGTTAAACGCGCGATGTTGGCGTTTGAAACCGCGCGCGCAGAGGCGGTGTGATGACGCTTTGGCTGCCATTTAGATCAGGACCTCATCACTATGACCGACAACAAACGTATCGTTTTATCCAGCGACCATGCCGCCATTGAATTGCGCAAAGTCATCGCGGATCACATCACCGCGCTGGGCTGGGAAGCTGTTGATATTGGCCCGATAACGACAGAAAGCACGCATTATCCATTGCATGGCAAAGCCGCGGCAATACAGGTTGCGTCAGGTGATTGTGCGTTGGGCATCATCCTGTGCGGCACTGGCCAAGGCATTATGATGGCAGCGAACAAGGTGCCCGGTATCCGCTGTGGCGTTTGCACAGACACCTTTTCAGCGCGGATGATCCGCGAGCACAATAACGCCAACATGCTTTCCATCGGTGTTCGCGTGGTCGGTGAAGGGTTGGCGATTGATATCGTAGATGCGTTCCTGAACGCTGAATTCGAAGGTGGGCGGCACGCAACACGTGTTGACATGATTGAGGCGCAGTAACTGCCATCACCTGTTGTCCTATGATGCCATGCGCGGGATACTGCCTATGCAAATTTCCCCGTGATTTTATCAGCGGACAACTGCATATATACAGACAATATCAAGACGCCCTGCCCGAACGGGGCCGCAAACATGAAGGCAGTGACTATGATTTCTACGAAACTTACTTTGGCCAGTGTTCTGGTCGGCGCAATGACGCTGGGTGCGTGTACGGAACCTGGCCAATTGGGTGCGGGCCCAAATGATCCCAACCAGAAAACCAAAAATGGCGCGTTGATCGGTGCGGGTGCTGGTGCGCTGATCGGTGCTTTGTCAAAAGGTGACGGTAACCGCGCTGATGGCGCACTTGCGGGCGCTGTCATTGGTGGCGCTTTGGGTGCTGGTGTTGGCTATTCGCTGGACAAACAAGAGGCTGATCTGCGCCGCCAATTGGACAGCAACGTAATCATCACCAACACAGGTGACCGTCTGATCGTGACGTTGCCGCAGGACATTCTGTTTGCCACAGACAGCACAAGCGTGCAGCCGGGCATCCGCGACGATCTGCGTGCTTTGGCGAACAACGTGAACGTCTATGCCAATTCCACATTGCAGATCATCGGACACACAGACAGCGACGGTGATGCGGCATACAATCAGCAATTGTCCGAAGGGCGTGCCTATGCTGTTTCGAATGTTCTGATCAGTGATGGTGTGCCGACGTCGCGCATTCAATCGATCGGTCGTGGTGAAAGCCAGCCCATCGCGAGCAATCTAAGTGCTGCGGGCAAAGCGCAAAACCGTCGAGTTGAGATCGTGATTTTGCCAAACGCGCGTTAAGAGACATCTCTACAAAAATGCACAAAGCCCCTGCATATCGCGGGGGCTTCTTGCTTTTTGGTGCTGGCGCGCGACATTGAGGGGTATCGAAACAATTGATGGACCTCATGAAACATGACCAAACCAACACTTCTCGCCATTTCTGGATCGCTGCGCAAAGAGGCAACCAACACTAAACTTCTGCGTGAAGCGGCACGTTTGTTTGGTGACTGTTCCTATTGCGAGGCCGACATCAATTTCCCGCTCTATGATGGGGATGATGAAGAACGCACAGGTATTCCCGCAGCTGTTCAAAAATTAAATGACCAGATTGCCACGGCAGATGCGGTCCTGATCTCAACGCCAGAATACAACAAAGGGCCATCTGGCGTGCTCAAAAACGCGTTGGATTGGGTCAGCCGTTGTGAAGGCAACGTATGGGGCCAAAAACCAGTTGCCGTGATGTCAGCGGCGGCAGGGCGCGCGGGCGGTGAACGTGCGCAGATGGTGTTACGTGGGTTCATGGTGCCGTTCCGCCCGATGATCCTGCAAGGCCCTGAAATTCACCTGGCGGCCAGCCATGCTGCTTTTGATGACGATGGGCGTCTAACAGGCGAAATCTATGTCAAGGAACTGACCGTGCTCATGAAATCGCTCAAAGACCTGATCTAATTTTGAACGCTGACCTCGATCAGGTTTTGATCGGGGTCACGAATATAGAGCGACGTTATAGGCCCGGTTGCCCCGGTACGCGCCACTGGTCCTGTTTCGATGGTGATATTTTGGGCGTCAAAATGTGCTCGCCAATCGTCAAGTGACGTATGGGTCAGAAAACACAGATCGGCACTGCCCGGGGTGGGGCGGGCAGCCTTTGGTTCAAACTCACGGCGATGTTGATGTAGGTTAATCTTGGTTGACCCAAAATTTAGCGCCCAACGGGTTTCCCCATCCGCGCTGGCAAATTGCGCGGCCCGCATACCAAGCGCTTTGGTGTAAAACTGGACCGTCACGGCAATGTCGGCCACAGTGAGCACCAGATGATCCAAGGCATGGACTTGGCATTTAGGATTTGTTTGCGACATGCTCAAACTTTGCTGTAAGTCAGGTTTATGAATTCTGTATCGCCTGATCAATCAAGTCAAACCGATCTGATGGATCCCGCCCGCGCGGCGGCGTTTCAGGTGGCGCTGGGGCAAGAGGGCGCTATTACCTTTGGTGATCCTCTGCCGCCATTTTTTCACCAGCTCTATTTCTGGTCACCTATTGCACCAGATGGTTTGGGTCGCGATGGGCACCCCCGTGTTGGCGGTTTGATCCCTGATCTGGGTTTGCCACGTCGTATGTGGGCGGGCGGAAAACTGGCGTTTCACAAACCTCTGCGCGCGGGTGTCACGGCTGAACGGCGATCTGTCTGTGAAAGCCATTCACGCAAGCAAGGACGCACCGGGCCGTTGGGCTTTGTCACCCTGCGCCATGAGATTTACCAAGACGGCGATTTGTGTCTAAGCGAATGGCAAGATTTGGTATATCGTGAAGACCCAGATGCAAACGCGATCCAGCCAATCCCGCCGACGGCGCGCACGGACGAAGAAACCCGTGATGAGATGTCATTCACCTCAACGCTGTTGTTTCGGTATTCCGCGCTGACCTTCAATGGGCATCGTATTCATTACGATTTGGAATACGCCCGTGACGTTGAAGGCTATGATGGTTTGGTTGTTCATGGCCCTCTTTTAGCGCAATTTCTGATGCTCAAGGCGGTGGCGGAACTGGGACCGCTGGGTGCTTTCAAATTTCGCGCGACCGCCCCATTGATGCATTTTGAAACGGCGACGCTGTGCCGCGCGGGGTCTGATCTTTGGGTGCGTGGGCCTGATGGGCGGCAATGTATGGTGGCAAGTGC
This sequence comes from Sulfitobacter sp., assembly GCA_049794015.1. Lineage (GTDB taxonomy): Bacteria > Pseudomonadota > Alphaproteobacteria > Rhodobacterales > Rhodobacteraceae > Sulfitobacter. Next base: position 22,857 of record JBARCK010000031.1, on the reverse strand, counting down.
CAGCGCGGCCTAAAGGTTGTCGACGACGCGAAACCCATCTGGGATCAAGTCAGTGCCGTCCAACAGCAGATCGGCCATGACATGCGCGACCTTTGGGGCCATGCCAAAGCCTATCTTGAAACCACCGTTTGCAATGAAATGACCGGGCCTGTCTGGCCAAGCACCCAACATAGGCGCACGGCTGCGGCTGCGCGGACGGACACCTGCCCAACGGTCAATGACAGGGGCGCTTTGTAGGGCGGGAACGGCCAAGCGGGCCGCGCTGATGACATCGTTAAGTTGTTCATCGGTGCTGGTCGCATCGTCATAATATCGCTCGGAAGTGGAACCAATGGCTACGGTTCCATTCCCATGTGGGATCACATGCACGCCCCTTGCAAAAAGTTGTGGCAGTGCGCGGGCATCATATTTCAACAAAGCCGCCTGACCTTTAACACCATTCCCGATCTGGCGATGGTGCGTTGCATTCAAATCATCAAAACCTGCAACACCGGTCGCCCATAGAACCTGACCTTTATCAGGGGCCTCTGTCACGATTTCGACCCCGCACGTGGCAAGCGCTTTTACCAATGCATCACAGGCCAGTCGCGGATGGATCAACGCGCTAAGTGTATCATAGATCAGCCAGCCTGTCGGGCTGGCAGGCTCCCATGCGGCACCTTTTGCCGGGACAACCTCCCATTGCGCATGACGGCCCCAAACCTCGGCGGCTGTTGCCTTGCGTTGATGCGCCAGCGTGAGCATGTGGGTGTCCTGAATGGGTTGTAATCTGCCATGTCGGGCATACCCTGACATGCCTCCGCCGACTTGTTCGACCTCTTTCCAAAACGCCTCTGCCCTCAAAAGACTGTCCAATTGAAACGCTTTCTTGGCGCTCCATTTTTCTGGAACATGCGGGGCCAATGCACCAACTATACCGCCGCTGCTGCCAGTACCGGGGCCGTAAGGGTCCACAACTTGCACACGTGCGCCGCGGTTGGCGCAAACCCAAGCAATGGACAGACCAAAAATGCCTGCACCCCGAACGGTGATATCTATCATTGCCAATGCTTGCCCCTTTGCGCAATGTCTGCGCGACAACATACCCTTACAAGGCAGCACCGTGCAGAACCAGAGCGATCAGATCGAATGGCGGGAAGGCGATGTGCCTGTTTCAACAAGGTTTGATGATCCGTATTTCAGTCTTGAAAATGGCGTTGCTGAGACAGAGCATGTTTTTCTGGCTGGCAATGACCTGCCTGCGCGCTTTGTCGATGGGTTTCATATTGCTGAACTTGGCTTTGGCACCGGGTTGAACCTGTTGGTTGCTTGGGACGCATGGGAAAAGGCTGGTCGCCCCGGAAGGTTGCATTTCACCAGTTTTGAGGCGTTCCCAATGGCTCAAGACGATGTCGCACGCGCGCACGCCGCTTTCCCTGAGTTTGATGGGAAACGCGATTTGTTAACAAATGCATGGCAAACGTACGGTGGCGTATTGAACCTGCCTGATATTAATGCCGAAGTGATCATCGGTGATGCGGGTCAAACTGTGGCGGCTTGGGATGGTAAAGCTGATGCATGGTTTTTGGACGGGTTTTCGCCTGCCAAAAACCCCGAACTTTGGGGTCAGGATTTGCTGATTGATGTTGGCAAGCATACGCATGCGAATGGTACTGCCGCGACCTACACTGCTGCGGGGTTTGTGCGGCGCAATCTGGCACAAGCAGGCTTTGAAGTGACCCGTGTACCGGGTTATGGGCGCAAGCGTCATATGACACGGGCAAAGCGCATCGAATGACCCAAACAAACAATATCCCATTGGGCATCGGGTTGATGGTGGCGACAACGTTTGTTTTTGCTGTCCAAGACGGGCTATCGCGACATTTAGCGTCTGAATACAATGTCTTGATGGTGGTGATGATCCGGTACTGGTTCTTTGCAGCCTTTGTCATTGCCATCGCCAAACGAAAGGCGGGTGGTATTCGCGCCGCGGCGCAGACCAGACAACCAATTTTGCAAAGCGTTCGAGGTTTGCTGCTATCGTTTGAGATTTGCGTGATGGTGGCAGCGTTTACCATTCTGGGTCTGGTCGAAAGCCATGCTGTGTTTACGTGTTATCCGCTGCTCGTGGCGGCGCTGTCTGGACCGATATTGGGCGAACGTGTGGGCTGGCGGCGCTGGGCTGCGATCGGTGTCGGCTTCATCGGTGTTTTGATCATATTGCAACCCGGTATGAAGGTTTTTGAACCCGCTGCTGCCATCCCATTGCTGGCGGCCAGTATGTTTGCAATTTATGGGTTACTGACCCGTTACGTTGCGCGCCAAGACAGCACCGCAACCAGTTTTTTCTGGACAGGTGTTGTGGGATCAATTGCCATGACATGCGTAGGCGTATGGTTTTGGGAATCCATGACCGGCATGGACTGGTTTTTCATGGGATGTCTCTGCATCACGGGCGCGATGGGGCATTGGTTGCTGATCCGCTGTTATGAGGTGGCCGAGGCCAGCGCGGTACAGCCCTTTGCCTATTTGCAATTGGTGTTTGCGTCGATCATTGGCATCACCCTATTTGGTGAAACGGTGCGCATGAACGTGGCCGTTGGTGTCGGATTGATTGTCGCGGCGGGGCTATTCACCTTTTGGCGCGAACGCCTTCAGGGTCGATCCAATTAATTCCTTTGAAAACGGGATTGGCAGTGGATCTTTACCCAATCTTGCGCGGTAAACTGGCAAGCTTTCGGTGACGCGCATCACATAATTCTGGGTTTCGCGAAACGGGATCATTTCAACCCAATCGACGATATCAATGTCACCTTTGCGTGGATCGCCATAGGTATTCATCCAACGTGTTGGGCGGCTGGGTCCGGCGTTATAGGCCGCAGACATCATCACAACGTTGCCATCAAATCGCCCTGCCATTTGCGACAGATATTCTGCCCCTAGACGTGCATTGTAATCAGGGTCAGCAGTCAGGCGCGCGGTTGTATGCAGGGCGCTTAGCCCCAGATCGCGTGCAACTTCTTTGGCTGTGGCGGGCATGATCTGCATCAACCCGCGCGCGCCAACGCCGCTTTGGACCACGGGGTCAAATTCGCTTTCGCGCCGTGCAATGGCGAGGGTCATCTCGGGGGCCATCGGCAGGTCCATCTCAAGCAATGAGTGTAGCGCATAATAGGGCGCGGCGATGGTTAGTCCGCGTTGGGCTGCCCGTTTGCCGATCATCACCGCCAGATGCGGCTGATCGGTGTCGATGGCTGCTTGACCAAGCAACGCAAGGTCATCAGGAACAAGCTGTTCAGCCAGATGGGTCCAAAATCGCTCAGCGACGCTTAATTCACCAGAGGCTTGCAACAACAACCCGGCCTCAAACAATGGGGCAGAGGCAAGCGGTGCTGTGCGCCAGTTCTGTTCAGGCGCAACGCCTGCCAATGAGGCATCAAACTGTAAACCTGCGCGTTCAGCGGCCAAAAGCCCGTAGAACGAGGATTGAAATTCAGCGCCCATGGCATAGGCTTTTGCTGCTCCCTCTGTGTCGCCTAATACCTCTAGCGCACGGCCTTGCCAGTATCCTGCACGACCTTGGCTAATTGGCGATTCAACGGCATTGTCGTGATTTAGGAAATGCTGATAGGCCGCCTTGGGCTTGTCCAAAAACCGCAGCGCGATGTAGCCAGACAACCATTCCAAATCGGCATAGTTCGATCCCGGTTCCAGAAAATGTTGCGACGCCATTTGATAGGCGCGCTTTTTGTCGCCAGATCGCATTTCACCCCGCGCCAGTGCACGACGGCGATTGGCCCACTTTTCAGGTTGACCCAAGGCGTCAGCGGAAATGGATTTTTCCAGCAGCAGAGTTTTGGCATCCGCAACAAAGCCTTTGCGAATGCGCCACTCAAAACGGTCATGCGCAAGACCGGGCGCACCTGCCTTGGTCGCTGGAAGGGCATTGATTAATTTATTCACATCGCCTGCGCGCTTTTGCAGTGCAATCCGGGTCTGTGCCAATGCGACGTCATCCTTGCCCACCAGATCGAACATTTGCCGTGCTTCGGCATGTTCGCGTTGCCACAGCATTTCATCCAAACGCGCTTGATGATGCGGTTTTAGGATGTCTTCATATTCTGCAAGAAATAGCGCCTGCGATGTGGGGTTCATTGGCATGGTGCGCCATGCGACCACTATATCCGCTTCTGCCTCACCTATTTGATCGGCCCTTTTTAGCGCGGCAGAATGTGCCAGAACCCCGCGCGGGGTCTGCGGTTTCATGCCCGCAAAAAAGGAAAGAATTGCGGGATCATCCTGTTTGATGACCTCATCTTCAGTTTGTTTACGCAGATATGCTTCGCCCGGCCAATCTGGGCGGCGATCAAGGAAAGCACGCGCTTCTGCATAGGTGCCCCGTCCCGCCCTCAAGCGGTGCCATTCAATGACATCTGCGGCGACAGGACCGTCACGGGCTGCAATCATCAATGCGGTGTCCCAATTGCCCAGCCGCATCGCGTCCATGGCCCAACCCAAGGGGCGCGGCCGTTCTGCGGATGCAGGCAACACAAGTGTGAAAACCAGCAACATGCTAATCGTAATGCGTGTGATCACTTGCATTTCCCTCTGTGCAAAGGCTACAGCCTTGCAACATATGGTAAGCGCGCGAGGATTCAACTCACGTTCCTGCCACATGCCTATCCCAGTCCGGTTTCCGCCGGCCAGCACAACAAAGGAGCGTGCACATGTTTAAAGGCTCAATGCCTGCCCTCGTCACGCCGTTTCGAAACGGCGAGCTGGATCTGGAATCACTGAAAAAACTTGTCGAATGGCATATCGGTGAGGGCAGCAATGGTTTTGTGCCAGTAGGCACAACCGGAGAATCACCAACCCTGACGCACCGCGAACACGGGATAGTCGTCGAAGAGGTCGTGAAGGCCGCAGCAGGCCGCGTGCCGGTGATTGCGGGTGCGGGATCAAATAACACGATTGCCAGCATCAAATTGGCCCAGCACGCCGAAGAGGCGGGCGCTGATGGTATTTTGGTGGTAACGCCCTATTACAACAAGCCGACGCAGCGTGGCTTGATTGCACATTTTACCGCAATCCATGATGCCTGTAATTTGCCAATCATCATCTACAATATTCCGCCCCGGTCGGTGATCGACATGACACCTGAAACCATGGGTGAATTGGCAAAGCTGCCGCGTATTGTTGGTGTAAAAGATGCCACTGCTGATCTGGCGCGTGTGTCCGCACAGCGGATCACCTGTGGCAAAGATTTCATTCAACTGTCTGGCGAAGATGGAACAGCGCATGGATTTAATGCGCAAGGTGGCGTTGGCTGCATTTCGGTTACGGCCAATGTGGCACCAAAGCTGTGTTCGCAGTTACAGGCGGCTTGTGCTGCGGGTGATTATGCAACTGCGCTGGATATTCAGGATCGCCTGATGCCGCTGCACAAAGCGATCTTTACAGAACCGGGTTTGGTTGGTGTTAAATACGCGATGTCACGCCTTGATCTGTGTTCAGATGAAGTGCGGATGCCGCTGACAGGTTTGACGGATGAGACCAAAGCATTGGTTGACGCTGGCTTGCGTCACGCAGGTTTAATGAACTGATCTAAGGATTTATTTTGGTGAGGCGAGGTTTTCTAACCCCGCCTCACCACAGTTTCAGCGTTTGCCGTAGTACAGGCCAACGACATGTTCAGCCTCAGCAAAGAACAACCAACGCGCGGCCAGCACACCCGCAATATGTGCCACCACTGCGATCAGCGCGACAAAGTGGTTGGCCGGTAGCAAAAGCAACAACAGAACGGGCAGCACGGCCATCAAGCCCAACGCGATGATCCGCAATTTCTGGGCGTGTTTGCGGCCAATCACGTGCACAAATTCGCGCAGTAGATAGTTCGTGCCTGTGTGTGGCGGTTCAAACGCGCGGACCTTGCCGATGCCACCCAGTTGCGTGGCGCTTGCCATGTCAGTACCGGACGCGCCAAAGGCCTTGTCGCCCATGATCCATGTTGCGGCTTGAATGGCCCCGGCAATCACCAGCAAGACAATCGCGGCTGTGATCTGACCCGCCAACAATGCGCCACCAGCGATGCTAAGTGACAGAAAGTTGAAGGGCGTTAACGGTTGATGCCAGCGTGGTACGGTCTTGAGTTGTCCATAGATCATCGAGGTTGTGAACACGGTCCCCAGTGAAAACAAAGCGCCCAGCAGGCCAAGGATGACCCACCGCTGGCCAAAGAAAACAAGCCCCGCGCCATAGAGGGCCATCAAAACCAAGGCGAGTACGGCACACCAACCTTCACGGCTGAGCCAGCTTGATCGCCATTGTGTGAATGCTTTGAGGGCGCGTTCGGGATGGCCAAGGTGGAAGGTGGACGAGATCAGACCCCCGACCGCAAGGATGTATGCGATTGCGAAAAACGCAAAAGCCATCCAGCCGGTGACAGCTGGGAAGCCGATGCCAAGCCAGACCAACAGGCCAAAGCCCAAACCGGAAAAAGTACTGAAAAAGATTACGGACGGTGCAGGATGCATCAGATTTTCTCCAGCGCTTTGTCGAGCCAGCCAAGGAAGCCTTTTTGGTCTTGGACAACGGGTTCAAGGAAGGGGGCCAAGACGTCAAATTCAGGAAGGGCATCCTTGGGACGTGGGGGCAGATATTTGTTCACGGGCTTGGTGCCTTGTTCAGGCATCAGATCGACACCACCTCGCGCAACAACCAATTTGCTGACATCGCTATCCGGGTCACCCAGATCGCCAAAGTGTCGCGCACCTGACGGACAGGTCCGCACACATGATGGTACGCGGTCAACTTCAGGCAGGTTTTCGTTATAAATCCGGTCCACGCAGAGGGTGCATTTTTTCATCACCTTCTCTTCTTGATCCATTTCGCGTGCGCCGTAGGGACATGCCCAAGCGCACAATCCGCAACCAATGCAGTCGCTTTCGTTCACCAGCACAATGCCGTCTTCGACACGTTTGTAGCTGGCCCCGGTTGGGCAGACGGTAACGCAAGGTGCGTCTTCGCAGTGCAGGCAGGACTTGGGGAAGTGGATCAGCTGTGCTTCACCCTGTTCTGGCTGCACTTCATAGCTGTGTACGCGATTTAGGAACGTCCCTGAGGGGTCTGCGCCATACGGGTCTTGATCAGACAGGGGCGCACCGTAATTTTCGGTGTTCCAGCCTTTGCACGATATCACGCAGGCATGGCAGCCAACGCAGGTATCAAGGTCGATCACGAGGCCAAGTTTTTTGTCGGTATGCGTTGGGAGTTGAGTCATGTGTTGTACTCCTTACAGGAAGAAGCTGGGGCGCTGCCCCAGACCCCGGGAATATTTAAGGCCAAAAAGAAAGGGGTCATTTGCCTACCTTCCATGCAAGTTTATCCGGGCCTTGGCCGACGGGAGATTTGATTGGTGGGTATTCGGGGCGGGATTCTTTGGGGGCACTGGTCTTTTCGATTTTGACCTTGAGGTCAAACCATGCCGCCTGACCTGTGATGGGATCAGAATTGGCCCATCGCATGCCGTCGCCTTTGGGTGGCATAAGTTCGTGGATCAGGTGGTTCAGCAGGAAGCCTTTTGTGGCTTCTGGTGCGTCCTTGTCCAGCGCCCATGCGCCTTTGCGTTTACCGATGGCGTTCCATGTCCAGACTGTATTGTCGTTGAGCGCAGCCATTTCCATGACGGGAACGGTGATTTCACCATGGGGTGATGAGACACGCGCCCAATCGCCATCCTTCAGGTCGTTTTTCCGCATCAGCTTGGTTGGCAAATACAATGGGTTACGTCCATGCAACTGACGCAGCCAAGCGTTTTGGCTGCCCCATGAGTGATACATGGCCATGGGCCGTTGGGTCAGCGCGTTGACGGTATAACCTTCGTTGCCTTGCTGATCAGTCTCGTACCAGATCGGCAGAGGGGACATCGTGGCTTTGATACGGTCGCGCAGATGGTCAGGCGGTTGCCGTTCCCCGTGCCCTTCAGCGGCCAATTGGAATTTGCGCATCGGCTCGACGTAGAGGTTGAACAGATACGGTTGTGGCGCGTCGTACAGGCCCATTTTCACGGCCCACGCTTGGTACGCCTTGTTCCATGGTTTGTAGTAATTTGATCCGGCAGGGATGTGCTCAACGAAGAAACCGCCGTTTTCGATGTAATTGTCGAGTTGGCTGGCGTTCACGTCACCGCGCCCAGACTGCAATCCGTTCTCACCCATGCGCCAGCCCGCCAACGGGCCAATGCCCGGGCGGCGTTGGTGGTTGACGATGTAATCAGCGTAGTCCGCAAACTTCTGGCTGCCATCATCATTCACGAAACCGGGCAGGCCCAGTTTGGCCCCAAGATCGCAGAGGGCGGATTGGAAGCCTTTGACGTTGCGGTCCGGTTCCACCACAGGCCAGCGGATTGCATCTGCTGCCGCATCGGCCTCGCAGATCGGGCGGTCGAGTAGGGAAATGCAATCGTGGCGCTCAAGATAGGTCGTGTCGGGCAAGATCAAGTCGGAATAGGCAACCATTTCAGATGAATAGGCATCCGAATAAATGATGTGCGGGATCACATAATCGCCGTTCTCATCCTTGTCCGTCAGCATTTCCATCACGCCGCCGGTGTTCATCGACGAATTCCACGACATGTTCGCCATGTACATGAACAGTGTATCGATCTTGTAGGGATCACCAGCATGCGCGTTGGAAATCACCATATGCATGAGGCCATGCGACGACATCGGGTTTTCCCAAGTGAACGCCTTGTCGATGCGTGCGGGTGTGCCGTCTTCCTTGAGCGCCAGATCGTCAGGGCCATGTACAAAGCCAAGGTGTGGGCCGTTTAGCGGCGCGCCAGCAGTCATACCAACATGTGGTTTTGGGTGCGCTTTGGCGGGTTTTGGATAGGGCGGTTTGAAACGGAAGCCGCCTGGGACCTCAACCGTGCCTAGGATGATCTGTAACACGTGCAAGGCCCGACAGGTTTGGAAGCCGTTGGCGTGGGCTGAAATGCCCCGCATGGCGTGGAATGACACCGGGCGACCCGTCATAGTCTTGTGATGATCGCCGCGGAAATCTGTCCATTCGTGATCGAGTTCAAAAGATTCCTCAAACGCCACACGCGCCAGTTCAGCGGCAATTGCGCGGATGCGTTTGGCGGGAATACCACAGCGATCGGCAACCGCTTCGGGTGCGTAATCGTCGCTTAGATATTTTTCGGCCATTTGGTGGAACACGGGCTTGTGCGTCACACCTTTGGCGCGGTGGGTGCCGGATAGGTCAGGCTTTACGCCGGGTTTATCATAGGCGGTCAGTTTGCCAGTTACGCGGTCCACGACCAATTCTTTGCCATCATCATCGCGCAGGAATAGTCCAAAGTCTGGTGATTTTGGATCGTTGTTCACCAGCACAGGCGCGTCGGTGTATTGCGCAAGATAGTTCAAATCCATCTTGCCCGCTTTCATCAGGCAATGGATCATCGCCAGAATGAACAACCCATCCGTGCCGGGGGTGATGCCAACCCAATCGTCGGCCACAGCGTTATATCCAGTGCGGATCGGGTTAACGCCAATCACACGCGCACCGCGGCCCTTGATCTTGCCGATCCCCATCTTGATCGGGTTTGAATCGTGATCCTCGGCGACGCCAAACAGCATGAATAGTTTGGTATGATCCCAATCAGGTTGGCCAAATTCCCAGAACGCGCCGCCCATCGTGTAGATGCCCGCAGCGGCCATATTGACCGAACAAAATCCGCCGTGCGCGGCGTAATTCGGCGTGCCGAACGCCTGCGCCCAAAAGCTGGTGAAGCTTTGTGACTGATCGCGGCCTGTGAAAAACGCCAGCTTTTCAGGATTGTCCTTGCGGATCGGCTCCAACCAATCAGCGGCGATTTGATAGGCTTCATCCCAAGAGATTTCTTCGAACTCACCCGAGCCACGTGGACCGACCCGCTTGAGCGGTGACTTCAAACGAGAAGGCGCATTGTGCTGCATAATGCCCGCAGAACCCTTGGCGCAAAGCACCCCTTGGTTCACCGGATGGTCGCGGTTGCCTTCGATATAGGCGACCTTCATTTCGCCATCATCGTTCTTTTTCATATGCACGTTGATGCCACAGCGACAGGCGCACATGTAACAAGTGGTCTTGCGGATTTCGTCCGAGACTTTGGGAGAAAGATCAATCACTGGTTGGTTCATGGGTAAATTCCTTGTCTCAGATGATGCTGCGCAACAGTGATACGGCACCAAGGCCAATCAGCAGGGACAGACAAACAGGTCGGTAATAAGGTTGCAAGCGGGGTGTGAACAGGCGCTGGCCAATCAACACACCAAGAATGCAGGGAATGATCAGGGCAAAGCCGCGCAGAACCGAGGTTTGGTTCATCGTGCCATAGTAGATGTGAGTGAATAGCGACGTGATCGAACCTAAGAAGAGGAAGGCGACCAATGTCGCGCGCATGACCTTTGGGTCATCATCGCGGGCCAAGACATAAAGTGCGACAACCATACCGCCAACACCTGCGAGGCCTGTTGCAATACCAGCCACCAGCCCGGCAATGGTTGTTCCAGCCGGCGTGGCAAGACCGGGGATGCGCAGCTTTGCCAGTTGCAATGCGGCAAGGCTGATTAAGAGAACAAGTGCCGCGCGTTGCGATGTTACCGGGTCCAATGTGGTGGTGAGGCCAAGACCGGCAAACATGCCAACGGCTGATCCTGATGCAAGGATGATCGCCGCGCGCATATCTGCACCACCCCAACCGCTGCGCAGCATGACAAGAGATGCGGCAAGTTCCAGCCACCACAAAACGGGGATCAATTCGACAGGCGGGATAATCAATACAGCAAGGGCAAGGGCCAAGGCGGATAAAGCAAATCCAGTAAAGCCTCGCACCAACCCGGCGGCAAAACAGATGGCGATCATCGCAATCGCCTGAGAAGGGGTTAGCGAAAGGGTCGCCAAGAAATCAGTCATGCGCCGCCTGAAGGGTGGTCACGGCGATCATATTGGTGACGTCTTGGGCTGTGCATCCACGCGATAGGTCGTTTGCGGGTTTTGCCAAACCTTGCAGGACAGGGCCAATGGCATCTGCACCGCCGATACGTTGCGCGATTTTATACCCAATGTTGCCAGCATCTAGGTTTGGAAAAATCATGACATTGGCATTGCCAGCGACTTTGGATCCCGGCGCTTTTGAAGCACCGACCTCTGGCACAAACGCGGCATCGAACTGTAATTCGCCATCAGCAGCCAAATCTGGATGATCGGTGCGCAGAATTTCTAAGGCGTCAGACACTTTGGTCACAGCAGCATGGCGCGCCGACCCTTTGGTCGAGAACGACAACAATGCAACGCGCGGGGTTTGCCCCAGCAATTGCTGGCAAGACGCAGCAGAGGCCACGGCGATGGCGGCCAATTCGTCTGCGTTGGGATCAATGACCAACCCGCAATCACCAAACACCATGGCATCGCGGCCAGAGGGGTGGTTGGCGGGCAGGGCCATGAGGAAAAAGCTGGACACCAAAGGGGCTGCTTTGGCTTTGCCAACGATTTGCAAGGCGGCGCGCACGGTGTCGGATGTTGTGGCCACAGCACCACCAACGGTGCCATCTGCATGGCCGTTGCGGACCATCATCGCGGCAAAAACCAGTGGATCATGGGCTTGGGTATTCGCGACATCTTCGCTGACGCCTTTGTGCTGGCGCAGTTCAAAATATGTTGCGGCAAATTCTGCGGTCAGGGGCGATGTTTCGGGGTCTTGGATGGCGATTTTGCCTGCATCAGTTGCGCCGGCTTTGGCGAGTTGTGCTGTGACCTCGGCCATAGGGCCAACAAGCGTGATCTGTGCAATGCCAGTGCGCACCGCTTCAATGGCTCCGGCCACGATCCGGGGATCGTGGCCTTCGCTTAGAACGATATGGGCGGGCCGAGCGGCTGCACGTTTCGATAAACCTTGCAACACGCTCATGGCCATACCCTTTGCTTTGTGGTGTCAGACACCAGATTTATGCACGCGCCTGTGGACGCATGTCGTCTTTGTTGATGCCCGCAACTGGAACTGGCTTTTTCATCGCGTCGCGACGGAAAGGTTCACCCAGTTCTTGGTTCAAAACAACTTCGATGAACGTGGTCACGCCATCTTTCATTTGCTCTTTCACGGCTGTGTTCAACACATCTGTCAGCTGCTCCATGCCGGTGACCTGAACACCTTTCAACCCACAACCCTTGGCGATTTCGGCATAGTTCACACCTTCGTTCAATTCGGTGCCAACAAAGTTGTCATCGAACCAAAGTGTTGTGTTCCGCTTTTCAGCGCCCCACTGATAGTTGCGGAAAATGACCATGGTGATCGCAGGCCAATCGCCACGACCACAGGCGGTCATTTCGTTCATTGAAATACCGAATGCGCCGTCACCAGCGAAACCGACAACCGGGCGATCAGGGCACCCGATTTTTGCACCAAGGATGGCAGGCAGGCCATACCCACATGGACCAAAGAGGCCGGGTGCAAGATAGCTGCGACCCTTGTCAAAGGACGGATAGGCGTTACCGATGGCGCAGTTGTTACCAATGTCAGAAGACACAATTGCATCCGCTGGCATGGCTGACATGATCGCACGCCATGCTTGACGTGGCGCCATGTGAGTGGGCTGACGGTTGCGCGCACGCTCGTTCCAATCCACGCCTTCATCAGCATCATCTTCGTGATCCATCGAGGACAACTCTTGTGCCCAACGGGATTTGGTCATGGCGATCAGGTCGGTACGTTCTTTGCGGCCCTTGTCGCCAGCGCCTGCGCCCAAGTTTGCCAACAGCTGCTCTGCCACTGCTTTTGCATCCCCTTGGATCGCAACGTCGACCTTTTTGGTTAGGCCAATACGGTCAGAGTTGATATCGACCTGAATGATTTTGGCATCCTGTGGCCAGTAGTTGATGCCGTAACCGGGCAGCGTTGAAAACGGGTTCAAACGGTTGCCGAGGGCCAGAACAACGTCCGCCTTTTGGATCAATTCCATTGCTGCCTTTGAGCCGTTGTAGCCCAAGGGGCCAACGGACAGCGGGTGACCGCCGGGGAATGCGTCGTTGTGTTGGTAACCGCAGGCAACTGGCGCGCTCAATGCTTCGGCCAATTTCGCGGATGCGTCGATACCGCCGGACAGGATCACGCCTGCGCCATTCAGGATCACTGGGAATTCAGCCTCAGAGAGCAACTTCGCGGCGGCTGCAACAGCCTTTTCGCCGCCCTGTGGGCGCTCTAGTTCGATGATCTGTGGCAGTTCGATGTCGATCACTTGTGTCCAGTAATCACGCGGAATGTTGATCTGTGCAGGTGCACAGCCACGCCATGCTTTTTCGATCACGCGGTTCAAAACTTCGGCGATCCGTGATGGGTCGCGGACTTCTTCCTGATAGCACACCATGTCTTCAAACAATTTCATTTGTTCGATTTCTTGGAAGCCACCTTGACCGATTGTCTTGTTGGCGGCCTGCGGTGTGACCAGCAACATCGGTGTGTGGTTCCAATATGCGGTTTTGATTGGCGTCACAAAGTTGGTGATGCCGGGGCCGTTCTGGGCAATCGCCATCGACATTTTGCCGGACGCACGTGTGTAACCATCTGCGATCATGCCGCCGGATGTTTCATGGGCGCAGTCCCAGAATTTGATGCCTGCCGCTGGGAACAGATCAGAGATTGGCATCATGGCAGAGCCGATGATCCCGAAGGCGTTGTCGATGCCGTGCATCTGGAGGACTTTTACAAATGCCTCTTCGGTGGTCATTTTCATGGGATTACATCCTTAATTGGGGTGAATGGCGAATCTAATTTGCGTTGTTGCGCAGGGTAGGTTGGTAGCTCAAGTCAGGTTAGGGCCAGAATGGTCAGGCGGATCATGCCAGATCATAACATAGCATCAATTTCACGGGCGATCATTCCGACGCCCTCGGCAATACGTGTGGTTGGGATAGAAGAATAGGCCAAACGATAGTAGTTTGAGGGTTGTTCGTCGCCGGCAAAAAACGCGCAGCCCGGTTCAATCAAGACGCCTTTGTTATTTAGGCGGCGGGCCAGATCATCGGTGTCGACGCTGTCAGGGGCGCGCATCCAAAATGACGATCCACCATGATAGCCGCGACCCGAAACGCGTAAATCGTGTTTCGTAAATGCGTTTTCCATAATGCTGTGTCGTTCATGCAGCGCAGTACTCATGCGGCGTATCAAAGCATCGTAGTGCCCCAAAGACAAGAAATACGCCGTAGTGCGTTGAATGTGCCCCGGTGGATGGCGCAATACACTTGCACGCAGCGCGCGTGCTTCGCGGATGAAGGGTTCAGAGCCGACCAAATAGCCAAGCCGTAATCCGGGGAAAAGCGATTTTGAAAAGCTACCGACGTAAATCACACGGCCATCTTTATCGAGCGATTTAAGTGCAGGTGATGGTGATTTGAGGAAGGACATTTCTGCCTCATAATCATCTTCAACGATCAATGCGTCCATCTCGCGGGCGCGCTCTAACAAGGCGCTTCGCCGGCTCATGGGCATTGTTGCGTTTGTGGGGCACTGGTGGCTGGGAGTCGTGAAAATAACGTCTGTGTCAGGGGGGATTGCATCGGGTGGCAAACCATCTTGGTCAACGCGAACAGGTGTCACATGGCACCGAGATTGCGAAAGGATATCACGCAGAGAGTGGTAACAGGGATCTTCCAAGGCGGCGCGGCGGCGCTGTGTCAGCAGGACTTGTGTCGTCAGCCAAAGCGCGTTTTGGGCACCAAGAGTGATCAAAATTTGTTCAGGGCGGGCCGAAATACCGCGCCGTGGTAACGTATGTCGGGCAATGAATTCGATCAGTTGCGGATCATCCTGATCATAATAATCGGTGGTCAGGGACGTGAAGTCGCGTTGCCCCAATGCCTGCAAGGCACATAAGCGCCAGTTTGCGTGGTCAAACAGCGTCGGATCAGCCTGCCCATAAATAAAGGGAAATCGAAATTTTGCCCAATCCTGCGGCTTTGATGGTGTGACGCCGCCACTGAATTTCTGCCCAATCGCGCGGTGCCAGTCGATTGCGTCATTGGCTTCTGGGGAGGGCGAAAATCGCGGCGGTGCAGGCGCGTTGTCGGATACGAAATACCCTGAACGGCCTTTTGAAGTCAGGTAATCGTTGGCCAAAAGTTCGGTGTATGCGATGGTCACGGTGATGCGGCTGACGCCCAAATGTCCCGCCAGTTTGCGAGTCGAGGGCAGCTTTTCGCCCTGCTGGAAACGGCCAGATAAAATTCCCTGCGCGATCATCTGTTGGATCTGCTGTTGCAGTGTGCCCTGAGCGTCAGGATGTAGGAAAAATGTCTCAACCGGAAGTGCCATATAGAAACCCTATACTGGACTTATTTCCCATTCAATCTGGCATTACGGAAATATGAAAATCAGTTCTTGTTGATCCAACCTAACGGAATGCACACATACAGTAAAGAAATTAATGAGACTAGCGGTATCATTAATTGCATTTCTTGATTTTAACATGGCATGGCTTGGCAGCAATGGATACGGCAAAGTCGGCAGGCGTGGTCGAGCGAAGTAGCTTTTTAGGTGATCCGCACAAAAATGGCCCGAGGCGTGAACCTCGGGCCATGCAGCATAATTTATATGGTAAAGGTTATGGGCAGGCAGCAGTGTAACGCTGGCCGGCAGAGTTTTGGTAGACGCATTTACCACTTTGCGCGCGGCCAAGGTAATTGCCTGCCGCAGCACCTGCGATACCGCCAATGATGGCACCTTTGACGTTATCGCTGTCGTTTGAAACAGCCGCGCCTAGGGCGGCACCAGTAAGGGCACCAGCAGCGGTTGATTGGTTTTGCGTTTCACACGCGGCGAGTGCCGCGATGAGTGGAATTGCGATAAAGAGCTTTTTCATGATGGTCTCCCGTATAAGCTTCATGTCTTAGCGTCGGACAATACAACGACGTCCGACATATTTTCTAGTTGTGACCGCAGCATATCTGCTGTGGCTTGATGTCATGTTCGGGCAAGACATGCTTTATCTAGCTGAAAATGCGAAAGAGCAAAGGGCAGAGTCATCTTTGTTGGCGGATTGCCGCCTGCACGCTAGGCTTGCGCAATACCTGCAATCAAGGGGGCGCTGTGGGCAAACATACTTCGTTTTGGATTGGTTTCTTTGCTGCGGGCCTGTTGATCGTCCCCGTCGCTATTGGTCTTTGGGGTGCAGCAGAGAACTTTGCGCGCGATATGGCGGTGTTCTTTTTCGGCGCTGTGACTGTGCTGATCGTCGTGCTGATACTTGTATTGTTTTTTCGTGAGAAAATTCTGCGCAAAGTGTTGGGCAGGGGTGAGGCCAGTGTTGAAGAAATTTCACGCAGCTTGATTGCGGGTGTGTCGGCAGCCAGTAGCGGGGATATGGCGCGCGCAGAGGCTGAGGCGGATACCCTCGTCCGGGCAACGGTCGGCTGGTACACATGGTCAAATTTTTATCGTTGGGTGATTGGGACGGCCTTGGGATTGTTGCTGGCTTTTGCGACGTTCACGGGGTCTGTGTTACTGTTTGAACAGACCCAGAAGATTGGCCAGCAGACCGAAGTCATGGTCGCACAGACAGCGTTGATGGAAGCACAGACTGAGCGGTTGGCAGAGCAGACGTTGCAGGCGCAAATGCAGAATGAGTTATCTGCGGTTTCGTTTGTTACTGATTTGCGCCAACAATTTTTGATCACTGCACAGCAAATGACACTTGGCGAATTAAACGGAGGCGATGAAAATGACGGCGTTGATGTGCCGTTCCTAAGTCATATGGACGGCTCTTGCCCATTGCGGTTCGACGCATCTTACAAATTGTCCACACCATCCAGTCGGTCTGCCCAGCTGGTAATTCTTGATCAGGCCCGAGAAGGATTGATGGCTGAACGTGTAAAAAAAGCACTAGGTTATTTGGTGAGAGATCAAGACGCATCCGTCGCTTTGAGTGCTTTGATCATCATGGATGAACTTGGTTTTGCCTATAAAAAAACGCGATTGCTATCGACGGCGCGTTGGTGTCGGATATAAAACTCGAGCAGGGGCACAAGATACATTTTACAAAATCTCTTTTGAATAACTTTAGCTGCCCCAAGTGTGATCTGACTGTAGATGTTTCGTTTGTTATGCTTGTTCTTGCTCAAAACTACAGCGGGCTTTCCAATATCGAAGGCGAGATCCAGCCAAGCAAGGATCAAGTGCAAGCAGTATTGTTATAAGTGGTGCGGGAATGGAAAAGCCTCTGCCAAAGGGTTCAGAATATCTAACAGGTGGTTTTTTTGGAACACCGGCGGTTTCTGGGATCAAGGCTCATGCCTTTGCGGGGCTTGGCGAAGTTGGCGATTGTCGCCAGCTTGAGAAGATTGCGCGCGCAAGACCACTTTTTGAAATCGTCAAAGAATAACGGCAGGCGCATAGCCTGCCGTACTCAATTATAGTTGGTGCAATGATCTAGGCAAACACACGCCCCAATGCGCCATCAACAGCTGAGATGATCTGATCGATATCATCCTTTTTCGCAATCAGCGCTGGTGAGAAACATAATGTGTTATTGAAACCCGGAAGGGACCGATTGGTCATTCCGATGATTACACCTTGCTGCATACA
Source organism: Sulfitobacter sp. (assembly GCA_049794015.1). Taxonomy (GTDB): domain Bacteria; phylum Pseudomonadota; class Alphaproteobacteria; order Rhodobacterales; family Rhodobacteraceae; genus Sulfitobacter. The sequence goes on along the minus strand of JBARCK010000031.1, from coordinate 5,261 downwards.
GTCACCGACAACCGCTTGTGCCATCTTTTCGGCCACAGGTGCGCGGGTGTCGCGGTCTTCAACCAATTCCGCCCCTAGGAACAGACCTTTGCCGCGCACCTGACCGATGCAGGCATGCTTTTCGCCAAGCGCGTTCAATTGGTCGAGCATATAGTGGCCCATATCAACGGTATTTTGCAGAAGATCCTCATCTTGGATGATCTTCATGTTTTCGATGCCCGCCGTTGGACCAGCAGTGCACCCACCAAACGTCGAAATGTCGCGGAAGTAGTTGAGTGGGTCAGACGCGTCGTCCTTGAACATGTTGAACACCTCTTCGGTGGTCACAAGGCAAGAGATCGCGGCGTAACCAGAGGCAACACCTTTGGCCATTGTGACCATGTCCGGTTTGATGCCGTAATTTTGATAGCCAAACCAAGTACCTGTACGCCCTACGCCACAGACAACTTCGTCGATGTGCAGCAGGATGTCGTACTTTTTGCAGATTTCCTGCACACGGTCCCAATAGCCATCGGGCGGGGTGATCACGCCGCCACCAGCTGTGACCGGCTCTAGGCACAGGCTGCCCACGGTATCGGGACCTTCGGCCAAAATGACTTTTTCGATCTGATCCGCCGCCCAAACGCCGTAGTTTTCAGATGGCGCGCCATCTTGCTCAAAGGCACGGTATTCTAGGCAATGCGGGACGCGCACGAAACCGGGCGTGAACGGGCCGTATTGGGCTGAACGTTCGTCCTGACCAGTCGCAGAAAGCGCCGTGATTGTGGTGCCGTGATAATCGCGGTCGCGGAAAAGCACCTTATGCTTTTTCCCACCATACTTTTTGTGGGCAATCTGACGAACCAGTTTAAAGCCCTTCTCGTTCGCTTCGGAGCCTGAGTTCGCATAATAAACGCGCGACATGCCTGGCATTTTGTCGATCAACATTTCAGCAAAGTTGGAACCGGGAATAGAACCCGCAGAGCCCGCAAAATAGTTTAGCTTGATCAACTGATCACGTACCGCGTTGGCGATCCGTTCGCGGCCATAGCCAACATTAACGGTCCAAACACCGCCAGACACGGCATCAAGGTGCTCTTTACCCTTTTGGTCCCAAACGCGCATGCCTTTGCCTTCGACAATGATGCGGGGGTCGGTTGTTTCATAGGGTTTGTGCTGGCTGAGGTGATGCCAGATGTGTGCGCGATCTGCCTCGACCACCCGGGAAATATCATTTTCGTTGAATGTGCCGTCCATGGGTCAATCCTTTCGTGGGGTGATTTCGATGGCACGCATGCCAGTATTTCGCACTAGAACACTGCTTTTGCACCGAATCAAGTAGTGCCAAAGAATTGTGATGAATAAGGCCAGAAATCGCATTTTTGTGCCGTGTGTCGCTTGAAAGTAGTTCAGAATACGAAAGTGGCCTAATTAAGAACCATGATATCAACACTCGATAGGGCCGCAGTGTTTGGGGTGCCCGCCTCACATAATAGGGCTGCACACTATTTGAGCATGTGGTTGTTGTGCGTTTTTGCACGGGCAGAAGACTGGGCAGCGTAGCGCAATGATATGACGACAGCCAAATTTCGTTTCGCCGCCATTCCAGACCAGTATCAGCATGTTAAAGGCGGTAATAAAACACGGGCCAATCCGAGATCGGTCAAACTGGACTCATGAAGGTGTGCCAATTGGACGTTCCAAATCGAGTGGCTACAGTCAGGGTGTGCCCACGAAATAAGTTGCAGCAATAAACCTTTGGGGCGCGTGGACGTCAAATTTTGTGATAAATTGAATGAATGCAATGAAGGTATTGCTGCCAAGGAGTTTTACGGACATCCTGACAAGCATGCCTTAAAAAACGCATCACGTATCAAATGATGACGCGCGATACGCTTTGAAGGGGCGCAAAATGCCGACGCAAGCTCGGTAGGAAATACCAAACCCGACCAATAAAGGATCGGGAATGATCAACGGGAGAATACAATGATCAAGAAGACAACAACTGGATTTGTAGCGGGCGTCGTGATGGCGATGACCGGACAGGCGGCATTTGCGGATGCCCATGGTGAAATCACTGTCGGCTATTTCCTTGAATGGCCAATGCCAATGATGTTGGCAAAAGCATCTGGCGCATATGACGAAGCGCTGGGCATGAAAGTGAACTGGGTTTCTTTTGAAACTGGTACAGCAATGTCAGCCGCAATGGCATCTGGCGACGTACAGCTTTCTGTATCTCAAGGTGTACCACCGTTCGTTGTGGCCGCGTCAGGTGGTCAAGACATTCAGGTTGTAGATGTTGCCGTTTCCTACTCTGACAATGACAACTGTGTTTTCGCGGCTGCTTTGGAAATGGACAAGGATTCCACTGCTGAGCTTGCTGGCAAAAAAGTGGCTGTACCACTTGGTACGGCGGCACACTACGGCTTCTTGCGTCAGATGGCCCATTTTGGCGTAGACGTGTCTACGCTTCAGGTTGTCGACATGGCACCACCAGAAGGCGCAGCAGCGTTGGGCCAAGGCGCAGTTGATTTCGCTTGTGGTTATGGCGGTGGTTTGTCGCGCATGAAAGAGTACGGCAACGTGCTTTTGACAGGTGACGAAAAGCAAGAGCTGGGTATCTTGGTATTTGACGTAACAACTGGCCCAGCTGCCTATATCGCAGAAAACGGTGATACGGTTGCTAAGTTCCTGAAAGTTACAGCAGACGCGAATGCGGACTATGCTGCTGACCCATCCGACGAAAAGCTGGCGGTAATTGCTGAGCAAGCCGGTATGGATTTGGAAGCTGCACGCGGCGCGATCGCTACTATGAAGTTCCCAACAGTTGAAGAGCAGTTGTCTGACTCATGGTTGGGCGCGAATGCTGCGACCTTCATGAAGGGTGTTGCGGACGTATTCGTTGAAGCAGGCTCTATCGATAGCGCACTCGACAGCTACGAAGATGCGGTAAACACAGGTCCATTGACAGCTGCCAAAGACATGTAATCCGATATTTCCCGGCGCAGGTTCGCTTGCGCCGGGGACTTTCTAACCAAGATTTGAGGCAGCGCAGCGCTGCCCATGCAGTCTCCAACACATACAGGAAGACGCTGATATGACCGGACTCTCTATTGAAAATTTATCGATGCGCTTTGAGCTGCCAAATGGCGGCGCGGTGCAGGCGCTGAAGGGCGTTACACTTGATCTGAAAGCAGGCGAGTTGTTAAGCGTGCTTGGCCCATCGGGCTGTGGGAAAACCACACTGTTGAACATTGTCGCAGGGTTTTTGGCCCCAACAGATGGTCGCATGGTGTTGAACGGGCATGAAGTCAAAGGCCCCGATGCCGAACGTGGCATGGTATTCCAGCAAGGTGCGCTGTTTGAATGGATGTCTGTGCGTGAAAACGTTGGTTTTGGGCCCTCAATGAAGGGCATGCCAAAGAAAGACAAAGATGAGATCGTTAATCACCTGCTTGATGTGGTTGGTTTGCAGGATTTCAAAGAAAAGGCCGTTTACGAATTGTCCGGTGGTATGCAGCAACGTGTGGCTCTTGCCCGTTGCCTTGCCAATGATCCAGATGTCATTTTGATGGATGAACCCTTGGGTGCTTTGGATGCGTTGACGCGCGAAAAGATGCAATCACTGGTGCTGAAGCTGTGGAAAGAAACTGGCAAGACGATCATCCTGATCACCCACTCAGTTGAAGAAGCTTTACTGTTGGGTGAACGACTGATCGTGATGGCACCGCGCCCCGGTCGTATTCACAAAGAATATCGCCTGCCGTTTGCTGAATTGGGTGTTAACGCCGACCTGCGTGAGGTCAAGAAGCACCCTGAATTTGCCCCACGCCGCGAGGAAATCCTCAGCATGATCTGGGACATGGAAGAAGAAATTATGGGCCGTAAGGAGGAAAACGCATGACCGGTATATTTTTTCTTGCCATTTATGTTGGCATCTTTATTGCCGCATTTTTCATCATCACACGTGTCGTTCAGAAAGCGTCCAGTGATTATACATCTCTCAAAACGGTAACGTTCGGTGATGAAAGTGCCGTACGCCCGAACCGCTATGCTGGTATTATTTCGATCTTAACGATCTTTGTGATGTGGGGGATTTTCACGGGTTCCAGCTTGCTGCCGTCTTTCCTGCATGCACCCGGACCATTTGAGGGTACGACGTCGTTTACCTATACCGCCGAGGCGAATGGTGAAACGGACGATGCCACAGTGTCGATCGTTGTTCACCCTCGTGAGATCGATACAAAAGCACCCGAAGTTGAAGACGGCGATGGTTTTGCCAAGAACGATTCTGCCGCCGTTGCGCAATGGCGCACAGCGGTCATCAATGTCGCCGGCAATGATGAGATCAGTAAAAGAGATGGTAACACCGTTGTTGCGATCAACGGTACGAAAGTGTCGCCCGGCGATACCGTCAATATTGATGGTGGCGCTGTGACCATCACCGACAAAGGAACACCTAACTTTGCCCCCAATAAGGGCTGGCAAATGGAACCTTTGTACCTTCCGTCGCCCGAAAAAGTTTGGGTGCGTTCTATTGAGATTGCAAAGGATGGTTTCCGTAACTTTACCTTGCTTGAGCACTTAGGGTATTCGCTGTTCCGCGTTGTTGCAGGATTCTTGCTTGGTGCGTTGGTTGGTGTGCCTCTTGGTTATGCGATGGGACTTAGCAACTGGTTCCGTGGTTGGTTTGATCCGATCGTTGAATTCATGCGCCCCGTGCCGCCGCTTGCGCTGATCCCGCTGATCATCATTTGGTTTGGTATCGGTGAAACAGGCAAGATTATCCTGCTGTTCCTTGCCGCCCTTTGGATTATGGCGATTGCCGCACGTTCTGGTGTGTCAGGCGTAAACATCTCCAAAGTGCATGCCGCCTATTCATTGGGGGCCAGCAAATGGCAGATCATGCGTCATGTCATCATTCCAAACTCGCTGCCTGAGATTTTCACAGGTGCGCGTGTTGCGATGGGTGTGTGTTGGGGTACGGTTGTTGCCGCCGAATTGGTCGCGGCCAGCCAAGGTGCTGGTATGATGATCATGACAGCGTCTAAATTCCAAAACACCGACATCGTAATCATGGGTATTATCCTGATTGGTATCATCGGTTTTGGCATCGACATGCTGATGCGCTGGGCTGAGCGTCTGCTTGTGCCATGGAAGGGCAAGGGCTAAATCAAAAAAAGGCCCAGTGGTCCTTTTCCAGCCTTGGCGGGCGAAGCCGCTGGAACAGATACAAGCGCTAGAAACAAAAACGCCGGGGCATGCCCCGGCGTGTTTTTTTT
>JBARCK010000030.1:0-3104 GCA_049794015.1 Sulfitobacter sp. | reverse complement strand
TAACGCCTGAGCGCAACATAATATTACCCTCCTACGCTTATGACTGCAGCTTGATCTCGACGTCCACACCAGCGGCGAGGTCGAGCTTCATCAGCGCGTCTACGGTCTGGGGGGTCGGATCAACGATATCCAGCAGACGCTTGTGCGTGCGGATCTCGAACTGGTCACGGGATTTCTTGTCGACGTGGGGACCACGAAGAACAGTGAATTTTTCGATCTTGTTCGGCAGCGGAATCGGACCGCGAACAGATGCGCCTGTGCGTTTGGCAGTGTTGACGATTTCCTGAGTGGAGGCATCAAGCACCCGGTAGTCAAACGCCTTAAGGCGGATGCGGATGTTCTGGCTTTGAGCCATGTGCATATCCCTTACGATTGGGATGTCAACGGATTGGAGGACAGCGGCTCATCCGAGGCCCTCATCGCGTCTTGGTATGTGAAACGGGGCGCATGTTGATGCACCCCGAGTCGGTATGGGGGCTATAGGGGGGATTGGGGGGGAGGTAAAGGGGGTGTTGTGATCAGATGATAGGAATGCAACGCGCTGATGGAATGACTGCAAAGAGCCCAAGGTGCATGATGCTGCGCATTGCATGAATGACCGCTCATGAGAGCTATCAAAAACCTTTAACAATCACGTTGGTTTTGAACGGGGTTTTTGGCAACGTCAATCGGGGTAGTTTTCGCGTGCCCCAAAAGGAGGGTTTTAGGGACGTTCCCAATGGTGGCGTTGTGGGCAAATCCAGAAAACTAAATATTTGCATAATTTTGACACTAGTATTACAGGTGTCAAAGTGAGAGATTTTGAATTCAAATCTGGCTGTATTTGCCTCGACCTCGTGGACACAGTGTCCGCACGAGGACTCGGGGAAGTCGATCTACTTGTCGCTCCAAAGGATATCGTTCGTTGGGCTAACGCGTCCGGGAGCTTGACCTACATCGCAGGTTCTAAACCAAGTAGAGACGACCACTTACGCCTCACACGCTTGCGTGAGGTGGTTTTTCGAGCGGTAGGCGACGTCTTGAGTGGAACTGTTCCCACAGAGCAGGACATCGCGGAACTGAACAATGCCGCTTCACTAGAAACATCTCGCACCATTCTCACAGCTGACGGTATGAAGGTCGTTGCCGATAGACCTCTTGATGCCTTGATGGTGGACGTCGCAACAGATGCGATCAGTCTGCTCGGCACAACGCGCAAAGATCGACTACGACGCTGCCCCGGATGCAACATGCTTTTCTTTGACGGCTCCCCGCCGGGCCGACGAAAATGGTGTTCTTCATCCGCCGGATGCGGAAACCGTCAGAAGATACGCAAGCATAGGCAGCGTCAAACAGATGTAATCAACAGTAAGGCAAGCAAGTGACAGAATACCGAGTGGTTTTCGATTTCGAAATTGATTTCAGCAATGAAGGCGGCATTCAGGGACAAGGGTTTCGCTTGGATATCAATGGTGACGACATCAGCGATGCCGATCTGGCCAAGCATATCGTCGCAGATATGCGTCTGTTAATGGTTGGCGAGGTCCGAATTCTAAACAAACGCATTATTGCAGAAAAGCATAAACGTCGAGCTGACAACTCGGTGTCGGTTTAACAGAATGGCCTTTCGTGACCTCCTACTGGCCTTGTCTGTCGTAGCGATCTGGGGCTTGAATTTCGTTGTAATCGAGATCGGGCTAAGGGAGTTTCCGCCACTGTTCCTGACGGCGATGCGCTTTATTCTTGTTGCATTTCCTGCGGTTTTCTTCGTGCAAAGACCAAAAGGACCGATTGCGATGGTTTTACTTTATGGGATTTTCATGTTTGCGCTCCAGTTCGCATTTTTGTTTGCAGGAATGTATCTGGGGATGCCGGCGGGTCTCGCTTCACTGGTCTTGCAGTTTCAGGTCATCGCGACGGCGGTCCTGTCAACGGTACTTCTAAGAGAAGTCATTCCTTTTCAAAGGCTGGTAGGTATAGCGGTTGCCCTCTGCGGTCTGGCGATAGTTGCTTGGCATTCAGCAGGAAATGCAGAAACCCTTGGCTTTGTACTCGTCCTATGCGCTGCGATCTGCTGGGGCGTAGCAAATATCGTCTCAAAAAAGATAGGCGCAAGTGGCGTGCTGGCGCTGGTTGTATGGGGCAGCCTCGTTGCTCCACTTCCACTGCTGCTTGCGTCTTTCTATTTTGAAGGCAGACAGGTGATGATGGGGGCGCTGTCTTCGGTGTCTTGGGTTGGCATTATCGCACTTGGATACATCGTTTACCCTACAACGTTCTATGGGTTTTCCATCTGGAGCAAATTGCTGAACCTCTATCCTACAAACATGGTGGCACCATTTACACTACTTGTGCCAGTGTTTGGGATGTTCTTTGCCGCAATGATTTTGAGTGAGCCTATGCCAACATGGAAGCTGGTTGCCTCGGCATTGGTCATTGCTGGTGTCGCATTTAATATTGTTTCTTTAGGCCCACGCTCTGTGAAAAAATTAGAAAATTGATAAACGATGCGTTCTGAATACTATGGTGGCTCTGCTTACGGTAACGCCCCTTCAAAACGACCGTTTTTGACACGGTTTCCCGAAAGCCGACATGGGTCAATTTAGGTTGGACGTCGGCTTCGTCCCGCATAGTAGACAATGGAAATAGAGTAACGCGGTTCAATCAGGAAACCCAAAAAGGCCGCAGCGTTGAGCGCTGCGGCCTTTCATTATTCTAACACCAGCACCCGGTCACGAGGGGTGTGTCCGCCCTGCTCTCATCGCTCCTCAAGGGGAGCGACTGATCATTCCCCGTTGACCAATGTCTCCAACAAAAAGGCCACCCCGGTTTGGAGCGACCTTTTGTGTGTCATAACACCCGTGTGCCGACACCTTGTTCTCGTGACCTTTTTGAGAAGAGTTCAAAAAGGCACTGCCACAGGGCGTCGCACCGTCTGGCGTTGTTTCAAAATCACTCCGTGATTTTGGAAACCACGCCAGCGCCAACAGTCCGGCCACCTTCGCGGATGGCGAAGCGCAGGCCGTTTTCCATGGCGATTGGCGCGATCAGCTCAACGCCGAAAGACACGTTGTCGCCCGGCATGACCATTTCTGTGCCTTCAGCCAGCTGAACCGTGCCGGTGA
>JBARCK010000029.1:0-142890 GCA_049794015.1 Sulfitobacter sp. | reverse complement strand
TCTCACGCCGAAGCCGGTCATTCTCTCGGGCGAGGCTCAAATCCTCCTTCGAAACCACATCTGTGTCTCGATGCGCAGTGATCCACTTGTTCAGCGTCGACATGCCAACACCCAGATCGTCAGCCACCTGTTTGCGCCCCTCTCATCGATACTGCATATCGACTGCCGGGCAATGGTAAGCCCACTTGTCAGGGCTATGCGCACCGCATCCTGGCGGAATTCGTCCGTACGTTTCAGTCCCCTCTCGGGATCATGCTTTGCATGACCCTGCCGGGCAGCGCATAATCAGTCTCCTTTGTTGCAGTAAATGCTATCAAAGGAGCGGCATCAAACCGTGACGGGTCCACAACTCGGATAAGAGTTTCCATTTGCGAGCGTGTCATACCCAGTCTCTTTTGCGCCGATGAAAACGCGACTGATCCACTCGCCTGTTCAAGGACCTCCTGCGCCTCGACGGCGTCAAAAGTCACCTCGAAATCTGGTAAGTTCGTTTCTGCGATGATCCCAGCATCGATTAGGATCCGACGCAGCCGCTTTGGATGCAGGTCGTGTGTCTTTGCCGCTGTTCTGATCGAGTGCAGACGACGTTCGGGAAGTGTATGGTCAAGAGCCTGCTCACCAGCACCCAAGGGCCAATTTTTAATGATATGTTGCCGTAAAATAGCTCTGAGAGGTTCCAGGTCAGGGCCACTGCCTGAACCACGCTTTAGCCAGTCGTAAATGCGGCCGTACCGGGCTTGTGGACGATCTTGCGGCTGCCCGGGGGTGCGCCTCAGGTTTTCGAAATATGCTACAAGTTCTGTTGGACCGCTATCAAGCAGTCGAAATCCGACTGATGTTGCCACCGCGAGCTCGACATCAGACACACCGCCAAGTGTCGCATTCTTTCCATGGGTCTGCGAAACGCCCAGCATCTCGCAAGTTGCCCCCAAAGCATCAATTGGAAAGCGGCTTGCCCATCCGTCAGGTATGTCACCTGCCAGCCTGCGCGCGACATGTTCCTCGTAAAGTCCCCCATCAGCCACATGCTGGTCTAAAGAACCTTCGCAAATCTCGGGCAACCAAAGCGACCACGTATCGAAGAATTCATGTTGGACTGTATCTTCCGGTGCTGAGATCAACGAGAGCTTATGGACGGGACAGACACGCGCGGATGAAAGCGTCAACAGGATACGACCATATGCGTCAAGCGCCGTATCGGGCGTCATCTGCGGACCTGTATCTTCCCGAAAGCACGCTGGGCAAATGCGGCTTCGCCCTCTGAGCAGGTTACGCATCCCAAGTTCATGCCCCATACACCTATATGTTGATATTCCAGTTGGGATGAATGCATGCCGGATCAGGTCATCGAGAGCGACACCACCAAGAGCAGCAAGAGTGTCAAAGGTTTTTGGATCGCCCTTCAGAAACTCTGCCATCGAAAGCTCGGCGTCCATCAAAAGATCCGCGATGATCGGAATTCCGTTCGCCGCAGCCAGACGCGATGCAAACGACGCGGCAGTCTCATCGGCATGAAGGGCAACTGTGGTCTGAAGTCTCATAGCTGTATCCCAAAACGGCGAGTGATCACGGCCTCAAGGATGTGCCAAAGAAAAAGGGGTGCCACAAGGGCACCCCGAGGTTCGCATAACCAGGCTCATTAGTTTACCGCTCGTTATTATTTTATGCCTGCGGCTTGGTCAGCGTCAGGGGACAAGCGCACCTGCCCCTTGTCTGGTTGTCTGTGTCGCAAGAATAGATCTCGCGTATTTGGTATTCCGTCAGATTCAGAAAACACCCGTTATAAGTTATTTTCTTTCACTTCTTCAGATAAATGCCTCCATAAGCCTCTTTTTTCTTGACACCGGATTTCGTTCAATTTCGAAATTCCGACGAAATTACGGGTTCTGACAGCCCCGTGTCCGTCGTCCCGGGCTATGCCCGGGGCGACGAGTGAGTGGCAGTCGTTCGCCCTTGAGCGAACGATGAGAACCCACTCGGTATCTAATGAAGCGCTAAAACGCGCCCCATCCTATCCCCTTTAACTACACCCGCTTGTCCCGCCACAGGTGTTGCACTTCATGCAGGTCCCATTGCGCACCAGCGTGTAATTGCCGCATTCGCCGCAGGCTTCGCCTTCATAGCCCTGCATCTTGGCTTTGGTGCGTGCGTCGATACCAACCGCGCCAGACGCGACCGATGTGGTTGCCATCGCCACCGCGACACCGCCCTGTGCGGACACCTCTGGCATCACGGCTTGCACTGCGGCTGACATTTGCGCGCCGCCCTGAAGCACCACCAATTCTTGTGGTAAACGGTTGCGCAGATATCCGGTTGAGCTGATTTGTTTCAACACTTCCAAAGACTTGCTGGCTGCGTTTTCAGAAAGTTCAGACACGTTGCCAACGGTTTCCTGCTCTTCGCCTTTGCCAAGATCATCAAACGTGTGGCCCTCTGGCTGCACATGCGCGAGGTCTGTGCGGTCAAGGTAGCTGACCGCGAGTTCACGGAAGATATAGTCGAGGATCGATGTCGCGGACCGGATGGTTTCATTGCCTTGGACCAGACCCGCTGGCTCAAACTTGGTGAAGGTGAACGCGTCGACAAATTCTTCGAGCGGCACACCGTATTGCAGGCCTACGGACACGGCGATGGCAAAGTTGTTCATCATCGCGCGGAAACCTGCACCTTCCTTGTGCATGTCGATGAAAATCTCGCCCAGCTTGCCGTCCTCGTATTCACCCGTGCGCAGATAGACCTTATGGCCGCCTACATTAGCTTTCTGAGTATATCCCTTGCGGCGCTGGGGCATCTTTTCGCGGTGCGATTTGATCAACTCTTTGATGATGACCTTTTCGACAATCTTTTCGGCCAGAACGACAGCCTTTTCATGTGGCGTACCACTTTCCAAGGTTTCAGCCGCTTCATCATCGTCTTCGATCAAGGCAGATGCCAAAGGTTGCGATAGTTTTGATCCATCACGGTAGAGCGCATTGGCTTTGATGCCCAAAGACCAGCTGAGTTCATAGGCCTTTTGGCAATCCTCAATCGTTGCATCGTTTGGCATGTTGATCGTTTTTGAGATCGCGCCAGAGATGAACGATTGCGCCGCCGCCATCATGGTGATGTGGCTGTTGACGCCCAAGAAACGTTTGCCCTTTTTGCCGCAAGGATTGGCGCAGTCAAAGATGGAATAGTGCTCTTCTTTGAGGTGTGGCGCGCCTTCGAGGGTCATTGTGCCGCAAACGTGGTCGTTGGCCGCATCGATATCCTTCTTGGAAAAGCCCAATGATTTCAACAGGTCAAAGGTTGGATCGTTCAGCTTGTCGGCTGGAATGCCCAGCACTTGCGTGCAGAACTCTTCGCCCAGCGTCCACTGGTTGAACACAAAGCGAATATCAAACGCCTGTGCGAGGGCTTTGTCCACTTTGGCCAGTTCAACTGCGCCAAACCCATGCCCCATAAGGGACGTGTGGTTGATGCCCGGCGCGTTGCCGATGCTGCCGTGGCCAACTGCGTAGCTGACGATTTCTTCGATCTGCGCAGACCCATAGCCCTGTTTTGCCAAGGCACCCGGTACCGATTGGTTGATGATTTTGAAGTAACCGCCACCAGCGAGTTTCTTGAATTTGACCAAGGCAAAGTCAGGCTCGATGCCCGTCGTGTCACAATCCATCACCAGACCGATGGTGCCGGTTGGCGCAATCACAGACACCTGCGCGTTGCGGAACCCGTGCTGTTCACCCATTTTCAGTGCTTCATCCCAGCATGACATCGCCACATCGACCAAACCCGGCTGCGGGCAGCTTTTGTGATCGAGTGGTACGGGTTTGACGGACAGCGCCTCATAACCGTTTGCCTCACCGTAGGCCGCATTGCGGTGGTTGCGGATGACGCGCTGCATGTGCTCTGCGTTCTTGGCGTACCCAGAGAATGCGCCCAACTCGCCTGCGATCTCTGCGGAAGTTGCATAAGAAACGCCCGTCATAATCGCGGTCAAGGCACCACACAAGGAGCGGCCTTCGTCGCTGTCGTATGAATAGCCCATGTTCATCAGCAAACCGCCGATGTTTGCATAGCCTAAGCCCAGCGTGCGGAAGTCATAAGACCGCTGCGCGATTTCCTTGGACGGGAACTGCGCCATCATGACTGAAATTTCCAGCGTCACGGTCCAAAGACGTGAGGCGTGCATGTAATCCTCAACTTGGAATTCGCCGTCCTGCAAGAAGGTCAGCAAGTTCATTGAGGCGAGATTACAGGCCGTGTCATCCAAGAACATATATTCAGAACAAGGGTTTGAACCGCGAATTGCGCCATCTTCTGGGCACGTATGCCAGTCATTAACCGTGTCGTGGTATTGGATTCCCGGGTCGGCGCAGGCCCATGCGGCATGGCCAACCTGTTCCCACAGATCGCGGGCTTTGATGGTCTTTGACACTTTGTTTGTTGTGCGGTCGATCAATTCCCAGTCTGCATCTTTTTCAACGGCGGTCAGGAATGCGTTTGTGACGCGGATCGAGTTGTTGGAGTTCTGACCAGAAACAGACGAATAGGCCTCGCTATCCCAATCGGTATCGTAGGTTGGGAATTCGATCGACGTGTGGCCCTGTTTGGCATAATCCAGCACGCGCTTGACGTATGTCTCTGGGATCGCGACCTTTTTGGCTTCGCGGATCGCTGATTTCAGCTGTGTGTTGTGGGCTGGATCATAGGCGTCTGCCTCTGCCCCGTCCCAGCCTTTGATCGCAGCAAAGATCAGGTTCAGCTTTTCTTCGTGCATTTTTGAGCCAGCAACGATGGACGCCACTTTCTGCTCTTCAATGACCTTCCAGTTGATGAAATCCTGAATATCGGGGTGATCGGCATCGACGATTACCATTTTGGCCGCGCGACGTGTGGTGCCCCCGGACTTGATCGCACCCGCAGCACGGTCACCGATTTTCAAGAAACCCATGAGGCCGGATGATTTGCCGCCACCTGACAATGCTTCACCAGCGCCGCGCAAGGATGAGAAGTTTGTACCCGTGCCAGAGCCGTATTTGAACAGACGCGCCTCGCGGACCCAGAGGTCCATGATGCCGCCGTCACCAACCAGATCATCCGCAACGGATTGGATGAAACAGGCGTGTGGCTGGGGGTGCTCATATGAGGATTTAGAGCGCGTCAGTTTGCCGGATTTGTAATCAACGTAATAGTGACCTTGTGCCGGGCCATCAATACCGTAACCCCAGTGCAAACCAGTGTTGAACCACTGTGGGGAATTGGGCGCGGCGCGCTGGCTGGCCAACATGTGGCGCATTTCGTCGTAATAGGCTTGGGCGTCTTCCTCGGTTGTGAAGTAGCCACCTTTCCAGCCCCAGTACGCCCATGCACCTGCGAGGCGGTCAAATACCTGCTTTGACGACGTTTCACCGCCCATGGTCGCGCCTTCGGCAGGCACAGAGCGCCACAAAAATTCTGGAACGCCTTTTTCTTTGACCTTCTTCAACGCAGACGGCACGCCAGCCTTGCGGAAATACTTTTGTGCGATGACGTCGCTGGCGACTTGGCTCCAACTTGAGGGAACTTCCACATCGTCGAGTTTGAATACGACAGACCCATCAGGATTGCGAATTTCGGACACTGTGGTCACAAAATCCAAATCCGCATATGCATCTTGCCCGACTTTGGTGAATTTCCGTTCAATTTTCATCTTAGCTGCCTCATGTTCAGCGTTACCAATAAAGAGGCGCATCTGTCATTGCAGAGGCCTCCACCCTGTCTTGCGACCGTCGCGTAGACACAAAGTTTGCGCTGCCAACCGGGGCATTTCCCAGCAGCATTGCAGCATTAAAACGATATTTAGTGTCGTCTGCCTGTCCCTCGTGCCCCGATGCGCCTTTTGAGCGTTAACCACTACATATTGTGGCGTCATCGTCGGCCTGCACAAACTGACGTATCTGACCCCCTTCGGTCAACGGTTTTTTTGAAGATTTTATGAAAAGAAACTGTTGACCCACACCCCAATTTTTGGGCGGCTCACGGCTGCGTGATTCAATAGATTAATATCCCCAATTCTGTCCCCGTCCCAACGCGATACTCGTATCGCGATTAATCGAGTGTTCGGGCATATTTAGATGTAGGTTCTCAGGCATTGGATGAATTTACCCACAGGCTGACACGCCAATCACGCACCAAACATCACGACCCGGTTTATCACCGCACAAATTTTGCGCGCCGTCATAAAACCGCAACGATTTTGGTTATTGTTGAAAAGAATCACAGAGGGGAAACACGATATCTAGATCAACGCAGGCCCAACAACGGCCATCCACACTATATCTAGATATTGGTGAAAGTGGTCGGAGCGAGAGGATTCGAACCTCCGACCCCCTGTACCCAAAACAGGTGCGCTACCAGGCTGCGCCACGCTCCGACAAGGGCTTCTTTAGCCACACTTGCTTTGAATGAAAAGCCCTAGATTGCGTGAAATCCAACAAGCTTCATCATTTAACAGGGCCATGCCGCAAATTTGCTGTCAAAGGCCGGGTGACGCACCTGTGTGCCAACCGTAATTCCCAATCTTTCAGCCAGACCGCCGTTGATCTCAAGCGTGGCCAACAGGTTATTGCCACCAAAAATCGGGGTTTCATCCAAGGGAATTGCATTGTGGTGAATGTGCTGCACCACCCCTTTGGAATCAATGAACACCATATCCAGCGGAATCAGTGTATTGCGCATCCAAAAACTCATCGGCTGGGGGCGTGGATACACAAAGAGCATCCCGGCACTAAACGCCATGCTCTCGCGATTCATCAAACCGATGGCTTGTTCTTGAGGATCATCAGCAACTTCAACTGAAAACCGTACATTGCCCCAATCACCGCGCAAGAGCACCGCGTCGTCACGACATGCCTGTTCTGCTGCAACTGGTGCCGCCGAAGCAAGCGCAACCGCCAGATAAATCAGCCCGCGTCGCCATCCGATTTTGTTAAAACTGTTTCCCACGCCTGCACCTCTGCGGCCATGTTGCCGCGTTTGCCTTCAATGACCCGCATCGCCATCGCTTCGCCCGGCTGAAGGTCTGACAGTCCAGACTGGCGCAGCACTTCTATATGCAGAAAAACATCATCGCGTTTGCCAAACACATTTGCAAACCCAAAGCCTTTGGCCTTGTCGAACCATTTGACGCGTGCAGGTTCCAACGGTGCAGCTGCAACCGCGGCGGCATCAAGGCCAACAATATCAGCCAGCGCAACAGCATGCGCGCCCTCTGGAGGATGGATCGCCACAACGCCCGTGGCCTGAACGCCCCTGTTTGTCTCTTGCGCATACAAATCGATTCGTGCGCCATCCGCGACCGAGCTTTGGCCGAAATTACGCAACACATTCACGTGCAGCAAAATGTCAGGCCCGCCTGTGTCAGCCACAACAAAGCCAAATCCCTTAACGGGATCAAACCACTTCACGACTCCTGAAAGCGCAGGACCCGAATGATCGGCATCCGTTTGGGGTTGATTTATAAATTCGTCTTCTGACACGATTGTACCTTGATTATTTTACGCCCCCACTGAGGGCGCGCCGTTTCTTTAGCATAACACGCTTTAACTGCACACATTTCCGTCACGACACCCGACAATACACTTACGGGTTGAGTCTTGTCACACTCCAAGGGGCACCTGCCCCTGCGCGTCGCCATTGAAATCGGTCATGCAGACGAAAATCACCGTCTGCCCAAAACTCGATCTCGGTTGGGATTAACCGATACCCACCCCAAAATGGTGGCCTTTCGGGGTTAAGCCCGTGTTTCGCAGTGACCTTTGCCACCTCTGCCATCAACGTCGCACGACCATCCAATGGACGCGACTGCTGTGAAGCCCAAGCGCCCAATCGGCTTTTTAGAGAGCGGGACGCATAATATTCATCTGCCTGCGAGCCGTTTTCGCGCACGATTGTACCACGCGCCCGCACTTGGCGACGCAAAGATTTCCAATGCATGACAAAGGCTGCCTTGCCTGCGCTGTCCAACTCACCCGCTTTGGCGCTTTCATAGTTTGTATAGAAGACAAAAGCATCCGCTTCAATTTCCTTGAGCAGCACCATACGCGCATTTGGCAACCCGTCTGGATCAACAGTGGACAATGCAATCGCATTTGCGTCGTTCGGCTCAGTCGCCTCAGCAGCTGCCAGCCATTGGCGCGCGATGACAAAAGGATCGTCACCTTCAAACACGCCCGTCCGCTTTTCCTGTGCCATCATCTGTCCTACGTCACGCAACAAGATCAGGTGTTGCGTCAAAAATATTCAAATCTGATGCGCCATCCTGTGCAACACACCTCTATGTCATATGACGTAACATCATATCGCTAAAGCCAACAACCCGCAGTCAAACGGGTTAACACACATAAATTGTGTCACCCCTTCGCAAAAACGCACAAAGCATCCCCGATCATCGCACAGTTAGAACATGGGGTCTGCATGGCCTTGCTGCAATGCGCCGAATGACATAAACCTGCCGCAAGGAAACGCGAGCGGGACAGGGCAAAACATGGCAAACGATCTGATGCAAGGTAAACGGGGTCTGATCATGGGCCTCGCCAACGATAAATCTATCGCTTGGGGGATTGCCAAGTCATTGGCCGATGCAGGTGCTGAACTTGCCTTTTCCTATCAAGGTGACGCGTTGAAAAAACGTGTCGATCCATTGGCCGCTCAATTGGGCAGCAATATCGTATTGCCTTGCGATGTGGGTGATGAAGCGTCAATGGACGCGCTTTTTGCCAGTCTCAAGGAAACATGGGGCGAGCTGGATTTTATTGTTCATGCCATTGGTTTCTCGGACAAAAACGAATTGCGCGGCCGCTATGTGGACACCAGCCGTGGCAACTTTGCGATGTCGATGGACATCTCAGTCTATTCCTTTACCGCTGTTATGCAGCGCGCAGAAAAGATGATGTCGCCCGGCGGATCTGCTGTGACACTCACCTACTACGGCGCTGAAAAAGTCATGCCACATTATAATGTCATGGGTGTCGCCAAGGCCGCACTTGAAGCATCCGTGAAATATCTGGCCGAAGATCTGGGCAAAGACGGCATTCGCGTCAATGCAATCTCTGCGGGGCCAATCAAAACGCTTGCCGCCTCTGGCATCGGTGATTTCCGCTATATCATGAAATGGAACGAATATAATTCGCCCCTGCGCCGTAATGTAACGATCGAGGATGTGGGCAAAGCAGCCCTATTCCTACTCAGCGATCTTGGCAGCGGCACAACGGGTGAAAACCTGCATGTGGATGCCGGATATCACGTGGTTGGCATGAAAGCCGTTGATGCACCGGATATGGCGAAAGAGTGACCCTAGCTGCGCTCGCCTCTCTTGCATTGGTTCAGCTGCTTCTCGCGATGAGCCCCGGCCCCGCCTTTGTACTGACATTGCGCACGGCTGCCGGTGAAGGGATACGCGCAGCATTGTGGCTGACATTCGGTTTTGCTGTTGCGGTCATGTTGTGGGCGGCGGCGGCTCTTGCTGGACTGTCGATTTTGTTTGAGATCATGCCATGGTTGCAAACCGGACTTCGTATCGCAGGGGCGCTGTTTCTGATCTATGTTGCTGTCATGCTCTGGCGCGATGCACATGATCCGCTACCAGAAAAACAAACCGATGTCCCGCGCGGTGCGCTGCGCTCATTTCTGTTGGGCCTGTGGACCGACCTTGCCAATCCCAAAGCGCTGGCATTTTTTGCAGCTATCTTTTCTGGTCTGATCCCGGCCAGCCCAACTTTGGCGGATGCAGCTGCGATCCTTGCCGTTGTGTTCGTTGTCGAATGTGTCTGGTACGCTTTTGTTGCACTGGTATTTTCCCAGCCAGCGCCCCGCCGCCTCTATGCGCGGATCAAAGCACAGCTTGAACGTATTTTTGCAGTGATGCTTGGTGGTTTCGCAGTTCGGATCGGATTGGGGTGACTGCTTTTGTCGACATCTCGCTTGCTATGAGGATGGTATCGTGACCCTAGAGCATCTCATGGCCTTTAATGCGGTGCTGATCGTGTCGATCCTCAGCCCCGGCGCGGCGTTCTTGATGGCGGTGCGCAGTTCAGTTTCAAATGGCAGGCGCGCAGGTATTGCAACGGGTCTTGGCCTTGGCGTGATGGCCAGCCTGTGGACTTTGGCCGCCCTTTTGGGCATGGATGCGCTGTTTGCTCTGTTTCCCTGGGCTTTTGCTGCCCTCAAAATTGGCGGTGCAGCCTATTTGATTTATCTCGCCGTCGTGACGTGGCGCGGGGCCAAACAGCAAATCACCGCCGCGCCTAAACGTCAGGGCCGCGCATTCATTGATGGGATTTTGGTGAATTTGGGCAATCCCAAATCAGTGCTTTTTGCTGCCGCTGTGCTGGTTGTGGTCTTTCCACCAAACCTATCGGGCCTTGAAATTGGCTTGGTTTGGCTCAACCACCTTATCCTGGAAATCATATTTTACACAGGTTGCGCCTTTGTCCTCAGCGCGCCTGCTGCGCGCGCGCGATACCTGCGCGCCAAACCCCTTCTTGACCGCACCGCCGCTTTGCTTCTTGGCGGGCTTGGCCTTAAACTTTTGCTGCAAAGGTAACATCATGTCCGACACCCGCCTGCCCCACGAAAAAGGCTTTCACATCTCTTGGGATCAAATTCACCGCGACAGCCGCGCATTGGCATGGCGTTTGGACGGTAAAGGCCCCGATGATGGCGCATGGCGCGCAGTTGTGGCCATCACCCGGGGCGGCATGGCCCCTGCGATGATCGTGGCGCGTGAACTCGACATTCGCACGGTCGATACAATTTCCGTCGTGTCTTATCATTCCGGGGGGGGCAAAGCGGACGAGCGCCGCGAAGCCAAGGTTCTGAAATCACCTGACGCCGATATGATGGGGGACGGCACGGGCATTCTTGTGATCGATGATCTGGTCGACAGCGGCAAAACCCTTGAACTGGTGCGCAAACTCTACCCCAACGCCCATTTCGCCACCGTTTATGCCAAACCCGCAGGTGAACCGATGGTCGACACCTTTATCACTGGCGTGTCCCAAGACACATGGATCTTCTTTCCCTGGGATATGGCCCTGCAATATGTCGAACCTTATCGCGGCAAAGACTAATTTCCCCGCTTGGCCGCCTTCTTTTTGGCCTTAAATATTCCCGGGGAGTGTGAGGGGCAGCGCCCCTCACCCCCGTCCTCAACACAGGGATGCACCCGATGAGCACACCGCGCACCGCCACCACATTCGCCCCTCCTGTGATGGAGGCACGCCGCTGGCTGCAAGGCGTCACACACCCGGACGATCGCCCGCTGATCAATGTCAGCCAAGCAGCCCCAGTTGATCCGCCCCCCGCCGCCTTGCGTCAGGCGATGGCGGATGTTGCGATGAACAATGACGAGGCACATCTCTATGGCCCCGTGCTTGGCCTACCCGAACTGCGCACTGAACTTGCGACGCAATCCGCTGCACATTATGCGGGCGACATCGCCCCATCACAGGTCTGCATTACCTCTGGCTGCAAT
Source organism: Sulfitobacter sp. (assembly GCA_049794015.1). Lineage (GTDB taxonomy): Bacteria > Pseudomonadota > Alphaproteobacteria > Rhodobacterales > Rhodobacteraceae > Sulfitobacter. The sequence goes on along the minus strand of JBARCK010000029.1, from coordinate 131,396 downwards.
CAAGCCTTTGCCGCCGCAATCGCCACACTTTGCGCCGAAGGCGATGAAGTCATCCTGCCCACCCCATGGTATTTCAATCACAAAATGTGGCTCGATATGTCTGGCGTCACCTCGGTGCCACTGCCGACGGGCATTGATCTGCTGCCCGACCCGGCACAGGCCGCCGCCCTGATCACGCCGCGCACCCGTGCAATTTCATTGGTCACGCCCAACAACCCCGCAGGTGTCGAATATCCTGCCGCACTTGTGCAGGCCTTCTTTGATCTGGCCCGCAGTCACGGCATCGCCTTGATCATCGACGAAACCTACCGCGATTTCGACAGCCGCACAGGGCCGCCCCATAGGTTATTCCAAGACCCCGATTGGGCCGACACGCTGATCCATCTCTATTCTTTTTCCAAAGCCTACCGCCTGACGGGACACCGCGTCGGCGCGATGATCGCAAGCGAGGCGCGCTTGGCCGAGGTTGAAAAGTTCCTCGATACCGTCGCGATCTGCCCCGGTCAGATCGGCCAACATGCAGCGCTTTGGGGGATGCAAAACCTGAGCCAATGGCTGGCAGGCGAACGCGACGAAATTCTTGCCCGACGTGCAGCAATCCAAACATATCTGCCCAAACTCACAGCGCAAGGTTGGAAGCTGTTGGGGCTTGGCGGCTATTTCGCCTATATGCAGCACCCTTTTGCCCTTAGTTCCGCTGATTTGGCCCCACAATTGGTCAAAGACGCAGGTGTTCTATGTTTGCCGGGCACCATGTTTTGCCCCCCATCTGACACCTCTGGACAGCAGCAATTGCGCATCGCCTTTGCCAATCTGGACGCGGCAGGCATTGGGGTTCTGTTTGACCGCCTTGCAGCCTTGCCGCACAACGCATAGACACGCTCAAACGCGAAAAAAGCTAACCACGAAAAGGGTTCCACTATGGCCAAAGGCTCTAGCATTTCAAAAACCGCCGTTTGGATCCTTATGGGTCTGTTGATCCTCGGTCTGGGTGGCTTTGGTGCCGTTAACCTGTCAGGCAACGTCCGCAGCATCGGCACAGTGGGCGACAAACCAATCCCAATCGATCAATATGCCCGCCAGCTTAGCCAGGAAATCCGCGCGATTGAGGCACAATCAGGTCAATCGCTGCCCTTTGCCCGCGTGCAGGAAATTGGACTGGACCGCGCTGTGTTGCAACGTGTTGTGCGCAACCGCGCATTGGATCACGAGGCTGATCAGATGGGTCTGTCCATTGGCGATGAATCCCTGCGCGAGGAAATTCTACAAATCAGCGCGTTCCAAGGCATCAACGGTGAATTTGACCGCGAAGGCTACCGTTTTGCCCTGCAACAGGGTGGATTAAGCGAAAGCGAATTCGAAACCAGCCTGCGCGAAGAAGCCTCACGCACGTTGCTGCAAGGTGCCATCGTTGGCGGCGTTCAGATGCCAACAACCTATGCCCAAACACTTGTAAACTACGTCACCGAACAGCGCAGCTTTACGTGGAGCGTTTTGGATGACAGCAATCTGACAGCGCCTTTGGCCGCCCCGACGGACGACGAATTGCGCAGCTATTACGATGAAAACACAGATCAATTCATGCTGCCCGCAACAAAGATGATCACCTATGCATGGCTGTCACCCGACGCGATGATTGACGAGGTCGACGTCCCAGAGGACGAAATTCGACAGGTCTATGATGACCGCGCCAACGAATTTCAGCAGCCAGAACGCCGTTTGGTGGAACGTCTGGCATTTGCCGATCAAGAAAGCGCAGATCAGGCGGCGGCAGCGCTAGAAGTCCAAGGCACAACCTTTAATGCACTGGTCCAAGAGCGTGGATTGGACTTGGCCGATGTGGATTTGGGTGATGTTGGGCGTCTTGAACTAGACGCCGCAGGCGAAGCCGTCTTTGCCGCCGAAGTTGGCGATATTGTCGGCCCCTTAGCCAGCAATCTTGGGCCTGCCCTGTTCCGCGTGAACGGTGTATTGCCTGCACAGAACATCACCTTTGAAGATGCCCGGCCAGATCTGGAACAAGAACTGGCAACGGCACGCGCCGTGCGTGCCGTTGAGGCCCGTGCCCAAGATCTTGATGATCAATTGGCAGGCGGTGCCACCTTGGAACAACTGGCCGAAGAAACAAAAATGACCTTGGGCACAATCGCGTGGACCCCAGAGAGCAGCGAAGATATCGCAGCCTATGGCGATTTTCGCGAGGCGGCAGCAACCATTTCAGAGGGAGATTTTCCCAAAATCGAACAATTGGACGATGGTGGTATCTATGCCATGCGTCTGGATGAAGCGCTGGATGAACGCCCCAATCCGTTTGAGGATGCCAAAGCTGACGTGACCGTCGCATGGCAAGCGGATCAAAGCGTTCAGCAATTGACGGCCAAGGCCACCACATTGGTTGCGACCCTAGGTGGGGACGGCGCATTTGAAGCGGCGGGTTTAACTGCGGTGATCGAACAAGATCAGCGCCGCGATGCCTTTATTGCCGACACCCCACAAGGGTTCACCAGTGAGGTCTTCAAGATGGCAATCGGTGACATCACTGTGCTGCCCGGTGAAGGCCGCGTGTTTGTTGTGCGCCTTGATGCCATCACCCCCGCATCCGAGGGGGATGAAAACGCAGCGCTTTTGACGCAATTATCTGAACAACTGAACCAAACTTTGGCGCAGGACGTCTTTACCATCTTCTCAGACGAAGTGGTGCGGCGTGCAGAGCCACAGGTGGATCAGCGGGCGGTTCAGGCCGTGCATGTTAACTTTCCATAAGAGCGTGACCAAATGGCCTTGACCCCAGACTTTGAAACCTTCGAGGCCGCGTATTCGGCAGGTAAAAACCAGATCGTTTATACCCGCTTGGCAGCTGACGTAGATACGCCTGTATCGTTGATGTTGAAACTCACGGCAGCTGCGGAAAACGCTTTTGTGTTGGAATCTGTGACAGGCGGCGAAGTACGCGGACGCTATTCAATCATCGGGATGAAGCCGGACCTGATCTGGCGCTGTCGCGGCGAAACTTCTGCAATCAACCGCACCGCGCGCTTTGATGCAGATGCGTTTGTCGATGTGCCGGGCAATCCGCTGGACACGCTGCGCCAAGTGATTGCAGACTCCAAAATCGACCTGCCCGATGACCTGCCCCAAGCGGCAGCTGGCCTGTTTGGGTATCTTGGCTATGACATGATCCGCCTTGTTGAACATCTGCCAGATGTGAACCCAGACCCGCTTGGCCTGCCCGATGCGCAAATGTTGCGCCCGTCAGTCATTGCCGTACTGGACGGCGTCAAAGGTGAGGTCACATTGGTGTCCCCCGCATGGGTCAGCGACGGACAATCCGCGCGTGCTGCCTATGCCCAAGCAGCAGAAAGGGTGATGGACGCAGTGCGTGATCTGGAACGCGCCATGCCCACCACCAGCCGTGATTTGGGTGAAGCGGCAGACGCACCCGAACCGGTCAGCAATTTCACCAAGGACGCTTATAAAGACGCCGTTGAAAAAGCCCGTGATTACATCGTCGCAGGTGACATTTTTCAGGTGGTGCCAAGCCAACGCTGGGCCCAAGGTTTCACGCAGCCACCCTTTGCTTTGTACCGCAGTTTGCGCCGCACCAACCCGTCGCCATTTATGTTTTACTTCAACTTTGGGGGCTTTCATGTGGTTGGGGCGTCACCCGAAATTCTGGTGCGTGTGTTCGGCCAAGAAGTCACAATCCGACCCATCGCAGGCACCCGTCCGCGCGGTGCCACGCCCGAAGAAGATCGCGCATTAGAAGCGGACCTGATGGCGGACCAAAAGGAATTGGCCGAGCATCTGATGCTGCTTGATCTGGGCCGCAACGATGTTGGCCGGGTTGCCAAAATCGGCACTGTGCGCCCCACCGAAGAATTCATCGTGGAACGCTACAGCCATGTCATGCACATCGTTTCAAACGTCGTGGGTGAGCTAAAAGAAGGCTGTGACGCGCTGGATGCGTTCTTTGCCGGGATGCCCGCAGGCACGGTATCTGGCGCGCCCAAAGTCCGCGCGATGGAGATCATCGATGAATTGGAACCAGAAAAGCGCGGCTTGTACGGCGGCGGCGTCGGGTATTTTAGCGCTGGTGGCGATATGGACATGTGCATCGCCCTGCGCACGGCGGTGATCAAGGACGAAACGCTCTATATCCAGGCGGGCGGCGGCGTGGTCTATGACAGCGACGCAGAAGCGGAGTATATGGAAACCGTGCATAAATCCAACGCGATCCGACGCGCCGCGGCGGATGCGGCACGTTTTGATGGGTCTGGGCGCAACTGATCATGCCCGCCCAACACCCCTTTGAAATCGCTGGCATTCAAGTTGAACGCGGCACACGTGCGTCGATTACGCTGCCGGTCTCTACCTTGCCAGATCATACGCCCGTTGGCCTGTCACTCGAAGTTCATCACGGCAAGCGCCCCGGCCCCACGATGTTTGTCAGCGCTGCCGTGCACGGCGACGAAGTCATTGGTGTTGAAATCGTGCGTCGCCTCTTACGTGCGCCGCAATTGGCCAGTTTGCGCGGCACGTTGATCGTCATTCCCGTGGTCAACACCTTTGGGTTTCTCAGCCACTCACGGTATCTGCCGGATCGGCGTGATTTGAACCGCTGTTTCCCCGGCTCCCCTTCGGGATCATTGGGATCACGATTGGCACATATTTTCCTTAACGATGTGGTGCTGCGCTGTGATTTTGGCGTTGATTTACATTCTGCCGCGATCCACCGCACCAATCTGCCACAGGTGCGAGTGTCACCGTCAGACAAAGTCACCGCACAGATGGCGCTGGATTTTGGCGCACCTGTTGTGCTGACGTCGCCCCTGCGCGATGGATCGCTGCGCGCCGTCGCCGCCAATAAGGGCACGTCAATCCTGCTGTATGAAGCCGGCGAAGGATTGCGCTTTGACGAAATGGCCGTGCGCGCAGGTCTGGCGGGTATCCTGCGGGTGATGCGTGGCCAAGACATGTTGCCCGCCAAAGGCATCGCACGCGCCAAAGTCGCGCCCCATATCTGTACATCATCAAGCTGGCTGCGCGCCCCTGCGGGCGGATTGCTGCGCACCTTCCGCGCTGAGGGCGAAACGGTCGAAGAAGGCGATGTATTGGCGACCGTATCAGACCCATTTGGCGTTGTGGAAACCGACCTGATCGCGCCCAATGCTGGCATCCTGATTGGCCGCGCGATTTTACCAGTGGTGAACGAAGGCGATGCTGTGTTCCACCTCGCACGCCTTAGCCCGCGCGCCGTTGAGGCAACAGTGGATGATCTGGCCACACAACTGGAAACGGACCCGTTGTTTGATGAAGATGAGATTATTTAAGGAAACGCCTGAGCCAATGGCCCCGATAAACACGGCCCGCAATACCCTTAAGAATTGAAATTTCTAGCATTTCGATGTATACTTTTTAAATTATTTTAAAAAGGAATTCAGAAAATGCAGATTTGCCATCACATCTTTAGACGATCCCAAAGCGTTTTTATCAACGCCCTCTTACCTCTAACATTATGCGCTACTACACCCGCTTACGCAGAAGACCTGACAGCCTCAACCGCACTTTGTACAAATAGCGTCGCCAGCTTTAACAATAGTTTCACCAACATTCAGCCCTTGGATAAAAACGGAAATTTGAATGTCGACTCTGGGCTGATCGTTCACACTCTTCATGGTCCCGGTACAGCCCCCACCGAACTGAACATGGCTGCCTTGAACGCTTTGGCCGTTGACGACAACAAGACCTGCGGCGATTTCATGACCGACCCGAACGGTCCTGTCTTTTTGCCGTGGTGTGGGTCAAATCGAAATGTAAAAAGCGGCGCACTTAGCGATGCATCGTCTTGGACTTTTGTCCGGCAAGACACCGTAAACAACAGCAGCGCGATCCAACCTGTGAATGACGTTGTCTGTGAAGCGAGCAACAACAAACGCTATGGGCTGATTTTCAACAATGCCTACATGAACAAAGCCGACAATCTGGGCTGCATGTATGCGCTGGATGGTGATACCGGAAACCGCACTGGACGCGGTTGCGGCGTGTCTCAAAATCCGGGGTTCTCTCAACATACAATCGACACCGAAGCCCAGGGTGCCTGCCCACTTACTGACGATGCGGCTGACTACTTGGCCGATTTTGATCAGCTTTTGCAATATACTTACAACGGCCAGTCCAAAGCATCGATTGCCGGGTCGTTGATCTGCTCTCTGCCGAAATCAAAATTCGATGTCTGGGTCGAAGCACGCAAAAATATCAACCTTGGTGCCACGACATGGCCGCTCAATGAATTTGTATTGTGGAACTGGGATACATATAGCGCCGCAGATCTGGCAGCAGAGAACGTCATAACAGGCATCTATTATCTTTCAAACTGCGCACCGCCTCGTGGTGGTTCACCCGTTGCCGATGGCAACCGCGCTGAAGCGCAATCCATTGCGGATTTGTACAAGAAATGGACGGGTGTCGATCTGCCGGTGGTGAACCTAAGCAATGCCGAATTGCACAACAAAAGCGACACGCCGTTTTCATGTAGCTAAAGTATCTTGGGGTCGCCTCTCAGCGGCCCCAATCATTGCTCTCGCATCAACACAGCCGAAATCGGTGCCAGTGCCACCTGCCCCGCGCGGTCTTGCAACCCCCACAGCAACAGCGCCGAAATCGTGTCGGGGCGCATTCGGCCCAGCATGATCACAGCGCCTTCTTGGCCTGCTTTGAACGCCGCTTGATCCAGAAAACGTCGGATCACTTGGGCCGTTTGGCCCTTGCTGTCGAAATCACGAAATATCGGGTCCGCAGGCACGCCTTCTTTGCGGGCAAGTTTGGGCATTGTGTTCAGCCCCTTATCTTGTGTGACAAGCCCATGACCGGACCCTGCCAAGATCGCGGTCACCTGATCGGCCACTTCACGTGATCCCTGCAACCCGCCATTGGTGCCTTCCAAGACGCCGACAACTTCGGGTAACTGCGCCAAGGTCACGCCAAAGGCGGTTTCCGCATCTGAGGGTGCCGCACCTTCGGGCAGATTGACCATAGCAAGGACTTCAAACCCTTCTTTACGATACAGGGCCATGCGTTCAGCGGCGTCGGCCATGCTGCTGTCCACGGCAAAACTGATCGGATAGGGAAAGCTGCGCAAAGCAGCGATGCCAGCTGATCCAGACGTCGGGGAATCGCCCGTGTCGATTAAAACGATAGACATCAGTGGCTTATCAGCAGGTTTCTCAAAATCTTGCGCAAATTTGGTAATCGGCGTGCCAGTGCCCGCAGTGGTTTCCCCATCTGCGGCTTCTATCGGCAGTGCAACCTGCGCCGAAGCTGAGCCGGTCAAACGGTTCACCGTCACGCCACCATCGCGCTGCGTCAATGAAACCGCAGGTGTGCCAATGGCGGGACGTGTTGCGCCCGTGGCTGTTTGTGTATCGGCATCAGGGTCCTGCACAACGAGGGGTGCATCGGCGGTTTGCGTGTCAGGTGCCACGCTATCAGACGGCGCAGCAGATGCGACATCAGGCTCGGATATGGGGTCTTCTTGGGGTGCGGTTTCAGGCACGACGGCAGATGCGACGGGCGCGTCTGGATCATCTGTTGCGGGCAGTGCGGATGCACTATCCGTCCCGTCATCGACTTGTGGCTGGGCTGGCGCATCAAAGGCACCCTGCACCACATCAGCTGGCGGCTGCAAAGGCTGCGCAGGTTCGGTGCTGATCGACAATTCATCTGCCGCCTGCGGTTCCATTGGGGCAAGAGCCTGTGGATTTGGCAGAACCGGATCATCTGCCTGTAGGTCTGCACTGCTGTTGCCTGCAACTGCACTTGGCGTTTGCAGATCGTCCGCCCCGCCGGTTTGAGGCACCGCGGCGGAAACTGTTGTGTCCGCATCAAGTGCCGTTAAATTATCAGGATCAGGCGCTGCACCTTGCGGAGCACCCTGCCCGATTTGCAACGTCGTGTCGGCCCCATTGCCTTGCTCGCCCGTGCCATTACCTGTGACCTGTTCTGGGGCAACAGCAACGCCCGGTGCCGCGTCGCCCACTTCGGGTGCCATCGGCAAGGGTGCCAAGACAGAGGCCACGCCGCTTACCCCAACGCTGACCACTCCGCCCCAAAGAACGCCGCTAAGAAATCCGCGTGCCATTTGCATTCTCCCGTTGTCTGCTCGCCCGCTTTTACACGGGTGGCCCCCCCATTTGTGGGTTGCCAATCGCCCTTGACCTACGCTTGCAAGCCTGAACATGTGTTAACCGATATATACGCCGCCTAAGCAGGATATCTCTAGTCCTAATGCCGGGCCCCAAGACAAAGAATTGCCAATTGTTGCTCCTCATCGATAACTACGACAGCTTTACCTATAACCTAGTGCATTATTTAGGCTCACTCGGCGCGGATGTCGCGGTGCATCGCAATGATACGCTATCTGTTGCCGATGCAATGGCAATGAAGCCTGATGGGATATTGCTGTCCCCCGGACCCTGTGATCCTGATCAGGCGGGCATTTGCCTTGAACTGACACTGGCAGCGGCCAAAGCACGGATGCCGATGTTGGGTGTTTGTCTGGGTCATCAAACACTGGGTCAGGCCTTTGGCGGCAAAGTCGTGCGCGCCGCTGACATTGTGCATGGCAAGATGGGCCAGATGCACCATGACAATACTGGTGTGTTTGCAGGTCTGCCAACGCCTTTTGCGGCAACACGCTATCATTCGCTGGTGGTTGAGCGCGAAAGCCTGCCCGAGTGCCTGCATATCACCGCCGCCCTTGAGGATGGCACCATCATGGGCCTGCAACACCGTGAATTGCCCCTGCACGGCGTACAGTTTCACCCTGAATCGATCCGCTCGGAACATGGTCATGCCCTGCTGAAAAACTTTTTGAACGAAATGAAGGCCCCGGCATGAGTGATGCGTTAAAGCCCCTGATTGACGCCGCCGCAAACGGCCCCTTGTCACGTGCACAAGCCGCTGAAGCCTTTGAAATCTTGTTTGACGGCGAAGCCACCCCCAGCCAAATTGGTGGTTTCCTCATGGCCCTGCGCACGCGTGGCGAAACGGTGGATGAATACGCCGCTGCCGCCAGCGTAATGCGCGCCAAATGTCACAAGGTCGTCGCACCCGAAGGGGCCATGGATATTGTCGGCACTGGCGGGGATGGCAAAGGCACGTTGAACATCTCAACCGCGACAGCCTTTGTTGTGGCGGGTGCTGGTGTGGTTGTCGCCAAGCACGGCAATCGTAACTTGTCGTCAAAATCAGGGGCCGCCGATGCACTGACCCAAATGGGTCTAAACGTCATGGTTGGCCCAAAGATTGTGGAGCGTGAATTGGCCGAAGCCGGGATTGGCTTTATGATGGCCCCCATGCACCACCCTGCGATTGCCCATGTGATGCCAACGCGGTCCGAACTGGGCACGCGCACAATTTTCAACATTTTGGGGCCACTCACCAACCCCGCTGGCGTCAAACGCCAACTGACCGGGGCGTATCGCCGTGATCTGATCCGCCCAATGGCTGAAACTCTGGGCGCTTTGGGCGCTGAAAAAGCCTGGCTGGTACATGGGTCTGATGGCACCGACGAATTGACCATCACTGGGGTCAGTTGGGTCAGCGGCTTGGATGCAGGCGACGTCACCGACTTTGAAATCCACCCCGAAGACGCGGGCCTGCCTGTGCACCCCTTCGAGGCCATCATCGGGGGCACACCCGCAGAAAACGCGCGCGATTTTGCGGCATTGCTGGATGGGACACAATCAGCTTATCGCGATGCTGTGTTGCTGAATTCTGCCGCTGCCTTGGTTGTGGCTGACGCAGCACCTGATCTGAAAACGGGGGTCGAAATGGCACGTACCAGCATCGATTCCGGTGCCGCACGCGAAAAGATTACCAAGGTCGCCGCCGTTTCACACACCAAATGAGCGCGCTGAACCAAAGCAGCCTTGGGGCTTGGGGTGATCTGCCGTTCTTTCACGAAAACTTACCCGCCGTTGAGGCCGCATTGGCCTGCGAAGATCGGTTGATATGCCCCCCTACACCTGCCGTGTTCAACGCCTTGGCCCGCACCCAGCCGGACAACACCCGCGTGGTGATATTGGGCCAAGACCCGTATCACACCCCCGGCAAGGCGGATGGCCTGGCATTCTCAATTCCTCAAGGATTTGGCGGACGGCTTGATAGTCTTGGCAATATTTTCAAAGAGTTAGAAAGTGACCTTGGCATCATGCGGACCCGCACAGACCTGTCTGATTGGGCGGATCAGGGCGTTTTACTGCTGAACACAGCGCTGACCGCCCCGCAAGGCGATGCAAAAGGCCACCGGAAAATTGGCTGGGATGACCTGACACAACAGGTCTTGGCCCGATTGGCCAACCGCCCACGTGCCTATGTGCTATGGGGTAAACCTGCGGCCAAAGCTGGTAAAAACGTCGATCCCACGAAAAATCTGAAAATCGAAACCGCCCACCCCTCGCCCCTGTCCGCCTATCGCGGCTTTTTTGGTTCGCGCCCGTTCAGCCAAGTCAATGCATGGTTGCAGCCGCAGGGCTTGGGCGGCATAAACTGGGGCAACCCATGAGAGAGCGCCATGACTGAAACAATCTTAGACAAAATCAAAGCCTACAAGCTGGAAGAAGTGGCCGCTGACAAAGCCGCCAAGCCGCTAGAGACCATTGAAACCGAAGCAGAGGCCGCAAGCCCGGTACGTCCTTTTGCGGACGCCCTGCATGATGCCTCCCGTGAAGGATACGGGTTGATTGCAGAGGTGAAGAAAGCCAGCCCTTCCAAAGGGTTGATCCGCGCTGATTTTGACCCCGCCACCTTGGCCGCCGCCTATGCGGCTGGTGGTGCGACATGCCTGTCTGTCCTAACCGACACCCCTAGTTTCCAAGGTGCCAAGGAATATTTGATCGCTGCGCGCGCTGCCTGCAACTTGCCGGTTCTGCGCAAAGATTTCATGTATGACACCTATCAAGTCGCAGAGGCGCGTGCGCTTGGGGCCGATTGTATTTTGATCATCATGGCTTCGGTCTCGGATGCTCAAGCCGCTGAGTTGGAAGACGCCGCCACCCACTGGGGCATGGATGCCTTGATCGAAGTGCATGACGCCGCAGAGTTAGAGCGCGCAAGCAAGTTGAAAAGCCGTTTGATGGGGATCAACAACCGCAACCTCAAGACGTTTGAACAATCATTGGACACCACGCGCACCTTATCAAAACAGGTGCCTGCGGACCGGATGATCGTATCGGAATCAGGGCTAAGCATCCCCAAGGATCTGGCTGATATGGCGATGTACGGCGCACGGATATTCCTGATCGGGGAAAGCCTGATGCGACAGGAAAATGTCGAACAGGCCACCCGTGATCTATTGGCCAATCCGCTGACCGCCGGGGGCATGTAAATGGCGCTGACGCATTTTGATGCCAAGGGCGACGCGCATATGGTTGATGTGTCTGACAAGGCTGTCACATCGCGTATTGCTATGGCTGAAAATTACATCAAGATGCAGCGCGAAACCTTTGATATCATTACCGAAGGACGAGCCAAGAAAGGTGACGTTCTGGGTGTGGCGCGCCTTGCTGGCATCATGGCCGCCAAACGTACCGCGGACCTGATCCCGCTGTGCCATCCGCTACCGATCACCAAGGTTGCCGTTGAGTTAACGCCCGACACCACCCTGCCCGGCATCCGCATCACCGCTACCGTGAAAACCACCGGCCAAACTGGCGTTGAAATGGAAGCACTCACCGCCGCCTCCGTCGCCGCGCTGACCGTCTATGACATGTCCAAGGCAGTTGATAAGGCAATGGAAATCGGCGGGCTGCGTGTGGTGCTCAAAGATGGCGGCAAATCAGGCCGGTATGAAGCATCATGATTTCTGTTGAAGAGGCGCTCGCGCAAGTATTAGAGTTGGCCACGCCTCTTGACGTTGAACTTGTCCCCTTACGCCAAGCCGCTGGCCGCGTGCTGGCCCGTGATGTTGCAGCCACCCGCACACAGCCGCCTTTTGCGGCCTCTTCGATGGATGGTTATGCGGTGCGCCGTGCCGAAGTTGAACCAGATGCGATGTTCAAAGTTGTCGGTGAGGCGGCGGCAGGGCATCGTTTTGACGGCAAACTGCGCGCCGGGCAAGTCGTGCGTATCTTCACCGGGGCACCCTTGCCTGAAGGCGCTGATTTTGTTGTGATCCAAGAAGACGTGACACGGCGCGGAAATTTGATCACCTTGGGTCATAGCATTGGAAGCAAAGACAATATCCGCCCCGCAGGCGGGGATTTCAACGCCGGACAGGTGATCAAAGCGCCACTCTGGTTGCGCCCTGCTGACATTGCATTGCTTGCTGCGATGAATATTGCTGATGTCCCCGTGACCCGCCGCCCTCGTGTGGCGATCATGGCAACGGGGGATGAATTGGTGCAACCGGGTGAACTCCCCGGACCTGATCAGATCATCGCGTCTAACAGCTACGGCCTTGCCGCGATGTTTGAGGGTATCGGCGCTCAGGTACACATGTTGCCGATTGCCCGTGATACTGCCGCATCCTTACAGCAGGCTTTCATCCTTGCCGCTGGCGCTGACCTGATCATCACCATTGGTGGCGCGTCAGTTGGGGATCATGATTTGGTCGCGCCTGTCGCCGCTGAAATGGGCATGGAACAAGCGTTTTATAAAGTTGCGATGCGCCCCGGCAAACCGTTGATGGCGGGGCGTATTGGTACATCTGCAATGATTGGCCTGCCCGGCAATCCGGTCTCCGCGATGGTGTGTGGCACTGTGTTTGCCCTGCCTGTTTTGCGTAAAATGTTGGGGTTGGGCGCGGCGTCAACACCACTATTAGAGGCACCTTTGGCGCGTGATCTACCTGCAAATGGCCCCCGCGCCCACTACATGCGCGCGCATCTGCGCGACGGCGCATTACACCCGGATGATCGCCAAGACAGCTCGCTTTTATCTGTCCTCGCAACAGCCAATGCCTTGATGGTGCGGCCCGTAAATGATCCTGCCCGCAAAGCCGGTGAAATGGTGAAATATACCACGATTTGACACCCATCACACAAATTGTTGACACAAAACAAGAACATCCCTAGAACAAATGCAAACCAAGTTCAGGGGACATGACCGATGCTGACCAAAAAACAACTCGATCTGCTGGCATTTATTCACAAACGGGTGCAACGAGATGGTGTGCCGCCCAGTTTTGATGAAATGAAGCTAGCGCTTGATTTGCGGTCCAAATCCGGCATTCATCGTTTGATTACGGCCCTTGAGGAACGTGGATTTATCCGCCGCCTTGCCCACCGCGCCCGTGCGATTGAAGTTGTGAAACTTCCTGAAAGCCTTGGTGGATTGCCAAACCCCGGGTTTGCGCCGCGTGTGATTGATGGTGACAAACCAGATATGCCGCCCCCTGCCGCTGCTTTGCCAACATCGACCGGTAACGCGGTTGAACTGTCTGTAATGGGCAAAATCGCTGCTGGTGTCCCGATTGAGGCGATCAGCCATGCCTCGCACAGTGTATCTGTGCCCAGTGGCATGATTGCCGGTTCTGGTGATCACTATGCCCTTGAAGTCAAAGGCGATTCGATGATCGATGCCGGGATCAATGACGGCGATGTTGTGGTGATCCGCGAAACATCTGTGGCGGACAATGGCGACATTGTTGTGGCCCTTGTTGAAGACAGCGAAGCGACCCTCAAGCGGTTTAGACGCAGTGGCACGTCGATTGCACTTGAAGCGGCAAATCCTGCCTATGAGACCCGCGTGCTGCCTGCTGACAAAGTCAAAATTCAGGGCCGTTTGGTTGGACTGATCCGCACATATTGAATGTTCTGCTGGTTTGGATCGGCTTTGGGCCAATGGGTCCAAGGCCTATCCCCTGCCAGATCGCGGGCGGTGGTCATGAACCATCCGTCTTTGTCACCACTTAGGGCAATTGATCCGGTTTGTTTTAACCTTTCTGGATCAAACACATCGCAGCCTGATGCTTTCAAATCAGCGGCGGCAACGGAAGTCACAACAATCTGCCCCGCATCACAGCCCGAGAACGCGGCCAAGGCACGTTTGCCTGACAGATGGATGATCGGCCCCCTTAACCAGCGCGCCGCTGCCTGATCCTGAAACGCACCATCGCCATCGTTTTCCAACCAGTTTCGCGCGACAAACCCAGCGCCTTTTTCCTTGCTTAAAGCGCGCCCATCTGGCGTCATGAAGCCGACCAAAGACCCGTTGTCTGCGATCAACACTTTGGGACGCTCACCGCCCTGCCAAAGCATAAATGCGCCTGCCATTGCAGCCACCCCGGCCCAACGCAGCCGTCCTTGCCAGAGGATCAAAAATAGAAAACCCAGCGAAAGCAACGGCAACACCAATCCTCCCGGCCCCGGCACAAACCCACGCGCACCGTCCAATTCAGCAACCCAATGCGCCACACCAAGAATCCAGCGCAGCCCCAACCCCATGAACCACAGGCCAATCCATTCCAACCCCAATGGGGCCAAAACCAATGCAGCAACGGCGGCAGGAATAACCAACACCCCCATCAAAGGCACTGACATGAGGTTTGCCACCAATCCATAGTGCGCGATGGCGTTGAAATGGGCTGCGGCAATGGGTGCGGTGGCGATGCCTGCAACGGCTGATGACACAAAAACAGCCAAAACCGGGCGCAACCAGCGGGGGATGTATGCCATCTCATATCCACGCAACCAGCCGAACACGGCGACCAGTGCGGTTGTAGCGGCAAATGACATCTGAAAACCCGGCCCCATCAAGGCCTCTGGGCGCAGGCACAGCACAATAATCGCAGCAACAGCCACAGCACGCAATGAAATCGCGCGCCGTCCGATCATCAAGGCACCCAAGGCAACCGCCACCATAACAAAGGCGCGTTCTGTCGCGACATTGCCCCCAGACAACGCCAGATACCCAGTCGCTGCAATCAACGCACCGAACGCCGCAATGCCTTTGGTCGGCCAAAGCAAAGCACTGCGCGGATGCGCCACCAGTAAAATCCGTAATGCGCCAAAAACCACCGCTGTCAGCAACCCCATATGCAAACCCGAGATCGCCAGTAGATGCGCAAGGTTGCTGGCACGCAGGTCATCTAAGGCGTCTTGGCTGATCGCACTGCGGTCCCCGGTTGTGATCGCAGCCGCAAAACCACCGATATCATCCGCCAACACAGTTTGAATACGCGCGGATGCCGCCATACGGATGCGAAACACCGCCAATCCCGCCTGACCTTCCTCAGCCCGCGCCGCGCCCATCAGGGGCACGCGGGTATACCCCACCGCGCCCAAACGCGCGAACCACGCGTGGCGTTGAAAATCAAAACCACCCGGTTCGACCGGACCCGAAGGCGGTGATAAATGCCCCGTTGTCATAACCCGCAGCCCCGGTTCTGGCGTGATACTGCTATTTACATCGCCGTGCAGGGAAATCCGCACCCGCTTTGGGGTGCGATGGGGCGGGACACGATCCAGACGGACTTGATCAAGTGTGAGGCGCAACGCGTCAGATTGGCTGCGGTCCATCGCAACGATCCGCCCCTCAACCGCGCCATAATAGCGCCACCCAAGGACAGGCCCCGCAACACTGTGGGCACGGATGCCCGCAATCAGAAAACCCGCAATGCATAGCGCAGCCCCAACAGCAAAGGGCGATGCACCTTCAGGCAAGAACCGCGCCCCAATGATGCACATGACCATAAAAACAGCCAAGGCCGTAAACGCGCTGAAAGACGGCTCATTAAGGCGTGAAAAGTAGCTGCCAATACCAATAGCCAAACACACAGGCACCCAGCCAATCAGCATACCGCGCTGTTCTTGCAATGCCCCAGACAAGGCAGCGCTAAATTGACCTATGCGCCGCATGCTTGCCCCCGGTTCCCGCACTGTTTAGACAGAGCGAAACCTTACCGGGATGTTGGTTAGCAAAAGGTAAACGCCGCTTGCGCCGCCACTATCCCCCCTCAAGAAAGCCACCCCCATGTCATCGCCCGTCGTCACCCGATTTGCCCCATCACCCACAGGTTTCTTGCACATCGGCGGTGCACGCACAGCACTTTTCAATTGGCTTTATGCGCGGGGGCGTGGTGGTAAATTCTTGCTTAGAATCGAAGACACGGACCGCGCCCGTTCAACACCTGAAGCGACCGCAGCAATCTTGCAGGGCATGGCCTGGCTGGGCTTGGAACATGACGGTGAGATCGTCAGCCAGTTTGACAATGCCCCCCGCCACGCCGCCGTTGCGCATGAATTGCTGGCCAAAGGTGCCGCATTCAAATGTTATGCGACCCAAGACGAGATCGAGGCCTTTCGCGAGGCCGCCAAGGCCGAGGGACGCAGCACGCTCTATCGATCACCTTGGCGCGATGCGCACCCGGATACGCACCCCGATGCGCCATTTGTGATCCGTATCAAAGCACCGCTGACGGGTGAAACCGTGATCAAGGACGCCGTTCAGGGCGATGTCACGATCCGTAATGATCAATTGGATGACATGGTGCTGCTGCGCTCAGACGGCACGCCTGTCTATATGTTGGCTGTGGTTGTGGATGACCATGATATGGGCGTGACCCATGTGATTCGAGGCGACGATCACCTGAACAACGCAGCACGGCAAATGATGATCTATCATGGTATGGGCTGGGATGTCCCTGTTTGGGCGCATATCCCACTGATCCACGGCCCTGACGGTAAAAAACTGTCGAAACGCCACGGGGCATTGGGCGCGCAAGAGTATCAGGCAATGGGATATCCTGCTGCTGGGATGCGCAATTACCTTGCCCGTCTGGGGTGGAGCCATGGTGACGACGAATTTTTCACCGATGCACAGGCCCAAGATTGGTTCGATCTGGATGGAATCCGACGCAGCCCCGCACAATTTGATTTAAAAAAGCTCGAAAATATTTGTGGACAGCATATTGCTGTCTCAGATGATGCTGCATTGCGGCGCGAATGTGAGAATTATTTGGCCGCAGCTGGGTTGCTTGCGCTAACATCTGCACAATCAACAGGATTAGAATCCGCCCTCTATTGCTTAAAAGAACGCGCAAAGACATTACCGGAACTTATTGAAAAAGCACACTTTGTCTTGACATCTCGGCCAATCATCGCTGATGATAAAGCATCAAAACATCTTGATAATGTATCCCGTGGTATACTGACAGAATTGACGCCGCAGTTGCAAAATGCTAGCTGGGACAAAGAAACTCTGGAAGAGGTGATGAACAGCTTTGCGGCTGCGAAAGACACCAAATTTGGAAAACTTGCGGGGCCCCTACGTGCGGCCCTTGCTGGGCGCGCGGTCACACCATCTGTTTTTGACATGATGTTGGTGTTGGGACGTGATGAAACCATTGCCCGGTTAACAGACGCAGCGACCTAAACGCGGTTAACCCCGCAGCAAGGTTGCATAAGATATGAGATACGGCAGCCCCCCGAGGGGCAATGCCCAGACAGCGGGGAAAACCTCGCAGCCAACATTCGGGAAGGGAATTCATGACTGAAAGTAAGAAATCCGCAACGCTGTCCATCGATGGCAAAGAGATTGAACTGCCCATATTTTCGCCAAGCGCTGGCCCGGATGTATTAGATATCCGCAAGCTATACGCACAGGCCGATGTTTTCACTTATGACCCCGGTTTCACCTCAACTGCCGCCTGCGACAGCACCATCACTTTCATTGATGGCGAAGAAGGCGTGTTGCTGCACCGTGGCTATCCAATTGATCAATTGGCCAACAAATCGCATTACCTCGAGGTTTGCTATCTGTTGCTATACGGTGAATTGCCTGGCCCCAAGGCGCTTGAGGATTTCGAGAATCTGGTGACAAACCACACGATGATTCACGAACAGATGATGAATTTCTTTCGCGGGTTCCGCCGCGATGCACACCCAATGGCGATCATGACTGGTGTGGTTGGTGCGATGTCTGCGTTTTATCACGACAGCACTGACATCAACGATGAACACCAGCGCGAGGTTGCGACCATTCGTTTGATCGCAAAAATGCCAACAATTGCCGCGATGGCGTATAAATATACCATCGGTCAGCCATTTGTGTATCCGCGCAATGATCTGGACTATGCGTCGAACTTCCTGCGCATGTGTTTCGCGGTCCCTGCCGAAGAATATGAGGTTAATCCGATCCTCAGCCGCGCAATGGACCGTATCTTTACGCTGCACGCAGATCACGAACAGAACGCATCAACCTCAACGGTGCGGCTGGCATCGTCATCGGGCGCAAACCCGTTTGCCTGTATCGCCGCGGGCATCGCATGTCTGTGGGGTCCTGCGCATGGTGGTGCAAACCAAGCTTGCCTTGAGATGCTCAAGGAAATTGGCACACCCGATCGCATTCCTGAATTCATCGCACGCGCGAAGGACAAAAATGATCCCTTCCGCCTGATGGGCTTTGGTCACCGCGTTTACAAAAACCATGACCCACGTGCGACAGTACTCAAGCAGAGCGCTGATGAAGTTCTCGAACTGCTGGGCGTGGAAAACAACCCAATCCTACAGGTCGCGAAGGAGCTTGAAAAAGCTGCGCTTCAAGACCCGTACTTTGCCGAGAAAAAGCTGTTTCCAAACGTGGACTTCTATTCTGGCATCATTTTGGAAGCGATGGGTTTCCCAACATCGATGTTCACACCGATTTTTGCACTCGCGCGCACAGTGGGTTGGATTTCGCAGTGGAAAGAGCAGATCAGCGATCCACAACTCAAAATTGGCCGCCCACGTCAATTGTACCAAGGCGAGACAATCCGGGATTATGTGGATATCGAAAACCGCTAATTACTGCTAAATTTGCTACAAATGCCCCGGTTATGCCGGGGCATTTTGCGTTTCATTGCCGGGCTTTGTTCACGATTGAGCAACAATATTGCCGGATGATTGGGCATCTAAACAAAGGATACCCGCATGTTGGCGATGATTATCATCGGCTTGGGCCTTGTCGCCCTTGCGCTCGTCCTTGCCTCACAAGTCAGCCAGAAACATACGCCCAATGCCAAAGTGGCATATGGCGCTGACAATGATGAGCTTTTGCTTGGCAGACACTGCAACGATCCCCTAGCCGGGGGCACCAGCGATGATCTGCTATTATTTGGCAGCAATGATATCGTGCTTGGTGGTATCGATGCTGATCATTCGGGCATTGATGAATGGATCAAACCAAACGCGTCCACAGTTTTTACCGATTTCGAACCGGGGCAGGATGTTCTGATCTTTAGCCATGATGGCCCTGCCCCAAACCTTGCTATTAAAGACGACCAAGATGGCAATGCAGTCTTACTTGTCGATGGATCAGTCGCAGTCACATTTCGCGACCTAGCAGCAGCATTTCTAAACGAATCGCATTTGATACTTCAGCAACGGAAAGCATAAATCAGCGATTCGACCCAAGACTGTTTCATCACAAAATGCCTATTTCGAAACACCCGCGCCAGAAACAAGGCAGAAATATGTCATTGTTTCGCCTCCCCCAACAATGGTGACAGCTTGCTTGACCCGATTCACCATAGACCGTTAGCGTGTCTTTGGATCAGATTTCGGGGGAATAAATGGCGTTGAGTATGAGTTTGGCATTTGGTGCCGTTGCAATGATATCAAGCAGCGTTTTTGCTGTCGTGTTTACCAAACGCGCAGAACACGCACGCACGAACACACAGATTTCCCGTTTAGGATCCAAACCTATCAATGCCCCGAGGTCCCACCGTGAAAGCTGAAACAAAATCTGGCCAACTGCGCTGGGAAAATGCACCAAGCTTGTTGCCCTTGGGTGCCGCCACTGAAAGCAGCCCACAGGGGGCATTGGTTCCAGACACCTTGCATGATTGCGATCAAATTGCCGTTGTCTATGACAAAGGACAGAACCCGCCCAAAATCACCATCCGCCAAGTGTCAGGGCATGTACATACTGTGCTTGCAGATGGCGTTGCCGTGGCCGTGGTTGCACGCGCATCCGGGCCAGCCCCCGTTGTTGAAGACGTGCTGTTGGTTGAGCGGTCGTGCTAAAGGAATGAGGCTTTAGCGCCCTTCAAACGACGGGCTGCGCTTTTCGACAAACGCAAGAACACCCTCTTTGAAATCACGTGATTTGCCGCATTTGCCCTGCTCTTGCGCCTCAAAGGTCAGCTGATCTTCGAAATTGTTGTTCCAAGACCCGCGCATCACTTCTTTTACAGCCGCATAGGCCGCCGTTGGCCCTGCCGCCAAATGTGCAGCCTTTGAGCGCCAATGCGCCTCAAAATCGACATCTGGCACAGCTTCCCAGATCATACCCCAGTCATCGGCTTGGCGCGCCGTGATCTTGTCCGCAAACAGCGCGGCCCCCATCGCCTTGGCCATGCCCATCTGGCGCGGCATCACATAGGTACCGCCGGCATCCGGGATCAGCCCAATTTTCGTAAACGCCTGCATAAAATAAGCCGATTCACTGGCAAAAACCACGTCCACCGCCAAAGCAAGATTGGCACCAGCCCCAGCCGCTGCGCCGTTTACAGCAGCAATTGTCGGCACCGGGCAATTCACAATGGCACGCAGCATCGGCGCATATTCATCGCGCAACGTACGTTCCAGATCAACAGAAGATGCATTGGCACGATCGCCCAAATCCTGCCCGGAACAAAACGCACGGCCCGCGCCAGTTAGCACAACCACGCGCGCTTCTTTGCCGCCCTGTGTCACAGCATGGGTTATTTCGGCGCGCATTTGTGTGTTCAACGCATTCATTTTGTCTGCGCGGTTTAGGGTGATCACGGCAACACCGTCTGCCAGATCATATGTTATTGCTTGATATTCCATTGCCTTATCCCTTTTTGACGCCGCTTAAATGCTGGTTTAACAAAGCCAGCCGCGCAAGCCAGCAAAACCGCACGTCACCGCCGAAGTATATCGCGCAACCGCGCCTGTTCTTCATCACTTAAGGGGGGCTCGCCGTCGCTTCCAGCTTTTGAGCGCGCGCGCAAATAAGCAAGCCCCACACCACCAGCCATCAACAACATCAACGGCCCAGCAGCCCAAAGCAACCAATTCGCGCCGCGCGTATCTGGTTTCAGCAGGACATATTCACCGTATCGCGCAACGATAAAATCAACCGCTTGCTGGTCACTGTCCCCCGCAACCAACCGTTCGCGCAACAACAGCCGCAAGTCGCGGGCAAGGCTGGCGTTGCTTTCATCGATGCTTTCGTTGCGACAGACCAGACAACGCAATCCTTTTGACACCTCACGCGCACGCGCCTCCAGGGCCGGGTTGCTTAACACTTCGTCAGGTTCAACCGCCATCGCGGGGCTGGACAACAACATCAAAATCAACAGAAGGCGGATCATTCGGCGGGCACCGCTTGGGCCTTGTTGCGATTGCCAGCAGCAACCCGGAACCGGCGATCCGTCAGGCTCAGCAAGCCACCCAAAGCCATCATCGCACAGCCAATCCAGATCCAGTTGGTCAGCGGCTTCACATAGGTACGCACGGCCCAGCCGCCACCGTTTTGTTTGTCGCCAATCACCACATAGACATCACGCAGCAGATTATAATCAATCGCGGCCTCGGTCGTCGGCATCTGTGCGACCGGGTAGAACCGCTTTTCTGGTTTCAGCTGGGCGATCTCATGTCCATCTTGGGCCAAGGTCACCTGCCCCATCGTTGACAGGTAGTTCGGCCCGCGCACATCCTCAACACCCGTCAGGGTCAGTGTATAGGCACCGACATCAAAGGGCTGATCAATCTGCGCCACGCGGATGTCATCCACGCTCCACGCGGTCAGGCCAGCGACCCCGGCGATGGTCACACCCAATCCGGCATGCGCCGTTGCCTTGCCCCAATCGGCACGTGGCAAACGACGTAGACGTTGCAATTTGTTTGACCCGCGCCCCGTGCGCAGCATCAATTCAACACCCGTGCCCATGATCAGCCAAGCACCCAGAAACAGGCCTATCGGCCCTAACATGCTGCGCCCGGTTTGCATGGCAAAGGCAAGGCCCGCCAGTGCCAGTGCCAACACAAACACATAGCGCAAAGGCCACAAGGCCGCACGGATACGCGCACGTTTCCACGGCATTACACTGCCAATTGGCATGACCACCCCCAGCGCCACCATGAACGGTGTAAAGGCCGCATTAAAGAACGGTGGTCCTACACTGAGTTTACGGTCAAAAAACATCTCAGCCAGCAAGGGCCACATGGTCCCAACAAAGACCACGAAACACGCAACGGCAAGCAACAGGTTATTCACCACCAGTGCAGATTCGCGACTGACCAGACCAAAGACGCCCTTGGCTTCCATCGCACCTGCGCGCAAGGCAAACAGGATCAACGCGCCACCCATAAAGACCGCCATGATCATCAAAATGAACACACCGCGTTCAGGGTCATTTGCAAAGGCATGTACCGAGGTCAGCAAGCCAGAGCGCACAATGAACGTTCCGATCAACGAGAAACCAAAGGCGAGGATCGCCAGCAGAATCGTCCAGCTTTTCAGGCTTTCACGTTTTTCCACAACAATAGCGGAATGCAGCAAGGCTGCCGCCAGCAGCCACGGCATAAAGCTTGCGTTTTCAACCGGGTCCCAGAACCAGAAACCGCCCCAACCCAGTTCGTAATAGGCCCACCAAGAGCCAAGAGCGATACCGATGGTCAGGAATATCCATGCCGCCAATGTCCATGGGCGCACCCATCGCCCCCAAGCCGCGTCAATGCGCCCTTCGATCAGGGCAGCAACTGCGAAACTGAACGACATGCTAAGGCCCACATAGCCAAGGTAAAGAAACGGTGGATGAAACGCCAAACCGGGGTCTTGAAGCAGCGGGTTAAGGTCTTGGCCGTCAAAAGGCGGCGTTGCCAGGCGCAAAAACGGGTTTGATGTGAACAGAATAAAGGCAAAGAACGCCACGGCGATGGCCGATTGAACCGACAACACCCGCGCGCGCAACGTGGGGGGCAAGCCCCCGCCAAACCACGCAGCCATTGCACCAAATAAAGTAACAATCAGCACCCACAGCAGCATCGAGCCTTCGTGATTGCCCCATGTGCCGCTGATTTTATACAGCAGCGGTTTCGCCGAATGGCTGTTTGCCACAACCAAGCGCAGGCTGAAATCAGAAGTGATAAAGGCCCACATCAACGCACCAAACGACAGTGCCGTCAGTGCAAATTGCGCACCAGCAGCAGGTTCGGCCACGGCCATCCAGCCGGGCAAGCGTCGGTAGGCCCCAATCATCGGCACCACCATTTGAACAATGGCGACGCCAAAAGCGAGGATCAGAGCGAAGTGGCCTAATTCAATAATCATGGGACCAGTATAGGGGGCAGTTACCCCCTACGCCACCACGATTTGCCTGCTCAAAGCGAGCAAAGCGTCGCAGTTAACCCGCCGCGCGCCGCCATGCTTCAAGCGCAGGGTTTGCACCCGGAATGATCGAAGACACGCTCAAGCGCGCATCATTGCCCGTGTCAGCGGCCTTGATGCTATCGGCCCGCAGCGCACGAATGGTTTTGATATTCTCCAAAACCTGCGGCACATGCGCCATTGTCCCGACGATTTGACGCTGAAATTCCTGTGCTTTCACCTGATGGCGCGCCCCGAAATAGAACGATACAATCACGCCCAACAGCCACCACAGTGGCTCTGGAACCAGCGCAATCCCTTGCATACGCTCAGAAAACCACAATGGATTCACCATCGCAGATATGAATAACCCAAGCGTCCCCAATGCCAACATGGGCCGCGGCAAACGGTTTATCCCATCCATGAAGCGATCAAAGCCACCTTGGCGCACAACCGCAAATTCTGCGCCATATTGTGCCATGGCCTGCCCCTGTACCTGCGTCCCACGCGCTGCCCCAGCTTCAGCGTTTTCGCGAAACACCTCAACGGTTTCGCGCACCACATTGTTGTTCCCGCCAAAGACCAACCCGATTATTTTTTCGATCAACCCCATGCTGAAACCCTCTGTTCGAACGCTGCTTTGCTTAAATGATATTGTGGCGCAATGAATTCTTCTGCACGCACAATCCACCCACCTTTGCCACCTGCCCGGTTGCGCGCATATTTACGGCTGGCCGCGCGCCGATCTGCCAAACGAAAATAATAGTTCCGCCGCGCAATACCGTAGGCATCGACAAAAGTACCGGGTGCCTTTCGCATGGCGTCGTGCACAGCCTTAAGGCTTTGTGGCCCCAACGCCCCGTCCACACTGACGTCAAACCCCATCTCGCGCAAAAGCTGTTGCAGGATTTTGACCGCATTGCCGCCTGCATTCACATACATGTCAAACACCGTTGCCTGAAGGGCGGCAGGCAGTTCGCCGATCAACGGGCGTTCGAAATAATGCGTGATAAAGATATCGACGGCCTGCGCTTGGGTCAGGCTGCGCACATCGTCGATGCCCACCTGCCCGTCACCTGTCAGGTCCAACCCAAGGCGGCGCATGGTGTGAATGGTCACGCCAAAATTCGTCGCCCCACCCGGATCGTCCGGATCATTCACATACCCACCTTCACGCGCCACAATTTCTGTGGCGATCTCTTTGACCGACTGCATGCACACCGCTCCTTACCGCTGAATTCCGGTAAGGAATGAGGCAAATTGGTTAATGCAGGTTTGGAGGTGCGAACGGTTCTAGCTGTCAGGCTCTTGATACACGCCTTGCGCTTTCAACGCGTCGACAACTTCCTTGGGCATATAGGTTTCGTCATGTTTCGCAAGTATTTCAGAGGCTTCAAAGACGCCGTTGATGTAACGACCCGTGCCCACCATGCCTTGACCTTCCTCAAAAAGGTCAGGCAAAACCCCTGTATATGTCGCCACAACAGTCGCACCGCCATCGGTCACGTTAAAGCGGATTGTCTCGCTTTCACCACGTACCAAAGTGCCTTCTTCGACCAAACCACCAATGCGGAAAACTTCACTAGGCCCCGGTGGCTCAGCGATGACTTGGCTGGGCGCGCGAAAATAGTTAATACCATCGCGCAGCGCGTAACCGATTAACCCACTGGACAACGCCAGAGCGACAACGGCCACAGCGATAATCTGAATACGCCTTTGTTTTTTAAGACTTTTCATATGCCTCGCATCCCTTATGGGAACAATGGGGCCATCATCAGCCCCTCTGTCTCATCTATGCCTAGCATCAGGTTTGCATTCTGCAACGCCTGCCCGCTGGACCCTTTTGTCAAATTGTCTAGGGCAGCAATCACAATGGTGCGCCCTTCAATCCGGTCTGCGACAACACCGACATGGCAAAAGTTAGAACCACGAATATGACGCGTGCTCGGGGCTTCGCCAAACGGCAGCACTTTTATGAACGGCTCTCCCTCATAGGCATCTTTCAATGTATTATGAATGACTTGTGCGTCACCTTTAACGTAAACGGTTGCTAGAATTCCGCGGTTTGCAGGCACCAAATGCGGGGTGAATTGCACCTTAACAGGGCGTCCTGCAAGCGCTGAAAACTCCTGATCAAACTCACCCAAATGGCGATGTGTGCCGCCAATGGCATAGGCGTGATAACCTTCTGACAATTCCGCGTGCAGCAGGTTTTCCTTGAGCGACCGCCCCGCACCAGACACAGCGCATTTCAGATCCAAAATGATCTCATCAAGGTCAATAACACCTTTTGATATCAATGGCCTAAGCGCAAATTGTCCAGTGGCAGCGTTGCACCCCGTCCCCGCGACCAAACGCGCGGCCTTGATCTCTTCACGGTAAAACTCGGTTAACCCGTAGACGGCCTCATCTTGCTGCGCGAGGGCGGCATGTTTGTTGCCGTACCATTTTGTATATTCTTCTGGGTCACGCAGCCGAAAATCGGCCGATAGATCAACAATCTTAAGGTCTTGCGGCAGTTTCGCGATCACCTCTTGCGAGGTTTTATGCGGCAATGCGCAAAAGCACAGATCAATCTGGGAAAAATCGATATCATCAATCGTGACCAGATCGGGCAAATCCAAATGGCGCAGATGTGGAAACACCTCAGCCATGCGTTGACCCGCCTTAGAGTTCCCTCCCAAGGCTTTGATTTTCATAGATGAATGCCCAGCAATCAGCCGGATCAATTCAGCGCCCGTATAGCCAGAGGCACCCAAAATCGCGATGTTATGTGTCATGTCAGTGTTCCGTCGGTAAAATATCAGTTTAGGCAGTTAAGCAGCGATAAACGACAGTGGTCGTCGCAAGAACTGCGTGGCGCGGGTGCTGACGCGTGCTGGATCACCAGTGGTCAGAAATCCGCCCTGCCCTGTGCCGCTCATTTTTGGGTGCCGTTTCAGGTAATCGGCCAGCGATTCTGCCACCAGATCAGCCTGCGAAAATACTTTGACATCCTCGCCCAACGCATCGCGAAACGCATCCTGCATTAAGGGGTAATGTGTGCACCCAAGGATCGCGGCCTGTGGTTCGGGCATCTTGCGTTTCAACGCGTCCACATGGCTGCGCACCAGCGCTTCGGCCAGAATGAAATCACCGTCTTCGATGGCATCCACCACACCGCCGCATGCCTGTGCCTCAACATCCACGCCAATCGCGCGAAACGCCAATTCGCGCTGAAAAGCCCGAGTGGCAACAGTGGCCGGTGTGGCAAACAGCGCGACATGTTTCAACGCCACCTCGCGGGGCGGTGAATTGTCGCCCCACTGACGTTCGGTCATCGCCTCAATCAACGGGACAAAGACGCCCAAAACCCGTTTGCCTTCGGGCACCCAGCCTTCTTGCATCCGGCGCAGTGCCGCAGCAGAGGCCGTGTTGCAGGCCAATACAACCAGATCACAGCCCTCATCAAACAAACGCTGTGTGGCGGCACATGTCAGATCGTAAATATCATCCGCTGAACGCACCCCATAGGGCGCATTGGCGCTGTCCGCGAGATAGGCAAACTCAACATCTGGCAGGCGCGCTTGAACCGCGTCCAAAATGGTCAAACCACCCAAACCGCTGTCAAAAATCCCAACTGCCATTGTTGTTCCCTACCTGCTGCAACGAGGCCTCTAAATCGTTTAACCTATCAAAGCATGCGCCATCATCCGGGGAAAGCGCATAAGTTGTTTTGCGCCGAGAATCCACCGGACGATACGATCTTTTGCCGACTGTGGTTAAACGGGGTTACTCCGCCGCCTTCGCAGTTGCGCTCCCACCTGCCCTGATCACGCTTAACAATTCCTCACGGCGCTTGGCGGCTTTGGCTTCGTTTGCATGTTTCACAGGGCCAAAACCGCGAATTTGCAGCGGTAATTCGGCCAGTGCGACAATCGCATCGCGGGTTTGATCTGTGAGTTTTGGCAAAACCTCAGCCATATCAGCCTCGTATTGTTTGATCAGCGCCCGTTCCATTTTACGCTCAGCAGTATAGCCAAATGGATCAAACGGTGTGCCACGCAAAAACTTGAGCCGCGCCATGTTACGCAGTGGCGTTTCCAACCAATCGCCAAATTCCCGCTTCATCGGTCGCCCATCCGGACCCATCTTTGAGATGATCGGCGGGGCCATATGAAAGGTCATCTTGAAATCGCCATCAAACTCGGCGCGCGCCTTGTCACGACTGCTCAGCAAAAGCCGGGCAACTTCGTATTCATCCTTATAGCTCAATACCTTGTGATAGCCTTGCATAACAGCGGCCTTAGTTGCCTCATCCGGTATCGTGCCCAGCAATTTGGTATAACGTTTTGCCAATCGTTTGCCTTGATAAGCCTTGAGATGCGCGACGCGAAAGGCGATCTTTTCTTCCAAGGTTTTGGGCAAAGCAACGACATTGGGTGTGCTGACCTTTGCGGCCTCTTGCGGATATAGCGCCGCCCAGCGCCCGATTTCAAAGGCCCGTAGGTTCCGATCAACTGCCGCGCCGTTCAAACGGATGGCTTCTTGCAGACTTTCAAGAGTCAGCGGGAGTAACCCTTGCTGCCACGCCGCACCAAAGATCATCATGTTTGAATAAATGGAATCGCCCAGCGCCGCTTTGGCCAGATCAGAAGCATCAAACATCACCAATTGGTCTTTTAACCGCGCCTCAAGCGCGAGGGTCAGACGATCATAAGGCAGCTTGAATTCGGTATCACGGGTGAATTCGCCCGTGACAATCTGATGCGCGTTCACAACAGCCCCGGTACGCCCCTGTTTGGTCAGGCCCAGCGTCTTGTTCCCCGCAGACACCACCAGATCGCCGCCTATCAAAGCATCCGCCTCTCCTGTGGCGACACGAATGGCGCTGATGTCCTCGGGCTTTTCGGCCAAACGACAGTGGATATGCACAGCACCACCCTTTTGCGCGAGGCCCGCCATTTCCATCATGCCCGCGCCCTTACCGTCCAGCTGTGCCGCTTGCGCCAGCAACGCCCCGATGGTCACAACGCCCGTGCCACCAACACCTGTGATCACGACATTAAAGGTGCCTTTGATCGTCGGCAGGTTCGGCATCGGCAGATCAGGAATGGTGATGTCCGTTGTCGGGTCCTTGCGCACTTTCGCACCTTCAAGCGTCACGAAGGATGGGCAGAACCCTTTGACACAGGAAAAATCCTTGTTGCAGGAGGATTGATCAATCGCGCGCTTACGGCCCAGTTCCGTTTCATTCGGCACAAGCGAAACGCAATTGGATTGCACCCCACAATCGCCGCAACCCTCACAGACATCTTCGTTGATGAACACACGTTTGTCCGGGTCCGGGAACAGCCCGCGCTTACGACGACGGCGTTTTTCAGCGGCACAGGTCTGAATATAGACAATCGCACTGACACCTTCGTGCGTACGGTAGGTGTCTTGCACAACGGGCATCGCAGCCCGTTCATGCGTTTCAACACCTTTAAAGCGGCCAAGATCGACATCTTCTTTTTCATCATAAACCACAGCGATATGTTTGACCCCCATCGCTTTTAGCTCATCCACAATGCGATACGCATCCAAGTCGCCCTCGTTGTGCTGCCCACCCGTCATGGCAACCGCATCATTATATAGGATTTTATAAGTAATATTGGTGCCCGCAGCGATTGCAGCCCGGATCGCCTGAATACCAGAGTGGTTATAGGTGCCATCGCCTAAATTCTGGAACACATGTTTGGTGTTGGAAAATGGTGCTTCGCCAATCCAATTGGCCCCTTCACCGCCCATATGGGTAAATCCAGTTGTTTCGCGGTCCATCCATTGCACCATATAGTGACAGCCAATCCCCGCATAAGCGCGTGATCCTTCAGGCACTTTGGTCGATGAATTATGCGGACAGCCCGAACAAAAATACGGCACCCGCGCGGCGATATCTTCGGCATTGTCGGCACGGCGCGCATCACTTAACGCCTCTAACCCTGCGCGAATACCATCCGTGTCACGGCCTTCTTCCAGCAGGATACCACCCAGTTTCTCAGCGATTAAAATTGGGTCCAGCGCCCCACGCGTTGGGAACAATTCCTCACCGTGCTCCATGCCAGCACCGCTTTTGTGCCAACCATAAACACGACGATGTGCGTCATTAAACAGCGCCTCTTTGATCTGCACCTCGATCAGCTTGCGCTTTTCCTCAACCACCACAACCAGATCAAGGCCATCCGCCCAATCATGGAACCCTTCCATATCCAGCGGAAAGGTCTGCCCCACCTTATACAGCGTAAGACCAAGGCGCTCTGCCTCTTTTTCATCAATGTTCAGCAGGCTCATCGCGTGGATCAGATCAAGCCAGTTCTTGCCCGCCGCCACGAAGCCAATCTTGGCCCCGCGTTTGCCCCACTTGCGCTGATCCATCTTATTAGCATGACTGAACGCTTCAGCAGCATAGCGTTTATAATCGATCATCCGCGCCTCTTGCTGATGCGGCGTATCGCCTAGGCGGATGTTTAGACCACCCGTCGGCATATCGAACTCTGGCATCACCAGTTTCATTCGGTTTGGATCACCGTCCACCACCGATGTGGCCTCAACCGTGTCTTTCATCGTCTTGAGACCAACCCACAGGCCGGAATACCGCGACAACGCCCAGCCATAGATACCGTAATCAAGGATTTCCTGCACGCCCGCCGGGCTGACCACAGGCATATAGGCATCCACCATCGCCCATTCGGATTGATGCAACACGGTTGAGGATTCACCAGTGTGGTCATCCCCCATCGCCATCAAAACGCCGCCATGCGCAGATGTCCCCGCCATGTTGGCATGACGCATCACGTCACCAGAACGATCCACCCCCGGCCCTTTGCCGTACCACAAACCAAACACACCATCGTATTTACCCTCGCCGCGCAGTTCTGCTTGCTGGGCACCCCAAAGTGCTGTGGCAGCAAGGTCTTCGTTCAGACCGGGGTGAAATTTAACATTATGTTGCGTGAGCTGCTTTTCAGCCTTGCTCATCTGCAAATCAACGGCACCCAAAGGTGATCCGCGATACCCCGTGACATACCCAGCTGTGTTCAACCCTGCCGCCTTATCTCGGGCGGCCTGCATCATCATCATGCGCACCAGCGCCTGTGTGCCGTTCAACAAGACGGGTGATTTGTCCAAATCAAAGCGGTCATTCAATGAAATTTTTTGCACGGTCATGGTGGCCTCCCCTGGGGTCGCATCATAGTTGCATGATTAAACGCAATATAGGTCACAATTACTGACCTGTATAGCAATATTTTAGCAGAAACTCCCCGTAACTTCCCCGATACCCCCGTGTATTTGCCACGTAAGTGCGATATGACGCAGCCAACCAATGAAAGTTTAGATCGATGGATTGGGATAAACTCAGAATTTTCCACGCGGTTGCCGATGTCGGCAGCCTGACACATGCGGGTGACAAGTTGAATCTGTCACAATCCGCAGTGTCGCGCCAAATTCGTGGGCTAGAGGAACAGTTGAACACCAACCTCTTTCACCGACACGCCCGTGGATTGATCCTGACAGAACAGGGCGAATTGCTGTTTGACGCCACCAATGCGATGACCAAACGCCTTGATACAGCTGCGGCGCGCATCCGCGACAGCGAAGAAGAAGTGTTTGGCGAATTGCGCGTCACCACGACAACAGGCTTTGGCACCCTTTGGCTGGCCCCGCGCCTGCCAAAACTGTACGAAAAATATCCCGACCTCAAAGTCGATCTAATGCTCGAAGAACGCGTCTTGGACCTGCCAATGCGCGAGGCCGACGTTGCGATCCGCATGAAAGAACCCTCGCAGGCTGATTTGATCCGCAAACGCCTCATGACCGTGCGCATGTGCCTTTATGCCAGCCCCAAATATCTGGCAGCAAACGGCACACCAAAGCGACTTGAAGATATGTCAGATCACCGTCTGATTTGCCAAAATACCAACAGTGACCAGGTCGGCGCAGGACAAAGCCTTGTTCAGCTTTTGATGATGAATGATGTGCGTTCTTTACTGACAGTGAATAACTACTTTGGGGTTCTCCAAGGCGTACTGCACGACCTAGGAATCGGCGTTTTGCCTGACTACGTCACCCAAGATTTTCCTGATCTTGTGCAGGTACTACCAGACACTGAGTCGGCAGATGTGCCTGTTTTTCTGGCCTACCCAGAAGAATTACGTCAATCCAAGCGGGTTTCCGCGTTCAAAGACTTCGTTCAGGATGAGATCATTACATACCGTAAGCAGTTGCGGGAAAAGGAAAACAACTAAGCTATGCGTTAAATGCATATCGGCTTTGCGCTCAAATCTTAGAATCTGCCTTGATCGGTGCACCACTGCTGCCTAATTAGCCACTATGAAGATTGACCGCTTCGGCGCGTCGCTTCATACCTCCCTGTTGGACTTCGGCCGAGCTTCGTGCTCGGCCTTTTTTTTGCCAATCCCTCTTTTTCTCTTGTATCGCTAGGCGCTAGTCGCTCTGCTGTGCAAACAGCCAATACCGGGGGGAAGCATGGCCAGATTACACAACAGCTTATGTGCTGCGGCAGTGCTATGCGTCACACTCTTGATCATGTGGGCACAACCGGGACAGGCACAGCTTACGCTTGGATCCGCCCCCACAGCAGAAGCAACCCCAACTTTGCCTGATCCGCTGACAACTGATACAGCCAACGCGCTGATTTCGCGCCTCTCAGATGCGCAGGTGCGCGCCTTGTTGCTTGACCAACTTGAAACCCAAGCCAACACGGCAACGCCAGCCACAAAATCAGGTATGTCAGAGTTCTTTTACCACGCGACCACCGGCGCTTTGGCGTCTGTGACCGTGCCCATCAAGCTGCTGGGTGACCTATTTTCAGGTCAGGCCCGTGCATTTTCGAACTTCTTTGAAAACATCGGGGGCGTTACCGGCCTGTTGACCTTGTTTGGCTATATGATCGTGGTCTTCGGCGTGGGTTTCCTAGCTGAATTCGCATTTCGTCGGCTGACCAGCAACTGGCGTATTCTTCCCCCTTCTGACCCCGACAACATGAAACTGCGCGAAGTACTGCAACTGCTGGCGCAGCGCCTGACCACTCAGGTGGTGTCAGTGCTGATCTTCCTTGTGGTGTCACGCACGCTCGGCAATCTGATCTTACCAGATCACATCTTACCGCTGATATCCTTGATTGGCGGCTACCTCATCGTTTTCCCGCGCCTCTTGTTGGCGGTTTCCTTTTTCCTCTTTGCCCCAATGAACCCCGAATACCGCCTCCTGAATGTCGACAGCCCAACCGCACGAGCCATGTGTTTCCATCAGTTCTGGATTGGTATGTTGCTTGGGTTTTCTGGTGCCATCCAGATATTCAATGCAATGAACGGCGTGCCCCTTGGTGAAACCCGCTTGGGCTTTTGGCTGAACCTCGGCATGCACCTCTATCTGATTTGGTTGCTATGGACCTACCGGCAGGCCGGCACTGATATGATGCGTGGCAGTGATCCAGACGCCACCCCAAATGAGGACCGCATCGCGCGCGCATTCCCTTATTTTGCGATTGTTGTCACGATTGTAGTGTGGTGGGTCATTAACATCGTGGTCAGCTATGGCAATTTTGAGCTGCTGCAATCTGCACCGCACTACAAAACCATGGCCTTGCTCATTTTTGCCCCTGCCATGGATACGCTCATTCGTGGATTGGTGCGGCACCTGTCGCCCCCTATGACCGGAGAAGGCCCTGTCGCAGAACGTGCATATCGCTCTGCAAAACGGTCCTACATCCGCATTGGCCGGATCGTTGTCTTTGGCATGGTTATCATTGCCATCGGCCAGTTCTGGGGCGTGACGCCAACCTCAATCGCCACGGCAGGTGTTGGTGCGCGATTTGCTTCAGCGATGATGGATTTCTTGTTTATCATGTCGTTTGGATATTTGGTCTACGAAGCGGTCTCGCTCTATATCAACCGCAAGCTCGCCGCAGAGCAAACCGCCTCTGGCTTTGATCCTGACAGCGAAGAAGTGGGCGGCGATGGCGGTGGCGCGGGTGGATCACGCCTGTCCACAGTACTGCCCCTGATCTTGGGCGTGGCACGGGCCGCTATTATCGTGCTGTTCTTGCTGCTTGCCCTCACAAATGTCGGCATAGATACCACGCCCTTGCTTGCGGGTGCTGGCATCGTCGGCTTGGCAATTGGGTTTGGTGCGCAAAAGCTGGTCACAGATGTTGTTTCGGGCATCTTCTTTTTGGTCGATGATGCCTTTCGCACAGGCGAATATGTGACCGTTGAGGGCACGATGGGCACGGTCGAGAAAATCTCAATCCGCTCCATGCAACTGCGCCACCACAAGGGGCCTGTGCACACGATACCTTATGGCGAAATTCCAAAAATCACCAATTTCAGCCGGGATTGGGTGATCATGAAGCTGCGCTTTACTGTGCCGTTCAACACCGACCCCAATAAGGTCAAAAAGATATTCAAAAAGATCGGACAGGACATGCTGGAGGTGCCAGAATTTGAAGGTGATTTCTTGCAACCTTTCAAATCTCAAGGTGTGTTGGAAATTGACGATGTGGGCATGGTGATCCGGGGCAAGTTCATGGCCAAACCCGGAAAGCAATTCATGATCCGCAAGGAAATCTTTAACCGTGTGAATGCGGCCTTTGCCGAAAATGGGATTGAATTTGCCCGCCGCGAGGTGCGCGTGGCACTGCCGAGCATGGAAAAGGGGCAGACCCTGACCAAGGAAGATCAGGCCGCGATCTCTGCGGCGGCGACACAAGCAGCACAACAACAGTTAGAGGAAACCCCACCAGAAAAGCAGTAGAGTGCCAGACTTAGCGATGCGTCACCGTTGTGACGCCACCTATGTTGCGCTAACAGGCCCAAAACAACGGGCCGAAACTGCGCTCCTGACTTAGAAAGCCAACACATCTTATGTCTGATCCGCGCATGAAAATGGTCTTGGTGACACCTGAAATTCCTTACAACACCGGGGCGATTGGGCGAACATGTGTCGCGCTCAACCTCGAACTGATCCTGATCAAGCCCTACGGGTTTTCTTTGGATGAAAAATCGGTCCGCCGGGCCGGTACGGATTATTGGAAACATATTGATCTCAGCGAATACGACAGCTGGCAAGATTTTCTCGATAATCGAAACCCGCCCCGCGACAGCCTGTGTTTCTTTGAAGAACACGGCGCACAGAGCTTTTACGCACCAGACTATGATCCCGATGGCTATTTGGTTTTTGGCTGTGAATCCGCTGGCCTGCCCCGCGCGATCTTGGATGGCATGCAAGACCGCACGTTCAATTTGCCGATGCTTGATACACGTGTGAGGTCCCTGAACCTTGCCAATGTCGCCACGGCGGTCATCTATCAAGCCATGCGCACCCAATTGGGCGGCTGACAGCCTTGCAGGTCACAAACACTGCACACAGCCGCGCCTTTGCCCTTTTCCCCCTTGAACCATTCATCTAAGACAGGCCGCATATCTGCCACCGGGGAATTTGCGCCATGACCGAACCTGCCATCACACCAGAGATCATCAAAGCCCATGGCTTTACCCCCGATGAATACGCCGAAGTGCAAAGCATCTTGGGACGTGAGCCGAATTATACCGAAATGGGTATTTTCTCGGCGATGTGGAACGAACATTGTTCCTATAAGTCGTCCAAGAAATGGCTGCGCACCTTGCCAACGGAAGGCCCCCAAGTCATCTGTGGACCCGGCGAAAACGCAGGCATCGTTGATATCGGCGACGGTCAAGCGCTGGTGTTCAAGATGGAAAGCCACAATCACCCCTCCTACATCGAACCCTACCAAGGGGCCGCGACAGGCGTGGGCGGCATCCTGCGCGATGTCTTTACCATGGGCGCACGTCCCATTGCGGCAATGAACGCGCTTAGCTTTGGTCGCCCCGATCACCCAAAAACCCGCCAGTTGGTGCATGGCGTGGTCGCAGGCGTTGGCGGATACGGCAATTGCTTTGGCGTGCCAACGGTCGGTGGTGAAGTCCGCTTTGACGCAGCTTATGACGGCAACTGCTTGGTGAATGCCTTTGCGGCGGGCCTCGCGGATACGGATAAGATTTTCTATTCTGCCGCGTCCGGCGTTGGGATGCCCGTGGTCTATCTGGGTGCAAAAACAGGCCGCGACGGTGTTGGCGGTGCCACCATGGCGTCCGCTGAATTTGACGACACGATTGAGGAAAAGCGCCCAACAGTTCAGGTTGGTGACCCTTTCACCGAAAAGCGCCTGATGGAAGCCACGCTTGAGCTGATGGCAACCGGTGCCGTGATTTCGATCCAAGACATGGGCGCTGCTGGCCTCACCTGTTCGGCTGTTGAAATGGGCGACAAAGGCGGCCTTGGCGTGCGCCTTGACCTCGAAAACGTGCCGCAGCGCGAACTCAACATGACCGCCTATGAAATGATGCTGTCAGAGTCTCAGGAACGCATGTTGATGGTCCTCAAGCCCGAACTTGAGGCCGAAGCCCGTGCGGTGTTCGAAAAATGGGATCTCGATTTTGCCATCGTTGGTGAAACGCTGGCCGAAGATCGATTCCTGATTGTCCACAACGGCGAAGTCAAAGCCGACCTGCCGCTGTCAAAACTGGCCAGTACCGCGCCAGAATATGACCGCCCATGGGTCGAAACCCCTGCCGCTGAACCGCTCTCAGATGTGCCCGGCATCGACCCCATTGACGGGCTGCGCGCTTTGATTTCGCACCCGAACTATGCGTCCAAAGCATGGGTCTATGAACAATATGACACCATGGTCATGGGCGACAGCGCCCGCGTGCCGGGCCTAGGGTCGGGAATCATCCGTGTGCATGGCACCGACAAGGCGATTGCCTTCACCTCAGACGTGACCCCGCGCTATGTCAAAGCCAACCCTTTTGAGGGTGGCAAACAGGCGGTCGCCGAAGCCTATCGCAACCTCTGCGCGGTCGGCGCACGCCCGCTTGCCACCACCGACAACATGAATTTTGGCAATCCTGAAAAACCCGAAATCATGGGCCAGTTTGTCGGCGCAATCAAAGGTATTGGCGAAGCGGTTACAGCGCTGGACATGCCCATCGTGTCGGGCAACGTGTCCCTTTACAATGAAACCGACGGCACCGGTATCTTGCCGACCCCCACCATTGGTGCCGTGGGTCTGCTGGATCATACCGACGACATCATCGGCACCGAGGTCCGCGAAGGTCATGTCGCCTTGGTATTGGGTGAAACCCTCGGCCATCTTGGGCAATCCGCCCTCTTGTCGCAGGTGTTTGGCCGCATCGAAGGGGACGCGCCGCATGTCGATTTGGATGCAGAGCGCGCGCATGGTGATTTCATCCGTGCCAACCGCGAGATGATCAAAGCCTGTACTGACCTTAGCGACGGTGGCTTGGCTTTGGCGGCGTTTGAATTGGCCGAAAAATCAGGCGTTGGCGTCACATTGGATACATCAGACACACCAACGCTGTTTAGCGAAGATCAGGCGCGCTACTTGATCGCCTGCAACTTTGATCAGGCCGAAGCGCTGATGACTGCGGCAAATACGGCAGGTGTTCCGCTGACAGCAGTCGGCACTTTTGGGGGCGATCAGGTTAGCTTTGGGGGCGTTTCTGCACCTTTGACCGAGTTGTCACAAACCTATCGCAACACTTTTGCCGAGACTTTCGCCTAAAGATCTACAGCTGCCATCAAACGGGCTTTTTCACCCACATCATCGGGTTTGGAAATGACGGTGGCTAATTCCTCAAGCGAGGCAATCGAATGCCCCGCGCGAAAGCTGTCCACATGCGGCAACATCGCGCGGATACCAGCCGCTTTGGGCGCAAAGCCGTCCCAACGCAGCAGCGGGTTTAGCCAGATCAAGCGCCGCGCGGTCAGGTTGAGCCGCTGCATGTGGCGTGCAAGGTCGTCGGGCGCGTCACGGTCCAGCCCGTCGGTGATCAGTAACACCACCGCGCCCTGCCCCATGACCCGGCGTGACCAATCACGGTTGAACGCTTCGATACTGGCCCCAATGCGTGTGCCACCTTCCCAATCCTGCGCCTCTGCCCCCGCAGCGGCCAATGCAGCATCCACATCGCGCGTCGCCAGATGGCGGGTGATATTGGTCAACCGTGTCCCAAAGGTAAACGCATGCACCTGTGCCCAGCCTGCCCCCTTGGCGTTTGAAACCGCGTGCAAGAAATGCAAGATCACCCGACTATACTGGCTCATTGATCCCGAAATATCGCAGAGTACCACGAGATTAGGATAACGCGGACGCGGCGTTCTGAAGGCAAGACGATGCATTTCACCGCCCTTGCGCAGCGCATTGCGTAATGTGCGCGCCGCATCAATACGCCCTTGGTTTGCGCGCATGCCCCGCCGCGACGGCAGCGGCTTCACTGGCAAAGCCAACCGCGCCAGCATGCGCTTTGCCTCGGCCATCTCAGCAAGGCTCATTTGCTCAAAATCCAGCGTCCGCAACCGTTCCGCCGCCGACATGGTCAGACTCGCATCGACCTCAATCAGCGCGTCTTCTTCGCGCGGTTCTTCCTGATCTTGCTCTGGTCCCTCAGCCCCGTCCAGCAAAGCCTCTGCCGCACGCTTTTCTGCTGCCTGTGCCGGGCGATCCTCTTGAACACCACGAATGGCGGGCAACATCGCTGCCATCATATGTTCAAGGTATCGTGGATCGCGCCAATAAAGGCGAAACAGTTGCGCAAAAACGGTACGGTGTTCGGGGCGGTTCACAAAACACGCGTGCAATGTCCAGTAAAAGTCACGCTTGTTGCTGAACCCTGCCGCCTCAACTGCGCGAATGGCGTCAATGACACGCCCCGGCCCAATGGGCAGGCCCGCGCGGCGCAAGGCACGGGCAAAGTGTGTGATGTTTGAGGTCAGTTTCGGATCATCGGGAAGTTCGAGGGGGATGTGTTCAGCCATAAATGGCTGATTGAAGGGCTCTGCCCTCCAAACCTCCCGGGATATTTTGGGCCAAAAAGAATGTCATTGCGGGGCAAGCGATGCTTTGGCTTGATCCAGAATGCGTTTGGCCTCTGATCCATGTAATTTGGAGATATCGTCTTGGTATTTCAGGATTGCGCCCAGCGTGTCCGCGATAACTTCGGGGCTCAGCGTGATCACATCAAGTGCCAGTAGACATTTCGCCCAGTCGATGGTTTCTGCGACACCGGGTTTTTTGAAAAGGTCTTCAGTGCGTAAGTGCTGAACGAACGCTACCACCTCACGGCTCAAGTTCTCAGACGCCTCGGGGGCACGAGCACTTAGAATTTCCATCTCGCGATCAAAGTCGGGGTAATCCACCCAATGGTAGAGGCAACGGCGTTTCAGCGCGTCATGCACTTCGCGGGTACGGTTTGAGGTCAGGATCACAATCGGCGGTTCGGGTGCCTTGATGGTACCCAGTTCCGGGATCGTCACTTGAAAATCACTCAGCGCTTCAAGCAAGAATGCTTCAAACGGGGCGTCTGTGCGGTCAAGTTCATCAATCAACAAGATCGGCGCGCCGTTTTCATCCGGGCGCATCGCTTGCAACAAGGGGCGCTCAATGAGAAAATCATCGCTGAAAAGTTGCGTATTCAGGTCAGCTGCCTTCGCATCCCCCGCTGCTTCGGCTGTGCGGATCGCCACCATTTGCGCCGGGAAATTCCATTCATACACGGCGGATGATGCATCAAGCCCTTCGTAACACTGCAAGCGGATCAGGCGGCGATTGAGGCCCGCAGCCAGCGCCTTGGCGATCTCGGTCTTACCAACGCCTGCCTCGCCTTCTAAAAACAACGGACGTCCCAATTTGAGGCCCAAAAACACCACCGTGCCAAGCGCACGACCACAGATGTAGCCTTGATTGCTCAACATCTGCTGCACACCATCAATACTGGAAATATCGCTCATTGAATGTCCCCTCACCCTGCAAAGGTGCATTTGCACAGCCGGACGTCAAGGCAAGGATTTGCCGATATGTCACGCTCATCAGCCCGCGCGTCTGCGTGATTGACGTGATTCTGCCACCCTGTCATAATCTTAATGAAATAATAGAGGTCACAGGGGCATGTTTCCCGGACCCAGAGGCGGACATGAGACAGAATATCAACATCCCTAACACGGGTGGTGCGAAATAATATGCGCATCACGGCAGTCACTTGTGTGAAAAACGAAGGGCCGTTCCTGTTGGAATGGATCGCCTTTCATCGCGTTATAGGCGTGACGGATTTCCTGTTCTATTCCAACGATTGTTCTGATGCGACGGATACTTTGCTCGACAAATTGGAAGAACACGGCGTTGTCGCGCACCTGCCCAACCCCGCGACCAATCGCAATTACCAGATGCAAGCGCTCAAGGCCGCACGGCGTCATCCGCTGATCAAAGAGGCCGATTGGGTCTGGGTTGCTGATGTGGATGAGTTTTTGAACATTCATGTCGGTGATCATACCATTCCCGCCCTCATCGATGCTTGCCAGAACCCCAAGGCGATTTCGATTACCTTTCAATTCTTCGCCAGCGGCGGCATTGAAGAATACCAAGACAAACCCGTGATCAGCCAGTTCTTGCACAGCCATAACCCTGACATCTGGTGTTCAGACACGGCGATTGAGGTCAAAAGCCTTGTGCGTGGTGATTTCCCGCTGGATTATTACGGCGCGCATCGCCCGTTTCATGATGATGAAAAGGAAAAGCCCGCCTGGACGGATGGGTCTGGCCGCATGGTCCCTGCCCCGTTTCGCCGCTGTGCCAACAAACGCCGTATTCGGGCCTTTCCAGCCCGTGGCGCGCGCACGTTTGCGACGTTGAACCACTACGCATTACGGTCGCTCGATAGTTACTTGGTCAAAAATGACCGGGGTGATGTGAACCGCGAACACCGCGCATTCGACGACACCTATTGGCGCGAACGCAATGATGCCGCGTATCTGGATGATAGTATTCTGCGCTACGCCGATGCGTTGAAGGTAGAGATGGATCGGTTGAAAGCATTACCGGGCGTGGGCGAATTACACGCCCAAGCCGTTGAATTGCACAAGGCCAAACGTGACGCATTACTGGCCCAAGAAAGCTATCGCGACATGCAGGTGCAACTGCGCAACGCAAGCCCCTATGCCGCCAATGAGGCCGCGATTATCGAAGAGATAGGTGCGTTATGACCCGTTTGCGCATCGTGAACCTTGGCCTGCCCAAGACCGGCACGACGACCCTGACCGACGCATTACGTCAGGCGGGATTGACAGTCGCAGACTGGAAAATCAGGCGCGGACAATCTACAAACAGCGAGATCACCGGCGAACATGTCGGTAAGATTATCTATGCGGACTACTTCGACAGCGGTGATCCCCTCGCCCGCCTCGATGAATTTGACATGATCAACGAAATGAGCGCGGTGCGCCATGACCGTTCTCTGTGGCCGCAGACCGACTTTGGGCTTTTGTCCGCGATCATGGATCACCATCCAGATGTCAAATTTCTGATGACCTATCGCGACCCCGGCAAAACCGCCAACAGCATGATGCGCTGGAACAATCTGGGCAAACGCCGCTTGCCGATGGCTGACATACCCGGCCTGCCACGTGGATTTGGATCAGAAGAACATGAACTTGCGCGCTGGCTTGAGGGTCATTTCAAATTTTGTCGCCGGGTCTTTAAAGGCTGCGATAACTTCTTGGAATACGACATTGAAGATACGGATGCGCAGGGCAAAATCGCCAGCTATCTGGCGATTGATCTGCCGTGGTGGGGCCAAAGCAACATTGGGACGCCCGCAGATGTGGAAAAGGTGGAATAAATGCGGCTGACCCTTCTTATTGGCCCGA
Organism: Sulfitobacter sp.; assembly: GCA_049794015.1. Lineage (GTDB taxonomy): Bacteria > Pseudomonadota > Alphaproteobacteria > Rhodobacterales > Rhodobacteraceae > Sulfitobacter. Next base: position 90,299 of record JBARCK010000029.1, on the reverse strand, counting down.
CAGAGGCTGCCTGTGCCCGGTTCCGCAACCTGTTGAAACAGAAATCGGCCCCCCTGCTCAAGCAAGGCATACACGCGCCGGACTGGAACCACGTCCGCCTCTATGCGGCCTGCGCGGAACCAGATGAAATTGGTGTCTTGCGCTTTAAACGCGGCATGGACAGCCCGCTGGTACAGCGCACGTTGACCAGCGAATTTGAAACGCTGATCCCCAAAGAATTAGAGGAAGTCAAAGCAGATCATCTGGTCGTCAGTGCAGCCCAGCTCGGTAATCTGTTGTCACAACCCAAAGAATTGGCCCGCCTCAAAGCGTTGCTGGCCCCGCATTTCGACGACATTCAAATCGTCGCCCACATAGACGAACAAGCGCGGCTTTTGGTGCAGCATTACACCTACGCTGTGATTGAAGGGCGCCGCGATTCTTTGACGCGCGAAATTGAACTGGCGGGCGAAAAGGACTGGTGGCAAGGCGCATTGGCGCAACGCGGCCAGAATGAACCCTTCTTTGGATTGTTTAACGATATTCAACATCCGCCATTCTGGCTGGACTACAAACATATGCTAGGCCTGTGGCAAGATGCTTTTGGTAAAGGCAACGTCACCCTGCGCCCGCTTGATATGGGGCATCTTGCGTCAGAGAATGGCGTTGATGAACTGGCACATGTGCTGGGGCTCAACTCTGGTCTGGGCAAGGTTGACCCTGACAACATTCACCCCCCCCGCCCCGCCGCATGGCTGACCCGGATGCGTCAATTTAACGATGTGTTGATCAAGTACATGCAGGCGCGTGATATCTTATGTCCGCGTGATCTGTGGCAACAGATGTATGGCGGGTTTCGCATCGATGATAGCGCTCTTGAGGCGGGCAGCCTTTCGGCTGTGTCGGATCATTTCAAGAAAGACAATGCTGCACTGGTTAAGACTTTTCCTGATTTGATAGCGGTTTTGAAACCAGATGCCCCCCTAGAGCCGTGGCAAGAGGCCGACCCAAAGTTAGGCTTTCGCGCCACGCAATATTTGGCTGCCTTTGGTCACCGTATTCGTGCAGATTCCACACCCATCGCAGAAAAACGTGCCGAGGCCGCATCGGTCAAAAAGGCGTCCGCCAAATTTGATGATCTATTGATGGACGGCGCGGAAACCGCCGAGGAAAAAGCCGCGAACACACGGTTGCTTAACCGCGTTAAGATCAACCACCAGATGGTATTGTCGACGCAGTTCAAACCACACAACAATCTGGGCGCGGTAAACGAGGAAGAAATGGGCGCGGCCTATACCCCCATGCCCGCGCGAAAACTAAAACCCGGATCATCGGGCAATGTCATTGTCGGCTGCATGAAGAACGAAGCCCCCTATATCATCGAATGGATCGCCTATCACCGTGCGATGGGGGTCGATAATTTCCTGATTTACACCAACGGTTGCACCGATGGCACCGACGAGGTGTTGGGTCGTTTGCAGGACATGGGCATCCTACACCATCGAAACAACGACGATTGGAAAGGCAATTCGCCCCAGCAATTCGCGTTGAACCGCGCGCTCAAGGAACCGGTGATCCAGAATGCCGATTGGATCATTCACATCGACGTTGATGAATTCATGAACGTGCGCACCGGCAATGGCACGCTGGATGATCTGTTTGCCGCCGTGCCGGACGCCACCAACATCGCTATGACTTGGCGGTTGTTCGGTCATAACGGCGTGACGCGCCTGAATGATGAATTTGTGATCGAACAGTTTGATACATGTGCCCCGAAATACTGCCCCAAACCCCACACGGTCTGGGGGTTTAAAACCATGTTCCGCAACATTGGGGCATATGAAAAAATCTCGTGCCACCGCCCGAATAAACTCGACGAAGCCTTTGAGAAAAAGGTGAAATGGGTGAACGGATCTGGGCAAGACATGACACGTGATGCCGCCCATAATGGCTGGCGGTCGTCCAAGAAAAACGTCGGTTATGATTTGCTGCAACTCAATCACTATGCCCTGCGTTCGGCTGAATCCTTCCTGATCAAACGCCAACGGGGTCGCGCGCTGCACGTGGATCGCTCTATCGGGATCAACTATTGGATCCGCATGGATTGGTGCGATTTCCGCGACATCACGATCAAACGCAACATCCCGCGTGTGCGCGCCGAATATGACCGACTGATGAGCGATGAAAAACTGGCAGCCTTCCACCAACAAGGCCTCGCTTGGCACCGCGCCAAGGCCGAAGAACTGCATGGCATGCCCGAATTCAGCGACCTTTATAAACAAGCGCTTGATGTAAAATTAGACGAAACCGAACGTGTGGCCTATGCGCTTTCACTGGATATGGAGAGTTAACGATGGATGGAAATGTAATGCCTGATAGTGACAAGAAACCCAAATCCGCCTTTATCACTTCGCGCGGTATGAAATTCCCGCACCACGCGGACATCATCAAAGGCCGCGTGCGGTCCTTACTGCGCAAAAACATGTATGAGGCCAAGGAATCTGAGGCCGCGTTGCGTGTCGTCAAAGAGGGCGACGTTGTTGTCGAACTTGGCGCAGGCATTGGCTATATGTCGACGCTGGTGGCCTCAAAACGCAAGATCAAGTCGGTGCATTCGTTTGAGGCAAACCCGCATTTGATCCCTTATATCCAACAAGTGCACGCCGCCAATGGGCTGACCAATGCCCATGTGACCAACGCAATCCTAGGGCCCCGCAAAGGCAGTGTTGATTTCTATGTCCGCGATAACCTGCTCGGCTCTTCGATGGCAGTTCTTGAAGGCGAAGTTGACCCACCAGCTACCAAAGTTGACGTCTTAAACGCCAAAACGACCTTCAAAGAACTGGGTGCAAACGTGCTGATCTGCGACATCGAAGGCGCTGAAGTCGATCTGATCCCCTCGCTGGACCTCACCGGCCTGCGCGCCGCGATTATAGAACTGCACCCCCAATGGATTGGCCCCGAAGGTGTGAACAAAGTATTCAAGGCGTTCATGGACGCGGGCCTCGCCTATTATCACCGCGGCTCCACCAACAAAGTTGTGTGTTTCCGCACAGATTGGTGACCCTTTGACCCATCTCGCGATCCTCTGTGTCCGCAACGAGGGCGCGTTCTTGCTGGAATGGCTGGCCCATCACCGCGCGGTGGGTTTTGATGAATTCGTTGTGTTTTCAAACGATTGCAATGATGGCACAGACACGATGCTGGACCGTTTGCATGAAATGGGGCTGGTCACCCACGTCCGTAATGAAGGGCCGTTTGACAAAGGTGGCATTCAATTCACCGCCCTCAAAGCGGCTGCAAAGATGCGCCAAGTCAAAGATGCGGACTGGATTTTGCCGCTGGATGTGGACGAATTTGTCAACATTCACACAGGCGATCACACTCTTACGACCCTACACGATGCCCTGCCCGACGCCACCGCGATCACTCTGACATGGCGGCTGTTTGGGGCATCCGGCCAATTGCGGTATCAAGACACACCCGTCACCGATACGTTCACCCGTTGCGCGCCTGCGGTGATGTATTGGCCATGGCGTGCGTCGATGTTCAAGACGCTGTATCGCAACGATGGCACCTACAAAAAACCTGGCGTTCACCGCCCACGTGACCCCGATAAAACGCGCATTGATCAGGCCAAATGGTTTGACGGCCATGGCCGCGCCCTGCCCGATCTTTTCAAAACCAAACGCATATTCTCCAACTTTGGCCTTGATAATTACGGGTTGGTCCAGCTCAACCATTATCCACTTGGCGCCTTGGAATCCTATGTCCTCAAGGCGGATCGGGGCCGCGCAGTGCATTCTGACCACATGCTGGGGCTGGATTATTGGGTTGAACGCAATTTCAACACCGACGAGGACACCAGCATTCAGTCTATTGCCCCGGCACGCGCTGCTGGACTTGCCGAACTCAAGGCTGACGACACCCTAGGCCAACTCCATGACACCGCTGTCGCTTGGCGTAAGGTGCGCTTTGAAGCTCTGCTTCAACAAGAGCCATTTCGCGCGCTCTTTGGCCGCCTGATGATGACCCCACCTACCCAACCATTGGATCAAAAGGCAGCACGGTTCTTGATGCACCATGCAAACCTTGCCCGGAATGCTAAACCCTAACCTCATCAATTTCGCACGTATTTTCCCCATTTTTGCCGCATTGCTGGATTAACACTTGTCGAAACGGCGCATGAATTGCGTCAAAATCGACAATTGAGGACGTGGCAATGACAGATCAGACGCCCACACTAAGCACATCGCTTGTGGACCTGCCCAAGCAGGAATGGCTTGCTGCTGTATCCACGATTGCCGAAGAAGATGGGTATTTTCAACAACTTGGCAAACGCCATTTCGCCGCCTTTATCGAAGAAGGCACTACGTTGTTCGTTACATTTGAGACCATCCAAGGCATGCACGCCCTGTCCAACAAGGCACAGCCTTTGGGTTGGGAAATGCTGCGCGATCATGGCTGGTCACATCTGTGCATTGCCAGTGATGGCGACACGTGGTTTCGCGACAAAGCCGTCTATGGGTATTTTGACCGCCTGATTGATGATGGTTTCTTTGACGAATTTGAAAACGTGATTTTCTATGGCGCTGGCCCCTGCGGTTACGCAGCGGCGGCCTATTCAGTTGCCTCACCGGCTGCAAAAGTGGTGGTGATCCAACCCCAGGCCACGCTTGATGCGCGCGTCACTGAATGGGACGACCGCTTTACCGATTTACGGCGCGGCGATTTCACATCGCGCTATGGCTACGCGCCTGACATGCTAGATGCCGCTGATCAGGCCTATGTTTTGTATGATCCACGCGAACAGCTGGACGCCATGCACGCAGCCCTGTTCACCCGCACAAACGTGCACAAATTGCGCATGCGTTTTATGGGTGACGCTTTGCAAACTGATCTGCTTGAGATGGGCCAACTGGCCCCCTTGCTGGTTGCCGCCGCACAGGGAAAGTTGACCGATCAGGTCTTTGCCGATTTGTTTCGCGCCCGCCGCACGTATCGACCCTATCTGCGCAACCTCTTGGCAGCACTTGAGGCGGATCACCGCGAAAACCTTGCCATCGCTTTGTGCAAGAACGTCACGGGTCGCATGCGCGCACGCCGGTTTGCCGCAAAACTGAACCAAATGCAGGGCGGCACACCCCAAGCGGACGCAGATCAAGACTAGAAGCGAGCGCACCGCTGTGCTACGCGGCGCGCATGACACAAACTCTGACAATCCGCCGCCCCGATGACTGGCACTTGCACCTTCGCGATGGCGATATGCTGCGCGCCGTGTTGCCACATACCACCGCACATTTTGCCCGCGCGATCATCATGCCCAATCTGGTGCCGCCTGTGGTGACAGCCGATGACGCGCGCGCTTACCGCGACCGGATCATCGCAGCCATGCCCAAGGGCGCAGATTTCACGCCACTGATGACGCTGTATCTGACCGAAAACACGGACCCCGCTGATGTCGCTGCGGCCCATGCTGAGGGGCTTGTTCATGCGGTCAAACTATACCCCGCGGGAGCCACAACAAATTCCGCCAGCGGTGTGTCCAACTTTGATAAAGTCGCGCCCGTGCTGGAAAAAATGGCCGAAATCGGCCTGCCCCTGTGCACCCACGGTGAAGTCACCGACGCGGACGTCGATATATTTGACCGCGAGGCCGTGTTTATCGACCGCGTGCTCGACCCGATCCGGCGCAGCCATCCAGCACTCAAGGTCGTGATGGAACATATCACCACCAAAAACGCAGCGGACTATGTGAAAAGCGCCGACAAAAACCTTGCCGCGACGATCACCACGCATCATCTGGTGATAAACCGCAACCACATCTTGGTCGGCGGTATCAAACCACATTATTACTGCCTGCCCGTCGCAAAACGCGAGGAACACCGCCTTGCCCTGCGCGCAGCCGCGACATCTGGCGATGCACGGTTTTTCCTTGGTACAGATTCCGCGCCACACACGGATGCCAACAAGCTATTGCCGTGCGGCTGTGCTGGGTGTTTTACCGCCCCCAACACAATGTCGATCCTTGCGGACGTCTTTGAACAAGACGGCGCTCTCGACAAACTCGAAGCCTTCACCTCGCTCAACGGTCCGCGCTACTATGGTCTGCCCGTGAACAAAGACACTGTCACGCTGGTGCGCGAAACACCCAGTTTCCCGACGCAGATCGACACGCCGGATGGCCCCGTCACGGTCTTTGACCCGGCCATGCCATTGAACTGGACCCTTTGACTTTCACCCTTTCTTAAATACCGCTGCACAACATTCGCACCAAAAGGAACGCCATCGATGATCCCCACCAGCTATCCCTCGCCACAAGAAATGGCCCGCCTCACCGCTCGGATGCTGCTCGAAATCAAGGCCGTGCATTTTAATGCGGATGAACCGTTCACCTTGGCTTCCGGCCTGCCCAGCCCGACCTATATCGATTGTCGCAAACTGATCAGCCATCCCCGCATCCGCGCCACCTTGATGGATTTTCTGACCGTCACCGTGATGCGCAACGCGGGCTTTGAGGCATTCGACAATATTGCGGGTGGGGAAACCGCAGGTATCCCTTTTGCCGCACTGGTTGCCGAACGCATGGCGCTGCCCATGACCTATGTGCGCAAAAAACCAAAAGGGTACGGCAGAAATGCGCGCATTGAGGGCGACATGACACCGGGCCAACGGGTTCTTTTGGTCGAAGATTTGACCACAGACGGCGGTTCTAAAATCAGTTTTGTCGATGCGATCCGCGAAACCGGTGCCACCTGCGCGCATACTGCGGTGATCTTCTACTACGATATCTTTCCACAAACCGAAAAGACGCTGGGCGATCATGGTGTTAGCTTGCATCACCTGTGTACATGGTGGGATGTTCTGGCCGAAGCCAAGACCCAAGGCGCATTCGATGAGGCAACTCTTGTTGAGGTGGAAAAGTTCTTGAACGCCCCAAAAGAATGGCAGGACGCCCGCAAGGGATAACCTTAAAAACCACTCGATGTTGACCCAAGCGCCTTGAATGGGGCAAGATGTGGTGCGCGCACCGCATTTTCACAGCTTATCCACAAAAACATACAATTTGCGCGGCGCGACCCCACTGGCTATGACACAGACGGGGCAGAATAGGGTGAGACCATGAACGAGATTACATCGCTGAATGCGAACCAGATCGCCGTGCAGGCACCTGAAACCATGCCGCACTCGATTGAGGCTGAACAGCAGTTGCTCGGCGCAATCCTGACCAATAACGACATTTATGACCGTGTTGCGTCGATCATCAGCCAAAGACACTTTTACGATCCGGTGCACGCCCGCATCTATGAAATCGCGGCCGCGCGCATCGCCAAAAACAACCTTGCCTCCCCCGTGACGCTCAAGGCGTTTATGGAAGATGACGAGGGCCTGAAAGAATTGGGAGGTCCAGCATATCTTGCCCGCTTGGCCGGGGCCGCGATCAGCGCCTTTGCTGTGCGCGATTATGCCCAAATGATCTATGATCTGGCGGTACGGCGCGATTTGATCCAGCTGGGCCGCGATATTTCGGCCAAGGCTGCACAAGTTGACGTCGCCTCAGAACCACGTGAACAGATCGTCGAAGCCGAACAAGAACTCTATAAACTGGCAGAACAAGGCCAGACAGAAAGCGGATTTCAAAGCTTTCTCAAGGCGGTAACAGACGCGGTTAATGTGGCCAATACAGCCTATCAACGTGATGGCGGGTTGTCTGGTGTGTCCACGGGTCTGATCGACATGGACAAAAAGCTGGGCGGCTTGCACCGCTCTGATCTTTTGATCCTCGCCGGGCGTCCATCGATGGGGAAAACCTCGCTTGCCACCAACATCGCGTTCAACGTGGCCAAAGCCTACAAGCGTGGCATGAAACACGACGGCACCGAGGGCGCGATTGATGGTGGTGTTGTCGGGTTCTACAGTTTGGAAATGAGCGCCGAGCAATTGGCTGCACGTATTTTGTCAGAAGCTGCGGAAATCCCCAGCCAGCAAATCCGTTCCGGTGACATGACCGAGGTCGAATTTCGCCGCTTTGTCGATGCCGCCAAAGCACTCGAAGCCTGCCCGCTGTTCATTGACGACACACCTGCCCTGCCGATCAGCCAATTGGCCGCCCGTGCACGTCGCCTGAAACGAACCCATGGGCTGGACGTTTTGATCATCGACTACCTGCAACTGGTGCGTGGCACGGGCAAAAACGAAAGCCGTGTGAACGAAATTTCGGAAATCACCATGGGCCTCAAGGCGATTGCCAAAGAACTTGATATCCCGGTCATCGCCCTGTCGCAGTTGTCGCGTCAGGTTGAAAATCGCGAAGATAAACGCCCACAACTCAGCGATCTGCGTGAATCAGGTTCGATTGAACAAGATGCGGATGTGGTGATGTTTGTGTTTCGCGAAGAATACTACAAAGAACGCGAAAAACCCGGTGATCACGACCTTGAGGCAATGGCACGCTGGCAGGAAGAAATGGAACGTCTGCATGGCCGCGCCGAGGTGGTGATTGGTAAACAACGTCATGGCCCGATTGGCACGGTCGACCTTAGCTTTGAAGGACAATTCACCCGCTTTGGTAATCTCGCCAAACCTTGGCAACAGGATGGCCGCGAGGAAGAATACTAATGAAGCGGCGCAATTTACTGGCAAGTGCTGCGGCATTTGGTGTGTGCCCGAAAGGTCCGATTATGGCTGGCGAACGTAACCTGTTGGTCCCTGCCGAAGAAGACCGCCATGCCGGCACTTTCATGATGTGGCCCGTTAACCGCCAAGTGCATCCAGACCACGTGTTTTTGGATATTCTTCAGGACACAATCGCGAATATTGCCAATGCCATCGCGGATTTTGAGCCTGTGATCATGCTTGCGGCACAGTCGGACCACGCCAAAGCCCGCGCATTGTTGAGTGATAAGGTTGAGCTGTGGGATATCCCTACCGAAGATCTGTGGGCGCGCGATGCTGGACCTCTCTTTGCGTGGCAGGATGATGAATTGGTGATCAGCCACATTCAGTTTGACGGTTGGGGCAAAAAACAGGTTCACAAACGTGATGCACAGGTGGCGACGCGCATTGCTGAACGGCTTGGCGTCAAAATGGTCCCTTCTGGGCTGCACGGAGAAGCAGGCGGCGTTGAACATGATGGTCATGGATTGCTGATGGCCCATGAAAGTTCATGGGTCGAATCCGCGCGCAACCCGGGCATGACGCGCGATCAGGTCGAACGCAAATTACTGGATGCTTATGGCGCAGAACGTATGATCTGGTCAGCAGGTGTTCAGGGTGAGGATATCACAGACTATCACATCGACAGTCTGGCACGATTTACGGGACCGGGCCGTGTGTTGATCAACTTGCCTGATGCGCCTGACGAACAAGACCCGTTTCACATGGCAGCCCTTGATACACATGACGCGCTTGAAGCCGCAGGCATGAACATTGAGGTGATCCCAGAACCCAACAAACGCCGGATTAAAAGCATCGATTTTGTTGCATCTTATGCCAATTATTACGTGTGCAACGGTGCCATCATCGCCCCACAGTTTGGCGACAAAACCACCGACCAGATCGCGGTAGATGCCCTGCGGCGTCACTATCCGGGCCGCGAGGTGGTGACCCTTAATGTTGACGCGCTTGGCGAAGTCGGCGGCGGTATCCACTGCGCCACCCAACAAATGCCTGCATGAACTGGTTAACCCGACACGCCGCCCCGCTTGAGGCTTTAGCGGCCCTTATCACCGCTTGCGTCGCCATCGCGGCATTGGTGGCCATACCTTGGCAAATTCGTGCAACCGCCACCCTGCAAGCAGAACAATCCGCGCGCGATATCTACCGCGAATTTGTGGCGCTGTCTGTTCAGAAACCACAGTTTGCTGAACCCGATTATTGCGCCCTCAAAGGCGACGCCGAACAGGTGACTGCCTACCGATATTACGTGGAATATCTGCTGTATACAGCAGAGCAAGTAGTTGAAATCACAGATGAATGGGTCCCTGTGATGGCTGGCCATCTGGATCAACACACCGACTTTATCTGTGACAACACAGATTGGCACGGCGATACAGATCGGGTCAAGGATTTGATCACAATTCAACGGGCGCAGTGTACGACAGCCCCCGTCTGCTAAAACATCGCGGCGCGCGAGACCTCGGCATCGCTCAACCCATATTTATCCGCAAACTTGGCCCGTGCTGCAACCAGCCGGGCATCATCCGGTGCCATGCCCAAGGTGCGGATAAATTCGATCCGCTGCTGGGATTTCAACGCTTCGCGGTCAATGTCTGTCCCCATCATGCGGTCAATCACCTGACCACCCGGGCTGACGTGGAACCATTTACTGAAATCGCGAAAATGATGCTGATTGTGCAAGGTCGTCACATGCCGCTCAATGCGAGTCTTGGGCAGGTTCAGATGCGCGGTCATGTGGAACCATTCATACCCCATGAACGTCAGCACACCACCTGCCGGGACAATAGCCACCGCAACCCAAAGGGCCGAGGCGATGCCCAGCAGTGCCATCACGCCCCAAACGAGGGAAAAGTTAAACACCAGCATTGGCAACGCCACCCAAACCGGCACAAAGAACAGGCCATGGTTAGTCGGGAAATCATGATGCCCGTAATGCGCACGATAAAGCAGATCAAAGGCCCAGTGTTGGCGCGGGGGCGGCAGGTGAAAGATATAGCGGTGCAGATTATATTCGTTCAGCATCTGCGCGCCGATGCCCAAAGGCACTAACGCCCAAGCCCAGAGCGGTGCGCCGATCGCCATTGCGATGAACGCAAGCACACACGCCGCGCCCATCAATGCGACACCCGCGTGCGAAAACATGATCTTGAACCGTGTCATGCCGCATCTTAACGGGCCCCTGCATGGTCTGTCGCGCATAACGTGGCGTTCGATGATGTGCAGATACAGCACTGCTGGCGTCTTGACCTCGCCGCGCATCCTGTCAAAACCACTGTCATGACAACAGCGACATTAACCATTGATCTCACCGCCCTCGCCGCCAACTGGCAGGCTTTGGACAAACTGAGCGACGTTGAAACCTCTGCGGTGATAAAAGCAGACGCATACGGGCTTGGTGTCGCCAAAGCCGGACCCGCCTTGGCCAAAGCTGGCGCGCGCCAGTTCTTTGTCGCCATGGCCGAAGAAGGTGTTGCCCTGCGCCGCGCGCTTGGCCCCGGCCCCGCAATCAGTGTGTTTTCAGGCCATATGGCTGGGGATGCTGATCTGATCCGCAGTGCAAACCTGACGCCGATGATCAATTCGGTGGATCAACTTTTGATGCATGTCGAAGCCCTGCCCGGCCATCCCTTTGGCCTACAACTGGACAGCGGCATGAACCGTCTGGGGATGGAACCTGCGGAATGGTCTGCCTTGCGCGACATTGCGCTGGCGCAACAACCCACACTGATCATGTCACATCTGGCCTGTGCCGATGAACCAGATCATCCCATGAATGCGACACAACTGGCATGTTTTGAAGAGATGACCGCTGGCATCGACGCCCCGCGCTCTTTGGCAGCGACGGGCGGTATTTTGCTAGGGCCTGAGTATCATTTTGACCTTACCCGCCCCGGTGTCGGCCTCTATGGTGGTCTGCCTTTTGTGGATGCCACCCCTGTGGTCACTCTTGATGTCCCGGTTATTCAGGTCCGCGATGTGATCGCGGGCGAAACTGTGGGCTATGGCAATGCCTATACCGCGGAATGGGACACAAGGGTCGCGACCATTGCCGCAGGTTATGCCGATGGGTTGATCCGCGCGATGGGGGCAAATGCAACACTTTCCCATAATGGGGTCAGCGTGCCGGTCATTGGCCGCGTGTCGATGGATTTGATCACAGTTGATATCAGCGCGCTGCACGACACCCCCGAACACCTGCAACTGATCGGTGTGCATCAATCCGTGGACACTGTGGCGGATTTTGCAGGCACGATCGGCTATGAAATTCTGACCTCTCTGGGCGCGCGCTATGATCGGGTCTATCTGACGTGAGCGCGATTGGAGAGCTATTCGTCGCAATTGCGGCGGCTTTCGTTGAACTGCTGATCCACCTTTTGGCACTGGTGTTTTCATCCAGTTATCTCGCACATCACACCAAAGGCGCAGCGCGGGTATTTTACGCCCTAAGTGCTGCATCGGCGTTGCACCTGTTGTTAGGCCTTGTTTTGGGTGTCTCAGATCAATTGAACCCGATGATCTTGTCGATCTTGTTTAACAAATGGGTGATGTTGGCCTCATTGATCACCTTGATCGTAAGCCTTGCCGCAACCGTTGCCGTGCACCGCATTGGCAAAGGGCCCGCAGAACCCCACGCTGCACCCGCTGCTGAAACAACGGATCATACCGCGTTGATCATTCTGTCTTATGGCGTTGCAATTGCCATCATCATCGGTGGCATTGCGATTCTGACGGCACAAACGGAACGGCGCACCCTGCGGGATCGGTTATGCGACGCGGGGTCTGCAAAGATTTCCGAACAATGGAAGGAACGCGGCGGCGAAGCCTTATCACTGGCCGAGCAATTGCTGAAACGTGACATCAAGACATCAATCCCATGCCTGTCGGAGCCATCCAAGTGACCATTAAATACCTGAACCTCGCGCTGCTGGTGGCCTATCCGATTGCGTGGTTCGCACCGTTGATGCGCGCCGGATTGTTGCCGCTGTTTTCGCTCAGCGAAATATCGGTGATGACCGGGCTGCAATCGCTCTGGGCCTCCGATATTTTCTTGGCACTGGTCGTCACGCTTTTTGCGCTTTTTGCGCCCTACCTGAAAACCATCGGCTTGGCATTGGTACATTTTCACCTGCTCAGCCGCAAAACGCTGCCAGTGCTGCACATTCTGGGCAAACTGGCCATGGCCGACATTTTCCTGATCGCGCTTTACATCACCCTGACCAAAGGCATCGGCGTTGGCCGGATTGAGGTCGCTTGGGGGTTGTATTTGTTCACCGTCTGCATTCTGACGTCGCTTTTCATCTCTTGGCGCACCGAACAATCCACCAAAATCACGGTGCATTGATCCGATTCGGGAAACAATCAGCGTTAAATCTGTGACTTTTTCCACAAATTTCCCATTTCACGGGCCATTAACCTTTTTTAACGTAGTATTCTCAGACTTTCGGCATAAACTTGCCGATAGAGAAGTTCCTTGGGGGGAAATTCGCTGTGAAACAGCTGCGTGCCATTGGGTATTTGATCCAATTTTTGATGCAACGTCTGGCGTTGCTTGTGTTTGTTTTGGGCGCGGTTGCCCTATTGGGTGCCACCATCATGGCCACCTTGGGCCAATGGTCCTGGATCAGCCTGTCGTTGCAATACCAAGGGGCGCCTGTCGAGAACGCGGGTATGTACGCCCAAATTGGTTTGACGGTTTTGGCCGTGTCGATCTGTTTCTTCCTGCCCTCAAACCGCCGCATCATGCAGCTTGAAAATTCGCACCGTCGCTTTTCAATTGGTATGAATGACGTCGCACAGGCTTATGCGGCAGTTCATGCCGCAGACCGCGCCGCGACTTTCAAACTTAGCTCGGAATTTGATGCCGTGCGCGAACGTCTGGCCTATCTGCGCGACCATCCTGATCTCAGCACGCTTGAACCGTCGCTGTTAGAAGTCGCAGCACAAATGAGCCACATCTCAAAAGAACTGGCGACGGTTTATTCAGACGATAAAATCAAACGCGCCCGCGATTTCCTGAAACAGCGCCAACAAGAGGTCGAACTGTTCAACGAACGGTTGGATCAGGCAAAAAGCATCTCAACCGACCTCAAACATTGGCTGCATGAGGTTGAGTTGGAAGAAAGCGTTGCGGCGGCCCAATTGGATCGGTTGCGCGCTGAAATGCGGGAAATCCTGCCAGAATTGGGGATGGAAAGCGTCGTGCGTGCCACACCAACTGCTCTCGACAACACCATCATTGAAATGCAGCCAAAAGCTGCAGAATAACACTGACATTGGTTTTCGGCCTCGATTGTCTTGTATCACGGGTTGCTTTTGCGCGCCTGTTTACGCTACGTGAAACTTTAATACGTCCTACGCTTTTTGCGGCTTCAACCCTTACAAGGTGCTAACTTATGTCTTCTGAAGAACCCGATATGCAAAGCCGCATTGATGCGCAGATTGCGCAGTATGCGACTGTTGAAAACATGCATGCCTCGCTCAGCGACATCAACACCTATTGGAAAAAAGCACATCACGGTGCCCGTTTTCGCGAAGCAACGAATACCAAGAACCACATCGATCTTTATGCGCAGGCCTTCAAAACTGGCTTTGAAAGATCCGGCAACACCCGCGCCATGTCGATCGGCAGTGGTGATGGTATGGTCGAAGTTCAGGTCGCTCAAAAGCTTGAAGAGCTGGGTATAACGGATTATGAATTCCACCTGCTTGAACTGTCCCCGATCCAAAATGAACGCGCGCGCAAAATGGCGAAGGACGCGAACTTGTCCGGCAAGTTCAAAACCTTCGATGCGGATTTGAGTGAATGGAAAGCAACCACCACATATGGCGCGGCAATGGCGCACCATTCGTTGCATCACGTGATGGGCCTTGAGCATCTCTTTGATGAGGTGAAATCAGCACTGGATGATGGCGGCACATTCGCGACTTTCGACATCATTGGCCGCAATGGTCATATGCGTTGGCCCGAAACCTACGCTGTTGTGAACGCGCTTTGGCATTCCCTTCCTGAAGAAAAACAGAAACATGCCGTGTTGAAATGGACCAGCAAAGACTATCGCGATCACGATTGTTCAACCCAAGGGTTCGAAGGCATCCGCGCCCAAGATATTCTGCCCGAACTGATCAAACGTTTTAATTTCCACACGTTTTTCGCATGGGGTGGCCTGACGGATGTGTTCGTTGGCCGTGGCTATGGTGCCAACTTTGATCCCGCCGTTTCGGCAGATTGCAAATTTATCGATCTGGTGGATGATCTGAACGAAGTGTTGATCGAAAACGGCACGATCAAGCCCACAACCCTGTGCGCGATCATGCAAAAAGAAAAAGTGCGCAAGCCACAGCTGTATCGCGGCCGTACCGCCAAAAAGATGCTGCGCAAAGTCTAACGTAACTTGCAACGCGCAGGGATCAAACTCGGGACGAATGGGTGGCCCGGGTTGTTTTCCTTTGACGCGGCAAAGGCGCTGCGCCAAAAGGCCTTATGGCTAAATCCACCACCACATTTTCATGCACCGCTTGTGGTGCCAGTTTCAACAAATGGTCAGGCCGTTGCGATGGCTGTGGCGAATGGAACTCGATCCAACAAGACAAGGGCATTTCGTCCGGCCCGCCCAGCAAATCATTGGGGGGCAAACGCGGCGCTGCAATCCAGCTAAGCGATCTGTCCACCGAAGAAGCCCCACCACCACGCAGCCAATCCGGCATCAACGAACTTGACCGCGTCTTGGGCGGTGGACTGGTTCCCGCGTCGGCCATTCTGGTGGGTGGCGATCCCGGTATCGGTAAATCCACGCTGCTCCTGCAAGCCGCCGCACATTTTGCCAAGAACGGCATTAAAACCATCTATGTCAGCGGCGAAGAAGCCAGCGCCCAAGTCCGTATGCGCGCGCAACGTCTGGGATTGGCTGATGCACCTGTACAACTCGCCGCAGAAACCAATCTGCGCGATATCCTAACGACGCTTGATGCTGAAAAACCGCAACTGGCGATCATCGATTCGATCCAGACCATGTGGGCCGACAATGTCGAATCTGCCCCTGGCTCTGTCAGCCAAGTGCGCGCAGCCGCCCATGAGTTGACGACATTCGCCAAACGCAAAGGCACCTCAGTGATCCTTGTTGGTCACGTCACCAAAGACGGCCAGATCGCGGGCCCCCGCGTTGTTGAACACATGGTTGATACGGTGCTCTATTTTGAAGGCGAACGCGGTCATCAATTCCGCATCCTACGCTCAGTTAAAAACCGTTTTGGCCCGGCGGATGAAATTGGTGTCTTTGAAATGACCGGCCGGGGATTGGCCGAGGTCACCAACCCTTCTGCCCTTTTCCTGTCCGAACGCGGTCAACCCTCCCCCGGGTCAGTCGTCTTTGCCGGCATCGAAGGCACCCGCCCCGTGCTCTGCGAACTTCAAGCACTTGTCGCCCCCTCGCCCCATTCCCAAGCACGCCGCACGGTTGTGGGTTGGGATTCGGGACGCCTTGCCATGATATTGGCCGTGCTTGAGGCGCGCTGTGGTATCCCGTTTGCAGGTCTTGATGTGTATCTGAATGTCGCGGGTGGTATGAAAATATCCGAACCCGCTGCTGACCTTGCGGTTGCAGCGGCAATTCTCTCTGCACGCGAAGATGTAGCATTGCCCGCCGAAACTGTGGTTTTTGGGGAAATAAGCCTATCAGGTGCACTTCGTCCCGCATCTCAGACCGAAAACAGGTTGAAAGAAGCGCAAAAACTTGGTTTTACCAGCGCAATTACTCCGAGCGGTGGAAAATCCGTGGGCGTAGACGGCATAGCGCTTAATCAAATGAGCGATCTGACCGGGTTTGTAGGCGAAATATTCGGGGCGGGCTGACCGCTTCCAGACAAAAAGGCAAGACGCGCATGGAAGGTTTTACCATTATCGACGGGGTGGTGGCATTGGTCATCGTACTGTCTGCTTTGCTGGCCTATGGCCGCGGGCTGGTGCGCGAATTGATGGCGATTGTCGGCTGGGTCGCCGCCGCCATTCTGGCGTTTCTATTTGCCCCACAGGTCGAACCACTGGTGCGCGAAATCCCTGTGGTTGGCGAATTCTTGGCAGACAGCTGCGAATTGTCGATCATCGGTGCCTTTGCCATCGTGTTCGCCATCGCGCTGATCGTTGTGTCCTTGTTCACCCCGCTGTTTTCATCGCTTGTACAACGATCCATCTTTGGTGGCGCAGATCAGGGCCTTGGATTTGTCTTTGGCGTCGCGCGCGGCATCCTTTTGGTGGCCATCGCTTTCTTTGTTTACGACACCGTCATCACCGGACAAACCTTTACCATCGTGGATGAAAGCCGCTCTGCGGCGGTCTTTGGCCAGTTTACGGGCCAGATCGAAGAGCAAAACCCAGAAGAAGCTTTGGGCTGGATCACCACACGTTATGAAGCTTTGGTTGGCACCTGCGGCGAATAATAGGTGCCTCTTGGCCACGCTTTGGCGTGGCCTGCAACGGCTCCACACAAAAACGCTGCAAAACAGTGACGTGAATGCCCTGTTTCACATCATAAAAGATCGATGCGTCTAGCGGGGTGACAGCAGCCTGCATTGCCCCTAAACAGTGCCTATCCCAACCGCCGGATTCGGAGCTGCCCGTGACCAAAACCACGCCCAAAGCCTCTGCCAAGATCATGCCCCCCGCCCATCCCTTTGACACATCTTATCTGCGTGATGGTGACGATGAGGATAAGTTGAAAGAAGAATGCGGCGTCTTTGGCGTTGTTGGTGTGGCTGACGCGTCGAATTTCGTCGCCCTCGGCCTGCACGCTCTGCAACATCGCGGTCAAGAAGCGGGCGGCATCGTCAGCTATGATCCGGTTGCCGGCTTTCAAAACGCACGCCGCTTTGGCTATGTCCGCGATAACTTTACCTCACAAAAGATCATGGAAACGCTGCCCGGCGAATTGGCCATCGGCCACGTGCGCTATTCCACCTCTGGCGACAAAGGCCCAACAGCGATCCGCGATGTTCAACCGTTCTTTGGCGAATTTGCCATGGGGGGTGCCGCAATTGCCCACAATGGCAACATCACCAACGCCAACGCGTTGCGCCGTGAATTGATTGAACGCGGCAGCATTTTTCAATCGTCATCCGACAGTGAATGCATCATCCATCTGATGGCACGGTCCCTGCAACGCAACATCCCCGAACGCATGGAAGACGCCCTGCGCCGGGTTGAAGGTGCGTTTTCAATTGTCGCGATGACCCGCACCAAACTGATTGGTGTGCGCGACCCCTTGGGCGTGCGCCCCTTGGTATTGGGCAAGGTTGGCGATGGCTGGGCGTTATCTTCTGAAACCTGTGCTTTGGACATCATCGGTGCCGAATTTGTCCGCGAGATTGAGCCGGGCGAAATGGTGGTCATCACCAGCAAAGGCATCGAATCGCATTTCCCCTTCCGCCGCTTGGCGTCACGTTTCTGCATCTTCGAACATGTCTATTTCAGCCGCCCTGACAGTATCTTAGGTGGCCGCAGTGTCTATGAAACCCGCGAGGCCATTGGCCGTGAATTGGCCAAAGAAAGCCCTGTTGACGCTGATTTGGTCTGCCCTGTCCCGGACAGCGGCACGCCTGCTGCGATTGGGTTTAGCCTTGAGTCCGGCATCCCCTATGCGATGGGCATCATCCGCAACCAATACATGGGCCGCACGTTCATCGAACCAACCGAACAGATCCGCAACATGGGTGTGCGCCTAAAACTCAACGTGAACCGCGCCCTGATCAAGGGCAAGCGGGTGATTTTGGTCGATGATAGCGTTGTGCGCGGCACCACCAGCCGCAAGATCAAGGAAATGATCCTCGATGCAGGTGCTGCCGAAGTGCATTTCCGCATCGCGTCACCGCCCACGGCATGGCCTTGCTTTTATGGTGTCGACACGCCACAGCGCGAAAAATTGCTGGCAGCCACTATGTCAGAAGACGAAATGCGCGACCATTTGCAGGTCGACAGCCTCAAGTTCATTTCACTTGATGGGTTGTACCGCGCGGTTGGCGAAGCAAAAGGCCGGGACAACAAATGCCCGCAGTATTGCGATGCCTGTTTCTCTGGTGAATATCCAGTGACGCCAGCGGATCAAATCAATCAGGGTTTTGAGATGAAACCAGCGGCCGAGTAACGCCACTGTCAGAAACTGGCAACAGGATGTGGCAGTGTATAACCATGGAAAATGCACCCGCCCCCCTGCTCGCCCAGATTTCTCATTGGCCCACAGCCGCGCAACACATGTTGTGGGAATGTCGTGCGCTGTTTCATGACATTGCAACGCAAGCCGAGGTTGGCGCGCTGGATGAAACACTAAAATGGCGTCAACCCTCTTGGCGACCCACAAAGCCACGCACAGGGTCAACGCTGCGCATTGATTGGAACCCCAAATTTCCTGACAAACTATCGCTGTTTGTGGATTGCAAAACCGATCTCGCGGCGCGGATGCGCGACATTTACCCAGATTTGCCCATGAATGACGGACAACGGCATATGGCCATTGCCCTTGATGCCCCGCTGCCCGAACAAGCCATTTCACATTTGGCGGAAATGACGTTTACCTACCACCGTGCCAAACGCCAAAGCGCGCCCTAAGCCAATCTCTGCCGACGCTCTGGCAGGCTTTGGCCGATCAGGTTTTCACCCTCTTTCGTTTGCCCCGTTCCCTCACTAGCTGCACGGCAGCATTAACATAGATGAGTCGTGTATCACCTCGCGATATACTGGAGAGTTCGAAAATGGCATCGACAGATACAGAAAACCTACCCACACCCGAAAGCGTGGCGAAAATCGCAACCCAACAGGCATCGCTCAACCGTGTTGCGGTGATTGGCATATTTGGCAGCGAAACCAACCTCAACGCCTTGGTGCGCGAAAACAATGGCGACATTGCCCGTGTCAGTGTTGGCGACAAATTTAACGGCGGTGTGATCAAAGCCATCGATGCAGACAGCCTGATATTGCTGCGCAGTGGCAAAACAAAAGTCATGAAACTGCCCCGCGCATAAGGTGTGCTCTTGACGACGAACCACCTGCGGTGCAAAGCCAAGCCATGACAAAAATAGCATTGATCACCGGCGCATCACGCGGCCTTGGCGCAGCTTTAGCCGAAGGCTTGGCTGCAACACACCACATCGTCGCAGTGGCCCGTACCACTGGCGCACTTGAAGAGCTTGATGACCGCATCAAAGCTAAAGGCGGCTCTGCAACCTTGGCCCCGATGGACGTCACGAACACCGATGCGATGGCAACCCTGTGCCGGGGTATCCATGACCGTTGGGGCAGCCTAGATTTATGGTTGCACACCGCAATTCATGCAGCCCCTTTGACGCCCACAGATCATGTCGACGTCAAGGATATGGCAAAATCAATTGCTGGCAACGTAACCGCCACGGCTTTGCTGATCCCTTTTGTGGCACCATTGTTGGGCACATCTGGTCAGGCCGTATTCTTTGACGATGCGCGCGCCGGGCAAAAGTTCTTTGGCAGCTACGGCGCCACCAAAGCAGCGCAAATCGCGTTGGCGCGTTCTTGGCAGGCCGAGACCCTTAAAATTGGCCCCAAGGTGCACATCATCACCCCCGAGCCAATGCCAACCGCCACCCGCGCGCGGTTCTTTCCGGGGGAAGATCGGGCCGAGCTGTCTGACATCCACACCCAAGCATCTGCGGTTTTGGCGCAACTCTAAGCTTCACCCTTTTTCAAATACCGATGCGCGGCGCTTGCCGCGCGGCGGACCCTCGCCTATCAAGGCGCAAAGGGGCATTTCATGCGTATTCTGATCACCAATGACGACGGCATCAACGCACCGGGCCTGTCGGTTTTACACGCCATCGCAACCGAACTGGCCGGGCCGACTGGCGAGGTCTGGACCTGTGCACCCGCGTTTGAGCAATCAGGCGTTGGTCATTGCATCAGCTACACCCACCCGATGATGATCAACCAACTTGGCGCACGGGTCTTTGCCGCCGAAGGGTCACCCGCCGATTGTGTGCTGGCCGCGATCCACGACGCGATGACAGCAGCCCCACCAGATTTGGTGCTCTCAGGTGTAAACCGTGGCAACAACTCGGCTGAAAACACGCTTTATTCCGGCACAATTGGTGCCGCCATGGAAGCAGCATTGCAAGGTTTGCCCGCCATCGCCCTGTCGCAATATTATGGCGTCCATAACCGCGATCTTGAGAACCCATTTGAGGCCGCCGCCAGCCATGGGGCTGACGTGGTGCGCCGTATTTTGGCCCATACACCAGAGGATCAAAGCGGTTATCGCCTGTTCTACAACGTGAATTTCCCACCCGTTGCGGCCAAGGACGTCAAAGGCATCCGTGTTGCCCCCCAAGGGATGCGTCCCGGCACAGGTTTTTCCACGGAACCCCATGAATCCCCCTCTGGGCGCCGTTTCCTGTGGATCAGAGGGGGCGACCAAACGGTACGCACCGTTGATGGCAGTGATGCAGCCGTCAACTTGGATGGCTATATTTCTGTGACCCCCATGCGCGCCGATCTGACTGATCATAGCGCGCTAGAACCCCACGCAGGCATCAACACATGAACGAACCCGCGCAAAGCGAGGCGGAACGCAAAATGCAGTTCCTCTATGCCTTGCGCTCAAAAGGCGTGACCGATGCGCGTGTGCTGAACGCCATGGAAGCCGTGGACCGTGGCCCCTTTATCCGTGGTCTGTTCGCGGAACGCGCTTACGAGGACATGCCGCTGCCGATTGCCTGTGGTCAAACCATCAGCCAGCCGTCGGTTGTGGGGTTGATGACGCAAGCCTTGCAGATCAATCCGCGTGACAAGGTGCTCGAAATTGGCACAGGGTCTGGGTATCAAGCCGCGATCCTCAGCAAATTGGCACGCCGCGTTTATACCATAGACCGCCACCGCCGTTTGGTGCGTGAAGCCCGCGAGATTTTCGATAGCCTAGATTTAACAAATATCACCGCTATTACCGCCGATGGATCACATGGATTGTCTGAACAGGCCCCGTTTGACCGTATCATTGTCACCGCCGCTGCCGAAGATCCGCCGGGGCCGTTGCTGGCCCAACTCAAAGAAGGCGGCATCATGGTGGTCCCTGTAGGCCAATCGGACACTGTTCAGCACCTCATTCGGGTGCGGAAAACCGCCGATGGGCTTGAATATGACGAAATGCGCGCCGTGCGCTTTGTTCCTTTGCTAGAAGGATTGGGCAAAGACACGTAAATACGTTAAGAAGTGCGAAACCCCGGACACACGGGGATCGATGTTGATGAGGACAAGCAGATGCGCCATACAATTTTGCACCGCAACGTGCGGCTGACCCTGCTGGCCGGGACCAGTGTTATATTGCTCGCAGGTTGCGAGGGCCAACCCCTTGATTTTGATCTGCGTGGCGTTGGTGGCGGATTTAGCACAGCTGACGCGGCCACAGCGCCTTTGGCGGCACGTCCACGTCCTGACAATCGCGGCGTGATCTCTTATCCCAATTATCAGGTCGCCGTCGCGCGCCGGGGGGACACATTGGCAGATGTCGCCGCACGCGTCGGTGCCGACACAAACGCCCTCGCCCGCTATAACGGCATCGAACCAGACGTGCCGTTGCGCAAAGACGAAATCATCGCCCTGCCCAGCCGTGTTGCTGAACCATCCCCCGCAACCGGTGCGATTGGTACAGGTCCGATCCAGCCCGTTGATATTTCCTCAATCGCGGGTGGCGCAATTGATCGCGCACCAGCAACACCCGGTGTACAAACCGCAGCCTTGCCGCCCGCAAACCAAAGCAAGGGTCAGACGGGCAAAGAACCCGTGCGTCACCGTGTTGAGCGCGGCGAAACCGCCTATACGGTTGCCCGCCTGTACGGGGTGCCTGTCAAAGCATTGGCCGAATGGAATGGTCTTGGATCAGACTTTACGATCCGCGAAGGTCAGTTCCTGTTGATCCCAGTACCCCAACAAAACCCACCCGCACGGACCGCTGCGGCCCCTGCCGCCGCGACCACACTGCCAGGTGCAGGCACCCCGACGCCGACACCGCCATCTGCTGCGAAACCGCTGCCACAAGACAGTTCGGCAAAACCGCTGCCCGCCGCAACAAAGCCAGAAAAACCTGTGGCAGACGTGGGCAAAACGACCAAACCCGCCAAAGCCACCAAGATGCAAACACCCGTTCAGGGCAGTATTATCCGCGGCTATGCCAAGGGTAAGAACGAAGGCATCAACATCAAAGCCGCCGCAGGTACGCCTGTCAAAGCGGCTGACAGTGGCACCGTTGCTGCGATCACCAAAAGCGCAGATGGCGTTCCAATTGTCGTCGTGCGCCATGCAGGTAACCTGCTGACCGTTTATGCCAACGTCACAGGTGTCAGCGTCAAGAAAGGCGACAGTGTTGGCCGTGGGCAGCAGATCGCCAAATTGCGCACAGGTGACGACGCCTATGTCCACTTTGAGGTCCGCAAAGGATTTGACAGCGTAGACCCTGCACCCTTTATCAACTGACCAGCACGAAACCGAACCATCATGTATGGTTCGGCTTGCACCTAAATTTCCGCGAAATTGCCCTGCATTTGCCTCAAATGAACGGGTTTCGCCCAATCCCTGCCCTGTTGCCTAAATAGAAACAATCCAACGCATTTAACGCGATTGGATTGAACGATGTCCTTAGAAACACAGAAAATACGCGGGTCCTTTAGTGCCCCAAAATTCGAATTTACGCGCTTTCCCCTCACCACTCAGGTTGGGGGATAAGCAATGCCAACATATAATGGAATTGGGTATCGCTGGGTTGGCTACAACATCCCGTCAACGCCAGCCCTAAACATCACAATTAGCGACGATGATGGCGAAATGAATTGGTTTGGATCAGGCGATGCTGATCAATTGGTAACAACATCCGATGGTAACCACACAAACGCAGTTGTGAGTGGCGGTTCCATCCTGAACGTGCGCATGGACACCAACGGTGACGGCTCGCAAGACGTTGTGGAACCTGTTGCTTTCTTTCAAGTTGGTGGACAGTGGTATTGGTTACCCCTGCCCGGATCAACGTTTGAAACTGGCGATACCCTGCTGGGTAATGCGGGGGGCTGGGTGGATAGCGGCGAAGGTTGGGATTATGCCGATGTCACCTGCTTTACGCAGGGTACAATGGTCGACACCCCAGATGGACCTCGCAAGATCGAAGACTTAAACGAGGGTGATCTGGTGTGTACCGATGATGCAGGCGACCAAGCCATTGAATGGATAGGAAAAAGCACCGTTGAGGCAACTGGCGATTTGGCCCCGATTGTGATTGCCAAAGGGGCTCTTGGCAATGACTGCGATATCACTGTGTCACCAAATCATGCCGTATTGATCCAAGACTGGCGCGCCGAATTGATGCTGGGCTGTGACAGCGCCTTGGTGCGCGCCAAAGATTTGCTGAACGGTGATACGATTTACCGCTTACCGCAGCCTGAAATTACTTACATGCATCTTATGCTCAAAGGGCACCATATTCTAAGCACCAGCGGCTTGCTCAGCGAAAGCTTTTATCCCGGCCCAACAGCAATGAAAACGCTCTCGCCTGCGTCACGCAGCGAAGTCGTCCGCCGCTTTCCAGCACTTTGTCTAGAGCAAGACAGCTTTGGTCCCGCAGCACATCTCATGGCAAAAGGCTATGAGGCTGCATGTTTGCCCTGTCACGCGTAACCTGCGGGCAACCCCATCAACCCATTGATTAGGCTAATACAACACCCTGACGTCCCGCGAGATCAACAAAGTACTGCCACGCCACACGACCTGAACGCGCGCCACGTGTGGCCTGCCATTCGATGGCTTCAGCGTATAAGGTATCGTCGTCAATGGTGACATTATGCGCGTCGCAATAGCCGCGGATCATCGCCAAATACTGGTCCTGATCACAAGGGTGAAAGCCCAACCACAGACCAAAACGATCTGACAGGGATACTTTTTCTTCGACAGCCTCCGCTGGATTGATCGCAGAACCACGCTCGTTTTCGATCATATCACGGGGCATCAGATGGCGGCGGTTCGATGTGGCATAAAGCACTACGTTCTCTGGCCGCCCTTCAATTCCACCATCCAGAACCGCTTTGAGCGATTTATAATGTGCATCGTCATGACCAAAACTAAGGTCATCACAGAACAGAATAAACCGCTGCGGCACATCGCGTAAAAGGTTCAGCAAACGGCCCACCGATGGCAGATCTTCGCGCTGTAGTTCCACAATCCGCAAAGCATCATGTGTCGCATAAACATCTGCATGTATCGCTTTGACAAGGCTGGATTTTCCCATGCCACGCGCGCCCCACAGCAGGGCGTTGTTTGCAGGCAAGCCAGCGGCAAACTGACGGGTATTGGCAAGTAAAGTATCCCGCGCGCGATCAACGCCAATGAGCAAGCCTAGATCAACACGAGACACCTTTGACACAGGTTCCAAGCGATCCGGTTCCGTGTGCCAAACAAAGGCCGACGCAGCAGCGAAATCCGGCGCAGGCGCAGGTGCCGGGGCCATCCGCTCTAGCGCCTGCGCAATCCGGTCCATCGGGTCGTCGATCACTTGTTTGCCTCATCGTCATCAAAGGACGCTTCGATATCATCATCAAACTCGGCCAACAGATCGTCCTCATCGTCATAGAACCCTTCGGCGCGCAGCTTGGCTTCGCGTTTGGCTTCTACACGGCGCACAAGAAAGATTGAAATCTCGTACAGCCCGTAGACCACAACAAAGAGGATCACTTGGGTGATCACATCCGGCGGTGTCACCAATGCGGCCAGCAGCAAGATACCCACAACCGCATATTTGCGCACGTTGCCGAGGCCCTCTGCGCTGACCAATCCAGCCTTACCCATCAAGGTCAGCAACACAGGCAGTTGGAAACACAATCCAAAAGCCACAATGAACTTGATCGTCAGGCTTAGATACTCCTGCGCAGATCCTTGGAATGCGATGGCGGCAATGCCGCTTCCGTCAGGTCCAGTTTCGCCCACAAGCGTGCCAGCTTGTTGGAATCCCAGAAAGAAATCAAACGCCAGTGGGGTGACAACGTAGAAGGCAAAGGACGCACCAAGAAAAAACATCATTGGACTGGCGATCAGAAACGGCAGGAATGCGCCCTTTTCGTTTTTATACAGACCGGGCGCCACGAACCGCCACATCTGGTAGCTGATGTAGGGAAACCCAAGGATCAAACCACCCAACAACGAGATCGAAATCGCGACAAAGAAACCCTCTTGCAGCTTGATCAGGATCAACCCGCAGTCTTCTTGACCGCGTTCCGCCATCGCAGAACACAAAGGATGTGTCAGAAAGTTAAAGATCGGGTTCCAAACCGTGAAACAGATGATCATCCCGATAATAAACGCGATCACCGAATGGATCAGCCGCGTGCGCAGCTCTGCCAGATGTTCGATCAGCGGTGCTGCGCTGTCGTCAATGTCGTCACTCGCGCTCATGTGCTACTCTTTTTCGCAGCAGGTTTTTTCGCTGCTGGTTTCTTGGCTGGGGCTTTCTTGGCGGCTGGTTTCTTCGCAGCAGCAGCAGGTGCCTTCTTGGGCGCTGCTTTCTTTGCAGCAGGCTTTTTCGCAGGCACTACAGGCTTCAAGGCGGCCTCAGCGGCATCCGCTTTTGCAATCGCTTCTGCTGCTTCACGCTGCTTGCGCTCTGCCGCTGCGCGCGCTGTACCTGCCTGAATTTTCCTAACATCTTCAGCACGTTGCGCGGCGAGCTTGCCAGTTTCACTTTCAGGATCGATATCCGTGAGCGACGAGGCGGCAGATTTCACACCATCCATCGCACTGCCCAATGGGTTCGTCGCAGCCTTTAGGGATTTATTGATGCCCGATGAGATATCGCGCATGCCGCTGTCGTCAGCCGCATCGTTCATGGCCGAACTAAATTCGCGCGCCATGCCTTTGGCCTTGCCCACAAATTGCCCCACCCTGCGAAACAGGATCGGCAGGTCTTTGGGACCCACCACAATCAACGCAACAACGCCGATGACCAGTAATTCGGTCCACCCCAGATCAAACATGGATCAGACCTTGTCTTTTTCCGACGTCTTTTCTGTGCTTGCCAATGTGGCATCGTCAGCAGTCTCGTCGGTGATTTCTTTTTCACCTTCGTTGATGCCCTTTTTAAAGCTGGTGATGCCTTTGCCAACTTCGCCCATCAAGGACGATATTTTGCCACGCCCAAACAGCACCAAGACCACAACCGCAATCAACAACAGACCCGGCAGACCAATATTATTCAACATGTCGTTTCTCCCAAAGTGAAAGCCGCCCCGAAAAGGGCAGCACATTTTGTCCTCTTTTATGTGAGTAATCCGCCCTGCAAAAGCAACAAAGCACCCATTGCGCTGTACCAAAGTGCAGGACTGCGATTTTTTTCCATCTTGCCGCACTCAACTGACAGGTTTATGTCAGTTGTGCGTCGTTAAGCCCTGTTGAGACATCAAAAGGAGCTTACCAATGTCAAACACACCTGTTGCCGAAATCGTCACCTTTCGCCTGATGCCCGGTGCCGACCCTGAAACCTTTATCAAGGCCGCCAAAGCGATGATGCCATTCTTGAACTCTACAAAGGCGATGACCGGGCGCATTCTGTCTTGTGATCCAGATGGGGTATGGACGGATCATCTGACGTGGACCTCGCTTGCGGCTGCAACAACTGCCGCCAAAGAAATGTTCGAACGCCCCGAAGCCGCGCCTTTCATGCAGATGATCAACCCCGAGGGCATGATGATGCGCCACGCCCCAATCCAATTCCAAATGGAGTAACATGCGTCGCACCGACCGCCTTTTTGACATCATCCAGATTCTGCGCGACGGCAAATTGCACCGCGCGCAGGACATGGCGGATCAATTGGAAGTGTCGGTGCGCACCATCTACCGCGACATGGACACGCTGGTCGCTTCCGGCGTGCCCGTGCAAGGTGAACGCGGTGTCGGCTATATGATCACCGAGGCAATCACCCTGCCCCCGCTCACGCTGACACCTGCTGAACTTGAGGCGCTCAACCTTGGCCTCGCCATTGTGGCCGAAGTTGCAGACCCTGATCTGCGCGCCGCAGGCATATCCCTGGCGGATAAGGTCGATGCTGTTTTACCCGGTTCTGTTGTCGCTGAAGCCGACGCTTGGAAATTCGCAGTCTACCCTTTTGCCGACACATTGCGCGGGGCCACGCATATGCCCACATTGCGCGCCGCGATCAAAGCCCGCCAAAAGCTGCGCATCGTCTACACCTCAATCAATGGCATGATCACAACCCGCACCATTCGCCCGCTGCACATGGAATATTGGGGCCGTGTTTGGACGCTGACCGTTTGGTGTGAATTACGCGATGCATTCCGCGTGTTTCGCATTGATCTGATCGAAAACGCCGAAGCCTTGCCAGAACTGTTCACCGATGAACCGGGCAAAATGTTAAGCGACTACATACCTTAAAGAAGTCATCGCCCTTCATTTCACCCTTTCGCAAATACCGATGCGCTACCCTTTCAACCGCCACCCGTTTTGCGGCGGCAAAAACGCCTCAACACTCGCCTGAGCGATGACAATTGTGTCGCTGGCAGTATCCACGTTCAGCCCGCCAAACACAGCACGCACTTCGGCACGTCCGCGCGGCAGTTTGGCCACCAACGCCTCCACATCCACCTTATCCGGCTCTTGCACCGCCACTGTCACCTGCACGCGCATCTGATCGTGGCTGATGCCTGTCACGCCAAAAATCGGCAATGATGAATGCCGAAACGCATCCTCAATCGCGCGCGCGGCGGCCTTGGTATAATCCATCCCATGCAGATCATTGCCCATGCCCATTTCGATGATAATGCGTTGTTCTGAATGTAACTTATCCATCGACCCGCTCCATATCAAAGGCCACAGACAGCGCTACATTCGCCATGATCGTCGGATGCCCGTCCCCATCTGGGCGCGGCACGTCCAATCCGCCGGGTTTCACGTTCACAGTGACATTGCCATAGGGAAACACCGCGCTCAGCACATCAACATCAACCTCATCCGGTTTTTGCACACCCACATCCAATGTGATCTGCATGGCGGATTTATCAAAGCCAAACAGCTCTGCCAGATTAATCGAATTATGCCACAGCGCATCTTGCACCGCGCGTTTGGCCGCTTGGGTATAATCCCCGCGCCGCAACGATGACCCCATGCCAAATTCCACCATCAACGTCTGCATATGTGCCCCTCACTTAACCGGAAATACAAAACAACGATCGCGCCGGATCGTCAGCCACATCACCGCACCGGGCTGGGGCAAAAACACATTCGGCACCGTCACTTTCAAGGTCGATCCGTCATGGTCCATCTTGAATTCAACAAGGCTTTCATTGCCCATAAACCGCGCCCGTTCAACCACGCCGCGCGCCGCTGTGCCGTCACTGGGCGTCGGCGCTGGCCCCTTTCCTGCACGGTCAAAATCGATCCGCACATGTTGGGGGCGAAACACGATATCAACCTGTGTACCATCCGGTACACCAGGGGCCAGAAACCGACCAAAAGGCGTATGGGCCAAGGCACCAGATACATCCGCGCGCAAAACATTGGCATCACTAAAAAACGCCAAAGCAGAGCGATCCAGCGGGCGCGTATAAACGTTATAGGGCGCGCCCTGCTGCACGATCTTGCCGTCGCGCATCAGGGCAATTTCATCTGCCATCCGCATCGCTTCGTCCGGTTCATGGGTGACCAGAAGCACGGCGGTGTCTTCCTCTTTGAGGATGCTCAATGTTTCGTCCCGAATCCCATCGCGCAGGCGGTTATCAAGGCCCGAAAATGGCTCATCCATCAACATAATGCGCGGACGTGGGGCCAGCGCACGGGCCAAGGCCACGCGTTGCTGCTCGCCCCCTGATAGTTGATGTGGATAGCCGTCGATGAACCGCTTGAGGTCCACACGTTCGAGCAATTCTTCAATGCGTGCACGACGTTTCGCCTTGGTCCCCTTCTTCAGGCCAAATCCCACATTATCCGCCACGCTCAAATGCGGAAACAGCGCAAAGTCTTGAAACATCAAGCCAATTTCTCGGCGTTCCGGTGGCACGCGAAACACCGTGTCACAAATCAGCTTGCCGTCCACATGAATGGTGCCGCTGTCCTGCATCTCGACGCCCGCAATCATCCGCAGCGTTGTGGATTTACCGCAACCTGATGGCCCCAGCAGGCACGTCACCTGACCCGGCATGATCTGCAAGGACACATCATCCACCACCACGCGGCCCTGATAAATGCGGCGCAGGTTCTTGATTTCGAGGCGTGGTATAAGGCGGGGGATGGGGGGCAAAACGGCGTATCCGATAAAATCACTCGGATACCCAGCTATCAGCGTCGGCGCGCGCCGACAAGCACTGCGGTGAAACCTGCGAGTAAAACCACCACACAGATCACCAAAAGCTGTTCATATTTGTGCCCCTCGGGCAAGATTGCAGCAAAGATTGCCCATCCCCGGCCAAAATATGCGAGCGCCCCAAGGATTGCCGCCCCAAAGGCCGTGAAATACGCCCAAGGCGCGATTTTGCGCCCCATCACCAACGCCACTATCAACACAGGTGTCAGAAACATCGAGGCCGTGCCCGAGACCGCCACCGCATCAAACAACGTCGCATTGCCCCAAAGCGTCAGCAACGCACCTGCCACCATAAACAACACCATGACCACCCGTCCGCCATTCAATGTGCGGGGTGCCAGCTTCAATTCCTCAACCACCAGCCGCGCGGCGGATGCGAGCGCAGAATCAAGCGTGCTGAGCGCGGACACCAATAGCGAAATCATCAGTGCCAAGAATATCCAGCCCGGGAACATCACACCCCATGTGCCGATCAGTTCGCCTTCATACGCAGCACCCGTCAGGCTGGCTTGGATGCCGAAAAAACCAAACCCGATAATGCAAAGCGTCGATATCCAAAAGGCGTGCAAGAACGACGCGCGCGTGGTCGCTTCATCGGCAAGAAATCCCCGATCCATCATCACCGGATCATGGGCGGGATAGGAAAACACCTGCAACAGCGCGACCACCAACAGCACCCAGCCATTGTATGGCCCCGAAGCACCCGGCGCGGTCAAAACAGCGCCCATGTCAAAGCCGGGGCTGACAATCAGCGCCACAAAGGCCGCGCCAAACACCACCAAAAACACCAACATCTGCATCACGTCGGTGCGCAGCGCAGCGGACAAACCACCCCATGCGGAATAGGCGAGACCCAGCGCAGCAACGATCAGAATCGCGGTTGTACCACTACCCGCCAGCACAGCGTTAAAAATCAATCCAACCACCAGAAGGTTGGCAAAAACCTCTGACAGTAACCGCAGCGCAATCACTAGATTATAGCAGGCATTTCCCGCGGTCCCAAATTGTGACCCCAACCAATCCTGCATCGATCGCGCACCATTTGCGCGCAAGCGACCCACGATAAAGCCACCTGTCAGGAACGATCCGTAGTAGGCTGCATAGGCCAGAGTCCCCGCGATACCGTAGTAGTACCCCAAAATCGCCGCGTTCATCAGGGATCGCGCGAATATCCATGTGGTGACTTGGCTTAACACCAACACCCACAACCCCGGTGCCTGCCCTGTCAAACCTGTACCACCAAAGAAACCTTCGACAGATGCACGGCGCGGGGCGGCCAAAAGGCTGGCCAAGATGATCGCGCCAAAGACAACAATCAGAAAAGTGGTTTGCATAAAGATGGTCCTTGTGGCTTTGACATGCTCAAAGCCTTAGACCAGCGCCAATGTCCCTACTACCGCAGACACCGCCGCTATCAGAAATGTGAACGCCGCGTGATTATGAAAGTTCGAACCCGGCTTGGGCGACATCAACACCATTAACCTGCAAGATGATCTGATGTGCCCCGGGGTACAGTTTGAATGTGGTCGCATCGCCCTTGAGCCTGTGTTTCTTATTCAATTGCAGCGGTTTGCCCGATGCAATTTGCCCCGTTTTCAGCTTGAACACTTTTTCCCCTGATTTACCGCCGGGCCGTGCAAAGATAATTCGGTAATCAATCAAAACCGGCAGCGCTTTGGGTGCCTGCAATGTGCAGTTCATTTCCAGAATATCACCAATCGCATATCTCTCTTTGGACAATGACAGCGCGGCCTCAACGGCCACATCGGAGCGATATCCCAAAAGCGTCAAGGCCCCACCATGCCCCTGCTTGACTAAGGTGCGCAACGCATGGCGCGTCATCCATGCCACTTCCTTGGTGTCTTGTTCCTTGTCTTTGGCCCAGCCCTGCAACACATCAACCACCAAATCTGGTTGTTTTTTGGTGATATCATTCAAATGGTTACACACAGAACGCGTGACATACCGAGTTGGATCAGAATGTAATTTTTTCAGCAAAGGCAGGGTTTGGTCGCTGCTCAATGTCACTGCTTTGGCCCATGGCAGTTTTGGCCGCGTGCCCTCGCTGACCAAACGACGCACGTGGTAGTTTTCATCCGCAACCCAATCCGCCATCCGCGCCAAGGTTTCGTCGGGCCACCGGTTGAGGAAAGGGCGAATGTAAAACTCCATCGAAAACCGCTGTGTTGCCTCATACAGCAGATCAAGCGCGCGTTCACGATGATCCTCAAGCCCGTGGCGCACCGCCAAAATACCCGGCAGGGCATGGATGAAATGACCAAAGTCGTCGTCCGTCAGCGCGGGATCCAACCGCGCCGGCAACGCCGCTTCCAATTGATCCGCCATCGTCGGAAAATCGCGCGCCAACTGCCCCTCAAGGCAATCGGCCATCCAGTCCATCCGCGCCATCAACTCGCGTTCGGAAAAGCCCGATAATGCCTCAGCCTGAAACCGCTCCGCATCAAAATGCGGCAATCCAGCGGCGTATTCACCTGCCAAACGCGCAATCGTTTCAGCGTTAAATAGGTGATCTTTGAGGGAAAATTTGTCAGCCATTACATCGTGATATTGGTGGCACCACCATCCAACAAGATGTTCTGCCCCACGATGAACCCCGCATGTTGAGAACACAAGAATGCACAGGCCGCGCCAAATTCGGCACGCGTGCCATAGCGCCCGGCCGGGATCGCAGCCGCACGTTCGCGGCGCGCTTCATCCAAAGTGATCCCTTTGGCCTTGACCACACCACCATCCAGCGCATCAGCGCGATCCGTCGCATGAATACCCGGCAAAAGATTGTTGATCGTCACGCCCTTGCCTGCGACCTGCCGCGAGGTGCCAGCAACATAGCCAGTCAACCCTGTGCGCGCAGAATTGGACAGACCCAAGACACCAATCGGCGCACGCACGGATTGCGAGGTGATGTTGACCACCCTGCCCCAGCCACGATCCATCATGCCGGGCACCAGCGCTTTGATCAGCGCAATTGGGGCCAGCATATTGGCATCCAAGGCTTTGATGAAATCGTCACGGTCCCAATCAGACCACATACCGGGGGGCGGCCCACCTGCGTTATTAACCAAAATATCAACGTCACCCGCGGCTGCTATCACCTGCGCTTGCCCCTCAGCCGTCGCCACGTCAGCTGCGACCGTCGTAACCGTTACACCGTATTCCTGCCTGATCCGTTCGGCGGATGCCTCAAGCGCCTCAGCGCCCCGCGCGTTCATCACCAAATTGACGCCAGCCGCCGCCAGATTTTCGGCGCAGCCAAGGCCAAGCCCCTTTGAGGAAGCACATACCAGTGCAGTTTTCCCTGCAATCCCTAAATCCATTGTCACGATTCCCTTGTTGGTTAACCAATTCCTAACACGCCCATCCGATGATGCCAGCAAAACACCCCACCTGTGACCCAAGACCGACACATTCCTGAACTAGCAGTTAGAAATATTTTATAGTCAATTGAGGTTTCCATGGCCCGTGCCCGCACCGCCCCCGCCCAAAGCGTGCCCGTTTACCGGGCCGAAGACTTTTTGGCGACCGACGGCGCAAACATGGGTGATCCCCTGTCCTTTGCGGCAGAATTAATCTTGGATGATGTGTACGAAATCCCCTTTGGCACAGAGCCAAAACGCCTATCCTTGCTTCCAATGGACGCCACCCGCTTCCGTTTGGCCAGTGATAGCCAAATCGGCACGCCGGGCGCGGAAATACACCTTGATTGCGCATTAACCTTCATGTCGCCTGACGGGCAAATCAGCGAAGCATTGCTTTTGGTTGAGGTGGACGAAGACGGTGCCGCAGAAGCGGTTTATCTGCTGCCCCTCACCGCGCTATCGTCCAAAACCGAATACCGTCTGGTTGGCATCGACACCAAAACCGCGCGGCAGAAATATGCGCAAGTCGCTTGCGTGTCCTTCACCCGCGGCACCCACATCACACTGGCAACGGGCGCACAGCGCCTGATAGAAGACTTGAATGTCGGTGACCGTGTCCTGACCCGGGACGATGGCGTGCAAGACATCCGCTGGATCGGTCAAAGCACCGTGCGCGCAGTGGGCGAATTTGCCCCAATCTGCGTACGTGCCGGAACGCTGAACAATGAAAATGATCTGATCATCAGCCCCGATCACCGCCTGTTCATCTACCAACGCACAGACGAGGTCGGCGCAGGCCGTTCCGAACTGCTGGTCAAAGCCCGCCATCTGGTCAACGGCGAAACCGTGGTGGTCCAAGACGGCGGCTTTGTCGATTATTTTCAACTGCTGTTTGACAGCCACCAGATCATCTATGCCGAAGGCATCGCCGCCGAAAGCATGCTGATCGACATGCGCACCAAACCTGTGTTGCCGGATGATTTGGCAATGGCGATGGGCGAGGTGATCCCGGGGCATTCTGATTTGCCACATGCGGGGTTGGATGTGCATGAGAACTTGCTGAACAGACCAGATGCGGCGGAGCTGTTGAGGAAGTCTTCTGGTCGCTAACATTACCCATTTGAGTGTGACGGCGCTTGCCGTGCAGCCAAGCTTTTCCGTCTTTACATTACCTGATGGTCGCAACGAAAACCTGTTTTCGCAATATCGTCTTAGCGGGGAAAGATCACGCAGCTCTTACCCTGTCACACCAGTCGCGCTCAGAAATGTCGACACGTCAGTCACCACTGCAACACGTGCAACGTTGCGGTGGTGACTCACAAGGGGTCAGCGGTCCGGCGGCGTGTCCTCTTCTGCCTTCAGCCGAAAGAAGTCCTGCGTATTGCCCTGACACGTCTTTAGGGTCAGGTGATCGCGATAGTCCTTGCGGCTGATCAAAGGGGCTCGGCAATGCGGACAATAAGCCTCCGCTTCGGGGCCGAATTCCTTATTCGGAAAACGGGATGGCTTCTTGTCGTCTTGGTCACGCGCCATCGCCTCAATCCCCCCGGTGACCGCGCTTATAAGCCTCTTTCTCTTCGGGGCTCATGTTTTCATAGCCATCGTCACGTGGGCCGCCAGATTTTGATGGATCGTCGTGGTAGCCTTTGTTGCGGTCTTTGCCCTTCTTATAGGCCTGCTCAACACGCAAGTTCTTTTGGATCCGGCCTGCACCGCCGACGTCATAGATATCGTCTGAATCTTTAGAACGAGATGACATGATTTTTCCTTTCACTAGACGTGGCATCCTATCGCCACATTCGAATCTTTGCATGTTATGCTCGGCCCGAATTGATTTTTATCAATGGTGTAAGCATCGCCCCCTTCTTGCGTCGCAGCCGGGCATTGCCTATACGCCGCCTATGTTAGACACCGCCTCAAACCGCCCCGAATTGCCCGCCGAAATTGCGCGGCGCCGCACGTTTGCAATCATCTCTCACCCGGATGCGGGCAAGACGACGTTGACGGAGAAATTCCTGTTGTTTGGCGGTGCGATCCAGATGGCGGGGCAAGTGCGGGCCAAGGGTGAGGCACGGCGCACGCGGTCGGACTTTATGGCGATGGAAAAAGACCGTGGCATTTCGGTGTCAGCCTCTGCCATGTCGTTCGATTTCCTGACCAAGGATATGAACTATCGGTTCAATCTGGTCGACACGCCCGGCCACTCGGATTTTTCCGAAGATACCTATCGCACGCTCACGGCTGTGGATGCGGCCGTAATGGTGATCGACGGGGCCAAGGGTGTTGAATCCCAAACTCAAAAGCTGTTCGAAGTCTGTCGGATGCGCGACCTACCGATCCTGACGTTTTGTAACAAAATGGACCGCGAAAGCCGGGACGTCTTTGAGATTATTGACGAAATTCAGGAAAACCTCGCTATTGATGTGACACCAGCCTCTTGGCCCATTGGCGTTGGGCGTGATTTCATTGGCTGCTATGACATCCTGCGCGACCGTCTGGAACTGATGGATCGCGCGGACCGGAACAAGGTCGCCGAAAGCATTAGTATTGAGGGGTTGGATGACCCCAAACTGGCCGAACATGTGCCCGCAAACCTTTTGGAAAAACTCAAAGAAGACCTGGAAATGGTTCGCGAATTGATGCCGCCACTTGACCCGGCATTGATGGCCGAAGGATCATTGACACCGATCTGGTTCGGCTCTGCAATTAACTCTTTTGGCGTTAAAGAACTGATGAATGGCATCGCCAAATACGGGCCGGAGCCGCAAATCCAAACGGCCCAACCCCGAGAGATTTTGCCAGAAGAAACCAAGGTCTCTGGGTTCGTGTTCAAGGTCCAAGCCAACATGGACCCCAAACACCGTGACCGCGTGGCCTTTGTGCGCCTTGCCTCGGGTCACTTCCTGCGTGGCATGAAAATGACCCATGTACGGACCAAAAAACAGATGACGATCAGCAACCCCGTGATGTTTCTGGCCTCGGACCGCGAGCTGGCCGAGGAAGCATGGGCCGGTGACATTATTGGCATTCCAAACCACGGCCAATTGCGGATTGGCGATACCTTAACCGAAGGCGAAGCATTGCGCGTCAGCGGCATCCCGTCTTTTGCGCCGGAACTGCTGCAAACCGTGCGCGCGGGTGATCCGCTCAAATCGAA
The DNA here is from genome assembly GCA_049794015.1 of Sulfitobacter sp. Lineage (GTDB taxonomy): Bacteria > Pseudomonadota > Alphaproteobacteria > Rhodobacterales > Rhodobacteraceae > Sulfitobacter. The sequence continues at coordinate 53,753 of JBARCK010000029.1, read as the reverse complement.
ACACCTTGAAAAAGCATTGATGCAATTTGCCGAAGAAGGTGCCGCAAAGGTGTTCAAACCCTCTATCGGATCAGGTTTTGTCGTGGGCGTTGTGGGCCAGCTACAATTCGAAGTCCTCGCCAGCCGGATTGAGCTGGAATACGGTCTGCCCGTGCGGTTTGAGGCATCACAGTTCACCTCTGCCCGCTGGGTCAATGGTGGCAAACAAGCTGTTGATAAGTTTACTGAAACCAACAAACAACACATCGCACATGATCATGACGGCGACATTGTGTATCTGACACGTTTGCAATGGGATATTGACCGGGTTGAACGCGACTATCCCGACGTGCGCTTGACCGCGACAAAGGAAATGATGGTCTGATGAGCGAGGCCGAGAACCTCTATCAAGGTGGGTTCGCGGGTCTGCTGCGGCGTCAGAAAAAGAGACAGCGGCGGTTTGATGGCGTGGACGACATTTTGCCCGCGGCGGACGTGGATCTTGTACCGCTGTTTGGGCAACTTGTACCTGAACCCACAAAGTTAATGAATGACGCGCCGCGTTACAGTGCGGAACGAAAGTGGTTGGAACTGCAAGATGAATTTCAGGGCCAGCCCGAAATCTTCCACCTGCATGCCCTGCTTATTTCCATTTCACGTCGCGACAACCCTCCGTCCGCTGCAATCACATTGTTTCATCGTATTTGGGCCGAACACGGGGTCCAAATGGCCAATGCCCTTTCAGTGCGTTGGATGATTTCTGCCGCGACCAGTTTTTCCGACATTGGCCAGACCGGTGACCAGCGGGCCTGTGGCATGGCGCTTTCTATCCTGTTTGACATGATCAAACTGCACGACAGTGAACGCCGCATTTCCGGACAGCCGGGGCGCACACCGTTTCGCCCACTCAAAGGGCGTAACCGCTTTCCTTTGGCGCTCGATATGGACCCCTATTCGTTTCAACGCGGTGATCTGGACAAGGTCATGCTGGCCCGGATTTGGCAGTTGTGCGAAGCAGACGCCACCATTAGGCCGCTGGGTTTTGCCATGCTGCGCAAGATCATGACCGACCCGCGCAGTATTTTTGGCCGCGTTCAGGACATGAAAAAACAACACAAAGAGGGTTAGAACATGTCGTCGTCGCAAACTTGGGGCCTTAGCGCGACAATCCTTGCCCCCGCCGAGGACATATTGCGCTTTGCCGCCTTTCACCTGGAGGCAGGTGCGCATCGCCTTTACATCTACCTTGATGATGAAAACCCCGTTGCCTTTGGCGCACTCAAAGCCCATCCAAAAGTCAGGGTAACGCAGTGCAACGCCGCTTGGTGGGCTAAGAAAACCAACGGACGACCTGCAAAACATCAAGCACGCCAGACAATGAATGCCACCCACGCCTATCATCGCAAGGCCGAGGTCGATTGGTTAATCCATATGGATGTGGATGAATTTTTAGTTTCAGATCAACCAATTGCCGCGGTTTTGGCTGGCATTCCGGCCAACCTGCTTTCTGCACGCGCACGACCAATGGAAGCGCTTGCAGGGGATGCCACGGTCTTTAAAGGGTTCATTCCCGGCGGACCGGCACGTGATAAAATTGTCAAAGACATTTACCCAACCTTCGGACCTCATATCAAAGGTGGATTCCTCAGCCATCTGGCCGGCAAGGTCTTTATTCGCACGCGCCTGCCCGATATCGAAGTCAAGATTCACAACGCCTTTCAATCTGGCGATGAGGTTAAGGGCGCAGATCTGGATCAAGGCACTCTGGCATTGGCGCATTGCCACGCAAAAACCTGGGAAGCATGGTTAACCGCATACCGCTATCGCCTTAGCAAGGGATCGTACCGATCTGAACTTAGCCCCAACAGATCACGCGATGTCGGTGGGTTAAGCATGTACGAACTCTTTACCATGATAGAAAACACAGACGGCGAAGCAGGCCTGCGGGCATTTTTTGACGAAGTATGCGCAGACACCCCCGCCCTGCGCGCACGTCTGCAACAACATGGATTGCTCAGGAAAACCGACCTCAACCTTGATGCGGCTTTGGCCACACATTTCCCCAACGTAACCCCCTGAATGCACAATCATTTGACGCCATTGGTGCAACTTGGTATGCGCATCCTAATATGCAGCGGTCACTTGATCGCCACTTGGGCCATGCGGGCCGGCATGAATGACGCCGCGGGCCAGATTGTGTCCGCTAATTCCGGATACATATGACAAAATTCTCTGATCTAAAACTAAGCCCCAAGGTCCTTAAAGCCATTGAAGAGGCCGGGTACGAAAGCCCAACACCCATTCAAGCAGGCGCGATTCCTCCAGCCTTAGAAGGCCGTGATGTTTTGGGCATCGCCCAGACGGGCACAGGCAAAACCGCCAGCTTTACCCTGCCGATGATTTCGCTTTTGGCCCGTGGCCGCGCCCGGGCACGGATGCCGCGGTCGCTGGTATTGTGTCCGACACGTGAATTGGCTGCACAGGTTGCTGAAAACTTTGAAACCTACGCCAAACATGTAAAGCTGACCAAGGCTTTGCTGATTGGCGGCGTGTCCTTCAAGGAACAAGACACCGCAATTGATAAAGGCGTTGATGTTCTGATCGCCACGCCGGGTCGTCTGCTAGATCATTTTGAGCGCGGCAAGTTGATCCTCAATGACGTAAAGATCATGGTTGTGGATGAAGCGGACCGTATGCTTGATATGGGGTTCATTCCTGACATCGAACGCATCTTTGGCCTCACCCCGTTCACCCGCCAGACGTTGTTTTTCTCAGCCACGATGGCGCCAGAAATTGAACGGATCACCAATACATTCCTCAGCAACCCTGAGCGGATCGAAATTGAGCGCAAGCAAACGACTAACGAGAACATCAAGCAAGGCGTGTTGATGTTCAAAGCGTCCAAGAAGGATCGCGAAGCAACTGAAAAGCGCAAAATGCTGCGCACGCTGATCGACGCCGAAGGCGAAAAATGCACAAATGCGATCATCTTTTGTAACCGCAAGATGGACGTCGACACGCTCTCCAAGTCATTGAAAAAATACGGATATGACGCGGCCCCCATCCACGGCGATCTAGATCAAAGCCAGCGCACACGCACGCTGGATGGTTTTCGCGCCGGTGATCTGAAGTTCCTTGTGGCCTCTGATGTGGCGGCGCGCGGGTTGGATGTACCTGCCGTGTCTCACGTGTTCAACTTTGATGTGCCAAGCCACGCCGAAGACTACGTTCACCGCATCGGTCGCACGGGTCGCGCGGGCCGTGATGGCACGGCGATTATGATCTGCGTGCCGCGTGATGAGAAAAACCTCGCGGATGTGGAACGTCTGGTGCAACGCGAAATCCCGCGCCTTGAAAACCCACTTGGCGGTGCACCCACCCCAAAGGCAGACGCTGTTGATAGTGCAAAACCTGCGGATACTGGCGAAAAGCCCAAGCGCACAAGATCGCGCAGCCGCAAGTCTGACGACAAGCCAAAGGTTGAAGCCAAGGCCACTGAGATCCCTCAGTCTGAGGTCAAGGCAGAGCCACAAAAAGAGTCGAAACCAGCGGAAAATCCTGCGCCAAAGCAGGATAACAGCCGCAAGGATACGCCTCAAAAAGACAACAGCCGCAACAACAATAGCCGTAGCCGTAACAACGACAATCGTGGTGGTGGCAACAAAGTTGTCGGGCTAGGTGATCACTTGCCGGACTTTATCGGTTTAAGCTTTGAAGAACGCGATCACTAATATTTCGATGTTCCAGAACATTAAAAAGGCCCGGATTTCTCCGGGCCTTTCTTTTTGTGCCTCTGAACCAGTGATCAGTTCAACCGACTAACCACAACTGTCACTTCCGGTTTTTTGCCAATCTCAGCATGCGCCGACGAACGCGCGACCTTTTTCAAGCCGTCATTCAACTTGTCATCATCGCGCAATGTCTTGGCCCCAGAACGGTTAAGCCATTGGCTCAGGTCTTCTTCCAAAACATCAACCAGTGCGGCCTTGCTGCGCCCGGTCTCTGGCAGTCCCATGACATCGACCCACGGATCACCCAAAGGTTCATCGTCGGAATCCATGATCACGGTCACCGTCACATGCCCGTTCAACGCCATGCGGATACGATCACGCACCACACCGTCCAACGCACCAATCTGCACCGACCCATCCAGATAGGTGCGGCCCGTTTCAACGTATTCCGCGACCTTTGGCGTGTTGCCAGACAGATCAATCATCATGCCGTTCACAGCCAGCACACCCTTGATTCCCTTGCCATCAGCAATCTTCACATGCTCGCGCAGGTGACGGTGTTCGCCGTGCATCGGGATCAAGATTTGTGGTTTAACCACATCATGCAATTCTTCCAGGTCGGGGCGATTGGCGTGACCCGACACGTGGTACAGACCAGATGAATCATCAACCACATCCACACCCTTTTCAGAGAATTGGTTGATGATCTTGATCACACCTTTTTCATTGCCGGGAATGGTCTTGGATGAAAACAGGAACAAATCGCCCTCTTTCATCTCAATCCCCTGAAACTTGCCATGGGCCAGTTGTGCAGACGCCGCACGGCGTTCGCCTTGCGACCCTGTCACCAACAGCATCAGGTTTTCGCGGGGAATGCCGCGGGCTTCTTCTGGGCTGACGCGTGTCGGAAAATCCTTCATCACGCCAGATTCCAGCGCGGCCTCAACCATGCGGTTCATGGAGCGGCCCAGCAGTACGATAGACCGCCCTGCCCGGTCCCCCGCAACAGCCAGCGTTTTCACGCGTGCCACGTTCGAGGCAAATGTCGTCGCAACTACCATGCCGTCATGGCCACTGACCAGTTTTTCAATCTCTGGCCCAACGCTGGCTTCTGATCGACCTGCGTGAGGTGAAAACACGTTGGTGGAATCACAGATCAACGCCTTGACGCCGTCCTTGCAAACCTCAGCCCACAGCGCGTCATCAAACGCCTCGCCCACACCCGGCGTGCGGTCAATCTTGAAGTCACCCGAATGGATCACGCGGCCTTCTGGGCTGTCGATGACCATGGCCGAGGATTCAGGGATCGAATGCGAGATCGGCATAAAGCCAACTGTGAACGGCCCCGCTGTGATCTGCTCGGGCCATGCGCCCACAACCGTCACCGCATCATCGGGATGGCCATGTTCAGACATCTTGCGGCGTGCAATGTTGGCGGTAAACTTGCGCGCATAGATCGGCGCTTGTAGTGCCTCATAGCTATGCGCCACGGCGCCCACATGATCTTCGTGCGCGTGGGTGATGAATATCGCCTCGATCTGGTCGCGACGTTCTTTTAGCCATGCAATGTCCGGCAGGATCAAATCCACACCGGGACTTGTGTCCATATCAGGGAAGGCCACGCCAATATCCACGACAATCAAACGTTCCTTGCCGGGCCGTCCGTAACCGTAAACATAGGCATTCATGCCAATTTCGCCCGCCCCACCGAGGGGCAGATAGATCAATCTTTCGCTGCTCATTATCCAGCTAATTCCTTATTATACTTATGTATCACGGTCAGGCCGTGCATTGTCAGGTCATCCTGAAATTCATCAAAAAGGTTTACGGCCTGCTGAAACAGCGGGGCCAACCCCCCGGTAGAGATCACGCGCATGTCGCGCCCGTGCTCTGCCTTTATCCGCGCACATATCTCACGAACCAGCCCGACATAACCCCAAAAGACACCCGATTGCATACAAGCCACGGTATTGGTGCCAATCACCATCTGCGGTTTGGATATATCCACATGAGGTAAGGCGGCAGCAGCATTGTGCAAGGCCTCAAGCGAAAGGTTCACGCCGGGGGCAATCACACCACCGATATAGGCACCATCGCGGTCAACCACGTCAAAGGTCGTGGCCGTGCCAAAATCCACTACAATCAGATCACCGCCATAAAGGTCATAACCCGCAACAGTGTTGACCAACCGGTCAGGCCCCACAGCGGTGCCAATGTCCACACGCACATCCACCGGCAAAGCACATTCAGGTTTACCAACGACCATGGGGCGCGTGTGAAAATAGCGATCCGCAAAGACGCGCAGGTTAAACACCACGCGCGGCACAGTAGAGCTGACGATGACATCTGTGATGTCCGCCTCGACATTCTGGAACTTCATCAAGGTACTCAGCCAGACGTAATACTGATCCGCCGTGCGTTGCCATTCGGTCGAGGTGCGCCATGTCGCGATAAAATCGGTGCCATCCCAGATCGAAAACACCGTATTGGTGTTGCCACAATCAATTGCCAAAAGCATTTCAGGCCTCTCCCGTCTTAGAAAAATACATCTGCCGCCGTGATCGCGACTGCACCGGTTTTGGTGCGCAAAATCAAGTTACCCTGCGCGTCCACATCCTCAAACGTGCCAATAGTTTCATCCCGCATTGTGCGCGCTGTGATCACCTTGCCCAAGCGTGCAGCATGGGCCAACCATGCGCTGCGAATGGGCGCAAAACCATATGTGGTAAATTGTGTTTCAAGTTCTGCGTACTCTATAGCAAGCGCAGTCAAGAAGACCTCTGGCGTCACATGCACGCCCAAAGCACCAGCCAAGGATACAGGTGTCACAGCACGTGCCTCAACCTGATCCGCAGTTGGCGCATGGGCAAGGTTCACACCCACCCCAATGATCAGATGCTCCCCGCTGCTTTCCAGCAAAATACCCGCAACTTTACCACCATCAAGCAACACGTCATTTGGCCACTTCAAGGCAAAACGATCACCTTGCCCGGTTGTGGCCACAAACGCACGCAACAATGCCAGTGAGGTCACAAAACTGCGCAAGGCCGCAACGCCCGGTTCATCGACCCGCCGCATGATTAAAGTGCCCGCAAAATTCCCGCGTGGCGTTGACCACGCCCGCCCGCGTCGTCCACGTGCTGCGGTTTGCTCAAGCGCTAATATCCATGTTGGTCCCGGAATATCAGAAGCTATCCGCGCAGCCTCAGACAAGGTCGAATCCAACACATCAAAAACGCGCCGCCCATATCCTTCGGGCCACGCGTTCATGATTTCATTATTCTGCAAATACACAGATCCGCCACCGCGGCTTGGTCTTTAGTTAACAAGTGTCGCCGCCGCTGAGGCTGCTGCACCTTCAACACCGAACATGTTGATAATGCCAAGCACCATGATCAAGGCCGAGGCCATCAAGAAACCAGACAATACCGGGCTGCCCTGATTGTCCAATTGCTCTGACCCTTCTTCGCCAAAGTACATGTAGAACACGATACGAAGGTAGTAATAAGCACCAATCACTGACGCGATCACGCCTGCAACTGCGAGCCAAACAAGGCCGGCTTCATAGGCAGCACGCAAGACATAGAGTTTGCCAAAAAAGCCCAGCATCGGCGGTACACCTGCCAGTGAGAACAGCAAGACCAGCATCGCCAGCGCCCGTCCCGGGCTACGCTTGGAATACATCTTCAACGACGAAATATCGGTGATCGGCGCGCCGTCTTTTTGCATCAACAGGATGAACGCGAATGTCCCGATATTCATCGTCACGTAGATCGCCATATAGACCAGCATCGCCTGGACACCCAGAACCGTACCCGCAGCAAGACCCATCAACGCGTAACCCATGTGTGCAATCGACGAGAAAGCCATCAGACGTTTGATGTTTGTCTGACCAATCGCCGCCACCGCGCCAAGGAACATCGACAGCACGGATAGCAGCGCAATCACTTGGCTCCAGTCACTCACCGCATTGCCAAAGGCATCATGTAGGACGCGGGCAAACAGACCCATCGCTGCAACCTTGGGGGCCGTGGCAAAGAATGCTGTAACAGGCGTGGGGGACCCTTCGTAAACATCCGGCGTCCACATGTGGAACGGAACGGCAGAGACTTTGAACGCCATGCCCGAGATCAGGAAGACCAAACCGAACAATAGACCAATAGAAGTCTCGCCGCCCTGCGCCGTGGTGATGATACCAGAGAACAATGTTGTACCAGCATAGCCGTAGACCAGCGATGCACCGTACAGCAGGATACCGGAACTGAGCGCGCCCAATACAAAGTACTTGAGGCCCGCTTCGGTTGATTTAACTGAATCGCGACGCAAGGACGCAACCACATAAAGCGCCAAGGATTGCAGCTCCAAGCCCATATACAGCGCCATAAGATCGCCAGCGCTGACCATCATCATCATGCCAACAGCGCTGAGTGCTACTAGCATCGGATATTCAAAGCGCAGCAACCCACGGGTTCGCATATAGCCTTCGGACATGATCAAAACGGCAGCAGCAGACAGCAAGATCGTGACCTTGGCGAACCGCGCAAAACCATCCTCGATGAACATGCCGCCAAACGCGATACGTGTCAAATCACCGGTCATGCCAATCCATGCGGCCAGCAGCACAAACACAGCAGCTGTGATCCAGACCAGCATCCCGCCAGCCTTATCCTTGGTCGTGTAAACCGCCACCAAAAGCCCAAGCAACGCATAGGCTGACAGCAGGATTTCCGGCAGGATGACATTCAGATCATTGGAAATCATCGCGAGGACCTTCCTAGTGTGTCACAGCGGCGGATTGAACGGCAGATCCTGCCGCCTCCAGCGCTGCATTATAGTTTTCAACCAAGGCCGCGACAGACGGTCCGATCATATCAAGTACCAATGCCGGGTAGACACCTAAGAGCAGCGTCATCACGACAAGCGGTGCAAATATCCAACGCTCACGCTTGCTCATATCTGTGATTGCTTTCAGGCTTTCCTTGATCAGGTCCCCCATCACAACACGGCGATAGAGCCAAAGCGCATAGGCCGCAGAAAAAATCACACCCGTTGTCGCAATCGCAGCCACCCAAGTGTTGACTTGGAAAACCGCCATCAGCGTCAAGAATTCACCAACGAACCCAGACGTGCCCGGCAGGCCCACGTTCGCCATGGTGAAGAACAAGAAGATCAACGCATAGGCGGGCATCCGATTAACCAACCCACCATAGGCGTCAATCTCACGCGTGTGCATCCGGTCATAAATCACGCCAACACAGAGGAACAGCGCCGCAGAGATGAAACCGTGGCTGATCATCTGGAAAATCGCGCCATCAAGACCCTGCTGGTTCGCCGCAAAGATACCCATGGTCACAAAACCCATGTGCGCGACGGATGAATAGGCAATCAGCTTTTTCATGTCCTGCTGCACAAGTGCCACCAGTGACGTGTACACAATCGCGATGGCAGACATCCACAACACCAGTGGTGCCATCACGTCTGACCCAACCGGGAACATTGGCAGTGAGAAGCGCAGGAAACCATAGCCGCCCATTTTCAACAGGATCGCTGCCAATACTACAGAACCCGCCGTCGGGGCCTGAACGTGTGCGTCAGGCAACCAAGTGTGCACTGGCCACATCGGCATTTTCACCGCAAAGCTGGCAAAGAACGCAAGGAACATAAGTGTCTGCGCGCCCCCGACAATGTGAATACCCAAAAGGCTGAAGGTCTGGAATTCAAACTGATGCGTCAGCAGGCTGACTTCACAGCCGCCAATACAGGTGGTGCCTGCCTCGGTGAACATCGCGACCATAGCAACCAGCATGAGGACCGAACCAAGGAAGGTATAAAGGAAGAATTTGAAAGACGCATAGATGCGCTCTTTGCCGCCCCAGATACCAATGATGAGGAACATCGGGATCAGACCTGCTTCAAAGAACAGATAGAACAGCACCAGATCCAGCGCCATGAACACACCAAGCATGAGTGTCTCAAGCAGCAAAAAGGCGATCATGTATTCTTTGACGCGGTTTTCAACGTTCCAAGACGCGGCAATCACCAGCGGCATCATGAAGGTTGTCAGCATCACAAACAGGATCGAAATGCCGTCAACGCCCAGGCGGTACTGCATGCCAAGCAGCCATTCGGCCTCATCAACATGCTGGAAACCCGGATTGCTGGGGTCAAAATCAAACAACACAAACAGTGAGATCAGGAAAGTCACCGAAGTGGTGATCATCGCGAGCCACTTGGCGTTGCGACCCGCGTCTTCGTCGTCACCGCGCAGGAACACAGCGAGGATCAGTGCCGCAAAAGCGGGCATGAAGGTAATAATGGAAAGCAAGTGATGATCCATCAGTTCGCCCCCCCGCTCATCGACATCCATGTCACAAGAACCGCAATACCGATCACCATGGCGAAGGCATAGGTAAAGATATAGCCAGACTGCGCCTTACCTACGAGGCGGGTAAAGAACGGGATAATCCCCATCGCAACACCATTCAGCGTGCCATCAATCACATTGCCATCCCCGCGCTTCCACAAGAAGCGACCAATTGCTTTGGCCGGACGGACAAAGACCACATCGTAGAGTTCATCAAAGTACCATTTGTTTTTCAGGAATTGATACAAAGGCTGCTGGTTTGCGGCCAAACGCGCAGGCAATGTTGGGTTCCAGATGTAAAACCACATCGCCATCAAGAAACCACCGAGCATCGCAATAAAGGGGCTAACCTTGACCCATGCCGGGGCTGCGTGAGCATCATCCAACACGTGGTTATCCGGGGCAAAGTACAACGCCCCCTCACCCGGCGCACCGCCAAAGGATGCATGGTGTTCGCCACCCTCATCACCGTGCGCGTCACCGTGGCTGTCTTCTGCGCCATCCGCATGAGTTGTGCCATCTGCCACCATTTCGGCCAAAGGAATGTCATAGAAATCAGCCACATCTTCGGCGTGACCAAAGAAGCTGTTGTACCAGATCATCCCTGCAAAGATCGCACCAAGGCTTAAAACACCCAGCGGGATCAGCATTGTCATCGGGCTTTCGTGCGCATGATCATGCGTATGCTTGTCGCCGCGCGGCGTGCCGTAGAACGTGAGAAACATCAAACGCCAGCTGTAGAATGACGTCATCGCAGCGGCCACAACCAGCAGCCAGAAACCGTACATCGACCCACCGGCCCAAGCGGATTCAATGATCGCGTCCTTAGACAGGAAACCAGCAAAACCAAAGTGAGTCAGCGGAATACCAACGCCCGTGATGGCCAGTGTGCCAATCATCATTGCCGCAAAAGTATAAGGGATTTTTTTACGCAAACCGCCGTAGTTGTTCATGTCCTGCTCATGGTGCATCGCATGGATGACCGAGCCTGCGCCAAGAAACAACATCGCCTTAAAGAACGCGTGGGTAAACAGATGGAACATCGCCGCCGAATACATGCCAACGCCCGCGGCCACGAACATATAGCCAAGCTGCGAACAGGTGGAATAGGCAATGACGCGTTTGATATCGGTTTGAACCAGACCCACAGTCGCGGCAAAGAAGGCAGTGGTCGCACCAATCACGGTCACAAACATCATCGCCTCTGGGGCAAATTCCATGATCGGTGACATGCGGCACACAAGGAAAACACCTGCCGTTACCATCGTCGCGGCGTGGATCAAGGCGGACACGGGGGTCGGGCCTTCCATCGCGTCGGGCAACCATGTGTGCAGGAACAATTGTGCGGATTTACCAGCAGCACCAATAAACAATAGGAAAGCGATCAAGTTCGCGGCATTCCATTCAGTCCACAGAAAGCTGATCGTTTGCTCAGACAATTCAGGCGCTGCGGCAAAAACGTCGTCAAACTTGATGCTGTCCGTCAGGTAGAACAGCGCAAAGATACCCAGCGCGAAACCAAAGTCCCCAACGCGGTTGACCACAAAAGCCTTAATCGCAGCAGCATTGGCCGTGGGTTTGCGATAATAAAAACCGATCAACAAATAAGACGCGACACCGACGCCTTCCCAGCCAAAGAACATCTGCACAAGATTGTCAGACGTGACCAGCATCAACATGGCAAAGGTAAAGAACGACAGATAGGCAAAGAAACGCGGTTTATAGGTCTCGTCGTCCTTCCACTGCGGGTCTTTGTCCATATAGCCAAAGGAATAGAGGTGCACGAGGCTGGAAACCGTGGTCACAACAATCAACATGATTGCGGTCAGGCGGTCCATGCGGATGGCCCAATCGGTGGACAATGACCCGGATTCGATAAAGCGCAATATCTGGATATGTTCGGTTGGTCCATCAAAGGTCAGAAACACGATCCAGCTGAGGAATGCGGCAAGGAACAACATGCCAGTGGACACCCACATCGCAGCTGTTTCACCAATGAACTTCCAGCCAAAGCCGCAGATCAATGCGCCCACAAGCGGGGCAAATAGGATTGTGGTTTCCATGCCCTTACCCCTTCATCACGTTGACGTCTTCGACAGCAATGGTGCCGCGATTACGGAAGAAACAAACCAGAATGGCCAGACCAATCGCAGCCTCGGCGGCGGCAACAGTCAGGACAAAAAGGGTAAAGACTTGACCCACCAGATCCCCAAGAAAACTAGAGAAGGCGACCAAGTTGATGTTCACCGCCAAGAGCATCAACTCAATGCTCATCAACAGAATGATCACGTTCTTGCGGTTCAGGAATAGCCCGAAGATGCCAATGACAAACAGCGTCGCCGCCACTGTCAGGTAGTGTTCAAGTCCGATCATGTCGTCCCTCGGTTTCTTCCCAGGTATTCCCAGGTCTTACATTCAACGCCCGTTTTCGGGCTTCTTAATCTTGTTCACTCCCGACTTCCACCGGGATAACGGCCTTAGCCGATAAAGTTATAGCCACCCAAAACAACGATCAGCACGACCACCAGCACGACAATTGTGTTTCTCGACATTTCTTAACCCTTCGTTCCTTTAACAGCTCGGCGTTATTTGTATGGCGTCCGACTGCCCCGTTGGTCCGGATAATACGTGGCACATCCACAGCTTTCGGCTTTGATCGTCTTGATCCGGGATTTGATCCCGCGTGTGCGAAGGCCCGCCTTGATTTGTTTCATTGTGTGTTGGGACTGCGTATAGACATAATCATCCACCGCATCGCGCACGTTATCTATGTAATCCGCTGCTTCATCAGTGTCGCCTGATACGGCATTGGCCACCAACGCCTTGCCGCTTTTGCAATGCTCCAACACCACGATGGCTTTCTGACCTGCTTCGTCTTCACCTACATAGGTGACAAAGCCACCTTCAACATTGCGCGCATCCCAAACAGAATAATCGCCCTCAACTGATGTGCCCGCACACATTGGCACAGGCGTCATCGCCGAAGCGGGCGCGGCCATGATCAGCCCCAAAACAATATGCAGCGCAACACGCATTATAAGCCTTGCTCCGGTTGATCATATTTCCATTTGGAACCAACCAATTCAGGATAAGCAGCTCTACAGGCGCAAGATTCAACATCAGATGTGAAGTATTTTACGTCCGCACCAGCCGCTTTGAATTCACGTCCGATCTGCTTGAAACTCACATTGCGCTCTGAGGTCGCTGCGTTATCGAGAATGCCTTTGGTCTGAGCAGCAACGTTGAATTTACGAGATGTCGCATTATTCGCGTCATGAAACACAGTTGTAGCAACCATTTCACTGCCGCTTTCGCAATCCGAAAGCACAATATTGACTGCCGATACCCCATATCCAAAAGACCCAACACGGAAAGACACAACGCCATCGCCATAATCAATGTGATCGCTCTGGATAGAATGTGATGATTTAACGTTCGCGCAGTGAGGTATCGCGTCCTCTGCGGCACTCGCAACCGAAGCGTTGAGAGACAATGCCACAACAGCGATATGTTGTGTTGCTCTCAAAGCCCCTGCCCCGGTTTCACGTCTTTCAATTCCATCGCCGTGGCCGGGTCACGCATCATTTGGGCGACCACGTCTTGGCGGCGCACATCAACACGGTGGCGCAGGGTCAGTACAATCGCACCGATCATCGCGACGAGCAGGATCAAACCGGCCAGTTGGAAGATCAGGAAATACTGATCATACAGCACCATACCCAATGCCTTGGTGTTAAACACGTTTGGATCAATCGCATTGGCGCGCAGCCCTTCGGCGGCGGCGTTGGTTTCCCAAGCGCCAAAGGCCATGACAAACTGCATCAAGATCACCAAGCCAATCAGCAAGGCCAGCGGCATATAGCGCGCCATTTCGGCCTTGAGTTCAGCAAAATCGACATCCAACATCATCACGACAAACAGGAACAACACCGCAACGGCACCGACATAGACAATGATCAACAACATCGCGACAAATTCAGCGCCGAGCAGCACAAACAACCCCGCCGCAGACAGAAACGACAAGATCAACCAGAGCACCGAATGCACCGGATTGCGGCTGATCACTGTGAACAACCCGCCCGTGATCACACTGATCGAGAACAGATAGAATGCAAAAACCGTCATGCCGTATCCTTGTCTTCGTCTAACACCGCTTGCGCCAATTCCAGCGCGCGGGTCATTGCGGGGATGCCGGCGAACACCGACATCTGTCCAATTGTCTCAATAATATGCTGTTTGGTTGCCCCGGCCTTTAAGGCGTGACGCACGGTTTGACGTAAGGCCACATCAGCTTGCGCGCCCTGCATGGTCAGCCCAGCAATGGTGAGCAACAGCCGGGTGCGCGCATCTAAACCATCGGGGTTCATCGCATTGCCAAACATCATTTCCATCATGTCTTTGGGCATGGTGCCCATCATCGCCTCAAAACCTTTGGGCGAAAATGCATCCATCGCCGGAAATGACTTTGCCATTTCCTGCGCCTGTTTCATCATCGCTTCAAAAGGGTTTGTGGAATCTGTCATCGGTACGGCGCGTCCAATTCGAGGTTGCGGGCGATTTCGCCTTCCCAACGGTCGCCGTTATCCAGCAGCTTTTCTTTGTCGTAATACAATTCTTCACGGGTTTCGGTTGAGAACTCAAAATTTGGCCCCTCAACAATCGCATCCACTGGGCAGGCTTCTTGGCAGAAACCGCAGTAGATACACTTGGTCATGTCGATGTCATAGCGCGTGGTGCGGCGGCTGCCGTCTGCACGCGGTTCTGCGTCAATGGTGATCGCTTGGGCGGGGCACACGGCCTCACACAATTTGCACGCAATGCAGCGTTCTTCGCCATTGGGATAACGTCGCAGCGCGTGTTCACCACGAAAACGCGGGGACAGCGGACCTTTTTCGTGCGGGTAGTTCAGCGTGACTTTGGGTGCAAAGAAATACCGCATGCCCAGCATGAACGCCTTGGCGTAATCCGCCAGCAAGAAATACTTTGCAGCGCGTGAATAATCAGTCTGGGTCATTTGTTGCCCTCGGGGTTCAGCGTTTCGTCAGCCCAATAAAGAATTGAAGCTGCAAGGTCTTCCTTTTCGACGATAGGTCTACCCGAATTGTCGATCGGTCTATCCAATGCCCATTTGTCGATAAGCGAATCCACTAAAGAAGACATTTCGTTGTAGGTGGCATTTTTGATTGCCATTGCAAAAGCGCTCATATCAGCCCCCCACTGTCCAACGGGCGTATACACCCCAGAACCAATCGAATTTCGCCGCGAAGGCCACAAAGACCACCCAGAACAATGAGAACGGCAGAAACACTTTCCAGCCCAGACGCATCAGTTGGTCATAGCGGTAGCGCGGTGTGATCGCCTTCACCATTGAGAACATAAAGAACACCATCAACATCTTGATGAACATCCAGAAGAACCCGTCGGGCAAGAACGGCACAGGTGACAACCAGCCGCCAAAGAACAGCAGCGATACCAGTGCACACATCAGCACGACCGCGACCAATTCACCGATCATGAACAACAGGAAGGGCGTGGACGAATATTCGACCTGATAGCCAGCAACCAGTTCTGATTCCGCTTCGGGAAGGTCGAATGGCGGGCGGTTGGTTTCAGCCAAGGCGCTGATAAAGAACAGGATGAGCATTGGGAAATGCGGCAGGAAGTACCAGTTGAAGATGCCCCAATCGCCATCTTGTGCGTTCACGATTGAAGTAAAGTTCATCGATCCAGTGGACAGGATCACACCAATGATGATCAAACCGATGGAGACTTCATAAGAAATCATCTGCGCGGCAGAGCGGAGCGAGCCAAGGAACGGATATTTGGAGTTTGACGCCCAACCGCCCATGATCACGCCGTAAACTTCAAGCGAGGAAATCGCGAAAACATACAGGATTGCGACGTTGATGTCGGCCAAAATCCAGCCTTCGTTGAACGGGATCACCGCCCAGGCGATCATTGCCATCACGAATGAAATCATCGGAGCGAGGAAAAACACACCCCGATCCGCACCCGCAGGCACAACAACTTCTTTGACGATGTATTTCAGGAAATCCGCAAAAGACTGCAACAGACCAAAGACACCAACCACGTTGGGTCCGCGCCGCATCATCACGGCGGCCCAGATTTTGCGGTCCGCATACATCAGAAATGCCAGCGCCAGCAGCAAAGGCACCACCAACAGCAACACCTGACCGACAGTCAGCAGGCCAATGCCCAAATACGTGTTGTTAAAGAAATCAGCCATAGTCCCTCACACCGCCGGAATGCCTTTTTCCGCACAGTTTTGTGCGGTCACTTCGGCATCAATTGTCTTCAAGCCTCGTGGCAGGCTTGGCGAGATTGTGTAAACAGCATCTGCGCTCCATATGCCAGCCTCTTGGGCCACATTTGTCCGCACATGACGCGCAAATCCGTAGCCTCGGATCAATGTATACTGCGCCGCAGCACATTCCGCGTAATTTGCCACGTCTTTGGTTGAAAGCGCATTTGTCATTGCCACGTTAAATTGCACCAGATCACCATCCAACAACGTGGTCTCTACCCCTTTGTATTCAGGGATAAAATCCTCTGCTGTAGGGACTGCGGGGGTGCAGGCACCTAACATGACAGGGGCAAGGGCCAACATTGTTCTCACTCCGCCGCCATTGGTTTGGCTTTGCGCGCAGCTGCGTTTGACGACAATTCAGCCATCAATTCACTGGCGCGGGCAATTGGGTTGGTCAGGTAGAAATCTGTGACCGCGGGGGCAAAGCTGGCCTTGCCAAGCTTGCCCTTGGGCAAAGCGGACCATTCGTTTTTTGGCACCACGTCGATATCACCCAGATGCGGCACATCTTTAACCAATGCCTTGCGCAGTGCTGCAATCGAATCGAATGGCAATGTCGCGCCCAATTCGGCAGACAACGCCCGCAGAATCGCCCAGTTTTCCTTGGCTTGACCGGGGGCAAAGCCCGCACGGGACGCCAATTGTGGACGCCCTTCGGTGTTCACAAACAGGCCCGGTTCTTCGGTATAGGCGGCTCCCGGCAGGATGATATCCGCGCGGTGCGCACCGCGATCGCCGTGTGAGCCTTGATAGATCACAAACGGACCAGCGGCGATGTCGACCTCATCCGCGCCAAGATTATAGATCACATCAGCACCAGACACATCATCCATGCCATTTTCAGCCACGGCACCAATGTCCATCGCGCCAACACGGGCAGCTGCTGTGTGCAGGACCAGCAATTTGCTGTCAGTCTTTTCGCAAAGCTCCATCGCGGCGGCCAGAACAGCCGCGCCATCCGCCTCGCGCAAAGCACCTTGGCCGACGATCACAATCGACGGGACCTCAAGAACTTCTTTGAACTTTTTACCCAGTGTCGCATCCAAGGCCGCGCGATCATCACCCATGTGGTGATATTCGTATGTCAGATCGACGGCTTCACCAATCAATCCGATATTTGCACCACGCGCCCATGCTTTGCGAATACGCGCGTTCAGAACGGGTGCTTCAATCGCCGGGTTTGTGCCGATCAACTGGATCATCTGCGCAGAATCGATATCCTCAATTGTTGCGGTGCCAACATAACCCGACCGGTTGCCCGCAGGTAATTTCGCGCCATCGGTGCGACATTCAACAACACCGCCCTGCCCTTCGATCATCGTCTTCAAAGCATAGGCCGCCTCAACAGACACCAAATCGCCGACCAAGCCTGCGACCTTTTTGCCCTTCATCGCCGCTGCAACTGCTGCCAAGGCTTCAGGCCATTCCGCTTTGCGCAGCTTGCCGTTCTCACGGATATATGGTGTGTCCAAACGCTGGCGGCGCAAACCATCCCAGACAAAGCGTGTCTTGTCGGAAATCCATTCCTCGTTCACGCCGTCGTGGTTGCGCGGCAAAATACGCATGACTTCGCGCCCTTTGGTGTCCACACGAATGTTAGAGCCCAACGCATCCATCACGTCGATGGACTCAGTCTTGCTAAGTTCCCAAGGACGCGCCGTGAACGCATAAGGTTTAGACACCAACGCACCAACGGGGCACAGATCAATGATATTGCCCTGCAAGTTGGAATCGAGTGTTTCACCCAAATAGGCTGTAATCTCAGAATCTTCACCGCGGCCCGTCTGGCCCATCTGGGTGATGCCCGCGACCTCGGTCGTGAAACGCACACAGCGCGTACATGAAATACAGCGCGTCATGTGGGTTTCGACCAGCGGCCCCAAATCCAGATCGGTGCTGGCGCGCTTTGGTTCACGGAAACGGCTAAAGTCAACGCCGTACGCCATCGCCTGATCCTGCAAATCACATTCGCCGCCTTGATCACAAATAGGGCAATCAAGCGGGTGATTGATCAGCAGGAATTCCATCACGCCTTCTCGGGCCTTTTTGACCATCGGTGAATTGGTTTTTACAACAGGCGGCTGGCCTTCGGGACCGGGGCGCAAATCCTTGACCTGCATCGCACAAGACGCAGCGGGCTTGGGCGGGCCACCCACAACTTCCACAAGACACATCCGGCAGTTGCCCGCAATCGTCAGGCGTTCGTGATAGCAAAAGCGTGGAATTTCCACGCCCGCCTGTTCACATGCCTGAATGAGGGTCAATGCGCCCTCAACTTCGATTTCCTTGCCGTCGATGATGATCTTGCGGATATCGCTCATATGCTCATTTCGCTCTTAGTAACGAACCGATCCGGCTCGATTTTTGAATCTCTGCATGTCCAAAGGCACAATAGCTTTGTGGGTCAGAAGTATCGACCCCCTTTGCCTTGAAAAATGCAGCTGCTTTTGCCCGTAAACGCGCTTTGTCAGCGTCACTGTCGGTATATGCCTCAATCTCGGCCGCCGTATAGCCCAAAGCCTTGGCATCTGATTCTACTTTGCGGACGTAAGAGATGGCTTTGAACATCCGCGCACTGATCGTGGGGCAGTTTTTGCGTATGCGGTCCGCGATACCTAGATCAAAAAGCGCGTCATCGATGGCCGCGACTTGACCCAAGGGTTGTTTCGCCATGACAGGTGTTGCCAACAAACTCACGCTCATCACTGCACTCAATACTTTACGCATACCATTTTTCCTCATCTATGCCGGGCATCTTGGCCCTTGCTGCACATGGGGATTTGGGGTGCTGATATGCAATAACAGCACCCATGTTAGCCAATAACACGCGCATTTTCGCGCATTGGATCACTGCGGACATTTGCCCTGAAAGACGAGTTTATTATCGGTAATTGTCAATTTTTCGGTGTCCGGTCCAATTGCCCATTCGATGTCTGAACTGCCATAGGTCTTAACACAATACGACACGCCCGCATGACGCCCGGCCTCGCGTGCGCCGTCAATGGATTTGGCCGGGTCCTTGACGGTCACCTGAAACACGTCGCGCTGCTTGTTCACTTTGCTGACCTTGGCGCGGAAATATTTGCCGTCAAAAGAAATACGGTCCTTTTGCGCGGTGCAGCCTGCAACCATCACAGCGGACACAACCGCCAGAATTACCAAATTTGAATTCTTCATTTCTGCACCCTTGAATCTGTCGGCACCAATGCCCCGGATTTGTCGATCACCACAATATAATCGCGCAGATGACCGCGCCTGCTTTCGTGTGCCATTTCTGGCAACTGCGGTTCGCCCCTATTGACGTACCACATGTGCATGTCATCTATCATATTGCGCACCGTATTAAAGAAGTTTCCCAGTGCTTTAAACCCACCACCACAGCTTGCGTAAAATGGCTGGTTCAAATCGTCGATCCAACACGCGACAGAACCTATAGCATCCCTGCATAAAACCACTGCTCTACTTCATTGGGAAAACGCGGTTTCAAGCACCCTTATGCTGCGAACACCCATGAGTTTGCCACATCCTGGCCTGTTTCAGATGTGCCCACCCAAAGGCATGATCGCTGTCGCCGTTAGCACGCAGATGTTCTAACCGGGCCAAAGCTTCGTCCAACGTTGGTTGATGCCCTTTTGGCACCCACCACATCACAAAATGCATCGCACCCAACACCTCAAACCACTCTTCGCGGCGTTCATAGAATTGTTTGTGGATTGTCCCCCAGACAAACTGCTCTAGGGTCTCAACACTTTCCCAGACCGTAAGATTAGGAACATACCTCGGATCACCGTCAATTGCGGCGTCTGTATTACCGGTTCCCGGCTCGCCCGAGCCTTCCATCATCCACACAAACCCCGGCATGCGTTTGCCAAGGCCATTGATGCGGTCAAGGTTGTCCATAAAATCACGGACCTTGGGATCATCTCTGTCAGCCAACAATCGACCCACGTTCAGCTCTGCCAAATGCATGTCTTTCATCGCCGTTTCCTGTCTCGCAGCGGGGCAACCCCATCCAACGCCTTGCGCAGAAACGCGATTGTAAGATTGCCACCGATGTAGACCAATCCGACCAAAGCGGCATAGGCCCAGATCGGCACGATGCCATAGGTGATGGCCTGATGGGTTGCCCAGATAGGAATCGCAAAAATGGCAAAGGAAAGCACCGCCGCCCCAAGGCTTAACACCCCGTCCCAGATATTACGGAAGAAACCCATTATACAGCCACCCCTTCGTCACAATTCTTGATCTTCCAAAGTTGGGCTTGTTTGATGTGTGCCCAGCCAAAGGCATAATCATCATCGCCGTGCACTTCTAAATGGCAAAACCGCGCCATCGCCTCATTCATATCAGGCTGGTGCCCAATCGGCACCCACCACATCGCAAACCGCAGGCTTTCGACAGCATCATACCATTCTGCTTTTCGGTCATAGAACTGCTTGTGAACCGTATTCCAGACAAAATGTTCAAGGCTGGGGATGTCGCTCCAAACAGATAGCGTGCTGGCCGTACGGGGATTGCCGCCCATGGCCCCATTTGGATTACGCTGTTCGGCGTCCATGTCGTCTTGGGACATCATCCATTGAAACCCCGGACTACGCTGCGCAACGTTGTTGACCAAATCGATGCCGTCAACAAATCCCTTTACGCGCGGATCATCCCAGTCATATTTTAAAACGCCAAGGTTCAGTTCCGCCAGGTGATGACCGTCAGGCTGCATCATAGCTTTAGAATGCCGCAATCACGGCCATCACCGCAAGACCAACGGTGCAAAGCAAGCCCGCCGCAAACGAAGCTGAGCGCAGCTTTTGATTTTCGGTTCTGACATGCACAATAGCCATAGCGATGCGGAACACCAAATACAGTGAGGCCAGCAAGTTCACTGCAAAAGGTGACGCGCCTGCCAACATTGCCGCCAAGGTGGCACCAATAAACGGCCCGCCGCCCTCAACCGCATTCATAAACGCGCGTTCACGACGATACACAGGGTCTGCGTAATTCCGCTTGGGCTTGCCACAGTCACAGCGTCCCTCAGACGTGCGGCCTTTGGTGGATAGCCCGGCCAAAACGATAACCAGCAACGACCAAAGCGCAATTGATGCAATCGCGTGGCTGTAGTCAGAAAATTGTTCCATGGGGTGGCTTCCTTTGTTCAGTCTTTAATAACCGCTTAAAACGTTAGGCGTTTTCCGGGTCTGCACTCAAATGATACAGATCAGCGGGACATTTCTTTGTATATGCACTTGTCACATTCATCCCTCGCGCTTCACCCGGTTGGCAACTGACTTCGCCAAAGCAAAAAGCACAATCATGATGGCAATCGGAATAGTGGATAACACAAGCCTGCCGTAAAATGGCGCAAGTTCAAGCTGGTATATCAAAGTCAAAAGCAGCACAGGGATCAAGAACAAACCCAACAGTACGCCCAATGATTTGATCACCGACCATTGGTTCGCCCGCGACAGAACAAATATCGGCCCCAAAAGCAGCGAGATTGACGCCGCAGATGAAAAGCCGCCTAGTAAATCCAAGTTACTCAGCCGCGACCGCGCTTACCCGTCCTGTCCGCTTATGCTTGATCCGGTCCTCAATCTCATCACGGAAATGCCGGATCAAACCTTGGATTGGCCAGGCAGCCGCGTCGCCCAAGGCACAAATTGTATGGCCTTCAACCTGCTTGGTCACATCCAACAGCATGTCGATTTCTTCGGGTTCTGCATCGCCCGTTACCAGACGGTCCATAACCCGCATCATCCAACCCGTGCCTTCACGGCATGGCGTACACTGACCACAGCTTTCGTGCTTATAGAACTTCGCCAGACGCCAGATCGCTTTGATCACGTCGGTATTGTTGTCCATCACAATCACCGCTGCCGTACCGAGGCCAGAGCGTTGTTCGCGCAGATAATCAAAATCCATAATCGCATCGCGCATCTGCGCACCCGGGATCATTGGCACAGAGGATCCACCGGGGATCACAGCCTTAAGGTTATCCCAACCGCCGCGAATACCGCCGCAATGTTTTTCGATCAACTCTTCAAAGCCAATCGACATCGCCTCTTCGACCACACAAGGGTTGTTGACGTGACCGGAAATCGCAAACAGCTTGGTACCCGCATTGTTTGGACGGCCAAAGCCCGCAAACCATTCTGGCCCACGGCGCAGAATCGTCGGCACAACGGCAATCGATTCCACGTTGTTCACAGTTGTCGGGCAGCCATACAGGCCCGCGCCAGCAGGGAATGGCGGCTTCATCCGCGGCATGCCCTTTTTACCTTCAAGCGATTCCAGCAATGCAGTTTCTTCGCCGCAAATATACGCACCCGCACCGTGGGCCACATAGATGTCAAAATCCCAACCGGATTTGCAGGCGTTCTTGCCCACCAAACCAGCCTCGTACGCTTCATCAATCGCGGCCTGAAGCGCCTCTTTTTCACGGATATATTCACCGCGAATGTAGATATAGCAGGCATGTGCATTCATCGCGAAAGACGCGATCAAGCAGCCCTCAATCAACGTATGCGGATCATGGCGCATGATCTCGCGGTCTTTACATGTGCCCGGCTCAGATTCATCTGCATTCACCACCAAATAAGACGGGCGACCGTCGCTTTCCTTGGGCATAAATGACCATTTCAAACCCGTTGGGAAACCCGCGCCACCACGGCCACGCAGGCCAGATGCTTTCATCTGATCGACAATCCAATCGCGGCCTTTTTTGATGATACCTGCGGTGCCATCCCAATGGCCACGGCCCTGCGCGCCTTTCAGCGTGCGATCATGCATACCGTAGATGTTGGTAAAAATGCGGTCTTTATCCTGAAGCATGACGCCTACCTTTGGTTTTCTTTGGCCGCCCTACGGGCCTGCCACATCTGAAATATCACGACCATCGCCCAAAAGAGTGCCGCCAATGCTGCAAAGTCAAACAGCAAAGCAAAACGCCCGGGCAACCCCATCGCAGGGCCAAGCCATTGTGCCGCCGTCCACAAAATCATCGTCACAGCAATGACCAGACCAACGGTCTGACCTTTGCGTGCAAGTGCTTTGTCACTGACTTCACTCATGGATCACCCTGCTCCGGCTCAGGTCTTTTTCTTACGTTTAGAGAATTCAGTCTCGCCACCTTTGGCCAAAATCTTGGCCTGTGCGATCCATCCATCCCGTTCGATACGGCCTTTGAAACGCAACCGCGCATCAACCCATTCGATTTCTTTTTTGCGCCATCCCGCGACTTGATCAAAGTGGTACACACCAAGCTCGTTCAACGTGCCTTCCAACTTGGGACCAACACCGCTGATCAGTTTGAGATCATCTGCACCACTGGCACGCGCAGCAGTCAACATCTCTGGCTTGCCATCCGCCGCAACAGGTTTGCGCGCTGGTTTGGCGGCTGCTTTGGGCTTCGCCGCTTTCGCTGTGGCGGCTTTTGCAGTTTTAGGTGAGGCGGCAGACTTGCTCGCAGGCTTTTTCACCTCTGTTTCACCGCCTGCTGCTGCTTTCTTGGCCGGTGCCTTTTTAGCCGCAGGTTTCTTTGCAGCCGGATCGGCCACAGGCGCTGAGGCTGTGGTTGCGGCACTAGTTGATTTCGCAGCAGTCTTTTTTGCTGGCGCTTTCTTTGCCGCTGGTTTTTTCGGCGCTGCTTTCTTCGCAGGCGCTGCCTTGGCGGCAGGCGCATCATCCGCAACAGGGGCACTCATAAGGCCAGAAGCTGTGGTGTCAGACGCCGAAGCACTGGAAGGCGCATCACCAGCATCACTATCTTGAGCAGATGTATCTGAGGACGCAGAGGAAGACACCGTTGCCGCGCCAGCACCCGCCGCAGCAACCGCAGCCGCCCCACCAGCAGACGCCGCACGCGTATTTGCAGGCTCATCCGCTTTGATCCCGTTACACAAAAACTGCTGGAGCAACCAACCCGCAATAATCGCGACCAAAATCCCGGCAAAAACCGATGCAAAAAAGTTCCAGCCGCTAAAGGCCAGCAAGATAAACGCCAACACCAAGCCGATGCCGCCACCAATGTACCAGCAACGCTTTTTACATGCCTCTTTTTCTGAAGTAACACTCATAGTGGTCTCTCCCCCCGCTATCGCGGAAAATACGGCTTATTTATAAATGCCGTCTTTCTTAGCACGTTTGGAGAATTCTGTTTCCTCACCCGCCGCAAGACTGCGCGCCTGATCGACCCAAGTGTCGCGGCTGACGCGGCCCTTGAACCCTTCGAGGTTTTGATCCACCCATGCAATTTCATCAGCGCCCCATTTGGAGATCTGATCGTAGTGAAAGAAACCCATGCTGTGCAGCAGGGATTCCAATTTTGGCCCGACACCTTTGATCAATTTCAGATCATCCGCACCCGATTTACGGGGCGCTTTCATGGTGCGTGGTTTCTTACCCGGCGTGTCATATACAGGCATAGCTGCCTTGCCGGAGGCAGGTTTTGGGTCCGCTTTTGACGGCGGCTTGGCCTTGGACTGCGCCTTGGCCTGCTGCACAGTTGTGCCTGTTGCATCCGCAGCTTTACCCTTGCTTGGTTTAGCTTCAGCCTTAGCCACCGCTTTAGCAGGTTTCTTGGCAGAATTCGCAGGCTTGCCTTGCCACGGTGCCAAAAGCGGCACCTCAGTGCCATCAATCCGCTTAACCGTGTCGCCAATATCAACAGCCAATTGCGCGCTGGCGTTATACTGCGTCTTGCCGCTGTCGTATTCCTTGAGGCTGGTCAAACCGCTAAGGGGTTCTGCCGCATAGCGCCCGTTCTGTGGTCCCGGTGTCGGCACCTTGCCAGCTGCCAGTTCATCCAAAATCTCATTAAGACGCGCGGTGGTTAAATCTTCGTAATAGTCCTTGCCGATCTGCGCCATCGGGGCGTTTGAACAGGCACCAAGGCACTCGACCTCTTCCCAGCTGAACTTGCCATCGCCGGACAGGTCATGCGGCTGCGCTGCAATGCGTTCCTTGCAGACCGCGACTAAATCCTCGGCACCGCAGATCATGCAGGACGTGGTGCCACACACCTGAATATGTGCCACAGAACCAACAGGTTGCAGCTGGAACATGAAATAAAACGTCGCCACCTCAAGCCCGCGAATATAGGCAAGGCCCAACATCTCAGAGACATGTTCAATCGCGGGACGGGTCAACCAGCCTTCCTGCTCTTGTGCACGCCACAACAGCGCAATGATCGCCGACGCCTGACGGCCCTCAGGATACTTGGTGATCTGCGCCTCGGCCCATGCTTGGTTGGCTGGGGTAAAGGCGAATGAAGCGGGTTGGTCGGCGTGTAGGCGGCGGAGCATTATCGAACCTCGTGTAATTTACTGCTTCCAAATGGAAACCGTTGAGGAGCAACTGCATCAGTGACTCTCTTTTGGTGTTCCAGCATCTCTTTAATGCTAGCATCTTGATTAGATAGAAACTTAAGTTGAGCTTCGAAGAAGGTTTGCTGCAACGTTAGCATCTGAGCGTTTACATCCTGCATCGCCTGCATTTGACCGAGATAGGTAGTAGGCGCGTAAGTGTCACTGCCCATTTGCACCACAACATTGTCAGCACAAAGATCAATAAGAATGAGACGAAGGGCTTCATCCGTAATGTCTTCGGCATTTAAGCGTGCTTTCATTTCGCCAGCGGCCATAGACCTGTAGTTTTTCTTCAGTTCTTTGAACGTAATTAGCTGTTCATCTTGTAGAACTGCCTGAACGCTAGTCTTTTGCCAGCGCAGCCGTCTATTGGCCTTCAATTCTTTGAAATAGCGCAGAATGGCTACCACTGCGGCAACAGCAGTAATGCACGATGCACCTGTTCTCAACAAATCAAGGGTTTCGGAGCTGATCACCGATCAATCTCCCCAAACACCACGTCCATGGTGCCGATGATGGCAGCGACGTCGGCCAGTTGGTGGCCCCGGCTCATGTGGTCCATGGCTTGCAGGTGCAGGAACCCCGGCGCGCGGATTTTGGCGCGGTAGGGTTTGTTGGAACCGTCCGCAACAAGGTAGACGCCAAACTCGCCCTTGGGGGCCTCAACGGGGCAATACACTTCGCCCGCAGGCACGTGGAAACCTTCGGTATAAAGTTTGAAGTGGTGGATCAGGCTTTCCATATCCGTCTTCATCGCGGTGCGCGACGGCGGTGTGATCTTGCCACGGGCAAGGATGTCGCCCTGCCCTTCGGGCGCGCGCAGTTTTTCAATCGCCTGTTGGATGATGTAGGTCGACTGGCGCATTTCCTCCATCCGGCAGAGATAGCGATCATAACAATCGCCGTTCTTACCGACTGGAATTTGGAATTCAAATTCGTCGTAACATTCATAGGGCTGCGCACGGCGCAGATCCCACGCAAGGCCAGAGCCGCGCACCATGACGCCGCTGAACCCGTAATCCAGAATGTCCTGTTCGGTCACAATGCCAATGTCGGCGTTGCGCTGTTTGAAAATACGGTTTTCTGTCAGCAGCCCGTCGATGTCGACCATGAAGCCTTTGAGGAACTGATCGGCCCAAGCCTCAATATCATCGAGCAATTCAGGCGTCAGATCCTGATGCACCCCACCGGGGCGGAAATAGGCGGCGTGCAGACGTGCACCACAGGCGCGTTCATAGAACACCATCAATTGTTCGCGTTCTTCAAAACCCCAGAGCGGCGGGGTCAACGCGCCCACGTCCAAAGCTTGTGTTGTGACGTTCAGCAGGTGGTTGAGCACCCGGCCAATTTCGCAGAACAACACGCGGATCAGCGAGGCACGACGCGGCACAACAGTGCCAGTCAGTTTTTCAATCGCCAGACACCAAGCGTGTTCTTGGTTCATTGGGGCGACGTAATCGAGGCGGTCAAAATACGGGAGGTTCTGTAGGTAGGTACGAGACTCCATCAGCTTTTCGGTGCCACGGTGCAGCAACCCGATGTGCGGATCACAGCGTTCTACAACTTCGCCGTCCAGTTCCAGCACCAGCCGCAAAACCCCATGCGCCGCAGGGTGCTGCGGACCAAAGTTGATGTTAAAGTTACGGATTTTCTGTTCGCCGGTTTGGAAGTCGGTCGATCCGTCGTCGTATTGATTGGTGCGAATATCGCCGTCCATCATCGTGTGTCACCTCGCGATACAAAAGCCGTCAACCGACGACCAAGGTAAATTCCCAAGATTTGGGCAACAGCTGTCGCACCAATGAAAATCACCACGTAAAGAATATATTTCACAGACAAAAAGTCCGCCATTTGTAGAGAACTCGTATTGCCGCCACGGACGCGCTCAAATATGGGCCACAGAATGATCAAGGCCATCAGACCCAGTGCTGCACAACAGCCAATCAAGACCATTCTCGGCACACGAGACATTGCCGTTGTGCCGCGCAATACGCCGTCCAAAAATGGGAAAGTAATGGCAGCAAAGTACATACCGACCTTACTTGAAGCTATCATCATCACAGCTTCTCCAACTCTTGCAGCTTCAGCCCCATCCACCACAGCAGCGCAATTGTACCCAGCGGCACCAGACAGACCGCCGCCCAGTATTTGTTGATCCCAAAGAACGGCAACAGCTTGACCATCGGAATGGCCGTTGCCGCAGATAGGATAAGCCACCACATACCTTCCACTACTTCGGTCCCTCAGCCTTGTCATCGCCCGGCAGGATGTATTCGGCACCTTCCCACGGGGACATGAAATCAAACTGGCGGTATTCTTGGACGAGGCTCACGGGTTCATAGACAACCCGCTTTTCAACCTCGTCATAACGCACTTCGGTATAGCCCGTGGTCGGGAAATCCTTGCGCAGCGGATAGCCGCGGAAACCATAATCGGTCAGGATGCGGCGCAGGTCCGGGTGGCCGGAAAACAGAATGCCGAACATGTCGAAAATCTCGCGCTCAAACCAATTGGCTGAGGGGTGCACATCAACCAGTGACGGCACCATGTCCTTTTCACGCACCGCCACGCGCAGACGGATGCGGTGGTTCTGGTACATTGAAAGGAAATGATAAACCACGTCAAACCGCTTGGCCCGGCCTGTGTAATCCACCGCCGTGATGTCCACGAGGGTTGAGAACCGACAGGTCGCGTCACCTTTGAGGAATTCCACCAGACCCGCAATATTGGTCAGCGTCACGTCCATGTTCAGCTCGCCGTGGGTGATGTCCCAGCCAAGCACACAATCAGGGCGTTTGGCTTCGATATAGGCGCCAAGTTCTTGGAGTTGTTCACTCATCGTACAATCGTCCCCGTCCGGCGCATCTTGCGTTGCAATTGCAGGATGCCGTACAGCAATGCCTCTGCTGTTGGTGGGCAGCCGGGCACGTAGATGTCTACGGGCACAATCCGGTCACAGCCGCGCACCACAGAATAGCTGTAGTGATAATAACCGCCGCCATTGGCGCAAGAGCCCATTGAGATCACATAGCGTGGCTCTGGCATCTGGTCATAGACCTTGCGCAGCGCCGGGGCCATTTTGTTGGTCAATGTGCCGGCCACGATCATCAGATCAGACTGGCGCGGGGAGGCACGTGGCGCTGTGCCAAACCGTTCAAGGTCATAACGCGGCATCGAGGTATGCATCATCTCAACCGCACAACAGGCCAAACCGAATGTCATCCAGTGCAAAGATCCGGTGCGCGCCCAGTTGATCACGTCGGCAGTGGAAGTCACAAGGAAACCCTTGTCCTGCAATTCTGCGTTCAGCGCTTGCGTACCAAACTCACGATCAGCAGCCGACGACGTTGCCGTGGACAACGCAGGTGCATTTGTTGACGTTACTGCCATTCCAGCGCCCCCTTCTTCCATTCATAGGCAAACCCAGCGGTCAGCACACCCAAAAACACCATCATCGACCAAAACCCAACCATTGAGATGTCTTGGAAGGCAACAGCCCAGGGAAACAGAAACGCAATTTCCAGATCGAAAATGATGAACAGAATCGACACCAAATAAAATCGCACATCAAATTTCATCCGCGCATCATCAAAGGCGTTGAACCCACATTCATAGGCGGACACCTTTTCAGGGTCAGGATTGCGTACAGCCAAAACCACGGCGGCAAGGATCAAAACGAGTCCCAAGCCTATGGCAACAGCCAGAAAAACAAGGATTGGCAGGTATTCCCGCAGCATGTCGTCCAAGGGGAGGCTCCTTTAGCGGTGCGTGATCTTTGATATAGGGCAAAGACCTGTGCAGAACAGACTTGCAAAGGGTTTAACTGTGCTGGTTGGTGGGGTCAACGGGCGCAAGGGTGGAAAGGTGCTGCATTTACACTCGTTTGCATCGATTCAAGTGGCAACTTTGGCCATCCACTTGGCAATCATCCGATGTTGGACATTCGCCTGCGCTGCAACGCGGTAGAATCCGACCAACTCGCGCACCGGACCAGAGATCCGGTCAAAGCCGGAAATAAACGCGACAATCACCCCGACCTGGGTCTGCCCCATCATCACCAGATAACCGCCGTACACCAGTACAGAAAGCGGGCCCAAGGAGTTGAGCAAGTTTAAAATAGCCTTCAGCAGGAACTTGAGCATGTTAAAGCGCAGGCGGTTGTTGAATATCTTTTTCAGGATGCCCAGATCGCCCTTTTCCTGTGTCCCATCAAGGTCCGACACAGCGTCCCCTAGGCTGCGCATATATCCCACGTGGCGTTCGACCAATTTGTTTAGATAACGCTGCATCAACGGGGTGACCACAATCTGTGGAATCAAAAAGCCAATAGCAAACAGCGCAATCGTGGGTTCAACCACCAACATATACCCCATCACACCCAGTAACAGCGCGACATTGGCACAAGATTGCGAGAGTGCCTCGCCTACAAAACCACCCAGCTTGTCCACTTCGGTGCCGACAATGGACACCACCCGCCCGCTGCTGTCATCCGCATGATAATCAATTGATTCCCCGTAAAGACCCAAAAGATGCCGCCGGGTGTAGAGGTTCGAACTTTCGGTCATCCAGACCTGATAGGTGTTCAACGCGAATTTGACCGCTTGGTGCATGACAATCACGCCCAAATACAGCATCCCAAACTGGATCAGCAGTGGCACGTCCTGCGTTTCAACAACTTCGTTAACAATGCGGCGCTGTATTTCAATGGGTGCAAGGTTCAGCAAAGCCACAACCACAGCCAGCAGGCAGGCCCAGACCTGATGCTAGCCCGTCATGCGCCACAGATACCCCATGAGCGAGGATGCAGCTGTATCATCACCCGTGCGCGCGACTTTGCGGGCCTTTGAAACGAAACTCAGGAAACCGATGGCGCACCTATCACGTTAAAACAGTTAACACGCGATAGCCCGGCTTTGCGCTAGTGGATACGTCAAAGCGCAATAGCCTATGTCTTATGCTGCAATCCGGCGCGCGGCGGCGAAAGAAATCAACCTGCGGCTTTTCTCGTCCCACAGATCAAGGCTGGCGCATTTCAGGCTTTGCACAAAGGTCATCCGGCTACATTCGACCAATTCGCCGTGGTCATTCAAGACCTCAGACAGACGGTAAAACGGGATACGGCTGTACAGGTGATGTACATGATGGATGCCGATGTTGGCGGTGAACCACCGCAAAATGGGGGGCAAATCGTAGTGCGATGAGCCGTGCAAGGCGGCCTCGTGCAACTGCCATTCGTCGTGGTGTTCCCAATGCGTTGTCTCAAACTGGTGCTGCACGTAAAACAACCAAACACCAACAGATGCAGCAATGATTGTGGTCGGTAGGAACACAAGGAACAACGCCTGCCAACCGCCAAAATACACAATCACCGCCAAGGCCGCGACAATCGCCACATTGGTGGCCATTGCAGAAAACCAATAGCGGCCTTGGTTCATCAGGCCCAAAGGCAAGCGATACTCAAGAATGAACAGATAGGCAGGTCCGATTCCGAACAACACCAAAGGGTGACGATAAGCACGATACAAAAACCGGCCAAGGGCTGTACGCTGGTGATATTCCTCAACCGTCAGGGTCATCACATCACCAATGCCACGCTGATCAAGGTCGCCCGCATGGCTGTGGTGAATGGAATGGGTCCGGCGCCACACATCATACGGCGTCAACGTCACAACACCCAGCGCCCGGCCAACCCAGTCGCTGACATTACGGTTGTTAAAGAATGACCCATGACCACAATCATGTTGAATACAGAACAGGCGCAACAAAAAGCCGCCATTCAGGGCCGAAATCGCAAAGGCCGCAAGATAGCTATAATTTGCAACCCAACAGGCAGCGACCCACAAAACAACGAATGGAATAAGGCTGATTGCCAACTCAAAGCTGCTGCGCAGACTGCTTGGCTCGCGGTAGGTTGCCAAAATCTTGACCCAGTCGCGGGCCGCTGTTGGTGCGGGGGTGTTGGAAATATCTGCCATAACCTGCTTCATTTTGTTTTGCCATACCGGATAGCTTAATGCAGATACTTCGCAAGTGTTAAAGCTCTATTGACCCAAAAGAAGTCAACATTTTGTGGCTACTGTACCCCAAAAGGGCTAGACAGGCGCACCCTAGATCACCCATGCGGCTTTGCGTTTGTCAAAAAATGCGCCGATCCCTTCGGCCGCTTCATCACTTTCCCAGCGCTTTGCCAATGCTGCAATTGTATGGGCAACGACCTCATCATCAATGCGCGGTCCAAGGTCGCGGGCAAGCTGTTTTGCTGCGCTAACGGCCCCCGGTGCGCAGGATAGGTAGGGGACAACTTCGGCCTCAATAGCAGCGTCCAAATCATCCGCAGGAACGACGCGCGCCAGTAATCCCAGGTCAACTGCCTCAGCTGCACCAAACAAACGCGCCGACATAAACACGCGCCGCGCACGTCCCTCACCCATGCGCGCCAGCACATAGGGACCAATCGTCGCAGGGATGATCCCAAGCCGCGTTTCGGTAAAACCCATCTTCAGCGTATCAACACCAATTGCCACGTCACAGACGCTCGCCATGCCCACGCCGCCGCCAAAGGCATTGCCCTGTACCCGGCCAATCAGTGGCTTGCTGAGAGTATTGAGCGCACCCAACATTGTCGCCAGTTTACCCGCCTCAAGGGATCGCGTGGCCGCATCCATATCGGCCTGATCGCGCATCCAGCCCAGATCACCACCTGCACAAAACGATTTGCCTGCCCCGGTCAGGACGACAACACGCACGCTGTCATCCCCATTCAGTTGCGCCGCGGCCTGTGTCAGGTCCGCCAACATCTGCGCTGACATCGCATTGTGTTTTTCGGGGCGGTTCAACGTCAGCGTCGCAACACCGCGCGCATCCGTATCAACGGTGATCGTTTCAAACATCATACATTCCTCGCGATATACCCGGCACATCACGCCCAGCGCGCTGCCAATCGTCAAATATCCACACCATGCGGTCAACGAACCAAATCTTTGGCAGCATCGCCAGCAGCGTGCCAAACACAGCCCCTTCCCACCACAAGGCCGCCAATCCATAGGCCATAATCACAATCCCCGGCAGCGCGAGCCATCCCAGCACCAAGGCCGCACGTTGGTGATGCGCTGGCAGCTCATCCTTATGCGCAAGATAAATACGTTCACCGTAGACGCCCTTGCTCATCCAATTGTCGATACTTTTGGGCGGTGGAAAGGCGCGCGGGTTGATCCATATCCATGCCAGTGCAATTGCAACCGCGATCAATGCCCCCCAGCCCAGCCAGACCCGACTCCAAATCGCCAAACTAAGCAACGGCAGCCCTGTCGCCATGCGTGTCCAACCTGACCATGGGTTGGCGTGGCGATGCCAGACATCATCGTCCATGCCCATCACCCGCTCTGCCCAGAGTGCCAGTTTCATGCAGCCCGCATTGCCTGTGCCATCGCAGCCGCGTCTTCCAAGACGGCCTGATCCAGCCCGGTTTGATAGCCCAGCGCAGTCAGGTGTTTATTCACCGCCTCGGTCGCCACATTCCCCGCAGCACCGGGCGCAAAAGGACATCCACCCAGCCCCCCAACAGCCGCATCAAAAACCCGCACACCCATGGACAGCGAGGCATCAATATTATCCATCGCACGCCCATTGGTATCATGAAAATGCCCCGCCAATCGGCCCGCTGGCACCACATCGCGTACTGCCAACAACATCCGCGCGATGCTGTCCGGTGTCCCTGCCCCAATGGTGTCGCCCAGTGAAATCTCATAACACCCCATGGCAAACAATTGATCCGCAACCGCTGCGACCTGTGCCGGGGCAACTGCGCCATCATAAGGACATTCAACCACACAAGACACATAACCACGCACCGGAATATCCACGTGGCGCGCCAGTTCCAAGATCGGGGCAAAGCGTTCCATTGATTCCGCGATGCTTGCGTTGATGTTCTTTTGGCTGAACCCTTCAGAGGCTGATCCAAAAACCGCGATCTCATCCGCCCCCGCCGCAATCGCATCTTCATAACCGCGTAAATTTGGCGTCAGCGCCGCATATCGCACCCCACCCGCACGGGTGATCTTGGCCAGCACATCAGCAGACCCCGCCATCTGTGGCACCCACTTGGGGCTGACAAAGCTGGCACATTCAATCCGCGAGAACCCCGCGTTCGATAAACGATCCACCAGTGCGACCCGTTCGGACACAGGAATTTCCCGGCTCTCATTTTGCAAGCCATCCCGTGGCCCCACTTCGAAAATTTCACATGGTCCCAAAGACATCGCATTCCCCCAATTTCATCTAGCCAAATAAACTCAAACCCGCCGCTTGTCTTATGTAACAGGCCAAGGAGGGTAAAAATCCTGCGTGTACAATCCGCCATTTTCAGGCAAGGATTTGATAAAGCTAGCACGCTCTGTGATACGTTCATACCATTCTGCGACAGAAGGGTGTGCGTCAAGCGTTACAAAATGGCGCGACATATAGATCGCTTGCCCAACTGAAATATCCGCTGCCGAAAACCCCGAGGTGAGCATGTAATCGCGATTCTCAATCGGCGTGCTCAGCCGTGCCTCCAGCGCGTCATAACATTTCGCCACGCGCGCGGCCTCTAGCTTCATCACAATTGGGCTGCGCATATGATCTTCGCGCAGAACAATGTGCTGCTGGGTCAATGCTGCGGTATGCTGGCTGATGGTTTCGGCAAAATGCACCCAGACCAGCCATGCCATTCGGTTAGGTGAGTTGATGGACCGGCCCAAACGATCCGGACTGTACCTTTCACAAAGATACTGCGTGATCGCGCCTGTCTCAAACATCCGCTCGCCATCAATTTCCAGCGCAGGTACACGCCCCGCTGGCGATAGGCTTAAGTATTCCGGGTCACGCAGGCTGTTGTCAAAAGCATGGACTTTTACATGAAATTCCACATCCAACTCGTGCAGCAACCACAGCGTCCGCATCGACCGGGTTTGAGGACAGTGATGTAGCGTAATCATGCTGCATCCTCGATTTCTGCTTCGAGGCGAACAAGTGCCGCCCCTGCCTCAACCTGATCACCAGCAATGGCCAACACCTCAGCAACCACGCCGTCGCGCGCCGCCAGCAATGCGTGCTCCATCTTCATCGCCTCTAACACTGCCAATCTGTCACCTTTTGCCACGGCCTGACCCACTTTGGCCTCCACACTGCGTACCAACCCCGGCATCGGGGCCTCAATCAGATTGCCATCCCCCTGCGCGCCCGCCGCACGTGCAAGCGGATCCACCAGTTCAAACACCAATCCGTAATGATCAAAAAGAGTGATGGTCTGGCCAGACACTGCAACATCTGCTGCACCATGCCCACCGATCTGCCATTTCCCGCCAACACGGCGCGCCTCCACTTCATCCTCACCAATCGACCACGTCTGCGCATCTGGCGACAATACCCGAACCATGATCAAATGCTCTTCACCGCCCCACGCCAACATCACCTGACGACGCAAGGGACGCCAAAGAGTGAAACCCGTTTCAGCACCCGTTTCTAGCAGGCCAAGGGCAGCCATACCCGCCAACGCCACATGGCGCGGCGCGATTTCAGGCGGTGCGGTCAAGGCATCAATATCGCGCGCGATCAGCCCGGTATCGACGTCCCCTGCGCCAAAACCAGCATGTCCCGCCAACGCCCCTAAGAACGCCAAATTGGTCACGGTCCCGCCCACCTGACATCCCGCCAAAGCCGCACGCAAACGCGACAAAGCGACATCACGGTTCGGCCCATGCACAATGACCTTGGCAATCATCGGATCATAAAACGGGCTAATCGTATCCCCGGCACGCACCCCTGAATCCGCGCGCGTACCCGGTGCAAATTCCAGATGCGTCAATGTCCCCGTCGCAGGCAAGAACCCTTTGGGCACATCCTCTGCATAAAGCCGCGCTTCAAACGCATGACCCTCAATCATCAATTCATCTTGACGCTTTGGCAAAGCCTCCCCCGCCGCCACACGTAATTGCCATTCCACCAGATCAACGCCGGTGATCATCTCCGTCACCGGATGTTCCACCTGCAAGCGTGTGTTCATTTCCATGAAAAAGAAACCATCCGCGCTCAGACCACCGGACCCATCCACGATAAACTCAACGGTACCTGCGCCCGCATAGCCAATCGCCTCTGCCGCTTTTACCGCTGCCTGCCCCATGGCCGCACGCATATCTTGCGACATGCCCGGCGCAGGCGCTTCTTCGATCACCTTCTGATGGCGGCGCTGAAGTGAACAATCCCGCTCAAACAAATGCACCGCGCGTGTGCCATCGCCAAACACCTGCACTTCGATATGGCGCGGCTTGGTCACGAACTTTTCAACCAAGACATCCGAATTGCCAAACGCGGTCTTTGCCTCTGATCGCGCCGAGTCTAACCCCGCCTGAAACCCCTTGGCGGTCTCAACCAAACGCATCCCCTTGCCACCACCACCCGCAACAGCCTTGATCAAGACCGGATAGCCGATCTTATCCGCCTC
Organism: Sulfitobacter sp.; assembly: GCA_049794015.1. Taxonomy (GTDB): domain Bacteria; phylum Pseudomonadota; class Alphaproteobacteria; order Rhodobacterales; family Rhodobacteraceae; genus Sulfitobacter. The sequence continues at coordinate 17,512 of JBARCK010000029.1, read as the reverse complement.
ATCCGCCAGCAACGCATCATCCTGATCCGCCCCGTGATAGCCCGGCACAACGGGCACACCAGCCTCAATCATCAGCGCCTTGGCAGCATCCTTGAGACCCATCGCCCGAATGGCCGATGCGGATGGCCCGATAAACACAAGCCCGGCTTTTTCAACGGCCTCCACAAAATCAGGATTCTCAGACAAAAACCCATAGCCCGGATGGATCGCCTGTGCCCCCGTGTCCAAAGCCGCCTGTATGATCACATCACCTTTCAGGTAAGACTCCGCAGGTGACGACCCCCCAATATGCACCGCCATATCCGCCATCTGAACATGCTTGGCCCGCGCATCCGCATCAGAAAAAACCGCAACACAACGCACGCCCATGGATTGGGCTGTTTCCATCACCCGACAGGCAATCTCACCCCGGTTTGCAATCAATATCGTGTCAAACATACCCATCCCTCTTTTTCATTCTTTTTGGCCTTAAATATTCCCGGGGGCCCGGGGGCAGAGCCCCCGAAATATACTTCTTGGGTCGAGCCCCCGAAATATACCACTTGCGCAGAGCCCTCGGAATATCTGTCAGCCGAAATCCTCAACCATCTTAAACCGCTCACACATCATCTTCATATCTGCGGCAAAGCCACCAGTGCGCCGGAAATACGCCTCGTAACTGGCGCGCCAATGCTCAAGGTTCCGAAACTCCCCCTGTGCCACGACAAATTCAGCGTCCATATCTTCGAACCGCCGGGTTCTGACCTCAACTGTTTCAAGCATCATCGCAGGCGTACCATCCCAATTCAGCGCGATATCGCGGCGTCCCACTTCGGGCCATTCATCTTTGCCCTTACCAAAAGCCGACGCCGCCTCGCAGGTGGCTGTTTTGGTCCCCGCCCGCACCAGCGCGGTGATCTCAGCACAAAGTTCGGGGCTATCGCCAAAGCGAAAAGTCTCGGCTTCGGGGTTGTCGTCCACAATCTGTTGTAGTGTTTTTGTCATGATCCTACCCTTACATCCGAAACACACCGAATTTTGTCGGCTCAATTACTGCGTTCAGGCTGGCGCTTAGGCTCAACGCCAACACATCGCGGCTTTTGCGGGGGTCAATGATGCCATCATCCCACAGGCGGGCCGATGCATAAAGCGGATGGCTTTGCTCCTCAAACATATCAATTGTCGGCTGCTTAAACGCGGCTTCGTCCTCGGCGCTCCAGCTATCCCCCGCCCGTTCAATCGCATCACGTTTGACCGTCGCTAAAACGCCTGCCGCTTGTGGGCCGCCCATCACGGAAATCCGCGAATTGGGCCACGTCCATAAGAACCGCGGAGAATACGCACGTCCCGCCATGCCATAATTACCTGCGCCAAAGGACCCGCCCACCAGCATGGTGATCTTTGGCACATTGGTACAGGCCACAGCCGTGACCATCTTGGCCCCATGCCGCGCAATACCTTCGTTTTCATACTTACGCCCCACCATAAATCCGGTGATGTTTTGCAAGAAAACCAAAGGGATACCGCGTTGCGAACAGAGTTCGACAAAATGCGCACCCTTTTGGGCGGACTCAGAAAACAACACGCCATTGTTGGCGATGATGCCAACAGGGCAGCCTTTGACATGGGCGAACCCAGTCACCAAAGTTTCACCAAAGCGCGGTTTGAATTCATCAAAGCGCGATCCGTCCACCGTGCGCGCGATGACCTCGCGGATGTCATAGGGCGTACGCAAGTCGCCCGGCACGACGCCCAATATCTCATCTGGATCATAGGCAGGCTCTTCAGGGCTTTCCCATTGCACCGTGCTTGGCTTCGCTCGGTTCAACGAAGCCACCGCGCGACGAGCAAGGGCCAGTGCATGCGCATCATCCTCAGCCAGATAATCCGCCACACCAGACAGGCGCGTGTGGACATCACCGCCTCCCAAATCCTCAGATGATACAACCTCGCCTGTCGCGGCCTTGACCAGTGGCGGCCCCGCCAAAAAGATCGTGCCCTGTTCCTTCACAATGATCGTCACATCCGACATCGCAGGCACATAGGCCCCGCCCGCCGTACAGGACCCCATGACCACCGCAATCTGTGGAATGCCCTTGGCCGACATCCGCGCTTGATTGTAGAAAATCCGGCCAAAGTGATCACGGTCCGGGAAAACTTCATCCTGATTGGGCAGATTCGCACCACCGGAATCCACCAGATAAATACAGGGCAGATTGTTTTCCTCAGCAATCTCTTGCGCACGCAGGTGCTTTTTGACCGTCATCGGATAATACGTGCCACCCTTTACCGTGGCATCATTGCACACCACCATGACCTCATGCCCCTGCACGCGACCAATCCCCGCAATCACACCCGCACAAGGCGCAGCCCCGCCATACAACCCATGCGCCGCCGTCGCGCCAACCTCCAAGAAAGGCGACCCCGGATCCAGCAAGTTCGCCACCCGCTCGCGCGGCAACATCTTGCCCCGGCTTTCATGGCGCGCCCGGGATTTATCGCCGCCGCCCATCGCTGCGGCTTCGGCTGCCTCGCGCACGGTTTCGAGGGCATCCAGATGCGCGGCGGTGTTTTTCTTAAAAGACTCAGAAGAGGGCAGAGCTTGGGAAATCAGTTTCATTTTAGACCTTTATCAGTGGAAGCCAGCGATAGTAGAATAATCCACAGGCATAGAACACGAGTGCAAATATAGGGAATGCTGCGCCACGAAGTTTGGTACGACCAGCGTCCTCATAAGTCAGAGCCGGAAGCAATGTTTCTATTAAACCACCTGTTATGAACAGGATCACAAAGGTAATCGGCGCACAGATCATTAAGGAATTCAACATATGACCGCGCCGTGATCCGGCCAATTGATAGACCCCACCGCAGTTCTCACATCCGGCGACCCGATCACAAACCTGCGTTCGTCTTGTCAAATCAGAGATCGAGATAACGCCACTGCAATCAGGACACTTCCGCTCCGGAAACAATGAATACCATTTATATTTTATGGTTATGGTGCCTTGGTTGCGTACCGGGTTCATTGGACCTCTCCAACCGCCATTGCCTTCAACTCTTTCCGTATCACCTTACCCGTCACCGTCATCGGCAAGGCGTCGAGAAACGCAATCTCCCTTGGGTACGAATAGCTTGCCAGCCGTTCCTTTACCCAGTCCTGCAATTCGGCCGCCGTCACATCTATCCCCGCCTTACGCACCACATAGGCCTTCACCACTTCCGTGCGCAGCGCATCCGGTTTGCCAACAACCCCAACAGTCGCCACCCCCGGATGCATCATCAGGCAATCCTCAATCTCTGCCGGACCGATGCGATACCCCGCAGATGTAATCACATCATCCTCGCGCCCAACAAAGCGCAGATAATCGCCCTCCCAGATGCCACGATCCCCGGTGATCATCCAATCACCGCGAAACTTGGCGGCGGTCTCGTCTGGGCGATTCCAATAGCGCAGCATCATTGCGGCAGAGCCACGGCGCACAGCAACGTCGCCTTCATCCATCGTCACCTGCCCGTCCCCGTTGATCACCGCGACGTCATGACCCGGCACAGCCTTGCCAATGCACCCAGCCTTTGCCGCGAAATCAACACCACAAGAACTGGCGACCATATTGCATTCGGTCTGGCCATAAAATTCATTGATATCCAAACCAAACGCGCTGCGGCCCCAGTTCAACATCTCTGCGCCCAATGGCTCCCCACCACTGGCAACGGACCGCAATCCCGGCAGCGTCACATCCGCTGCCTTGAGCATCCGCAGCGCGGTGGGCGGGAAAAACACATTACGCACGTCACCCTGCGCGATCACATCTGTGCAGCCTTTGGGCGAAAATTTCGCCATCCGCGCGGCAACCACAGGTACGCCCAGCGCCAGTCCCGGCATCAACACATCGAACAACCCGCCAATCCACGCCCAATCGGCAGGCGTCCACAGGCAGTCACCGGGTTGCCCCAAATGATCATGGCTGATTGAAACACCCGGCAAATGGCCCGTTAACACACGATGCCCATGCAGCGCCCCTTTTGGCGTTCCGGTGGTGCCAGACGTATAGATCAGGACGGCGGGATCTTCAGGTCCGGTATCGGCAAAGGGCAACGGATGAGCATCAATGCCAACTTGATCCACCAGCCAAGCCTCGGCCAGATCACCCAACAATGCCTTGCCTTCCAAATCGGTCAACACCTGCGACACACCCGCATCCCCACAGCGCGAGGCCAGTGCGTCATGCTTGAACAACTTAAACAAAGGTACTGAAATCGCACCAATTTTCCAGATCGCCAGATGTGCCGCCGCACACCACGGCGATTGCGACAGCAACACGCCAACACGATCCCCCGGCTGGACCTGCTTCAGCAGTGCGCGGGCCAAACTATTAACCATGTCGCCCAATTCACCAAAACTGACATCACGCCGCGCGCCACCCGTCAGATCGACAATCGCCAAAGCATCACAGGGATGCGCCAAACATTGCCCCGCCATGTTCAGGCGTTCGGGAATGTCCCACGTGCCGTCTGGATGGAGCCCAGGGATATTCATGCTAGATGCACTGTGATTTCATCATGGCGCTCATCGGTTTTCAGGCCCAAGCGTGATCGACTGATCTGCCGTCAAATCCAACAGGCACGCGAGGTATGCTGGGCCAGCGCCTGTACCGCCACCCCATTTGCTGGCTTCCCATGCGCAACTGGCATCACGAAACGGAATCCACGCGCGCTGCATTGTGCGCAAGGCTTCTGCCTGCGACGACACTGTTGCGCCCACTTCACGCGTCTCTTCGTCCATGCGCTTGGCCTCAACCATGCGGGCCTGATAATTTGCGTTCAGTCGGGCATCCCAAAAAGTCAGTTCGGCATCCAAGCAACCGCCCATACCAACCGTGCTGCCACCTTCGGGGGTGTTCATGCACATCTGTGCAGAGAGACCGATGCAGGCCTTGGCGTCTGCACCCGATTGCAGGCAGTTCAAAGTCGCGGCATCAGAATAGGGCAGGTCCTGCGCCATCGCAGCGCAGCCCCCACACACCAAAACAAATGTCAGTGCCTTGATCACCCCATCGCCCCCATCATCTCGCGACCGATCAACATGCGGCGGATTTCCGATGTGCCTGCCCCGATCTCCATCAGCTTGGCATCGCGGAAAATCCGGCCCACGGGATTATCAGACAAATACCCGGCCCCGCCCATCGCCTGCACCGCTTGATGCGCCTGCACCATCGCCTGTTCAGAAGCATAGAGACAACAGGCCGCCGCATCCTGACGGGTCACGTCACCGCGATCACAGGCCTTGGCGACTTCATACACATAGGCGCGCGCCGAATTCATCGCGGTGTACATGTCCGCCATTTTACCCTGCATCAGTTGGAACGATCCAATCGGTTGCCCAAATTGCTTACGCTCAGCCATGTAGGGCATGATTTCATCCAAGCACGACGCCATGATGCCCAGACCAATGCCAGCCAACACCACACGTTCGTAATCTAACCCAGACATCAGCACGCGCACGCCGCGCCCTTCTTCGCCCAGCACATTTTCAAACGGTACTTCACAATCGTCAAAGATCAGCTCAGCCGTGTTTGATCCGCGCATGCCCAGCTTGTCGAAATGCGGGCTGGTGCTAAACCCCTTCATCGACTTTTCGATTAAGAACGCTGTGATGCCCTTTGATCCGGCATCTGGATCCGTCTTGGCATAGACCACCAGCGTTTCGGCGTCCGGCCCATTTGTGATCCAGTATTTATTGCCCGACAAACGATAGTGATCATTCCGCTTTTCGGCGCGCAATTTCATGCTGACCACATCACTGCCCGCACTGGTTTCGGACATCGCCAAGGCACCGACATGTTCACCTGAACACAACTTGGGCAGAAATTTCGCCTTTTGTTCATCCGTACCATTCAGCTTGATCTGATTCACGCAGAGGTTCGAATGCGCACCATAAGACAACGACACAGACGCAGAGGCGCGCGCAATCTCCTCAACAGCGACGGTATGGGCGAGATAGCTCATCCCCGTGCCACCAAATTCTTCGTCTACGGTCATGCCAAGCAGGCCAAGACCGCCCATTTCGGTCCACAGCTCAGGTGGGAATTCATTTTTGGTGTCGATGCTGGCAGCCATCGGTTTGACGCGTTCTTGCGCCCAACGGTGTACCATATCGCGCAGGGCGTTCACGTCCTCACCCAAATCAAATTGCATGCTGGCGTTGAACATCATCTTCCCCCCGAAGTTATTGAACACTTGTTCATTACTTACAGGCGCGCGTTAAGTCCGTCAACTGTTCTGGTCACATCCCAGTTAATTCTAAAGTGTCGCCACCTATGTCTCACCTGCCTGATAAACCGCTGCAACCTCGGCCTTGATGATCCGCGCGATCAACGCACAATCCTCAACGCTAAACGTCAGAGGCACACGCATATCAACGATCCCCGCTAGAATCGCGTCACTTGCTGGCATCGGCGGGGCATCAACATACCGCCAGGAATCATATCGGCTGGTAAAACCCACAGGTTCCGCACCGCCAAACCATTTCAATTCAACACCGCGCGCCGCACAGCGTTTCAACACCTCGTTCACAGACCCTACAGACCAATCTTTCAGGAGAAACTGAATAGACGAACCAACCATCACCTCTTGTTCAGGTCGATCAATCACTGTCAAACCGGGCGTATCGCGCAAGCCTTTTTCAATCTCATAATAGCGTTCATTCCAGCGATCCCGCTGCGCATCCAGTTTACGCAATTGCGGGCGCAGGATTGCGGCGCGCAGGTTGTCCATGCGCCCTGATATGTTTGGCGTTTCATAGCGGATCGTTTCAAACGCCTCTTTTGGTGGCCCGGCCAAGTGCCGCTCATACAGCATATAGGACCCCGAAAGCATGATCGCCCGTGCAGCGATTTCGGCATCATCGGTCACAAACAACCCGCCCTCACCCGAATTCACATGTTTATAGGTCTGGCAAGAATAGCAACCCACCTTGCCTTGGGTGCCCGATGCAACGCCTTTCCAAGACGCACCCATCGTATGTGCGCAATCCTCGATCACCGTCACACCTGCCCCATCACAGATCGCCATCAAAGCTTCCATATCCGCCAAATGCCCACGCATGTGGCTGAGCAGCAGCACATCCGCCTGATCGACCTTGGCCGCCAGATCATCCAAATCGATGACCAATTGATCCGTCACACCTACAAAAATCGGCACGGCACCAACAGCCGCAACCGCACCCGGTACAGGGGCCAGTGTAAACGCATTGGTCAGCACCTTGTCGCCCGGCTTTACCCCTACCGCGCGCAATGCCGTGGCCATTGCATAGCCACCGGATGCCACAGCAAGGCAGTATTTCGCACCGACTTGAGCAGCAAATTCTTGTTCCAGAAGTACCGTTTCAGCCACTTCGCCCGGCACAGTGTTATAGCGATGCAGCCGCCCATGGCGCATCACCGCAATTGCCGCTTCAATCCCATCCTCTGGGATCGGCTCTTGTTGGGTGAAACTGCCTTTGAATACTTCACTCATGCTGCGACCTTTCCGATCAAACGCTCTACGATTCCATGTAGATCGCCGTAATTATCTAACAATGCTTCCGGCTCTAATGCGGCCATGTCACCCCCAGCCGGGCCAAATGTCACCAAGACACACGGCACCCCAGCCGCACGCGCGGTTTTACGGTCGGTATCTGTGTCGCCAATCAAAATGCACTGCGCAGGATCACCCCCTGCACGCCGCGCTGTTTCGAACAAATGCTCTGGGTCAGGTTTGCGCACCGCCAAACTATCCGCGCCCAGCATCGCCCCAAACACATCACGCACACCCAATCGGGTCAGCAACAAATCTGCCAGCCCCTCGGGCTTGTTCGTACAGATCGCCACGCCGTAGCCAGATGTTTTCAACACTTCGACCGAGTCCATCGCGCCGGGGTACAACACCGTATGGCTGTCGATATCGCGGGCATAGGCCTCAAGAAGGACAGGATAATAATGATCCAACGTGGCCGCATCATTGTCACGCCCCAACCGCTTTAGACCCAAACTGAGCATTGCACGCCCGCCCCGCAGCGCGGTGGCAGCATCATGGGCCGAATTCAGCATATCACCTTCGCCCATATCACGAAAACAAGCGTTCGCGGCAGCAATCAGATCACCGCTTGTGTCCGCCAACGTGCCATCCAGATCAAAAACAACTGTCTTCACGACATTCCCCCAATTGGCGGTTCCCCGCCGCCCACGCCCGGCGTGATGTTGCAACCCGCAACCTTGTTTGATTGCCCTGCCCTTGCGCCTTTGTGCGAAGCGCGTAAAGAGAATGCAAGTATAAGAGCATAAAGAGACAGATAATGAATACCGCCCTGATCATCCTTGCCGCAGGCAAAGGCACACGGATGAACTCAGACCTGCCCAAGGTCTTGCACCCCATCGCCCATGCGCCGCTGCTGGAACACGCCATGGCATCAGGTGCGGCATTAGAACCCTCGCGCATTGTGGTTGTGGCCGGGCACGGCATTGATCAGGTGCGTGCGGCTGCTTTGGCGTTCCATGAAGGGGCGGAGGTTGTTGAACAAACAGAACAGCTTGGCACCGCCCATGCCGTGGAACAGGCCAAAGATGCACTGGCAGGTTTTGATGGTATGGCCGTTGTCCTGTTTGGTGATACGCCCTTTGTCCAACCCGAAACACTTGAAAAAATGCACGCCGCTTTGACCAACCATGATGTGGTTGTGTTGGGCTTTGAGGCGGCGGATCCTGCCCGCTATGGCCGCCTGATTTTACAAGGCGAAACCCTGCACCGCATCGTAGAATTCAAGGACGCCTCAGAAGACGAGCGCGCGATCACCCTATGCAACAGCGGTGTGATCGCCTGTAAATCCGAATTGTTGTTCGATCTGATCAATGATGTGGGCAACGACAACGCATCTGGCGAATATTACCTGACCGACATCATTGCCATCGCCCACGCACGCGGATTGTCAGCAACGGCTGTGACTTGCGATGAGGGCGAAACCATGGGCGTGAATTCACGCGCCGATCTGGCCGTGGCCGACGCCGCATTTCAGAAACGCGCGCGTGCAGCCTTGCTTGAAGATGGCGTCACCTTGATGGCCCCTGAAACCGTCTATCTGGCACGCGACACCTATATTGGCCGCGACACGGTTATCGAACCAAACGTGGTCTTTGGACCCGGCGTCACGGTCGAATCCGGTGCCACCATTCGCGCGTTTTCACATCTGGAAGGGTGCCATGTCTCGCGCGGCGGGATCATCGGCCCTTATGCGCGCCTGCGCCCCGGTGCCGAATTGGCCGAAGACGTGCGTGTCGGCAACTTTGTTGAGATTAAGAATGCCCAGATCGCGGATGGGGCCAAGGTCAATCACCTGAGCTACATCGGGGATGCGACAGTTGGCACAAAAACCAACATTGGCGCAGGCACCATCACCTGCAATTATGACGGTGTTCTCAAACATCACACTCATATCGGGGAACGGGTCTTTATTGGCTCCAACACCATGTTGGTTGCCCCTGTGTCAATTGGCGATGATGCCATGACCGGATCGGGTTCTGTGATCACCTCAGACGTTGAACCGGGGGCCTTGGCCCTGTCGCGCGCTCCACAAATCGAAAAAGCAGGCATGGCGCGTAAATTGTTGCAAATGTTAAAGGCCAAAAAGGCCAAAGCCCAGAGAGGCAGTTAAAAATGTGTGGAATTGTAGGGGTCTTAGGCAACCACGAAGCAGCGCCTATACTGGTTGAGGCGCTCAAACGCCTTGAATACCGCGGCTATGACAGTGCCGGGATTGCCACCGTAAATGGCGGTAAATTGGCGCGCCGTCGGGCCGTGGGCAAACTGGTGAACCTCAGCGATTTACTGGTGCATGAACCGCTGGCAGGCAAGGCAGGCATTGGGCACACGCGTTGGGCCACCCACGGTGCACCTACCGTCAGCAACGCCCACCCCCATCAGGCGGGCGGCGTCGCGGTTGTGCACAACGGCATTATCGAAAATTTCCGTGAATTGCGCGCTGAATTAGCTGAACACGGCGTTAAGTTCGTGACAGAAACCGACACCGAAACTGTGGCCTTGCTCACCCAGCACTACATGGCTCAGGGCAGCGACCCGGTCCAAGCAGCGACCAAAACGCTTGAGCGGCTTGAAGGTGCATTTGCCTTGGCATTCCTGTTCGACGGCCATGACGATCTGATGATCGCTGCGCGCAAAGGATCGCCGCTTGCCATTGGGTACGGCCACGGCGAAATGTTTGTTGGCAGTGACGCCATCGCGCTGTCGCCCATGACCGACCGCATCAGCTATCTTGAGGAAGGTGACCGCGCCGTCATCACCCGCAATTCGGTCGAAATCACAGATGCAAACGGATCACTGGCCAACCGCGCGATCAAAACCATCCAGATTGATGCCACCCGCATCGACAAGGCAGGCCACAAGCATTTCATGGCCAAAGAAATTGCAGAACAACCCGGCGTGATTGGCGCGGCCCTGTCGCATTATTTGACCGCGGACGGTGAGATCACCCTGCCCGGCAAAGGCTTTGATTTCTCAACCATCGACCGCATCACTATGGTGGCCTGTGGCACGGCATCTTATGCCTGCCTCACGGCAAAATATTGGTTCGAACAAATCGCGCGCCTGCCGGTTGAGGTCGATGTCGCGTCTGAATTCCGCTACCGCGAACCTCCGATCCCGGCCCGCACCATGGCGCTGTTTGTCAGCCAATCAGGTGAAACAGCAGATACCCTCGCCGCGCTGCGTTACTGCGAAGGCAAGGCCAGCAGCATCACGTCTGTGATCAACGTACCAGAATCTTCTATCGCACGGGAAAGCGATTTGGCGCTGCCGATCTATGCGGGCGTTGAGGTTGGTGTGGCCTCGACCAAGGCATTCACCTGCCAATTGACCGTGTTGTTCATGCTGGTCCTAAAAGCAGCCCGTGATCGTGGTGTGTTGAACGAAGAACAGATCGCAGATCACATCAGCGCGCTGCGCGGATTGCCATCGATCATCAACGCCAGCCTTGAGCAAAACGATGCAATGCGCGCCTCTGCCCGCAAGCTGGCATCGGCCCGCGATGTGCTGTTTCTGGGTCGTGGACAGATGTACCCACTCGCCCATGAAGGTGCATTAAAACTAAAAGAAATCAGCTACATACACGCCGAAGCTTATGCATCAGGTGAACTTAAACACGGCCCCATCGCATTGGTTGATGAAAACGTGCCAGTGGTCGTTATGGCCCCGCGTGATGCCCTGTTTGATAAGACCGTCAGCAACATGCAAGAAGTCATGGCGCGCAAGGGCAAAGTCATCCTGATCTCTGATGCGAAAGGTTTGGCAGAGGCCAGTGAAGGTGTTTGGGCCAGCATTGAAATGCCCGCCATTGCAGATGCGCTTGCCCCAATCCTCTATGCGATCCCGGCCCAATTGCTGGCTTATCACACGGCGGTCGCAAAGGGCACTGATGTGGATCAACCGCGCAACCTCGCCAAATCGGTGACAGTAGAGTAAGCACAGCGCAACATATCCAAATGAAGTCGCCCAAGGGTTCGCCGTTCATGCGATCCGCAGGCCAAAGCAACGATGTTACGGACCCACATGATTGAACCTTATGTCGACCAATTGGTCGCTCTTGCTGATCCGGCGCGCGCCCTTGAGATACGCAGCTACCACAAGGCAAACCGCTTTTATCTGGGCCTCAGCAACGCACAGATCAATGATCTAAGTGCGGCATGGCGCGCGGAACTGGACGCCCCTGCCCGCGTAGCACTGGCCGATGCACTTTGGCAAACTGATGTCTATGAGGCCCGCCTCGCCGCGGCCAAACTCTTGACCCAAGCGCGCATTCGACCCGATGATACCGGTGCTTGGCGATTGATCGCGTCTTGGACACCCAGCTTTGACAGTTGGGCCATTGCCGATCACGCCTGCATGGCCGGGCAAAAACGTCTGGTCGCAGACCCCACTCGTCTTGATGAGGTCGAAAACTGGGTTGGCTCCGATCACATCTGGACCCGCCGCGCGGCCTTGGTCAGCACCCTACCGTGGACCAAACAGAACCACCCCAAACCCGATGAATTGGTGATCCGTGACCGCGTCCTAGGTTGGGCAGAGGTCCTTGTCCCGGACCGCAATTGGTTTATTCAAAAAGCCATCGGATGGTGGCTGCGTGAACTCAGCAAACATGACCCCGATCGCACAAAAGCGTTCATCGCGGCGCACGGTGCGCAAATGAAACCCTTTGCTGCCAAAGAAGCGATGCGCTTGCTTAACAAGGCCTAACCAACCAGCTTCATCTAGCAAAATAAACTCCGGGGGAATCGCGACAGCGATGGGGGCTGGCCCCCTATGCCGTTTCAGCCAAGCACGTGGCCTAACCTTCCAGCGCAACCTCTACTTCGGTCAAATCAGTCAAGGACGCCCCAATCAACCGCAAAGCAGCCAATGACATCCGGCTGCCTGCGGTTGCAGGCCCCTCAATTGGCAGCAGCGTCACGACAGATGATTTACCGTTTGCTGGGTTGGTGACACGTCCCTGTACTTCGGTTTTGACCAGTGGGGTTTTCAACCACAAACCCGGCTCCGTTGGGCTGCCCAGCGAGGCCACAGTTTTGCCCAAGGCTTTGGTAGGGGCCGTTGCAGGTGCCGCAGCCGCCGCACGTTGTTCGGGGGTCGTCGTGTCAAATGCCTCCGCCGTTTTTGCCGCAACGGGTGGTGGGGGTGCCGCCGTCGCTGGGGCCAAAACAGCCGCTGTCACCTCTGGTTCAGCTGGCACACCAGCCGCTGTATCACGCGGGCCGTCGCGTCCAATACCCAAACGTTGCGCCATGCTGCCACAGCCTGCGACGCCAACAACCAATAAACCCGTGATCAATATTCTTTTCATACGCAAACTCTATCCTTGGCCAGACCCGGCATCAATCACCCAATTGTCGCTTGCCCCGGCTTGGGCGGAGCATTACCTATATCGCATGAATGCTCCATTGATCGATCCCTTTGCGCGCGCCATTACGTACCTGCGGGTCTCCGTTACGGACCGTTGTGATTTTCGCTGTGTATATTGCATGTCCGAGAACATGACCTTTCTGCCAAAGAAAGAACTGCTGACCCTCGAAGAACTGGATCGGCTGTGCAGCAATTTTGTGGACCTTGGCGTGCAAAAGCTGCGTATCACCGGTGGTGAACCCTTGGTGCGGCGCGGGATCATGACGTTTTTTGACGACATGTCGCGCCATCTTGAGGCAGGCACCCTAAAGGAGCTGACCCTCACCACCAACGGCAGCCAGCTTGAACGCTTTGCGGATGACCTCTTTGCCGCAGGTGTGCGCCGGGTGAACATCTCGCTTGATACGCTGGATGATCAGAAATTTGCCGACATCACCCGCTGGGGCCGCCTGCCCCAAGTGATGCGCGGCGTGGACGCGGCACAAAAGGCCGGGCTGCGGGTCAAGATCAACGCAGTTGCCCTCAAAGGGTTCAACGAAGATGAATTGCCCACAATCACCGCATGGTGTGCGGACCGGGACATGGATTTGACCTGGATCGAAGTCATGCCCATGGGGGACCTCGGCAATGAAGATCGCTTGGGCCAATATTGGTCGCTCAAAGATGTGCGCGCCCGCTACGCTGATCACTATACCGTCACCGATCTTGCCGAAAATTCCGGCGGCCCTGCGCGTTATGTGCGGCTTGAGGAAACGGGTCAAAAGATCGGCTTTATCACGCCCTTGTCTCATAACTTTTGCGAAAGCTGTAACCGCGTGCGCATCACCTGCACAGGCGAGATTTTCATGTGTCTGGGCCAAGAAGACGTGGCTGACCTGCGTGCCCCTTTACGCAATCACCCAGACAATGACGCGCCCTTGCAGGACGCCATTCGCGCCGCGATTGAGCGTAAGCCAAAGGGCCATGATTTTGACTACTCGCGCCAGCGCACCGATGGGCAAATGCCCCGCCACATGAGCCATACAGGCGGCTAACGCGCTGTGGCTGCTCCATTCCTTTACAACGCTTGGGTTGTTGTCAGCAGCCTGATTGTACCTTTCGCGGCGCGCACCAGCACAAAAAAACTGCGCGATGCGGGGGTTTCGGTCACCCGTGCTCATGAAAAGCTAGGCCATGCGACCGAAGAACGTATGGGCAGTGGCCCGCTGATTTGGTTTCACGCCGCATCCGTTGGCGAAAGCCTATCGGTTTTGGCACTGATCACACGCATGGGCGTTGCCCTACCGCGTGCGCATTTCCTGATCACATCCGGCACTGAAACATCAGCGCGTCTGGTGGCACAGCGTATGCCACCACGCACGGTGCATCAGTTTGCCCCGCTTGACGCACCCGGGCCGCTCAAAAGGTTCCTCAAACATTGGCGGCCTAACGCCGCTGTGTTTGTCGAAAGTGAACTTTGGCCCCAAATGCTGCGCCGCACCCATGCCAGTGGCGCGCGCATGGCAATGGTCAATGCACGTCTGTCCGAAAAATCGATGGCGCAGTGGTGTAAACTGCCCAAACTAAGTGCCTACATGCTGGGCGTGTTTGAACTGATCCTGACCCAGAATGATGCAATGGCAGAGGCGATGGTATCCCTCAACGCCCCTGCGGATCGTGTGGCGCGCGGCATAAATCTTAAATCCATGGCCGGGCCTTTGCCGGTGGATGAGGATGCGCTTTTTGAGGCGCGTGCGGCCTTGGGGCACCGCCCGGTTTGGGTCGCCTCCTCAACCCATCCCGGTGAGGAAGACACCGTGTTGAAGGCGCATAAGTCCTTGCTGAAACGCTTTCCTAACCTGTGTCTGATCTTGGCCCCCCGCCACCCTGAACGCGGTGATGAGGTCACGGGCCTGATCGCAGGTGCGGGATTAAGCCTCACCCGGCGCACACGTGGGGATGCGCCCGGTGGTCAGGTGTTTTTGGCAGACACTTTGGGCGAACTTGGCACGTGGTATGCTTTGAGCGACGTTGTGTTTTTGGGCGGATCACTGCGCCCGATTGGTGGACATAACCCCTACGAAGTGGCGCAATCAGGGGCGGCAGTTTTGTCGGGCATTCATGTGGCGAATTTTGCTGAAACCTTTGCAGAAATGGAAGCGCTGGATGCGGCGCGACTGGTGGCGGATGCGGATGATTTGGCCGGAAAAATTACCGATTGGCTCTCAGATGATGCCGCCCGTGGCAAAGCCTGCCGTGCCGCCCAAAAGTTTGCAGAAAACCAGACGGACAAATTGGACAGCATCGCAGCGCGTCTGATCAAGGCGTTGGGATTGAATCAAAATGCCTGAGCTGTTTGTCACGAACTACAACCCGCATTTCACAGGCGTGTCTGCAACAACTGCAAATGTCGTGCGCCAACAGGTTGCACAATATGACATGGCATTGGTCGGGCACCCCCTGCCCGGATGCCCGACGCCTTTGTCACGCAGCGCAGCACATCGCGCCTCGCTGATCGGACCCGCAGAAAAGCCCTTTGCGATCTGGCACGTGCGGCGCAATCCAGAAATGCGCAGCGCGATTTGGCTGCGCGATATACGTCGTGCCCCGATTAAGATTGTCTTTACTTCCGCTGCGCAACGGCTGCATTCAGCCTATCCGCGTTGGTTGATTTCCCGGATGGATGCGGTGATTGCGACCACCGATAAGGCTGCTGCATATGTCCCGCATGTACGCGCCGTTGTGCCACATGGCGTTGACACAGATGTGTTTACACCTGCCCAAGATCGCGCAGCCGCTTGGGCTGCGCTGGGGTACGGTGGCACGCAGGGCATCGCCACCGTGGGCCGTATTCGCCCTGAAAAAGGCACCGATGTGTTTGTCGATGCGATGCTGCGCCTGTTACCGCAGTCACCCGGCACCACTGCCTTGGTGGTTGGCCGCGCGGGTGGCAAACACGAGGCGTTTTTAAAAGGCCTTAAGGACAAAGTTGCTGCTGCGGGGCTTGCAGATCGTCTGCTTTTTGTCGGTGAAATCCCAGCAGCAGACCTGCCCAAGTTGATGCAGGCCCTTTGCCTCGTGGTGCAGCTGCCTCGCTATGAAGGGTATGGCATGGTCCCGTTGGAAGGTCTGGCGTCTGGCGTTGCCTTTGTCGGCAGTGATGCGGGATATTATCGCCAGTTTTCTGACCAAGGACGCGTCGGGAGCATTGTACCGCTTGACGCTGAAGCCGCGGCTGAGGCCGCCAAAACATGGCTTTCACATGCGGACCCAGACCAATTGAGCCAAATTACCCGTGACGTTGTCAAAACCCATTTCAGCGCCAAGGCCGAGGCTGATGGCATTGGCGCGGTTTATCGCGACCTTTGGGAAAGCTAACACCATCGTAAGGTGGGCGCAGCGCCCACCTTACCTATCTCACTTACGTCGCTGGCATGCGTTGTTCGACAATACCCGCCCACCAGCTACACCCGGCTGGAATCGCATCGTCGTTGAAATTATACATCGGGTGGTGAACAGCCGCACCATCACCATTACCCATCAAAATATAGGCACCGGGACGTTCTTCGAGCATAAAGGCAAAATCTTCGCCCCCCATCACCAGCGGTGCCTCAATGCAATCACCGGACACAGAGCGCGCCACATCAGCAGCAAATTCGGTCTGTGCGTCGTGGTTCACCATCACCGGATAGTTGCGCGTGTATTTGACCGTGGCTTTGGCCCCAAAACTATCCGCAATCCCTGTGCAAAGCTTGACCACACGATGTTCCGCCAGATCGCGCAGATCATTGCTCAACGTGCGCACCGTGCCCAGCATCGTCACCCGCTGCGGGATCACGTTGAAGGCTTTTGAAGATGTCTCAAACGAGGTGATCGACACCACGATGTTACCAATCGGGTCGGCATTGCGGCTGACGATGGTTTGCAGTGCTGTGACGATGTGGCTCGCAACAACTGTTGTGTCGATGGTTTCCTGTGGCTTGGCCGCGTGACCGCCAAGGCCCTCGACCTCAATTTCCAGCAGATCAGTTGCAGCAAAGAATGGCCCCGTACGAATGCCAAAGCTGCCCGTTGGCATGCCCGGCCAATTGTGCATTCCATAGACTTCCTGAATGCCCCAGCGGTCCATCATGCCATCCTTGCACATTTCGCGCCCGCCGCCGCCACCTTCTTCGGCGGGCTGAAAGATCACCACAGCCGTACCATCAAAATTACGGGTTTCCGCCAGATATTGCGCCGCCCCCAGCAGCATCGCGGTGTGGCCATCATGGCCACAGGCATGCATCGCGTTTGGGGTTTTGGAGGCATATTCAACACCCGTTTGTTCATGGATTGGTAGGGCATCCATATCCGCGCGCAATCCCACAACCTTACCCGACGCACTGGTCTTGCCCTTGATCACGCCAACAACGCCCGTGCGCCCAATGCCCTCAACAACCTCGTCACAGCCAAAGGCGCGCAGCTTTTCGGCAACCGTCGCAGAAGTGCGGTGTGTTTCAAACAGAATTTCGGGGTGTTCATGCAGGTCACGTCGCCATGCGGTGATGTCATCATGTAATTCGGCAAAGCGGTTCTTTACGGCCATGTGGGTGGTCCTTTTTTGAGGGGGCGG
>JBARCK010000028.1:0-36107 GCA_049794015.1 Sulfitobacter sp. | reverse complement strand
TGCTAGGACCTTCGATCAGATGTTCGATGCACTGGCCGAAGTGTGCGACCTGTTCTCACCGCAAGAATGCTGGAACTACTTTTGCGAGGCTGGCTATGGATCAGGTTAAAGGCGCGAAGCTTTAAATCTGGTTTCACCTCGACATCGCCACCGTCAAACCCATTCAACCAAGCCGCCAATGCTGCCGTCACCCGCGTCGCCAAGGGCAAAACCGTCAGGCGATAAAATGCCCGGTGCGCCTCTTGATAATTGGCATAGGTCGCATCGCCCTGAATACCAATCAGCATCGGTGGCACCCCAAAGGCCAGCGCGATCTCACGCGCAGCGCTTTCCTTGGTCTTCTGAAATTCCATATCCGAGGGCGAAAACCCCATCGGCTTCCAATCCAGCCCGCCTTCCAGCAACATCGGGCGGCCCGCATTCCTTGCCCCCTGATGATGGCTCTCCATCTCGCCAACCAGCCGATCATATTGATCCTCAGACAGTTTGCCCTGCCCCTCAGCACCCTTGTAAATGATCGCCCCAGATGGTCGCGCCGCATTGTCCAACAACGCCTTACTCCAACGCGACGCGGAATTATGCACATCCATCGCCATCGCCGCCGCTTGCATCGGACTGAACCCGTAATGATCATCTTGCGGGTGGAAATTTTTAACATGGCAAATCGGTGACGCACCCGCCGCATCAAAGCGATGCTTGCGCCCACCGACGGCGTACTCATAGGCAACAGGCCAACCATCCGCGCCCGGCACCACCGCCATCCGATCAGAGCGCAACACATGCAACTCAACCGGCAATCCGGCCTCACCGCCCACAGCCTCAACATAGCCATTGCCCGACAACAGCAGTTGCGCATAAAGCCCCTCAAGCAGCTCCGCCCGCCCCTGCGCGCCATTGGGCCGCGCCAACAAGCTCATCAACGGATGTGTCTCAAACCGCTGCTCGGCATCCTGAACCACCAAAGGCAAGGCTGCGGCTGCCTCCGCAATCAACTTTACAGACCGAAAACCAACTGGATTGCCACAAAACCCAACCTTCGTCAGGCTCACCGCATCCCGCGGGCTCCACGCGACCCGTCCGAATGTCTGATGTGCAATAACCCGACCCGTGGCCGATGCCTTTTGCTCAGGCACATCCACCGCCGCCCCACGTCGCAGAAAGTCAAAAACCATATCCGTCGCTCCTTCAATCCCAGACCCACGCTTGGGCTGCCCCTCGGCTCTGAAATCAATTTCGCTCAAATTGTTTAAAACCCTCCCACACCACCGCGCGGTGCCGAACTAAGGGCGCAACACCCCACCTTCATCTAGCCAAATAAACTCATGCACCGCCCCAACACCGCGCACACCCTCACAAACTCCGCACCCCCGGCGCCCGCCACTTCGCCGCAGGCACAATCATCAACTCATGCAATGCCCACACAAGCGCATCCACCCGGTCAGGACTACCCCCACCCTCATACCCCTGCGCCGTCATCCGGCACATCTGATCCTCAAGCGCATCCAAACCCGCGACGTGCCCCACGCGCCCCTGCTCATACAACGCCGCCACAGGTTCCGCCCGCGCCACCTTGCCCTTGCTCGCATGAACAGATTTCAGCGCCACCAACGGGTCCACCCCACGAATAACCTCACCCACCATCTGCCCCCCCTGATTGACCTCAGCCACCAGCAGGTCCGCCCCAAACTGCTCCATCGCGCTGATCGCCGCACGTGCCCACCCCGTCGGTGTCGCCCCTTGCACCGTACAATCGCCCAAAACCACCGCCCGCCAATCCTGCACCGGACCCTTAGTCACGGCCCCAACCACAACAATCCCGCACTCATCAGACGCAGACCCCGATGTCGTGGCCGGATCCAACCCCACGACAATCCGATCAAAGTCAGGCAACGCCGCCACACGCCCCCCTTCCAACATCTCGCTGGTCCACAACGCCCCCTCAGCATCCGCCAACAACACCCCATCCAATTCCTGCCGCCCCAACCGCGTCCCGCGATACCGCGCGCGCACTTCCTCCAGAAAACTCCCCGCCAAATTCGCCGCATTCGCCTCTGTCGGCGCATGGGTCACTACCGTTGACGGCACCTTCAGCAAATCCTTCAACACTGCCACATTGCGCGGTGTCGTCGTCACACAGACCTGCGGCTGATCTCCCAAACGCAACGCAAACTGCAACTGATCCCAGGCCTCTTGGCCGCGCTTCCACTTGGCCAATTCATCCACCCAAGCCGCATCAAACTGCGGCCCGCGCAACCCCTCAGGATCATGCGCCGTATGCACCGTCGCCACTGCCCCGTTCGGCCACACCAAACGCTTCCTAGTCGCCTCCCAATCGGGCCGCCTATCGCTGGGCGAACATGCCAATATCCCACTGTCCCCAAAGATCATCACCTCACGCACCTGCTCAATGGTCTCCCCCACCAGCGCCACACGCCGACACCGCCCCGCATCCAAAGGCCGCGCCCCTTCAACGACCGAGCGTACCCATTCCGCCCCCGCCCGCGTCTTACCTGCACCACGTCCGCCCATGATCACCCAAGACCGCCAATCACCCTCCGGTGGCAGTTGATGCTCCATCGCCCAGAACTCGAACAAAAAAGGGAGAGCCAAAAGCTCTCCCTCATCCAGTTCATTTAGAAACTGGTCCTGTACCGCCACATCGGCGGAGCCGATCCAACTTGCCCCCGATCTGATCCCGTGCTTTGGCAAGATCAAGGGCGTAGCCGCCTCTTGCAACACCCGCTTGTCTGTTTCGACAGTCATTTAGATAGCTCTCCACCTTGGCGCAGGTTCCAACCAATCCGGCCACTTTGCCGATTGCTTTCATTGCTGCGGTTTCATTGATTTCCCCCCCGGACATCGCCTGTTCTTTCAGGCTTTCTATTTCGCGACGTAAATCGCTGATTGCATTCTTAAGCGAAGAAAGCAGTTCTTCACTGTCGGCAATCTCTTGCTCCGGGGTAATCATGGTCATGCGTGCACATACCTCTCGTTTGGACATCTCCAACCGAGCAGACGTTAAAAAACGACCACCGGGAATAAACCCGAGGCCGTTGACCCACGTCTTCTAGCATGTCACAATATCTACATCAGAGCGCGCGCAAAGTCAAGGAAAAGAGCGTTATCAAAACCTTCCAAGCCCTTACGATGCCTGAGATATTCTTAACCTATCGACAAACGTAAGGTGGGGTACGCCCCACCTTACCCACCAGTTTAATTCCCGCCAGTTGACGCATTACCCGCAGCTTCTGCACCGCGTTCCGCCTCGATCTTGCGCCACTTCGCAACATTCTCGTTATGCTCATCCAGTGTCACCGCAAACGCGTGCCCACCTGTCCCATCTGCCACGAAAAAGATGTAATCAGTCTCGTCCGGCTGTGCGGCCGCCATCAGGCTCGCGCGTCCCGGATTGGCAATCGGTGTGGGTGGCAACCCATTGATCACATAGGTATTCCACGGCGTTTCCTTGCGCAATTCAGAGCGCCGCAACCCACGCCCCAAAATACCTTCACCCTTGGTGATCCCGTAGATCACTGTCGGGTCAGTCTGCAACCGCATGCCTTGGTTCAATCGGTTCACAAACACCGCTGACACCTGCCTGCGTTCCTCAGCAACCCCCGTTTCTTTTTCCACAATCGACGCAAGGATCAACAAATCTTCTGGGCTGCCAATCGGCAAATCAGGTGCACGCGATTCCCATGCAGCCGCCAGCAGGGTTTCCTGCGACGCCTGCATCTGCGCCAATACATCTGCACGCGCGTCACCGGGGCGCACTTCATAGCTGTCCGGCGCCAGTGACCCTTCCGCAGGCACCTCCGCCACAGAACCGTCCAGCACATCCATGCCTTTCAACCCTTCAACGACCTGCCAGCTGGTCACCCCCTCAGCCAAAGCAATGCGAAACCGCGTGTCAGACTTTTCCTTCATCTCAGTATAAAGCACAGGCACATCATCCGCGCCCGGCGTAAATTCTGCACGCTCAACAAAACGGTTTGTTGCTGGGTCCAACTCACGCACCTGTACAGAAATCCGGTTCACACCAATCCGGTACACCACTTCGGTGCCACAGGTGCTTGCGCCACCTTTGGTCACCACATCCACGATCTCAGACATCGACGTACCCGGTTGCACCAGAAAACTACCCGCCTTTAGGTTGGCAGTCTTTTTCTCATAGTCCGCACCCATCCGAAAGATCGCCGCAGAGCTCACTGCGCCCTGTTCCGCCAGATTGCGGCTGACCTTGCGCATGTTCGATCCGCGCTCAACCTGAACGCAAATCGCCTGCTCCAATGGTCCCTCAGCCGTGTACTCGGATTTTCCCCAAATGATCAGGCCGCCCAAAAGGAACAACCCAACCATCAGAAACGTCACCGCATTTGACGCAATATGTCGCCACATTAGCTGACTTTCCCAAACAATACGCTGGCGTTTGTACCGCCAAAGCCAAACGAGTTTGACAACGCCACATTGATCTCGCGCTCAACCTTTTTGTTGGGTGCCAAATCAATTTTGGTCTCAACCGCAGGATTGTCCAAATTGATCGTCGGCGGTGCCACCTGATCGCGGATCGCAAGCACCGAAAAGATCGCCTCAATCGCACCCGCAGCCCCCAACAGGTGCCCGGTTGCAGATTTGGTTGATGACATCGTCACCTTATCAGCTGCATCCCCCATCATCCGCTCAACTGCGCCCAATTCAATGGTATCCGCCATCGTAGATGTGCCATGCGCGTTGATGTAATCCACATCTTTGGGTTCAAGCCCTGCGTGACGCAACGCAGACCGCATAGACCGCTCTGCACCGTCGCCATCTGACGCAGGGGCCGTGATGTGATAGGCATCTCCAGACAACCCATACCCCAAAACTTCGGCATAAATCTTGGCACCGCGCGCTTTGGCGTGTTCGTATTCTTCCAACACCACAATGCCCGCGCCCTCACCCATGACAAATCCATCACGGTCCGCATCATAGGGGCGGCTTGCCTTGGTCGGATCGTCACCGCGCTTGGTGCTCAGCGCCTTACAGGCGTTAAACCCAGCAATCCCAATCTCGCAAATCGCGGCCTCGGCCCCGCCTGCAATCATCACATCGGCATCGCCAAACATGATCAGCCGCGATGCGTCGCCAATCGCATGCGCACCCGTAGAACAGGCGGTCACAACCGAATGGTTCGGCCCACGAAACCCATATTTGATCGACACTTGACCTGAAATCAGGTTGATCAACGCCCCCGGCACAAAGAACGGGCTCACCCGCTTTGGACCTTTTTCGTTCATCATCACAGCGGTATTTGCGATTGAATTCAAACCACCAATGCCTGAGCCAATCAACACACCTGTGCGATCCAAATCCTCACGCTCTGTGGGCTGCCAACCGGCATCTTCAACAGCTTGCTGCGCCGCCGCCAAACCAAACATGATGAAAGTATCAACTTTACGTTGCTCTTTCTTTTCCATGTAGGTGTCAGCGTTAAACGTGCCGTCAGTGCCATCCCCCAAAGGGACTTCGCAGGCATATTGCGTGACACAGTTACTGGCGTCAAAGGTGGTTATTGGCCCCGCACCGGATTGACCGTCCAAAATCCGGCTCCAGCTGGCCTCGACCCCATCGGCCAATGGCGTCACCAATCCCAAACCCGTCACAACTACTCTGCGCATATCCAAGCCCCTTGGTATTCTTTTTGCGTTAATTGGCTATACCTTGCAGGGGGCACTTTGTTCAAGAGCGCATGCCCCTGTGTCCCATAGCCCCAAATCAAACCGGCGGCCCTTTGCGTGTCATCAACTGCACCACATCACCTTCGATCTCAACGTCGCGCAGGGGCAAATAGCCCAAAGCAGTAGCAATCTTTATTGATCCGTGGTTTTCCGGCGTGATCATACAAACCGTGCGCCCCGCAATGACCCGGTCAAACCAATCATGTGCGGCCCTTGCGGCGTCCAACCCCAAACCCTGACCATGCGCATCTGGCTCCAAAACCCAACCCGCCTCGGGAAACGGATCAAAATCCTCGCCCAAACCGCGTGAGCCATAGAAAAACCCCGTCTGCCCCGCCATCGCGCTTTGACCGTGCACCTGCACAGCCCACTGACCAAACCCGGTGATCTGCCAATGCCCGGCATTGCGCAGAAACGCGTCCCAAGACCGCGACTTCGGCCAAGGTTTGCCGCTGATATGGGTGACCACCTCTGGCGTTGCCCAAATTTCGGCAAAGCGGTTGAAATCTTCGGCACGCATGCCGCGCAAGGTCACACGGGCGGTGTTGATCGTTGGTATTGTTCGGGACATAGGTTTCAAACTTTGGGGGGTGAATTGTATTCACACGTGATGATTTGCTCTTGGCAATCTTTGCGCTGACACGCTTTTCGCCACAACCCCTTGTAGCGATCTATCACACAAAAACGGCGTCATTCCGCAGGGGGAACAACGCCGTTTAAGAATTTACTTGCCGATGAATATCAGCACATGCGCATTACGCCGCGCTGATGAACTTTACTGCATCACCGAAGGTCTGGATGTTTTCGGCTGCGTCATCTGGAATTTCGATGCCGAACTCTTCTTCGAACGCCATCACCAACTCAACTGTGTCAAGGCTGTCTGCGCCGAGATCGTCAATGAATGACGCATTCTCAACAACTTTTTCCTCTTCAACACTCAAGTGCTCTACAACGATCTTTTTCACGCGGTCTGCGACGTCGCTCATAAGTAAGTCCTCATCTTTTCGGGCCTAAACCCATATTGCTGTCCGCACGCCGATCTTTTGGCGGTTGGAGGATGCCCCACGTTTGGGGCGGCTCTGTTCCCTGTTTGCACAAGGTTTAGGGATCAATCAAGCACCCTAGTAATCGAATCTGCGCCCCCTTTAGCATAAGACGCACATCTGGCAAATGTTATTGCGTTGCCGCTTACAACATGGCCATACCGCCATTCACATGCAAGGTGGTGCCTGTCACATATCCCGCCTCAGCGCTGGCAAGGTATAAAACCGCCGACGCGATTTCATCCGGGGTGCCCATGCGCCCAGCAGGAATTTGCCCCATGATTCCAACCTTTTGATCGTCATTCAGCTTATCCGTCATCGCCGTCGCAATGAATCCCGGTGCCACTGCATTCACCGTAATGCCACGGCTTGCAACCTCATAGGCCAGTGACTTGGACATGCCGATCATGCCCGCTTTAGACGCCGCATAATTGGCTTGGCCCGGGTTTCCTGTGGCCCCGACGACGCTAGAAATATTCACAATCCGGCCCCAGCGCGCCTTCATCATCCCGCGCATCACGCCTTTGCACAGCTTGAAAGTCGCCGTCAGATTGACGTTAATCACTGCATTCCATTCATCATCCGACATCCGCATGAACAGATTATCGCGGGTGATCCCAGCATTGTTGACCAGAATATCAACCGATCCCATCGCCTCAGCCGCCTGTTTGGGCAGCGCATCAACCGCTTCCATGTCACTCAGATTACAAGGCAGCACATGCGCGCGCTCACCCAGCTCAGCCTTAAGCGCCTCAAGCGGTTCCACCCGCGTGCCGGACAGACCAACAGTGGCCCCCTGCGCATGCAACATCCGCGCGATATCTGCGCCAATCCCGCCTGATGCGCCCGTCACAAGCGCATTTTTCCCTGTTAAATCAAACATGTCTCTTCCTCTTACTTCTCAATTCTGGACAGGCTGCGTCAACAACCCAAAGCGCGAAATTTCGCCGCTTGTCATCTCATGTATCTCGTCTGAAGGCGCAGCCTGCAAGGTAAACCAATAAAAAGCCTCACTGCCCAACATGTCAGCAATATAATCGGCGTTGCTGCGATGCTCGGGTGCGCCGCGCGGATATTGGGTGCCTTCACCAAACCCATCCGCCCATGAATGTACACCAATCACCGCCCCGCGCTGCATGCTCCGGTTGCGCCCTGCCAGAAACAAATCAACCGCACCCGAATAGATTTCGCTCTGCGCAGTCAAATGCGTGTTCAGCCCAAGTTCGCGGACCCGGTATCCCATCCGCACCACCGCTTCATCATCCAAGGACCCCGGCATATACCCCTGTACAATCGTTGTGATCTGCGGATTCTCCGCAATCAGCGCTTCAAAATTCGCAGGCGTCCGACTGGTGATTTCACCGCTCATCAACAACCGGGCACCCTGCACCTCAAAGCTGGCGCGATCCACGGCGTTGTCGGCAATGGCACAAGCCCCCACCGCAAGGACCGCAGCATAGAGCATGACAAGCCAGCGCGTCATGCAGGCATTGCCAATGACGTTCTATTGCCCAACACATAGCGGATCACATCCACATAATCGAAGGCCAGCGACACAAAGATCGTGACCAACACCACCCAGATGATGCGACGTGGCCAATCCGGCATGTCGACGCGTTTAAGCTGCATGAACAAATAATAGGCCAAGGGCGACCAAAAGATCACGTGCGGCAGGCCCAGCAACTTCACATAGCCAAACTGTGCGTACAGAAAATGGACCGACACCGCACCCAGAACACCAGCCCCCAGCGTCAATACAGCGCTCAACCGGGTCTGACGCCAGATCAACAAGGTCAACGGCAGGACAAACGCGCCGAAAAACAGCCAGTTAAGCCACATGCCAACCCAGGCAGGTTGCAGGGCGATTGCCTCTTCCAGTGTCATTTGGCGTTGATCCCCAAATCCGTGACCTTATGCGTCTTTTGCCGCTGCAATCTCGCCGGGCGTGCCAAAAGTGCGGCTGACGCTGTCTTTGCTGATCCGACGGATCATCCCGGACAACGCCTTGCCCGCGCCAATTTCCCAGAATTCTGTCACACCCTGGGCAGCCATCCATTCCACGGAACTGCGCCAGCGCACACGTCCGGTCACCTGTTCAACCAACAGATCGCGAATACGACCCGCATCTGTCACACTTTCAGCCAAAACATTGGCAACCAGCGGCACAGAAGGATCGGTGAAATCGACGGCGGCCAATGCGCGCGCCATCTCATCCGCTGCGGGCTGCATCAAAGCGCAATGGAAAGGCGCGGACACAGGCAAAGGCAGTGCGCGTTTTGCGCCTGCTTCTTTGGCCAGTACCACCGCGCGTTCGATAGCCGCCGTGCTGCCGGAAATCACATTCTGCGTTGGGTCATTTTCATTGGCCAGCTGACAAACCTCATCGCCCGCCGCATCGCGTGCAACCTGCTCTACCGCTGTAGCATCCAAGCCAAGGATCGCCGCCATCGCGCCCTGCCCCACGGGCACAGCCGCCTGCATCGCCTTGCCACGAATGCGCAACAACCGCGCCGTATCCGCCAATGAAACCGATCCCGCCGCGCATAGCGCTGAATATTCACCCAAAGAATGACCCGCAACAAACGCTGCCCGATCCAGCCCAAAACCTTCGGCTTCAAGCGCGCGCATCCCGGCCATGGATGTCGCCATCAACGCAGGTTGCGCGTTCTCAGTCAGGGTCAACGTTCCAATATCATCCCCCCAGATGATCTCGGACAGTTTTTCACCCAGCGCCTCATCGACCTCGTCAAACACGGCCTTTGCAGCTGGATACGTTTCTGCCAACTCACGGCCCATGCCAACGGTCTGGGCACCCTGCCCGGGAAATACGAATGCGATGCTCATCTTGAACCCCTGTTTAGTGTTTGCACCTGATGTACCGCGCGCAGGGTGCGCAAACAAGTCTGCACGGCTCCTGTGCACCAATTGTCATTGTGACCCGCACCCCTTAACCCTAAATTGCAGGCTCACATCAAAGGAACCGCCCCATGGCCCTGACGAACACCGCACAACGCTATGGTGGCATCACCAAAACCTTTCACTGGGCCACAGCGCTCCTTATCATCACGCTGCTGCCGCTAGGCCTCTATGCCAATGACCTGCCCTATGACACGTCTGAGGAACTGGCCCGCAAAGCATGGTTCTTTTCACTGCATAAAACACTGGGCGTCACCGCATTTTTCGTGGCCCTAGGTCGTATTATCTGGGCGTTTAGCCAACCCAAACCCGGCTTGCTGAACGCGGATCACAAGGTCGAAAGCTTTGCTGCTGAACTGGTGCACTGGCTGCTGTATGGCGCGTTGATCATCGTGCCACTGTCGGGCTGGATCGGACACGCTGCCGCTGCGGGCTTTGCCCCCATCTGGTGGCCCTTTGGTCAAGATCTGCCGCTGATCCCAAAATCCACTGGCGTCGAACATTTCTTTGCCGCGCTGCACTGGATCGCAACCAAAGTGTTGGCGGCCTCCCTCTTGCTGCATATCGCAGGGGCCCTCAAACATCACGTCATTGATCGCGACGCCACCCTGCGCCGTATGCTGCCGGGCGAACCTGCGATTGGCCCACTGCCAGATCAGCACCATACAAATGCACCTTTGATTGGTGCATTGGCAGTTTGGGGCCTCGCAATCGCCCTTGGCGGCATGCTCGCCGCGCAAAGCGGAGAGACCCAAAACGCAAGTGGCACAACCCTGAGCGACGTCACCTCTGATTGGCAGGTCCAAGAAGGCGTTGTTGAAATCACCGTTGTGCAATTCGGCTCTGAGGTCACGGGCACTTTCGCCGATTGGACCGCTGCCATCAGCTTTGATGAAACCATCCCCAACGGCAAAGTCGGCAGTGTCACGGCAACCATCAACGTCGCCTCCCTCACCCTCGGATCGGTCACACAACAGGCCTTGGGCGCAGATTTCTTTGACGCCACAACACATCCAACAGCTGTGTTTAAAGCTGACATTCAACACGCAGCAGATGGATACGAAGCCATCGGCACACTCACAATCAAAGACAACTCAATGCCGCTGACCCTGCCCTTCGGCCTTGCCGTTGAGGGCGACAACGCAGAAATGCGCAGCGATCTAACTCTGGATCGCCGTACCTTTGGCATTGGTGACAATATGAAAGACGCCGACAGCCTAGCCTTTGAAGTCAAAGTGCGCATCACCCTCAAGGCACAACGCGGCGCATAAAAAAACGCCGGGGTGATATGCCCCGGCGTTTCTCATTCTCATCGCGTGTAACTGAGTTACTCAGCTTTCATCGCCTCAATCGAAATGGTCACAGCAACTTCGTCGCTGACGTAGGGCGCGAACAGGCCCAGATCAAAGTCAGAGCGCAACACATTGGCCGTCGCATCAAAACCAACCCAAGGCTTACCTGCCTGTGGGTGATCACCCTTTTTGTTCAGCTTGGCATCCAACACAACCGACTTGGTCACATCGTTCATGCTCAGATCACCCGTGATCTTTGCCGTGCCTTCACCCGTGACCTCAATCGCGGTTGATGTGAATGTGACCATGTCCCCCTCGGAGGCGCCAAAAAAGTCATCAGACATGAAATGCCCTTCGCGCTTTTCCCAGCCGGTGAACATCGACATCACGGGCATGGATACAGTCACAGAGGATGCAGCCGGATCGGCTTCATCAAACATGATCTCGCCGTCAAAACCTGAAAACATGCCATAGGTGGTTGAAAAACCAAGGTGCTGATAGCTGAACACCACTTGGCTATGGCTGGCATCCAGCACGTATTTGTCAGCAGCAACAGCGCTGGTTGCACCAAGGGCCAATGCGGCAGCGAACAGAATGGATTTCATTGAGGGTACTCCAAGTTGAAAAAAGATAAACCCAATGTGCCCCCTGCCCCGTGATCCGCAACCCTAGACCATTCAACATCACGTGCGCGTATATGAACATGAGCGCAATTTTGCCTAAAAATCTGGCTCTTCACAGGCGAAAACGCCCCGGCGACTGCCAAGGCGTTACCTGTCGTTCAAGGGGTGACTGTTTAGTCAAGCTTGCCAGCATCGCGCAGGCCGGACACGAGGCTCGACATGGCACTGCGGTCGCTCAATGAAACCTCAGCCAAGAATGTATTGCTGCTGTCCCAAAGACGCACATGCGCCCCTTCACGCTCAACGCGGCCCAATTCAGCAAAAGCGCAGCGCTGCAATACGTCGCTGTGGCCGTCTTTTGCACGACGCACCAAACGTACTTCGCGGCGGATCGTGTCAATTTCAACTTCTGGCGCTTGTGGCGTTGCACTGGACTGCATCAACCCCAGGCCCGCCAAACCGGCCGTGATGGACAGGATCAATTTGAACAACATAACGTCGCTTTCCCAGCTTGCGCCGGGTGCCAACCACAGACCCAAGGCCGCGATGATCAACGCAACCCCCATCAAACGCTGCGCAGCGCGTACCAACATGCGGCCTCCGCCAACGATGCGCACGGGTTGAAGTGCGGGTGCGGCTGCGTCGACGTTCATGAACTCTGCTGTTGCTGTCATTGTCTTGGTCCCTCAGTCAGTCTTTGATTTTATCTTTTGTTGGTTAATCTTTGATTCAACAAAAAGACCAAAAAGGGGCAGACCCGCGGCGGGCATGGGGCCATGTCGTGAAAGATTGCGGCAAAGCGGCTCTTGAAATGCCACTGACATCACACCTTGCTCCACGCCATAAACCGTGTATATGGACCCTTCCTTTGCAAAGTGATTGAACCGCGCAGACTCTCGTGGTGGGGCCGCAAAGGATTAAGCCCTGCCTATGAAATGCGCCTTGATATAAATAGGAGAGCACATGCCACTATATGAGCATGTCATGATTGCGCGTCAGGATTTGTCCAACACGCAAGCAGAAGGCCTTATCGAACATTTTGGTACCGTCCTTGCCGACAACGAAGGCAAACTCGTTGATAGCGAGTACTGGGGCATCAAAACGATGGCTTATAAGATCAACAAAAACCGCAAGGGCCACTATGCCTTCCTGCGCTCGGATGCACCTGCAACCGCCGTTCAGGAAATGGAACGCCTGATGCGCCTGCATGACGATGTGATGCGTGTTCTGACCATCAAAGTTGATGAGCATAAAGAACTGCCATCCGTGCAAATGCAAAAGCGTGACGAGCGTCCAGAACGCCGCGAACGCCGTTGATCATCAGCTTGATAAAAAGGACATAAACCATGGCTGCAAAACCATTTTTCCGCCGTCGCAAAGTCTGCCCGTTCTCAGGCGACAACGCACCGGCCATCGACTACAAAGACACACGCCTTCTGCAACGCTACATCTCTGAGCGTGGCAAGATCGTGCCGTCCCGTATCACCGCAGTGTCTGCGAAAAAGCAGCGTGAATTGGCCCGTGCCATCAAACGCGCCCGCTTCCTCGCCCTGCTGCCCTACGCCGTGAAATAAGGAACAAAGCACATGCAAGTAATCCTTCTGGAACGTGTGGCCAAACTGGGCCAAATGGGCGACGTCGTTGACGTTAAGCCGGGCTATGCGCGCAACTATCTGTTGCCACAAGGCAAGGCACTGTCAGCCTCCAAAGCCAACATCGAAGCCTTCGAGGGCCGCAAGTCACAGCTTGAAGCACAGAACTTAGAGTCCAAAAAAGAAGCCGACGCCATGGCGGACAAGCTGAACGGTCAGCAGTTCATCGTGATTCGCTCTGCTTCTGATGCGGGCGCGCTTTATGGCTCTGTCACCACCCGTGACGCAGCTGATGCCGCCACTGAGGCTGGTTTCACCGTTGATCGCAAACAGGTTGTCCTGACTGCACCGATCAAAGAACTGGGCCTGCACGATGTACAGGTTGTTCTGCACCCCGAAGTAGAAGCCACCATTCAGTTGAACGTTGCACGTTCCCCTGAAGAGGCCGAACTTCAGGCATCCGGTAAATCCATCCAGGAACTGGCCGCAGAAGAAGAAGCCGAAGCAGAATTCGAGATCGCAGAATTGTTTGACGATATCGGCTCTGCCGCATCTGATGACGATGATCTGGCCGAAGCTGTTGAAGCATCTGGCGACGATGCAGAGGACGACGCGGCGAAAGCCTAATCTTCTTTCTACACTAAAGTTAAACGCCGCGCAGCAGATTGCGCGGCGTTTTTCGTTTTAGGTGTTCGTAACTCAATTTATAATGTCAAACCGTTGACAGAGCACAAGCCTAACTGACATTATCTTGATACTCTTTGGTAATGAAATCTATCCAGGATGACATCGAACCGAGATATCGCAATTTCGTATCTTGATATCGAAATTCAAGGTACAAGCGGCGTTGGTATATTGCGCAATGTTAGGAAGGCATTGAGGAAGAATGAAACATCTTGCCTCATCTTCAATACAATTGAGTTGGATATTAATCCGAAAACCAACATAATAACCCTCCATCAAGATTGGCTTGCTTGCGAAGCAGAGGCCTTTACGCACGTTGAATTTACAACTTTGATCGAATCCCACAGAAATCGGCAGCGCTGCCGATAGCCTTCACTTTTAGATTTGAAAAAGTATACTTCTGAAATAAAAGAACGATCATCCGCCGCCGCCTTTGCAATAACCCGCCCATAACAAGAAACCCCACTTGCCGGATGCCTTTCGTTGCGTAATGTGCCGCAAACATTAACAGCTTGCGAATCTTTCCATGCAACACACTACTCGTCGGATATTTCTCACCCTCATCAGCGCCGCCGTACTCACCGCTTGCAGCAGCCCCAAGATCGCCCCTGCCCCCGCCGGACCACCACTATATCCAAACGAAACCCCGCAACTACGTCAGCAGATCAACAAATGGGCCGACTTTTACGACGTTCCCCGCCCGCTGGTTCATCGCCTCGCAATCCGGGAAAGCACGCACCGCCCACACGCGCGCAGCGGCCCGTATTATGGCTTACTCCAAATCCTACCCGCTACCGCACGCGGCATGGGGTTTCAGGGCAAACCCTCCGACCTTCTCGATGCAGACACTAACCTAAAATACGCCGTCAAATATCTGCGCGGTGCGTGGCTCCTGTCAGATGGCAGCCATGACACCGCCGTCAAATGGTATTCACGCGGTTATTATTATGAGGCAAAGCGGCGCGGCATGTTGGTGGAAACTGGCCTGCGTCCGGGCTGAAAAACTTTGGCCTTGTCATAAAGCGATCACAGGCACACCATATCAATGAACCATCATAGATAAGGATTGCTGCCATGACCCTTCGCCTGAACCGCCGCTATTTCCTTGCAGGATCAGCCGGGTTGCTGGCCTTGCATCCGTTCTCTGTGCACGCGGCTGCCAACCAAGCGCACTTGCGGATCATGGAAACCACCGATCTACATGTGCATGTGTTTCCCTACGATTATTACGCGGACAAACCCGTCGACACCGTTGGCCTTGCCCGCACTGCCGCGATCATCCAAGACATCCGCGCCGAGGCAACCAACGCGCTGCTGCTGGACAATGGTGACTTCCTTCAAGGCAATCCCATGGGTGATTACATCGCCTATGAACGCGGCATGAAAGAAGGCGACATGCATCCGGTCATCGCCGCGATGAACACGCTTGGGTTTGATGCCTCAACCTTGGGCAATCATGAATTCAACTATGGTCTTGATTTCCTGATGAAATCTTTGGCAGGCGCGGCGTTCCCGGTGGTCAGCGCCAATGTCGTCAAAGAAATGGGCAGCGATCCAACCAAGGACAAAACGCTGCTGAAACCCTATGTAATGCTTGACCATACGGTAACGGATGGCGCGGGCGAAACGCACCCAATCAAAATCGGGTTGATCGGGTTTGTACCGCCACAAATCATGAACTGGGATCGCCGCCATCTGGAAGGCAAAGTGCAAACCCGCGACATTCTGCAAGCCGCACGTGCCTATGTCCCGCAGATGAAAGAAGCAGGCGCAGACATCATTATCGCCCTGTCCCACTCGGGCATTGGTGCGGCGGACGAAACAGACATGATGGAAAACGCCTCTGTTCCCTTGGCGGCAGTTGACGGGATTGATGCGATCTTGACAGGTCACAGCCACCTTGTATTTCCGTCCGGCACCTACGCCGATTATGCAGCCGTTGACGCAGATGCCGGTACCATCCACGGCAAACCTGCCACCATGGGTGGGTTCTGGGGCAGCCACTTGGGCTTGATCGACCTCATGCTCGAACGCGAAGGCGGCACATGGCGCATCGCGTCACACGCGGCTGAGGCGCGGCCGATCTCAAAACGCAACGAAGACCGCAGCGTGACCGCCTTGGTCGAAAGCGTCCCTGCGGTTTTGGCATCGGTGCAGCAAGAGCATGACGAAACCCTCGCCTATGTGCGCCGCGCGGTGGGCAAAACTGATGCCAACCTGCACAGCTATTTCGCCTTGGTGGCGGATGACCCTTCCGTGCAAGTCGTTTCAAACGCGCAGATTTGGTACATCACCCAGATGATGAAAGGCACGCAGCACGAGGGCCTGCCGATCCTGTCCGCCGCCGCACCGTTCAAAGCAGGTGGCCGCGGTGGCCCTGAATATTACACCGATGTGCCAAAGGGCGACGTGGCGATCAAAAACGTTAGCGACTTGTACCTCTACCCCAATACAGTGCGCGCGGTGCGTGTTACTGGCGCGCAGGTTAAGGATTGGCTCGAACGCTCTGCGGGCATGTTTAATCAGGTCCAGCCCGGTGTCGCGGATCAGCCCCTACTGAACGACAGCTTTCCAAGCTATAATTTTGACGTGATGGATGGCGTGACCTATCAAATTGACCTGAGCCAGCCCTCAAAATTTGACCCAAAAGGTGTGCTGCTGGACGCCACTGCCAACCGGATCGTGAACCTTGCCTTCAACGGTGAACCCCTTGATCCAAATGCCGAATTCATCATCGCCACCAATAATTATCGCGCATCTGGTGGCGGCGATTTCCCCGGTGCCAAGGGCGACACCATTGTCTTTGAAGGCCCAGACACCAACCGCGACGTGATCGTGCGCTATATCGTGGACAAAGGCACAATCAGCCCGCGCGCTGACGCCAATTGGAGCTTTGCCCCAATCGACGGTGCGTCTGTGGTGTTCAGCACCGGGCCAAAGGCGGCGGACTATGTGGATGACGTCAAAGGTGTGGTCATGGAAGCCGCAGGGGATGGAGGCGATGGGTTTGCGCAGTTTAGGATTACGCTTTGATCCGATTAATCCACAGCTAGACGTAAAAAAGGCCGCGCTTCAAAAGCGCGGCCTTTTTAATTCAATTCACTTCAGCAACGCTTACGCGTCCTCAAGCGCCTCAACGGCTTTCTGAAGCTCGTCTTTGCTGATTTCTTTTTCGGTTACTTCCGCACCTTCAGCAATGTGATCGATCACTTTGTCTTCAAAGATCGGCGCACGCATTTGCTGCTGCATCTGCTGGTTTTGCTGCACGAATTCAAAGAACTGGCGCTGTTGACCGGGATACTGGCGCGCTTGGTTCATGATCGCTTGCGTCATCTCAGCGTCAGACACTTCGATCTCTGCTTTCTGACCCAATTCAGCCAACAACAGGCCCAAACGCACGCGGCGCTCTGCCAGTGTTTTGTGCTCATCTGTTGTTTCGATCTCTGGGTGGTCATGGCCCTGAACATCAGGATTTTCCTCATGCCACAACTGGTGCGCAATTTGACCTGCTTCAGCGTCAACCAATGACGGTGGCAAATCAAAGCTAACCATTTTATCCAATTCGTCCAGCAATCCACGCTTCATAACTGCGCGTGACGCGCCGGCATATTCCGCTTCCAAACGCTCAGCGATTTGTGCCTTGAGACCAGCAAGGTCTTCTGCACCAAATTTGGTCGCGAGTTCATCGTTGATCTCAGCGGCAACAGGTTCTTTAACTTCCTTAACGGTGCAATCAAAAATCGCCTCTTTGCCCGCCAGATGCTCTGCCTGATAATCGTCAGGGAAATTAACCGTAACGGCCTTTTCCTCGTCCGCTTTCACGCCAACCAGCTGCTCTTCGAAACCGGGGATGAATGAATTTGACCCCAGAACCAATGGATAATCTTCGGCAGAGCCACCTTCAAACGCCTCGCCGTCAACTTTGCCAACAAAGTTCATAACGATCTGGTCACCGTCTTTGGCTTTTGAACCCTTTTTGCGGGCTTTGAAATCCTGCGCAGTTTCAGCCAAGTTTGCCAAAGCTTCTTCAACAGCGGAATCATCAGCCTTAACAACCAGCTTTTCCAGCTTGATCTTGCTCATGTCGATTTCAGGAATTTCTGGCAGCGCTTCATAGGTCATATCAACCTGTACGTCGTCGCCTTCTTTCCAGTCTTCGTTGGTCATTTTGACCTCTGGCTGCATCGCAGGACGATCACCAGACTTTTCAAAATGCTCAGACATGGCGCCATCAATGCTTTCCTGCATCGCTTCGCCCATCACCTTTTGCCCAAACTGCTTTTTCAGCAATGCCATTGGGACTTTGCCTTTGCGAAAACCCTTCATCTCAACGTCAGGCTGCGCCTCGGCCAGCTTTTCATTAACTTTGGCTTCCAATTCTGCCGCTGTCACCGTGATGGCGTAACCGCGTTTCAGACCTTCGTTAAGTGTCTCGTTGACCTGCATGTGTGCTCCATAGAATAAGGCCGCACGAACAGGCGCGCGGGCGAAAATTTCCGCCCTTCTATGTGCCTTGCGCCTTGCGTGCAAGGGCCAAGCAACCATACTGGGCGCTGATATGGGAAAGCATCAGGTGCATTGGTATTTTCCCAGCCTAAATCAAGTCAAAAAACAAGCCAGAGATACCTGATCATTGCCGCATATGCTGGATCATAGCTTTGCATAGGCGCGCGCGGCTTGTTTGCATTTGAACAGCAATTGATTGCTTAAGGTCACCAATTCTTCCAGTTCTGCCGTGGTAAGGTTACGCCCTGCCGCGACCTTATGTGCGCTCAGTGCAAATTCATCCCACAAGCCCCGCACAGCCGCCAGTTTTTTGGCCAATCTAGGCGTGGGGTGCAAAACCCCATCTGGCAGGCTGCCTTGTTCCAACAAAACCTGCGCACGTTCAAATTCTGCTAAACTGGCTGCCAAACTACTGATCATACGCCCCTGATTAATATTCAAACTGACAAAGCAAATCTCTTTCATCAGTTTTTGCGACAACACTGTTTGGCGCCGCGCCAATTCTACGGTTTTCACACGTTTCGCATTTCTGACATCGCCATAAGTGTTCTCAATCACCGCAAGCGCTTCATTTGACCTGTGCAACAATGGATCACTCAACTGCATGATTTGACCGATCGGAACCGCATGCAAATCCCCTGCCCCAACCTGCAATGCCGCGGCACGATAGGTCACTGAAATTTCTTCGACGTGGTCAAGTGCCGCCAGAACATCCACATTGGTTTCTGCCAGCAACCCCATGTTTTCATCGCCACTGCGCAGCGCACGCATGGTCGTATCAAATAAATCAGCAGAGCCGCGCGCCCTGTCCGATTCGGATGCCGCATCAATGTGGCCCATCACCAAACAAATCGACCGGCCCAATTGCTCGCTTAACAATCGCTGGCGGTCTGCCAATTTAATCTTGTTAACCGCATTTTGAGAGACTGTAATTGTCTGCCCGCCAACAGCCCCAGCCATCAGCAGCCACAACACGCCAATCCCTGCCAAAAGGCGCTGTATTTGAACCACGACGTAAACCCCTGCCAATGCAGAGCAAACCATCGCAGGGTTCCCTTAAGAAAATGTAATCACGGCTTAAACCACGCAAAAGCCAAGACAGAGGTCGAGTAATGTGCAGCCACAATCAGCTGCACATTCAAGATCACATACCCAAGGCTTCTTTGTACATTTCCAACACCGCTTCTTCTTCGGCAATGTCGTCTTTGTCGCGCTTGCGCAGCGCAATCACCTTGCGCAAAACTTTGGTGTCATAGCCACGGGCCTTGGCCTCGGCCATGACCTCTTTTTGCTGCTCGGCAAGGTCTTTCTTTTCGGCGTCCAAGCGTTCAACACGCTCAACAAACTGGCGCAATTCATTTGCGGTCACGCGATATGTCGCATCACCAACGGTGTCGATAACGTCGGGATTGGTGGCTGTGTCGCTCATGGCGCGCGCTCCTCGTGAAAGTATTGTTTTGCCTGACTACCCGCCCGGGTCGAATCCCGCAAGCGGGACTTGCCCCATCTGGCAGATTGTCGTAGCCACACCACCATGGAAAATGCAGCATCATCACC
Organism: Sulfitobacter sp.; assembly: GCA_049794015.1. GTDB lineage: Bacteria > Pseudomonadota > Alphaproteobacteria > Rhodobacterales > Rhodobacteraceae > Sulfitobacter. Next base: position 16,177 of record JBARCK010000028.1, on the reverse strand, counting down.
GCTTGAATGGATCATCTGGACAGGTGCCGCCCTATCGCTCATCGGGCTTTTGGGCTTGGTCTGGTGCATCATACGCGTGGCCCGTGCCAAACGCGCCAACCTTGATGATGATGAAATGCGCGCGGTGCTGAAATCCGCGATCCCAGTAAATATGGGCGCGCTGTTCTTATCCGCAATCGGATTGATGATGGTGATTGTCGGCATTTTTCTGGCCTAACCACAGGACATCGTTAAACTTTCACGGGGAAAATATTCTACGTGTGATTTTCAAACAATTGCGCACTTGAAACATATGCATAAAACTATATGTTTTATGCACTCATCAAGGAGACCGCAGATGACGACCACCCTGCCCACCGTTTCCCCCAAGACCACCGCTTTTTTTGACGATGCCACCAATACGGTGAGTTATGTCGTGCAAGACCCCGATGGGTCCGCTTGTGCCATTGTCGACTCGGTGCTTGATTTTGATCATGCAGCAGGGCGTACGGACACCAGTTCCGCTGATAAAATCATCGCCCATATTACGCAAAATAATCTGCAAACCCAATGGATATTGGAAAGCCACGTGCATGCCGACCACCTGTCAGCCGCACCTTATTTGCAGGAAAAACTGGGGGGTAAAATCGGCATTGGGGCGCAGATTACCACCGTGCAGGACACCTTTGGCAAAGTCTTTAATGAAGGGACTGAATTTCAGCGCGATGGCAGCCAGTTTGATGCATTGTTCAAAGATGGTGACAGCTTTCACATCGGGCAAATGCGCGCTGATGTGATGCACACACCTGGCCACACACCTGCCTGTCTGACCTACGTAATCGGTGACGCGGCCTTTGTCGGGGACACATTGTTTATGCCTGATTTCGGCACGGCGCGCTGTGACTTTCCAGGTGGCTCCGCTCATGATCTTTACAAATCAATTCAACGCATCCTGTCGCTGCCAGACGATACGCGGATTTTTGTGGGCCATGACTACAAAGCCCCGGGGCGCAACGAATTTGCTTGGGAAACCACCGTTGGCGCGCAGAAGGCCGCAAATGTTCATGTTGGCGGGGGCGCGGGCGAAGATGATTTTGTAACGCTGCGCCAAACCCGCGACGCAACCTTGCCGATGCCAAAGCTCATTGTCCCGTCCCTGCAAATCAACATGCGCGCGGGCAATATGCCCAAAGCTGATGACAGCGGCACCGTGATGCTGAAACTCCCCATAAATAAACTTTGAAAGAACCCACATGTATATAGATTGGATTTGGGGCCTGATTGGCGGCCTTTTGATTGGCTGCGCGGGCGCTGTGTATCTGCTGGGCAACGGCCGCATCATGGGGGCCAGTGGCATCTTGGGCGGTTTGGTTGACGGATCCGCGCGCGCCGCTTGGGTCGAACGCGGCGCTTTTTTGGCAGGGTTAATTGTGATTCCCGCCGTGATCCAAACCCTCGGCGCGCCTGCGGTTTCCACCAACCTCACCTCAAATATCGTACTGGTCATCGTGGCGGGCCTGTTGGTTGGGCTTGGCACACGGATTGGCAATGGGTGCACGTCCGGTCACGGCGTCTGTGGTATTTCCCGACTTAGCCCGCGCGGCATTGTCGCTACATTGGTTTATATCGCGGCAGGTGCTGTGATGGTTGTTGTCCTTCGCACTTTGATTGGGGGGCTTTGATATGCGCGCACCAATTGCTTTTCTCTCTGGGTCTTTGTTTGGCTTGGGCCTGCATTTGTCGGGTATGACCAATACGAATAAAGTCCAAGGCTTCCTCGATTTCTTTGGCGCTTGGGACCCGACGCTTGCTTTTGTCATGGGCGGTGCGATCATCCCGATGTTCATCGCCTGGCGTGTAACCCATAGCCGCAGGCCAATTGTGGGCGGTGACTTCCCCACACCTGCTGATCCAAAGCTTGATCGTTCCTTGATACTAGGGGCTGTGTTGTTTGGCATGGGATGGGGTCTTGTTGGCTTGTGCCCCGGCCCTGCCCTTGCCTCCCTTAGCTATGGTGGTTTTGGCGGCGTGGCCTTTTTGATCGCCATGATCGCCGGGATGGCATTGGCCCCGCGCGCAAAGCACATACTGGACAGAGGCGCGGCAGGCGCTTAAATCAACCTATGGATATTCGCCAACTTACCCCCCGCTATTTCGTCAGCCCGCAAATCGATCCGGCTGATATGCCTGCCTTGCAAAAGGCTGGCATTACCCGCATTTTGTGCAACCGTCCTGACGCAGAAGTCCCGCCAAGCCATCAGGCAGCCGCGATTTCGCTTGCGGCAAAGGGCGCAGGCATCAGTTTCGTTGAACAACCATTGACCCACCAAAGCATGGTCCCTGACATCATCGCAGAAAATCGTGCATTGGGCTGCGAGACAGACGATGTTGTTCTGGCCTATTGCGCATCTGGCACACGATCAACCATTGCCTGGGCATTGGGCCAGGCAGGACAGATGAGCCCGGATGAAATTATCAGCACAGCGCGCAACGGCGGATATGACATTGAAAATATGCGTCAGGTTTTGGCGCAGCCTTTTACCTAGGCTGCTTGACCTACCCCGCCTCTAGGCGCGGCAAGTCGGGCAGGTCATCAGCATCTGAAAACCCCGGCAGATCTGACATATCGGGCAGGTCTGGCAGATCAGGCAGGTCTGACAAACCCTCCATATCCATCATGGCAGGCATATCCGACATGTCCTCAACATCAATGTCAGCCCCATCTTCAGGGTCATATCGCCGTGTTCCCGTGCCATCGCCCTTGACCTCTGGAAGGTTCAATTCTGCCCTGTCACTGGCCCGGCGTTTCGGCGTTGCAGACACAAATTTCTGATACTCAACACGCAATGCGCGCACGCCATCGATCTGGCCAAGCGTGCCACGCCCGACACCGCGCCCGCCTGTGGTCAGAATACGCGACTGATCAAAGGCTGAAACCCCAAGCTTGAGCACATCACCGGGTTTAAGTTCACCAATCGCGCTTAGCGGCATCGAAAGGCGCGACAATGCGATATTGAGGTCAATATTTAACCCCAAAACCGTTTCATTTAACGACCGCTTGCTGCGCCCGGATGCGTAACCTTTGCGACCCGGCCTGTCGCCATCACCACCGGGCAAATCCGCGACCTTTGTCGCCATTGGAAGGCACAAGGTAATTTGGCCCTGACGCTTCCCCCCGGCCATATCTACGGTCAAATGCACGATCTGATACTCAGGTTCTTCAAGCGCCATCAACAACAGCCGCGAATCTTCTGCGCGGGCACCAAAGCGAACCCCCGTGAGCAAATTTCGTTCGTCTTCGGTCTCAGGTAGAAGGGCCGCGCGTTCCAAAAGCGCGTCCAGAAACGGCGCACAGATTGCCGCGTCTGTTGAGGTTTGTGCGCGCGGTTCCCCGCCCGCATCCGGCATCACCATACCCATTGTCTGCTGCTGAATTAACCCACCGACAAGCACAGGATCAAAAGCAACGGCCGCCCGCCTGCGGGATGGACCGTCTAACAACATCAACAACGCAGGTGCCTTAAATACCGCCTCAAGGTCGTCTGCGTCACATTTTTCCATGCGTGCGCCGATCACCGCCATGGCCATATCCAGCATATCATCCGCAACTTTGGCCAAGGTCAGACGCAGTGCTTTAGGCACAGACATCGCGCGCGCCTGATGTGTGACGCGCCCCGCTTGGGTCTTGCGCGCCAGAACAGAGCGTTCAGCGCCTTGACCTGCCTGCGCTGCGTCCGTGGTCATATTTTGTTGATCTTGTCCCATCTTCTCCACCCGCGTTAAGCGGTCCTTGGGGACAGGCATAGCGGAAGAATGGTTACTAGTGTCTGAATTGCTTGAGTTTATATTTCAGACAAGGGCGCAAATTTAGGTCTGCGAACCTTACCTATCAATCCGAATCTCTGGATTATGTTTCACTGCATATGCCCTCACGACGTTCCAAAACGCATTGAATGTCGTCTCATGGATCACTACCCCGATTGGGATGCCGTCAAATCCAAAAGCTTTATCAAGGGTGATATTGTGGCGAAAAGACCGGGTCGGCCCTGCTCGTTCAATGGCTTGCGCATCGACATCCAAACACATCAGTGAGGTGCCCTTTATCTTTCGCTCAGAAATTCCCTTTATCTCGGTCCACGCAATTTCAGAGGCAAATTTACTTGTATCATGAATACCTGTCGGTGTGATCAAGATCGGTTTTCGTGTTCCAAAGCAAAGCGAGTATCCCAACGCAATCCCGCCCAGACCAAAAAGAGCCAGACACGCCCACCCGGCAATGACACTTAGCCCCCCCCGACGGGTATCCATCGCGCCGCCCTGAACAAGCCAAACGCCAAGTGCTATGAAAACAATGCTGATCAAAAACGCTCTGAAAATCTTTGCGGTGGATTGCGGGATTGTGATGGCCACCGAGGTATCGACCGACATCCCATTGGTCCAAGTTTTTGGCGGGTTTTCCTTGTTCATGTTCCCTCGATTCCTGGGTGCCAAAGCGTTGCACCGTTTCACAACGCCAAAGGTAGCCTGAGGCGGAACGTCGTGCCCGCCTGCCCCGGCCGATAAGAAATATCGCCGCCAAGCCGGGTCAAAATTTCATGGCATATCGCAAGCCCAAGTCCCGCACCTTCGCCTTCTTCACCACTGATCCGAAAGAACTTTTCAAAGATCACGGCTTGTACATCCGGGGCGATGCCATGTCCATTGTCCGCAAAATCGATGATCAAACTATCCGCTTGAACCGATACATGGATCGTAAGTTCTGGCGCATCCGCACGGCAGTACTTCTGCGCATTCGCGATCAAGTTGATGAACACCTGCGCGAGGCGATCCAGATCACTGGTTAACGTCACCGCCTCGGCCTGCGTATCGCGGATCACCTTTAACGGATTGGCCGAACTTGCCAATGCGGTGATCACCGCCTGATCCATCACATCGCGCAACATTCCAGTGCGCATGTTCAAGGTCACCTGCCCGTTTTCAAGCACCGACAAATCCAGCAGATCATCCAACAACCGGGTCAATCGGATGGTTTCGCTGTGAATGATCGAGGCATAGCGTGTCTTATCCGCCGCTTTCATACCTTTGGCATCACGCAGGATTTCCGAAAATGACCGGATTGAAGTCATTGGCGTGCGCAATTCATGGCTAATCTGGCTCAGAAAACTGTCTTTCTGTAGGGACAATTGTGTCAGCTTTTCATTGGCATTGCGCAATTGCGCTGCGGTTTCTGACAATTCGCGCGATTTTGCCTCAAGTTGGCTGGAATACTCCAACATCTGTGCAGATTCGTCAGCCACCGCCAACAAGTCCTGCACAGAAACCGATGTGCCCCCCACAATCTGCGACACCATTGCATGCGCCGTCGCGGCCCCCACCGCTGCTGCCAATTCACGTTCCAACGCCTGTACCAATTGCGGGGTCGGTTCTGGCAAACCATGGGACAGACCTTGGGCTTTGGACTGCACCGCAAAGAATGTCTGTGCTTCGGAGGCCCCTAAAATCCGTTGCGCCATGATCATCAAATCTTCACTGCCCGCAACAGAGGCGGTCCAGCCGCGGGTGGGGCTGGAGTGATCAAAGACATTCACAAATTGCGCGCCCTGCAAGCGTTCGACCGGATCAGGAAAAGTGAACAGCGACACCCCAACAAAGGCCAAGGTGTTCAAAGACAGGCTCCAGACCACCGCATGCACCGTGGGGTCCAACCCTTCGATGCCAAACAACGCCTGTGGGCGTAGCCACGAAATCCCTGCTAATCCCTGTTCAAAAACCCCCGCTGACAAGGCAACGCCAGCGCCAAAGCTGGGCAGCAACATCGTAAACACCCATAGTGCAAAGCCGATCCCAAGGCCCCAGAGCGCACCTGTCCGTGTCGCCCCACGCCAGAAGATACCACCCAGCATCGCAGGCAAGAACTGTGCAACACCGCCAAAAGAAATGGTGCCAATTGCGGCCAGTGCCCCACTGCCGCCAGAGGCACGATAATACAGATAGCCAAGTGCAATGATCAAAAGGATCGACAACCGCCGCGCAAGAATCACCACATTGCGCACATCACCAGATTGTGTTGCCCCATCTTGGCGAAATGTCAGCCAAATTGGCATGACGATATGGTTACTGACCATCGTACTTAGGGCCAAAGTCGCCACAATTACCATCGAGGTGGCAGACGAAAACCCACCCAAAAACGCCAACATTGCCAACCCATTTTGCCCTTGGCTTAACGGCAGGCTCAGCACATATAAATCCGGGTTGGACCCTGTTGGCATCAGATCAAGGCCAACAACCGCAATCGGCACCACAAACAGGCTCATCAACAACAGGTACAGGGGAAATGCCCAAGACGCGATTTGCAGATATCGTTCGTCGTCATTTTCGACAACCATCACCTGAAACATCCGGGGCAAACACAGGAACGCCGCAGCCGACAACATGGTAAGGGCGACCCAGCGACTGCTTTGCACCTGCCATTCCCCAATTGCAGATGCATCAATACGGGTCAGGGTGTCGCTGACACCTCCGGCCAATCCCCAGACCACAAAGATGCCCACCGCCATCAGCGCGACCAGCTTGACCACCGCCTCAACCGCAACGGCAATAACCACGCCATGGTGGCGTTCGTTCACGTTCAGATTTCGGGTCCCAAACAGCACTGTAAACAGCGCCAACCCTGTCGCGACCCAGAACGCCGCCTTGCCCCGGTTAAGGACCTCATGTTCGGTCCCGACCAGTGCCGTATCCGGCGCAGCGAAAATTGAGAACGACAATATAACTGACTGTAATTGCAAGGCAATATAGGGCGTTACACCAATCACCGCCATGATCGTGACAACAATCGCCAACGTGTTGGATTTGCCGTAACGCGACGAGATCAAGTCAGCAATCGAGGTCACACGCTGGCTGCGCCCGATGCGTACCAAACGGCGCAAGATCCACCACCATCCGATCATCACCAGTGACGGGCCAATATAGATTGTCAGATATTCCAACCCCGACCGCGCAGCATATCCAACCGCGCCGTAAAACGTCCAAGCGGTGCAATAAATCGACAAAGATAAGGTATAGACCAATGGCGAACGCAACAGCCAACCGCCCTGCCCGCGCAGCGCAGCCCGTTCGGCCAGAAAGGCGACCACAAACAGGCCCACCACATAGGTCAGGCACACGATGACAAGCTGATTAAGGGAAACCACTATTCAGCCTCGGATTGGCGTGCCACGTCATCTAACGCATTTGAGGGCAGATCGCGGGTGCGCCGCCACAACGCCCAAACGCTCAAGACCAAGAATATCCAAATGCCAAAAATATATTGCAAGGCCGTGCTTAACGGCATTGGGTTGGTATCACCTTGCGCAGGCCACATCAGCGGCACCATCCACAAGGCCAATCCCAATAGCGGCAAGAACAGCACCGCGTCCCGCATCCGGCGCAAACGATAGCCGTGCCGTTCTAAAAAGATTGGGCTACGTGCCATTCCTTAGATCCGTTTCATGTGGCGGTCAGTTCGCGCACCGCATCCAACATCTCAGAATTGGAAAACGGCTTGGTCATAAAACGACTTACTCCGGCCTTTTCAGCCATTTCGCGGTCACGGGCTTGCCCCCGGGCTGTCAGCATCAAAATCGGCATGTCGCAAAATGACGCATCCGCGCGCAATTCGCCCAGAATCTCAAAGCCACTTTTGCCCGGCAACATCACATCTAAAATCACCAAGTCTGGCGTGACATTACGGATGACATTCACCGCCGTTGCCCCATTGGCCAAGGTTTCAACACGCCATCCTTCTTGGGACAGTAAAAAACGGATCGCCTCAGCGATATTAACCTCGTCTTCGACCAGCACCACATGTTTGCTCATCGGTTGTCGTCCTCCCCCTCGCGACCTTCCGCCCTCATCTGTTGCGAGGTGTCGGCATGGTCGTGTTGAGGATGCACTGTAAAGTCTAAGGTGTCAAAGCTGACAAGGCACTTAAACACCTTGACTGAGGATCGATGGTTCGCGTCTTGCGACACAATCCTCATGCGGACATATACGGCAGGTTGATCCCATCTGTTCTGCGCTCTTTGTGCCTGCCGATGTCGGGACCAATAACATCACCGCCTGCACCAAGGGCGCAGCGTTGTAGGACGGCACCCCAACCGTGTCGCTGGCTGCAAAACAGTCAAATTCAGCGTGCGCATGGCCCAATTGCGAAACCCGCGATGCCATCACACTGCCCGGATGGCCAAGCGCCGAAAACAAGGGCCAAAGCGGGCAGCACGCCCCGTGACGTGGCACGGTAAACCCTTCTACGGATTTGCGAAAAATCACTGTGCCAGACCTGTCACATACCACCAAGCCCGCAGCCAATTCCGGCAAGGCCGCCAAGCGACGCAAAACACGCACCACAGGTTGGTGCAGATCGCGGGCCAACGTAACCGGATCAGAACCAAGCCGTGCAAGCGCCGCGCGCAAAGATACAATGGGCAAACGCGCCGCATCATGTGCAACCTGCTGCAATACTCCCTTGGCAATATGGCGCGCTGCCAAGGATTGCAGCATATCCGCGCCCTCAATCAGCGTGCCGATCTGCTGTTCGGTATCTCCCGGCATTTCAAGCGCTTCAAACTCAAAGCCGTGATCGGCAAGGAACGCCTCTACCTCTTCTTGGGGGGAACTGGCGGTTTCAGATGCATCTGGGTCTGTTTCTAGATACGCCACCAAGACCTGTGCACTGTCGGACAATCTGCGACTGTCTTCGTTAATATTGGCATGAAAACGGTCACGCCATTCCGGTTGCAGTGTTTTGTTTTCAGCCAAAATCGATGCGGTTGACCGGATCGCAGCGGCGGTTGTTAACAATTCGTGCATGGAAGCGGCCAAATGTGGGTCATGCGCCAGACGGTCGGTCAATGCCTCGACGGTTTGCTCAAGTGCCGCGATGCGGCGACGCGTTCCGGCCAAGACATCCGCCCATCCCGGAAAGCGGCCCGCAAATTCATCGGCGCGGGCGGCGTCAGGGCCACTTAGCCCCGCATCCATCGCCGCTTCGCGCAATGTGGCAATCAACGCAGCCTCTGCCCCTTCGGTCAGTGCCTGTGGTTCAACCCCTAAAGCGGCGGCGATATTCAGCAGCACTTTGCCGCCGATTCTGCGGCGGTTGTGTTCAATAAGGTTCAAATAACTGGCCGAAATGCCGATCTGGCGCGCCAAATCTGCCTGCTTTTGCCCCGCCATCACGCGGCGTTCGCGGATGCGGCTGCCTGTCAGTGCTTCGCGTGCCATATGCTCACCTCACATTATCGCGCAATATCAAAGGGTTTCTGCACTGCAACATCATGTTATTTACAAAATCCTCATAGCCATTGCGAAGATATTTACAGAATTCTTGTGTTTATCAAGGGACTTATTGATCCGTTTTCACTTGTCAGGCGATAAGATATTTGCACCTTTGTGCAACGTGCGTCTGTCCAACGAGGTAGGCGTATCGTTTTAACAATCGGGAGGAATACATGTCATTTTCTAATTTGACACGTCGTGGTCTGATCAAAACAAGTGCCGTTGCTGGTGCTGGTCTTGCTTTGCCAACATATTTGCGTGCTGACGGCCATTCAGGTTTCACAAACGCACCACAGGGCGACACCGTCACTCTGGGCTTTAACGTGCCACAAACGGGTCCCTACGCCGAAGAAGGCCTGGACGAATTGCGCGCACAAGAGCTTGCTGTCCAGCACCTGAACGGTGAAGGCGACGGCGGCATGATGAACACATTCAGCTCAAAAGCGCTGAAGGGTAACGGCATCTTGGGTAAGAAGGTTGCATTCGTAACCGGCGACACTCAGACAAAATCAGACGCCGCGCGTGCATCTGCGAAATCCATGATCGAAAAAGACGGCGCTGTCATGATCAACGGTGGGTCTTCCTCCGGTGTGGCTGTTGCTGTTCAAGGTCTGTGCCAAGAAGCAGGCGTGATCTTCATGGCTGGTTTGACACACTCAAACGACACAACTGGTAAAGACCGCAAAGCAAATGGCTTCCGCCACTTCTTTAACGGGTACATGTCTGCCGCAGCTTTGGCACCCGTGCTGAAAAACGCATATGGTTCTGACCGTAAGGCATACCACCTGACAGCGGACTACACATGGGGCTGGACACAGCAGGAATCAATCGCAGCCGCGACTGAGGCCATGGGCTGGGAAACAGTGAACAACGTACTGACGCCGCTTGCGTCTACTGACTTCTCTTCCTACATCGCGCCTGTTCTTAACTCTGGTGCTGACGTTCTGGTTCTGAACCACTACGGCGGGAACATGGTTAACTCTTTGACCAACGCGGTCCAGTTTGACCTGTTGAACAAAGAAGTGAACGGCAAGAAGTTCGAAATCGTTGTGCCTTTGTACTCCGAGTTGATGGCCGCTGGTGCGGGCAAAAACGTTGAAGGTGTTATCGGTTCGATGAACTGGAACTGGCAGCTTCAGGATGAAGGTTCTAAAGCCTTCGTTAAGTCCTTTGGTGAAAAGTACGGTCGTCCCCCATCCAACTCAGCACACACATGCTATGTTCAGACACTGCTGTATGCAGATGCTGTTGAGCGTGCGGGCACATTCAACCCATGTGGTGTTGTTGAAGCTTTGGAAGACTTTGAGTTTGACGGTTTGGGCAACGGTCCGGTTCTGTACCGTGGCGATGACCACCAGTGCTTCAAAGACGTGTTGGTTATGAAGGGTAAAGAAAACCCATCAAACGAATACGACACACTGGAAATCGTTGAAGTTACGCCACGTGCACAGGTCGAGTATCCACACGATCACCCAATGTTCGCCGGTGGCGATTTGGGCAAGTGTAACCCAGGCGCATAAGCTTACTAACAGTTTGAGAACAACGTAGGGCGCGTTTTGCGCGCCCTACCCCCTCATTCTGCCCGAGGTTAAGCCCGGCAGAAAGCATCATCCAATAGGTGGGGACCATGGACGCAATTCTTCTTCAAATTTTAAACGGCCTCGACAAGGGTTCCGCATATGCGTTGATCGCCCTTGGTCTGACGCTGATTTTCGGCACATTGGGCGTTGTAAACTTCGCCCACGGTGCCCTGTTCATGATCGGGGCGTTCTGCTCTGTGACCTTGCAGAAAATCCTTACCCTAAGCTCTGAAACACTCAGCGCGACGGAAAAGGATTTTCTCGGTAACCCACTGAAAATCAAAACTCCTTATGTAGAAAGCTGGTTTGGTCCAGAGATGGGTGCCAGTATCATTGACTGGTCCGTCCCCTTGGCAATCCTGTTCGCTATTCCGGTGATGTTGGTCATCGGTTTCATCATGGAACGCGGATTGATCAAACACTTTTACAAGCGCCCGCACGCAGATCAGATCCTTGTGACATTCGGTCTCGCGATCGTTTTGCAAGAAGTGATCAAATACTTCTATGGCGCAAACCCAATCCCAACGCCCGCGCCTGAAGCCTTCGTCGGTAGCTTTGACTTTGGTGCCTTGCTGGGCATGGATCCGAACGTGATCATCTACCCCTACTGGCGTTTGGTATACTTCTGCTTCTCTGCCGTGATCATCGCTGCGGTCTTTGCCTTCCTACAGTTCACCACCTTTGGGATGGTTGTACGTGCTGGCATGGCGGACCGTGAAACTGTGGGCCTTCTGGGCATCGACATCGACAAACGCTTTACCTTTATGTTTGGCATCGCGGCTGCGGTCGCGGGTCTTGCCGGTGTGATGTATGCACCGATCAACTCTCCCAACTACCATATGGGCATGGATTTCTTGGTTCTCAGCTTTGTTGTGGTTGTTGTGGGCGGCATGGGTTCGCTTCCCGGCGCTGTCTTGGCGGGCTTTATGCTGGGCATCTTGGAAAGCCTGTCATCCTTGAACGCGGTTAAAGACATCATTCCCGGCATCGACCAAATCATCATCTATGTGGTTGCCATTATCATCTTGCTGACACGTCCACGTGGCCTCATGGGTCGCAAAGGTGTGATGGAGGAATAGAACATGCTTAAGTTAGAAAAACGTGACACTCGCCTGCTGATCATCGTCGCCATCATGGCGTTGGCAGCCCCCTTCATCCTCAACCCGTTTCCGACGGACTCTGCGATGGCACAGTTCAACGCGGGCTACCCTGACCTGATGCAACGCTTTGTAATCTTTGGCATCCTTGCCATCGGCTTTAACCTGCTGTTTGGCCTCACGGGTTACCTCAGCTTTGGCCACGCTGCTTTTCTGGGTGTCGGATCATATTCCGCGGTCTGGATGTTCAAGCTGCTGGGGTACAACATCATCCCCGGCATGATCTTGTCCGTGATTGTTTCTGCGATCTTCGCTCTGGCAATTGGCTATATCTCGCTGCGCCGCTCAGGCATCTACTTTTCGATCCTGACACTGGCCTTTGCACAGATGTTGTTCGCCATTGCCTACTCCGACTTGATCGGCCGCTTCCTAGGCACAACAATCACCAATGGTGAAACAGGTTTGCAGGTTTACACATCTGATCCGCAATATTTCCACAGCGAAAATATGCCAAATATTCCGCACTTGTTTGGTATCGAAATGCAATCGACCAAAACACTGGATATCGCAGGCTGGAGCTTTGATTTCTCGTTCGGGTATTACCTCTGCGCGGTGATCATGCTGATCATGTTCTACCTTGCCATTCGCATCTTCCGCTCGCCTTTTGGGATGATGTTGCGTGCGGTAAAATCGAACCAGCAGCGGATGAACTACACGGGCCTGAACACACGCCCCTACACGCTGGCAGCCTTTGTGATCTCTGGCATGTATGCGGGTCTTGCGGGCGGTTTGATGGCCTCAATGGATCCTCTTGCGGGTGCTGAGCGTATGCAATGGACTGCTTCTGGTGAGGTCGTTTTGATGACCATCCTTGGGGGCGCGGGCACGTTGATTGGTCCAATCTTAGGTGCGGGTTTCATCAAGTACTTTGAAAACATCTTTGCCAAGATTAACGATAACGTGTTGCACAGCTGGTTCTCTTTCATGCCTGACGGCATCGAAGATTTAATGGTCGGCATCATTCACCCCTTTGTGGGCAAAGGCTGGCACCTGACGCTGGGTCTGTTGTTCATGATGGTTGTGATCTTCTTGCCTGGTGGCTTGGTCGAAGGTGGCCAACGCGTTGCCAAGATGTTCAGCCGCAAAAAGCCGTCGGAAGATACAACCGATGGCAAAACAACCCCCGCAGAATAAGGAGCGCAAGCAAATGGCTATTCTAGAAGTTAAGAACGTCGGCAAGCGCTTTGGGGGCCTTCAAGCCCTTGGGGATGTGAACCTGAATGTCGAAGAAAACACAGTACACGCAATTATCGGCCCAAACGGGGCCGGTAAATCCACCCTGCTGAACTGTCTGGTGGGTAAATTGATCCCGGATACTGGGTCAGTGATGTTTGACGGGCAATCGGTTTTGGGCCGCAAGCCCTTTGAGATCAACCAGATGGGCATTTCCCGCGTGTTCCAGACACCAGAGATTTTTGGTGATCTGACCGTGATGGAAAACATGCTGATCCCCTGCTTTGCCAAACGTGATGGTGCTTTTGAGATGAACGCGATTTCCAGCGTTTTGGACCAAAAGGAAGTCATCGAAAAAGCCGAGCACATGTTGGAAGACATGAACCTGATGGACAAACGCCACATGCACGCGGCGTCTATGTCGCGCGGTGATAAACGTCGTCTTGAGATTGCGATGTGTCTGTCACAAGAACCACGCCTGTTGCTGCTGGATGAACCAACTGCGGGCATGGCGCGTGCTGATACCAACAACACGATTGATCTGCTGAAACGCATCAAGGAAGAGCGCGACATCACCATCGCGATCATCGAACACGACATGCATGTTGTGTTTTCCTTGGCCGAACGCATCACAGTGTTGGCACAAGGCACGCCATTGGTCGAAGACACGCCAGACAAGATCAAAGGTCACCCCAAAGTACGCGAAGCGTATTTGGGCGAAAGCCAAGACGCCGCTTAAATACGGGGGTGGGCCATGCGCCCACCTTACGCCAACCCCGTAAGGTGGGCTTGCCCCACCCACGCCGAAGGATTTGAAACGATGAACACCACCACACTTCCTAAGAACGCCAATCACGCCGCCACCGCCCCTGCCTTCCTATCCGTCTGGGATTTGCATGCCTACTACGGCGAAAGCTACATCGTGCAGGGCGTGAGCTTTAACGTGCACGAAGGCGAAATCCTTGCACTTCTGGGACGCAACGGTGCGGGTAAAACGTCAACCCTGCGCGCCATCGCGCGTTTGGACAGCCCCGAAGCCCGCAAGGGTGAGGTCTGGCTTGACCACCAACCGCTGCACAAGATGAAAGCCCATGAGGCCTCTGCCGCAGGCATGGCGCTGGTCCCCGAAGACCGCCGCATCATTGCGGGCCTGACAGTGGAAGAAAACCTAAAGCTGGCTCAAATTGCGCCACCCATCGGGTGGTCACTTGAGCGTATTTATGAGCTCTTCCCCCGTCTGGGCGAACGCAAATCTCAAGAGGGCATTACCCTATCAGGCGGCGAACAACAGATGCTTGCCATCGCCCGCGCCCTTGCCCGCGACATCAAAGTTCTGTTGTTGGACGAACCATACGAAGGTTTGGCCCCCGTGATCGTGGACGAGATTGAAAAGACGCTGTCTTTGATCAAAGAACAGGGCATCACCACAATCCTTGTTGAACAGAACGCTGTGCGTGCTCTTAAACTGGCCGACCGTGCTGTGATCCTTGATACGGGCGGCATCGTCTTTGATGGCACCGCCGCTGAGGTGTTGGACAACGCAGAACTGCGCGCCGAATATCTGGCGATCTAAACGCCTTTCTATTCACCCTTTCTTAAATACCAAAACCCGGCAGGCCCTCAAAGCCCGCCGGTTTTTTTACATACAGCCCTTGCCACAGATCCCGGAATTTTCCAAAAATTCCGTTCCAGAAAATCTCATTTTCCGCGCCTGATCAAGGTTTCCCTTTCAAGATTTCCCTCAATTTACGTCTTTAACACTTTACCGTAATTGTTCTTTGGCAGCTCCGCGATCCTCACATACCGCTTTGGCCGCTTAAAACGTGCAATATGTTCCAAACACAGCGCATCTAATTCCGCCTCTTTGGCCTCCCCCACCACGAACGCCACAACCTCCTCACCCCATTCCGGGTGCGGATGCCCGACAACGGACACGTCGCGGGCCAAGGGGTGTGTTAACAACACCTCTTCGACTTCGCGCGGATAGACATTCGATCCCCCCGTGATGATCATGTCTTTGCTGCGGTCTTGCAGGGTTAGATAGCCTTCGTGGTCCAGAAACCCCATGTCTCCGGTCAATAGCCAGCCATCCTTTAGCGTTTTTGCTGTGGCCTCGGGATTGTTCCAATACCCCGGCATCACTGTCTGGCCCCTTACCATAATCTCACCGTGCGTGCCTGCCGCGACAACAGCGCCTTGCGCATCCGCAATCTGCACCTCAACAGACGCCTGCGCCCGCCCCACCGACGCCAACCTGTCGCGCCAGCGTGGATCTACGCGATCAGCAATGTCCGCGCGTGACAGGGCAGATATCCCCATCGGGCATTCGCCCTGCCCGTAAATTTGAACAAAGATTGGGCCAAACCAATCCACCGCTTCGATAATGTCCGCATTATACATTGGGCCGCCCGCGTAGACGATTGTGCGCAACCCCTCACCGCGCACCTCAGATGCCTTGGCTGTTTGGGTCAACCGCTTGACCATTGTGGGGGCGGCGAACATGTGAACCGATCCAAAATGCGCAGCAAGATCAAGTATTTCCCCCGCATCAAACCCACCTGAACCGGGAAAAACATGTTGTGCGCCAACCCGCACGTGCATCAAATTATAGATCCCTGCACCGTGGCTCAGGGGCGCTGCATAAAGCGCGCTATCCTCTGCGCGGACCAGATCTGCATCGACCTCGTAACACAATGACATCGACAACAGCATGCCATGGGTGATCATCACCCCCTTGGGTTTGCCCGTTGTGCCCGATGTATAAAACAACCACGCCAAATCATCACTTGCGCGCGGCGTGACTGCTGCAATCGGTGAGGTGTCCAAAATCTCATTAAATGCGGCACTAAAGCTTCGCGCCTTTAACCTGATCCATAGCCAGCCTCGCAAAAGTAGTTCCAGCATTCTTGCGGTGAGAACAGGTCGCACACTTCGGCCAGTGCATCGAACATCTGATCGAAGGTCCTAGCA
>JBARCK010000027.1:0-47946 GCA_049794015.1 Sulfitobacter sp. | reverse complement strand
ATTTTGCCAAATCCCGAACCAAACATGGCGAATTGGGTGCCTTTGCGTGTTTCAGCCGATGATGAGATGTCTTTGCCTGATCTAAGCGCAACCATCGAACCACAGCTTTTGCGCGCGCAAGAAAGTGGTGGCTTTGCCGATGATCTGGCGCTGCGTGATCCAGAAATTGACGCAACTGCATATCCTGATTTCGCGCTGTCCTTTGGCGATGATGTGCCAACGCGGGCCTGCGTTAGCGTTGCATTAACCCAAGCGACCACGACCTTGATCTATGATGCAGCCCGGATAGACGACGATGCGGTGGCATTGATTGTGACACGGCTGGAAACGGCTTTTTCCGCACTGCCTGGCGCGCAAAATTGCAGTGCCGTCTGGGCCTTGCCTGACAGTGAACAACAATTGGCTTTGCAAGATTGGAATGCCACCCAAAAAGACTATGCGCGCATCACAATCCATGCTGCATTTGAGGCACAAGTTGCCCGAACACCGGATGCAGATGCGCTTGTTTTTGAAGGTGAGACACTTAGCTATGCCGCCTTAAATGCCCGTGCCAACCAAATTGCACACACCTTGCGTGACATGGGCGCGGCACCGGGCATTCCAATTGCGTTGAATGCCACGCGCGGCGTTGACCTGATGGTTGGTGCACTGGGGATCCTAAAGGCGGGCGGTGCCTATGTGCCGCTTGACCCGGCCTATCCTGCGGACCGAATTGCACATTATATCAGCGACAGTGCCGCGCCGATTATTGTGACGCAAAGCGGTTTGGTCGACGGCCTGCCGGATCATCACGCGCAGGTCTTGGTGATGGATACGGACCTCCGCATACCGGCGGCGAAAACAGATAACCCAGATGCAACCGCCACTGCCGATGATCTGGCCTATTTGATCTATACTTCCGGTTCCACGGGCACGCCAAAGGGCGTGATGGTCAGCCACGGGAATGTGGCCAATTTCTTTGCCGGGATGGATGATCGCATTGATCATCAGGCTGGCGCGGTTTGGCTTGCCGTTACCAGCCTGTCGTTTGATATCTCAGTGTTGGAATTGTTCTGGACGCTGGGGCGGGGCTTTAAACTGGTAATGGCAGGGGATGCGGCGCGCACTGCGATATCCAATGGGCCCATCGCAACTTCTAGCCGCAAGATTGATTTTAATCTGTTCTATTGGGGCAATGACGATGGTGTTGGCCCCAAGAAATACGAACTATTGCTCGAAGGGGCCAAATTTGCTGACGCCCATGGTTTCAATGCGGTTTGGACACCTGAGCGGCATTTTCATGCCTTTGGCGGGCCGTATCCTAACCCATCTGTCACCGGGGCGGCCGTTGCGGCAGTCACGCAAAATCTAGACGTGCGTGCAGGGTCCTGCGTGGCTCCACTACATCATCCCGCGCGCATAGCCGAAGAATGGGCAGTGATTGATAACTTGACCAACGGTCGTGTGGGGCTGGCGATAGCCAGCGGCTGGCAGCCTGATGATTTTGTACTGCGCCCTGAAAACACACCACCCGAAAACAAACCCGCGATGTACGCCGCAATTGACCAATTGCGCGCGCTATGGCGTGGCGACGCGGTAGAATTCCCAACCAAAGACGGCACGCCGTTTGCTGTTGTGACACAGCCGCGTCCCGTGTCCAAGACGTTGCCGATTTGGGTGACGACAGCGGGCAACCCGCAAACGTGGAAAGAAGCGGGCGAGATTGGTGCAAACGTGTTGACCCATCTTTTGGGTCAATCGGTGGATGAGGTCGCGGATAAGATCAAGATTTACCACGATGCCTTGCGCGGCGCGGGCCATGATCCGGCAGATCACAAAGTCACAGTGATGTTGCACACATATCTGGCAGAAACACGCGAACAAGCCGAAGACATCGCCCGTGAGCCGATGAAAGATTACCTGCGCTCTGCTGCGGGGTTGATCAAACAATACGCTTGGGCGTTTCCAGCGTTCAAGAAACCCGCAGGGGTGACCAACCCGTTTGAAGTCAATCTGGATGGTCTGTCTGAGGAAGAAATGGACGCGATCCTTGAGTTCGCATTCCAGCGTTATTTCAATGACAGTGGTATGTTTGGCACTGTTGCAGACGGCGTTGCGCGTACCGAGCAGCTAAAGCGCATCGGCGTGGATGAAGTCGCCTGTCTGATCGATTATGGCATCGCAACAGACACAGTGATGGCAGGATTAAAGCCGCTGGCACGTGTTCTGGAGCAGGCCAATCAAGGTGCGGTTCTGTCCGAGGATGATTTTTCGCTGGCAGCGCAGATTGTGCGCCATGATGTCAGCCACCTGCAATGCACGCCGTCCATGGCGCAGATGCTGGTCACCAACGATGATGCGCGCGCTGTGTTGGGGCAGGTCAAACACCTGATGGTGGGAGGTGAAGCCTTGCCCGGATCACTGGTATCAACGCTGCGTGCGTGTACCTCTGCGCAGATACAAAACATGTATGGCCCGACAGAAACAACGATTTGGTCAACCACCCATGTGATTGGCGAAAGCACTGATGATACAACGCCGATTGGTACGCCAATCGCAAATACATCTATCTTCATCTTAAATGATAAGATGCACTCGCAACCGATTGGAACAGAAGGAGAATTATGGATTGGTGGTGACGGCGTCACACAAGGGTACTGGCAACGCGAGGCGATGACGTCCGAACGATTTGTGGACAACCCATTTGGTACTGGAAAGCTGTATTGCACGGGCGATCTGGCCGGGTGGAACACAAACGGTGTGCTGCAATTCAAGGGGCGCGCCGATGCCCAAGTCAAGCTGCGGGGGCACCGTATTGAGCTTGGTGAAATCGAAGCGCGGATGACTGAAATTCCGGGTGTGACCCAAGCGGTTGTGATTTTGCGCGATGCACCGGGGGGCGCACAATTGGTCGGGTATGTCACGACCAATGTAGCCATCGACATGGACGATGCGCGTCAAAACCTTTTGCAAGTACTGCCTGAGATTATGGTGCCAAGTGCCCTTGTGAAACTTGATGCAATGCCCCTCACGCCGAACAAAAAGATCGACCGCAAGGCGCTGCCCGCGCCACACTCCCGCACGCCACCGCGCGCGGCGGCGCCGTCCACGCCGCTTAGCCAAACGCAGATGGTCGTTGCACAAGTCTGGTCAAGCATCCTTGGGGTGACGGACATCCGGGGCGAAGATAACTTTTTTGACCTTGGCGGGCATTCGCTGCTGGCTGTCCAAGCACACCGCGATATCAAGGCAGCACTGGGCATCGACCATCTGTCGATCACGGACATCTTCCGCTTTCCCAAGCTTGAAGGATTGGTGGCTCATTTGGATAAAGGTAAAGGCGCTGAAGCCGCACCCATTGCTGAAACACCAACGCCCGCCAAAGCAGAAACCATGTCGAAACGCCGGATGATGCGGGCGGGCCGCAGCAAGGCCGGGGCATAATCCGCCATATGGTTGTGCACCGCCTTGTGCCCGATGCGCTGATTGGGCAAATTGCCCCTAAAGGAGCCTGAAATGCCTCTGTTTACGCGTCGTTCTGCTGTGGCCGGACTCATTGCCCTTGGCGGGGCAGGTGTAGGTGCGCTGGTGTGGAATACCCTGCGCAAGCAACGCGGCGAAGATGAAGCCACTGCATTGTATGCACAGCCCCTTTCAACACCTGATAAGCCATTGAATGTGTTTCATTTAGGTCATTCGTTGGTGGGGCGCGATATGCCTGCGATGGTTGCGCAATTGGCGGGGGGCGGTCACGCGTATCACAGCCAACTTGGCTGGGGCACATCGCTGAGGGATCATTGGGAACCTGATGTGCCAATCAACGGTTTTGCTGAGGAAAATGACCACGATCGATATCGCGATGCGACACAGGCCATTGGGTCGGGTGACTATGACGCTGTGGTGATGACCGAAATGGTCGAAATTGCCGATGCGGTTCGCTATCATGGTTCGGCTGAGTATCTTGCGCGTTGGGCTGGGCTGGCGTGGGCTGCAAACCCCAAGACGCGGATTTATGTCTATGAAACTTGGCACCAGACAGACGATGACGCAGGGTGGCTTGCCCGGATCGACGGTGATTTGCGCACATATTGGCAGGGTCGGGTGACCTATCCGGCTTTGGCAAAGACCGACGCGCCGATCCATTTGATCCCAGCGGGTCAAGTCATGGCCGCCTTTGTGCGCGCTGTGCAGACAGCCGGGGGCGTGGACGGCATCACCACGCAAGACGATTTGTTTGCAAAACGCGATGACGGCACAGCCGACACCATACATTTTAACGATTTAGGAGCCTACCTTGTGGCTTTGACCCATTTTGCCGTGCTCTATCATCGCCCGCCCTTGGGCTTGTCACATGAACTGCTGCGCGCGGATGGCTCTGCCGCTGACGCGCCAAGTGCTGAGGCCGCAAAGCTGATGCAAACTATTGTTTGGGATGTGGTGCAAAGCCGCCCTGAAACAGGGGTCGCGACATGAGCAGTCTTGGCACGGTTCTGTCGATCCTGATGGTGGGGCATAGCCTGTTTGGCACTGATGGCCCGGACATGTTGCAAGAGGCACTGCGCGCGGGACAGGGACAAGGTACAGTCACGGCCCAAATCATCAATGGTGCACCTCTGCGCTACAATTGGGAAGCATCTGATAAGGCTGAGGGCGTGGATGCCCGGGCCGTTCTGCCAGAGGGCGGCACCAGCCATTTGATCCTAACCGAAGCGATCCCATTAGCGAACCATACCAAATGGTCAGACACCGAAGTTTATGCGCAGGCATTCTTTGGTCTTGGCGTTGCGGCCAATCCAAACACGCAAGCCTATGTTCAGGAAACGTGGCACAGTCTGAACAGCGGCACGGGCGTTGCGGTTGAGAACGACGACAATACAAACATCCCGTGGCGCACCCGTCTGGATCAGGATTTAGCGCAATGGGAAGGCATCGTTGCATCGGTCGCGGCAGGAAATCGCACAGAGACTGCCAGCATCTCATTGATCCCCGCAGGCCAAGCCATGGCGCGGCTTTATGATGAAATCGCGGCTGACCGGGTGCCGGACCTGAACAACATCAATGCCCTTTTTGCGGATGATATCCACCTGAATGACGTGGGCCATTATTTTGTCGCCATGGTGCAATACGCGGCCATCACGGGGCAAGACCCCTTGGGGTTGCCCAACACGTTCAATGACCGCTGGGGCAAAGCATTTGATGCGCCCACGCCCGACATGGCCCGTGCCTTGCAGCGCGTCGCATGGGGGGCCGTCCTTGACTACCGGGGGGCTGCGGTTGCCACGTTGCCACCTGCTGCCATTCCGGCGCGCACAGTAACCGCACCTGCTGCACCAACTGGCCCGCCCACAACTGAAAAAGCACAAGTTGTCCAGACGCCAGAAGGGGCTGTTGCAGGCTCAAGGGCCATGGCAATTGGCCTTGCCTCTGTCGTGGATTGGAGCACGCAGCAGCCGTTCCTTGACCTCATGAAAACCGCACGCCCGTGGTTGGGGCACAAGCCCGGTGCATGGGGCGGTATGGAATACGAAGAACTCGTTTCAGGTGGCTATCTGGATGAGGCCGGCTGGCCCTTGAAAATGCCCCGTGAACTGAGCAGCATTGGCACCCTGATCCTGACCGACATGCCCGAAGTGGCTGTGTCTTTGAAAGGTCGCTACCGCGTGGCCTTTGACGGGGCAGGTGTGATTGAGGTCGCAGGGCGCGCGCAAAACGTGCGTTATGGCAAGGGCGAGGTGACGTTTGATTACACCCCCGGTCCGGGCAGTGTTGATATTCGTGTGCAGCGCATTAACACCACCAATCCACCGCGTAATATCTCTGTTGTAAAACAGGACAACGCGGCGCGCTTTGATAAGGGCGCAGTATTCAACCCGATGTGGACCCGCCGCATTGGCCAGTTCCGCGCGTTGCGGTTCATGGACTGGATGGAGATTAATAACTCTACTCTGTCAAACTGGAACATGCGCCCGAAACCCGACGATGTGAGCTTTGCCGAAGGTGTGCCAATCGAAGTGATGGTCGCCTTGGCGAATGAATTGGAAACCGATGCTTGGTTCAATATTCCGCATTTGGCGGATGATGGTTTTGTGCGCCAGTTTGCCATCTATGTGCGTGACAATCTGGACCCAAAATTGGTCGCCTATGTCGAGTTTTCAAACGAGGTTTGGAATTGGCAATTTGAACAGGCCGTTTGGGCGGATGTGCAGGCGCTTGCCCGTTGGGGGCAAAAAGACAAATGGATGCAATATTACGGGCTGCGCGCTGCCGAAGTCGCGCGGATTTGGTCGGATGTTTTTGCTGATCAGGCTGAGGCGCGATTGGTGAATGTGATCTCGTCCCAGACCGGATGGCTGGGATTGGAAGTTGAGGTGCTGGAGGCTCCGCTTGTTCTGGCAGAAGGGGCAGCGGCACCCGCCAGTGCTTTTGATGCCTATGCAATCTCGGGATATTTTGGTGGCATTTTGGGTGCGGACGGGCATCAAGACATGATCAAAGCATGGTTGGCAGAAAGCCTGACGATGGCAAAAGCCGCGGCTGAAAAGGACGGGCTCACTGGTGAGGCGGCCAACGCCTATATCGACAAGCATCGCTATGATCATGCGGTGATGTTGGCGGGGCGCGAATTACATGATGGTGGTGTTAGCGGTGATGCGACAGATACGTTGGCCGATCTTTTGGGGCGGGTTTGGCCCTATCACGCGGCGCTGGCGCGGGCCAAAGGGTTGGACTTGATCATGTACGAGGGTGGTAGCCATGTTGTTGGCTTGGGCGCGCAGGTCGATAACATCGAGCTCAACGCATTCATGCATCAATTCAACTATTCGGATGAGATGGGCGTGCTATACGCGACCTTGCTAGAAGGCTGGGTTGCCGTGGGCGGCCAATTGTTCAACGCCTATTCCGATGTCTATGCCCCAACCAAATGGGGGTCATGGGGCGCGTTGCGGCATTTGGATGATAAAAACCCGCGTTGGGATGCATTGGTGGCGTTTCAATGACAGGTGTCAGCGTTCTGATCCCTGCCCATAATGAAGCAGCGTATTTGCCAGCCTGTTTGGAAGCGCTGTTGGCCGCTGATCCGGTGGCGGCACCCGTGGAGGTGATCGTGGCGGCGAATGGCTGCACCGATGATACGGTTCAGATCGCAGAACGCTACGAAGAACAGGTGTTGCTTAAGGGGTGGTCGCTGAAGGTGGTGAGCATCCCCAACGGGGGCAAGTTAAACGCGCTGAACAAAGCTGAGGCAGCAGCATCGGGTGACGTGTTGATCTATGTGGACGCCGATGTCGAAGTTTCGCCCCCCCTGATCGCGCAATTGGCCGAAACCTTGGCAGAGCCACTTCCACGCTATGCCAGTGGCCATCCCAACGTCACCGCCCAGGACAGTGTTCTGACCCGTCATTACACGCGGTTTTGGCAAACGATTCCGTTCATCAAAGACGGTGTGCCGGGCTTTGGCGTGTTTGCGATGAACAGGGCGGGGCGCGCGCGCTGGGGGGCATGGCCGCATATCATTTCGGACGACACCTTTGCGCGGTTGAACTTTCGCCCGGATGAACGGTTTTCTGTGCCTGCGACCTATGATTGGCCGATGGTTGAAGGCTTTGCAGCCCTTGTACGGGTGCGACGCCGTCAAAACGTCGGTGTGGCCGAGATTGAGGCGCTTTACCCTCAATTGCTGGGCAACGCAGATCCGCCAAGTCAGGCTGCGCCGCTATGGCAACGGATTTTGCATGATCCTTTGGGGTTCGCAGCATTTGCGTCGGTGCGTCTGGCAGTCAAACTGCCAATTCTTCGCAATACGAGCACATGGGCACGGGGCCGTTAACGCCGTTTAACCACGTATGCACTTGGCAAGTTTGGCGGCTTCGGTTGTGACGTTATGACGTTCAAACACGCGGCTACGTCCCGCTTGGCCCATCTTTGTCAGCGTGGCCAAAGGTGTTTTTGCCATCAGGTCAATGGCATCCGCCAATGCGGATACATCGCCTGCGGGCACCAACCACCCGGTCTTGCCGTCCTGCACCAATTCGGGCGTGCCAGCGATATAGGTTGCAATGACCGGGCGGGCGGCGGCCATGGCTTCCATCACCACCATCGGCAGACCTTCGGCAAAACTGGGCATGATCAACCCATGTGCGGCATCAAGTTCTGATTTAATACGTGCCTCATCGACCCACCCAATCAGACTGATACGATTCTTTAACTTGTAGCGGGCAATCAATGCCTCAATTTGGTCGCGCATCTCACCGTCACCAATCAAGGTGATATGCACATCAGGGTTCGTGACCTGCGCCATGGCCTCGACCAGTGCCAATTGGCCTTTTTGTTCGACCAGACGTCCAATCGCCAGCAATCGCCGTGGCCCTTTTTGCAAAGGCGTGGGGGCGGGAAACCGCGCGGGTTCAATGCCGCAATGCACAACTTCGATACGGTCCCAATCATCGTGATCCGCCCAACGGCACATCTGGCTGCGCCCATATTGGCTGATCGCGACAGTGAAATCGGCATTGTGCATTTTGGTGCCGAGTGACAGGGCTTGGGGGCTGTCAAATTCTTCGGGGCCGTGCACGGTGAATGAATATTTCGGACCGCCCAAGATGTTTGAAAGCATGGCAACAGCTGCCGGATTGGTACCAAAATGCGCATGTGCATGGCTAACACCATTGGCCTCACAACGCCGCGCCACATCGCAGGCTTCGGCCAGATAAATCAAATGCCGCAGGCGGCCAACGTCGGATGCCGCGCCTAATTTCCAAGCCGCACACAAGGCTTGCCAAAACTGCGCCGCATCTTTGCGCAGCATTGCAAAGGTGCTATTGGCCAGTTGCCCAAGCCCATCTGCCAAAACGTATTCGGTTTTTGCGGCTTCGGCCTTGTCCTGCGCGTCCACCAATGTCTGAGAGGCCGGGCGCATGGCAATACGAAAGACATCATGGCCTGCATCTTCCAGCGCGCGGATTTCGCGGCGGATAAAGCTATGCGAAGGCTGCGGATAAGTGTTGAGGATATAGGCGATCTTCACGGGGTAGATCCTTTTTCATGGGTTTCGCCGGACCCTTAGTCGACTGGCTGGTTTACGTGGTTTTATTTGTGTGGGTTTAAGTCCGTGAACTGCGCGCAATGCGTGCAGCACGCCCCTTTTGGCCCGCTTCACGTCTGTTCTGCCAAAGACCTTTGCGCGCTTTTGGCTTTGGCGCTTGTGGGATTGCGACAACGGGCATCAGCCCCGTTTCACGTTCCATTTGCCGGGCTGTCCGCAATACTGGATGACGTAGCTCCATCAAAAAGGCGACCCCAAGAGCCACAAAGATTGAGGCAGCGCCACCCATCAACGCGCGTTTCTTGCGGCTGGCGGTATAGGGATAATCGGGCAATTGCGCCTCTTCGAGCGTGATCAGACGTTCGCCACGCGATGCCGATTCAAGCGAAAAGCCAACCTCGGCTTCATTGCGCCGGGTCGAAATGACATCCAACTGGCCCTGCAATTGCGTCATACGGCGTTCAAAATTTGCCAAGGCGCGGTCAATTTCAGGGGTGGATTGAATGCTTGTCGCCAATGACGTGCGCCGTGCATCCAACTGGCTGCGTTGGGTGGTCAGGCTATTCAACTGCGCGTCTAATTCTTCTTCCAGACGCTGGACTGTGGCGGCGCGCGCAGATGGATCAATCCGGGTGCGCGCCAATTGTGCGGCGATGATATCGCGGTCCAATGTCAGTATCGCCTCATTCAGGCTGGTGATTTCGGCGCGGCGAAATTCGACGCTCCCTTCAATAGACAGATCATTTTTACTGCGGAACTGCTCTTGTTCTTCCTCAAGGGCTGCAATGTCGCGGTTCAAGTTTTCTTCTTGTTTCTCAAAGAACTCCAAGGTTTCGCGGGTTTGTTCTTGGCGTCGTGCAGCGCTCATGTTGCGGGTCAGATCGGCAAACTCACGTGCGACGGCTTGGGCCAGTTCAGCGCTTTCCATTTCGGCGGTGATGGTGAGAACCGAAATCGTACCATCATCGGAAAATCCCTCACGTGCCGCAGCGACCCCGGTGATCGAAACCGCAAAGCGCAACATGTCGACCTTTTCGGAATCGCGCAGGTCAGGGAGGTTTGCGTAGAGACCAAATTTTTCGATTACTTTCAAAAGGTTGCTGCGTGCCATCAACTGTTGTTCAATCAACTGCAAACGTCGTGCAGATGACCCTTCAACGGTTGAGGGGGCCAAATCATTGGCGATTTTGGGCTGCTCAATCTGGATGACCTCGGAAGAGGCGTACATGTGTTTCTGCATCAGCGCAAAGATCACAGAGGCAATGCACCCCAATAGAATCACAAACAGGATCAAGGCTGCACGACGGCGCACCATGTCCAGAAAGTCACCCAATGAATAAATTGGACCCATTCGCCTGTAATTCCCGTTCTCAAATTTCCAAAGGGCGCGCAGGGCACACCCTATGATATGTCGTTCAAATCAGAACATTTAGGCTATTATAGGGCATTCGATGCAGTTTCGACAGCTATGATCAGCTGTAGCGGGCAATGCTGGAACGCCGGGCGCGGTTCAAGACAACACCCAATAGCGGCACTTGTCCGTCCAGCATCCGTTCACATTCGCTTAACTGACGTGCGGTCGTTTGTGTGCCATCCGATACGATCAACACGCCATCAAGCTGGGGCAGGAACCCTGACACGTCATCATGGCTGAGCATGGGGGGCATGTCATAGATCACGATTTCCGGGCGCAATGTGTCACGCATGTGCTGCAATGTCACAGCCGTTGCCGGGTCTTGTAATGTCTCAGCCGGGTTTGGATTGACCTCGCGGTTCAACCCCAGCGCCAGTGTATCGCTAACCCGGATCATATGATTGGTCATCGACACGTTACCTTCAAGATAGTCACTGATCGCGCCGCGCGCATCCATGTCAAAGGCCGCTGCAATGCCGGGCTTGCGCATGTTCATGTCCATCAACACAGTCCGCGACCCGGTGATGCGCGACAGGCTAAGCGCCAGATTGACGGCAGTGAATGTATTTCCACAGGCCGAGGTTGGCGCAGTCACAGCGATATTGGTCCAGCCGTGATCTTGGATGGTTTGACGCAGCCTTGTGCGCAACAGATCAAAGGCCCGTACCGTGGCGTTGTCTCTGTCTGCATCAGCAACGGGCAGGGACAATGATTTCTTTAGACCCGCCTTTGGACCAACATCTTCGATTGGCAGATCGTGCCAGTCAAAGGCGCGCTTTTCAACAATCGCGGGGGCTTCATATTCTGGGGCAAATGGCTCTGGCTCCGGTTCCGATTCATAGGTTTTCTCAAGCATCCGCTTTTGTGCTTGTTCCAAAACAATACGACGGGGGCGAATGCTGTGACCCATGCCTGTTGAGGGCATCACTGTCCCTGTATCCGCCGACGCACCTCGGCCTAAAAGGTCTGGGGCATCATCCGAAAGATAGCTATCTTTCATCACTTTCCCCTTTGGCTCTTTTGACATGGCACAACAGTACACCTGATCTTGGTTGGCTCACAACGCATGTCCCCTTAATACCCGGTCCGGCGCAAAACCACGCCGATGGTTTTGAACAACACGGTAATGTCCAGTTTGAGGGTCAGCGCCCGCTCATAGGCCGCGTCGACATCGTTGCGATAGCTGAACTTTGTCGCGTTGCGTGCAGACACTTGCCACAGCCCGGTAATGCCCGGTTTAACCGCAACATAGGCGGATGGATCGCCGTACATGGTCAACTGCTCTGGCATCATCGGGCGCGGGCCGACGAGGCTCATCTCGCCCTTCAGCACGTTGAACAATTGTGGCAATTCATCCAGCGACGTGGCCCGCAGAAATTGACCCATAGGGGTAATGCGCGGATCGTCTTTGAGTTTTTGCAATTCATCCCATTCGCGACGGCGCGTTGGATCAGCGGCAAGATATGTTTCAAGCGCTGCATCGGCATCACGTACCATTGTGCGCAATTTGAGGATGGAAAACCGTTTGCCGTCTTTGCCCAAACGATCTTGGGTATAAAATGGCGACCCACCTTCGGCCCAAAGCGCAATGGCACATATTGTGATGATTGGCACAGAAAACGGTAAGGTCATCAAAACAAACGCAGTGTCCATCAAGCGCTTGCCAAAATCACGGTAAAGGCCGCCTCGCGTTGCCCTGCGCGCAAGTGCGCTTTCCCAGACATAGCTAGGGGCAACAGGCAGTGACGGATAGCGATCTGAAAACGCCATCGCTGGTTTAAGATCGGCAGAAGCCGCAGCAATGTCGAACAGACCGTAACCTGGCCTATCCGTGGTAAATTTCTTCATGATAACCCCCCCAGGGCTTATCGGTACTCAAATCCTCATGGCAGGGGACATCCCCACCACGATCAAACTGGTTAGCTGTGTAAACACACGCAATGCCAAGCGGCAGCTTACTTCACGCGCTATATACTGAATGTTTCTACATTCCAGCAAGTAACCTTACGTCATATCAACGTCCCAATTTCGTGATGCAGAATAGGCATCAATCGGGCGGTTCCAGATCTCATGACTAATTCATAACAGATTTAAGACACAATTGAGGGGTTTTCTGCGAAACAAACTGTTTCTGAGGGCGCACAAAAGCCGTTGCTATCTGTGCGTGTGTTGCATTTTGTTTAGGAGGGGAAGTGGCAGCCCGTAGGGGAGTCGAACCCCTCTTTTCAGGTTGAAAACCTGACGTCCTAACCGATAGACGAACGGGCCACTGGTCGTGAGCGGTTCTTTAGGTAAATCATGGGGTGGGCGCAAGTAGAAATTTCCACCGAATGGCAGAAAAAGTGATCAAGCCGGGCTGGCGTCTTCAAGGCGCAGCTGTACAGACCGTTTTCCGCGCCATGTGTTGATGTCCAAACGACCTGCCAAATGGAATCGCGCACCACCGTGGTTTTCAAGGGCCGGGCCCATTGGTCCATCAAAGGCGCCAAAGGCAATCGCGTCCATACTCGCGCCAAGGCCATCCCCAAAGGTCACTTTCAAGTGGCTTTCGCCAACCCGTTTGGCGAACCGGATTTGCATGTCAGCAAAGACAAACCGCGGGGCAGGGGCAGCCGCACCAAAGGGGCCGGCCTCTTCGATTGTTTCGGCCAATTCCACAGTGGCGGCACCGGGCATCAGCATACCTGTCACGCTCAAATCCGATGGTCCGGCCAAATGCGCCCCTTGCCTGGCCAGCAATTCACCCAAACGCGCCATCGCTTCATCAATTTTGTCTTCGGCAACCGTGAGCCCGGCGGCCATCTTGTGACCACCGCCTTTGATCAACAACCCCTCAGCAGCAAGGCGTTGGATTGGTGCACCAAGGTCAATGCCCGAAACGGACCGCCCTGATCCTTTGCCGATACCATCCTCAACACCAATCACCACAGCGGGACGGTTGGAGGCCTCTTTCAAGCGCGACGCCACAATCCCGACCACACCGGGATGCCATCCGGGCCCCGCAGCCCAGACCAATGGCGCGTCAAAGCCACGTTCTTCTGCTTGGGCAAGGGCGGCAGCGCGAACCGACGCCTCAACATCGCGACGATCCGTGTTTAAAATGTCCAGACGCTCGGCCAATGCAGCGGCTTCATGCGGGTCATTGGTGGCCAACAGGCGCGCGCCCAGATCCGCCTGCCCAATGCGCCCCCCGGCATTAATACGCGGGCCCAGAAGAAACCCCAGATGATAGGCGGTTGGGGCGGTGTCCATCCGGGCGACATCGGCCAAGGCCGCCAATCCAACACGCTCACGTCGCGCCATCACGCGCAACCCTTGGCGTACAAAAGCGCGGTTCACCCCAATCAGCGGGGCAACGTCGGCCACCGTGGCAAGCGCCACCAGATCAAGCATAGCCATCAGGTCAGGGCCTTTGCGGCCCGCCTCGCGTATTTGGCGGCCCACCTCAACCAACATCAAGAACACCACGCCCGCAGCACAAAGATGCGCACAGGCACCGTCTTCATCCTGTCGGTTAGGGTTCACCACGGCCAAGGCATCGGGTAGGATTTCGCCCCCCAAATGGTGGTCCAACACAATCACATCGGCAGCCTTGGCCGCTGCAATCGGGCCATGGGATAAGGTGCCGCAGTCAACGCAAACAATCAGATCGTGGTCCTTGGCAAGGGCTTCCATCGCCTCATCATTGGGCCCATACCCTTCGTCAATCCGATCCGGCACATACAGGGTCGCAGAATGGCCCATGTCGCGCAGCCAGATCAGCAACAAGGCGGCCGAACTGCCCCCATCCACATCATAATCAGCAAAAATGGCAATCCGCTGTTTGCGCGTGCAGGCTGATAAAAACCGCCCAGCGGCTTTCTCCATATCCTTTAAGGATCTTGGGTCAGGCAACAGATCACGCAGGGAGGGGGCCAAAAACGCCGTCGCCTCATTGGGGGTAACACCGCGCCGCCCCAACACTCTGCACACTGCGTCTGGCAAATCAGTTTGCTGGGTCAAGACCTCAGCCGCACGTTCAATGTCAACGCCGGGCCCAACCCAGCGCCGCCCCGTCAAGGATGCCTCAACGCCCAAATACGACATGATCCACCCCTGGTTCACCCTTTTACAAATACCGTCTGACATCAGCTACGGACACCGTCGGTGGCGTTATTCCACTGGTGTGCGATAGTTGATGCGCCGCACAGACCCTGTTTTGGACCGCATGATAATGGTCTCGGTGGTCATCCAACCGGGTTCACGTTTTACACCCGGCACAAGGTTGCCATCGGTCACGCCTGTCGCGGCAAAGATCACGTCTTGGGTCACCATTTCATCGCGCGTATAAATGCGGTCAAAATCGGTGATCCCGGCCTTGCTGGCGCGGCCCCGTTCATCTTCGTTGCGAAAGGTCAGCCGGCCATACATCTGTCCGCCCATGCACTTGAGCGCCGCAGCAGCCAACACACCCTCTGGCGCGCCGCCCAGCCCCATATACATATCGATGCCCGTTGAAGGGTCCGCGCAATGCATGACGCCCGCCACATCGCCATCAGTAATCAACCGGATCGCAGCACCCGTTGCGCGGACTTCGCCGATCATTTCCTCATGGCGGGGGCGTTCCAGAATACAGACAGTAATATCAGCGGCACGGCATTTCTTGGCCTTGGCCAATGCTTTGACCCGCTCACCGGGGGACATGTCCAGCGTCACGACATCGGTTTTAAACCCCGGCCCAATCGCGAGCTTGTCCATATAGACATCCGGCGCGTGCAGCATTGATCCACGTGGCCCCATCGCAATGACCGTTAAGGCGTTTGGCATGTCCTTGGCGGTCAGCGTGGTGCCTTCCAACGGGTCAAGCGCAATGTCCACACCGGGGCCTTTTCCGGTGCCGACCTCTTCGCCAATGAACAACATCGGCGCCTCGTCGCGTTCGCCTTCGCCAATCACCACAACGCCCGCGATATCGAGCATGTTCAACTGCTCGCGCATCGCATTGACCGCCGCC
The DNA here is from genome assembly GCA_049794015.1 of Sulfitobacter sp. GTDB lineage: Bacteria > Pseudomonadota > Alphaproteobacteria > Rhodobacterales > Rhodobacteraceae > Sulfitobacter. Next base: position 32,517 of record JBARCK010000027.1, on the reverse strand, counting down.
TGATCTGCGGCTTTCTCGTCGCCCTTGCCGATCAGCTTAGCTGAGGCAAGCGCAGCGGCTTCTGAGACACGCGCAAGGCCGAGGGACAGCATGCGGTCTTGAAATTGAGATGAAAATGGCATGAGGCAATGTCCTTGGTGGTATTTGATTGAGAATGGTTTAGCGGGAGGGGGGGATTGATACAAGGTTGGGTGATCGCTGGCCGTTCAGCCCGAATGGTCCCTCTGAGCCATTTTATCGAAACTCTGAAATGTCGCGCATGGCGCTTGTTGCCGGAAGGTCAAAAACCTTGAACAGCTGATTGGGTTTGGGACAAAGTTCTTGATAAGCTTAAATCAGGCTGGTTTGCCTACATTCCAAAAACCAGCGTTTGTAAAACGCCATGATTTCAGATCAGTGTTGAGAAAAGCTGACTTCAGCCCCGGTGATCTGACTTATAATCCCCCCGGTGTTGACAGCGCTATAGATTGATCTCGGTGGGCGCAGCGTATTGTTGACGCTCCTGTGCACCCAGCTTCGCTTTTCCATAGATTTCAAAGTTTGCGACAAAGCACGATCCGTGATCGTTAACAGATTGCGTTTGATATCGTTAAAATGGCGTGGCGTTTGAAGTGTTGTCAAAACCGGCAGTGTCCATGATCGACGAAGCAAATCCTGATCTTCGTGCCTAGACACGCTTTGAACCTTATTGGCGATTGCGGCGGCTGTTATGCCACTTGGCGTCAGACGAAACTCTGGCCGCAGTGGATGACCGTGTCCGGGGTTTCGCTCCAGCAGCCCAATTTCGATAAGGTGTTCCATGCTTTGGGCAAAGGCTGTTCTGCTGGCGCCTGTTGCAGTCAGCAGCGCCGCCTGTCGCCCAGCAACACCTTCATGCAGGTTGGATAGAATAGGGATCGCCCAAGCACGTGAAGTGATGTTGACAAGAGAATTAATGTCCATAAAGTATAGTTACTATATTTCAAAACAGAGGGAAAGCCCATGTCGCTTGTTTCAATAGAAAACACCATCACCATCGCTTTGTCGGTTACGGATCGTCATAAAAGTGCCAAGTGGTATGAAGACATGCTTGGATTTCAAACAATCTATCATGCGGATGAGGCAGGCTGGTCTGAACTACAGACCAAAACCACTGGGGTCACCATCGGTCTTGGTGAGCATACCAAACCTGCGCCGGGCAACTGCGTGCCTGTTTTTGGAATTGCTGACTTAGACACCGCGCGTCAAAAGCTGGAACAGGCCAAGGTCAAGTTTGATGGTGAAACGGATGTTGTCGAAGGAATGGTCAAGACTGCAACTTTCTATGATCCAGATGGCAATGCGCTCATGCTGGCCCAAGATCTGACGTGAGGGGGGTGATTATGGGATGGGTATCAAAAACCTCTGTGGTGTTTATTGCCACGGCAAGTTTTGCCTCGGCAGAACCGTTCCGCGAGATCACAGTCGGCGTTCCCGTGTCATCTATAGCCGATGCAGAGCCGTGGTATCTCAACTTTCTTGGTGCTGATACGGAAATAATGCGGCCCGTTCCCGGTGTTGTAGAATTCAAAGTTGCGCCTGATACTTGGATTCAAGTCTTTGAATCTGAAAACCAACAACCGTCTGGGGCCATCATCAGGTTTTTGGTCGATGACATGGAGGTTGCGCAGAAAATACGCTCTGAACGAGGCATCAATACTGGTGAAGCCATCGAAATACCCGGTATTGTGACATATTCCGAGTTCACGGACCCTTTTGGCAATGCGCTTGGGTTATATGACCTGCCATAGATCGGCCCGTGCAACGCGCCAAAAGCCACCGTTTGGTGTAGAGTACCTAAACTTCCTCAATCCGCAGCGCCACGGGCGCACCGGCCATTACACCTGTGGCATCCATCGCCTCAATCGCGGCATCCAGCGCGCTACGTGATGTCTTGTGGGTCACGATCAAGACGGGTGCAGAGATATCGTCGTGTTCATACTGGCGCATGCGGTTGATGCTGACGCCTGCGTCACCCAGAACCGTGGCGATTTTGGCCATGGCACCGGGTTTGTCGACTAGGGCCATGCGCAGGTAATAAGGCGCAGGGCGCTGGGATGTGGCAGCGACAGGGGTTTCCAGCGTATCAACGGGCTGCCCAAAGACCGGACCCGTCCAGCCACGCGCAATGTCACAGACATCGGCCATCACGGCAGAGGCGGTTGGCCCTTCGCCCGCACCCGCACCGCGCAGCACGATCTGGCCCACGGCGTCCCCTTCGATCACCACCATATTGGTGCCACCGTCAAGCTGGCCTAGTGGCGAGGTGTCGGGCACAAGGCACGGCTGCATGCGCTGTTCTAGGCCGCGTCCGGTTTTCTGGGTCACACCCAGCAGTTTGATTTTATAGCCCATGTCAGCGGCCGCGCGGATGTCTTCGATGCTAACGCGCTCAATTCCTTCCAACTGGATGCCGTCAAAATCGATCTTTGTGCCAAAAGCGATAGACGAGATGATCGCCAATTTGTGCGCGGCATCAATACCGCCCACGTCCAGTTGTGGATCAGCTTCAAGATATCCCAAACCGTCCGCCTCGGCAAAAATGTCCTGATAGGTTTTGCCAGAGTTTTCCATGCGGGTCAGGATGTAATTGCACGAACCGTTCATCACGCCCATGACACGGGTGATTTCGTTTCCAGCCATGCCTTCGGTCAAGGTTTTGATCACCGGAATACCGCCTGCGACCGCCGCTTCGTAACGCAGGACCAAACCTTTGGATTCGGCAAGTTCCGCCAATTCTTGGCCGTGAATTGCCAGCATCGCCTTGTTTGCGGTGACCACGTGTTTGCCTGCTTTTAGCGCGGCCTCAGTTGCGTCTTTGGCTGGGCCTGCTTCGCCGCCCATTAATTCGACAAAAACGTCGATATCATCGCGCCCCGCCAAAGTGACAGGATCATCTTCCCATGCATAACCCGCCAGTGATACACCGCGATCACGTCCTTTGGTGCGCGCTGACACAGCGGAAATCGCAATCTCGCGGCCCGTGCGGGCCTCAAGCAGTTTTGCCTGTTGGCGAATGATGCGCACAACGCCAACCCCGACCGTTCCGAGACCAGCAATACCAAGGCGAAGCGGCTGTGACATGGGGCAATCCTTTGTGGTGATGGTGGTGTTTTGCGCGATGTAGCGGGTTCGCGCAGACCATGCAACGCGGCAATGGCGAAATCCGTCTTATCGAAGGCCCTGCGCCAAGCGCTGTTTTTCACGTCCTGACAGGACCGACCCACGCAAACGTGCCGCGCGCGCGCGCAGGCGCGCAATCCGACCATTTAACGCGTTTTCTGTTTGTACCGGATCGACGCGGCCCGCGTGGGCGCTGGCCAATAGCGGCTCAATTGGTTCCAGTGTCGGATAATCGGCATTTTCCAACTGCGGTGTCAGCGTGCGATCAAGTGCGGGAAACTGCGTGCAGGCGCTCAGCGCCAACAGGGCAAGGGGCAGGGTGTATAGGGCGGTGCGAAATCTCATGTCTTGTTCTTGCACCACACAGGCATGTCGCGCAAGCGGGGTTTGCTTTTGAACAATTGTTCATTAATTTGATCTGATGGCACGTACCGCAGGATCACACTCTGATATCACAGGCCCCCGGGTTCGGGCGGCGGCGTTGCGGCTGTTTGCCCGTGATGGCTTTGCTGCGGTGTCGATGCGCGCGATTGCGGGCGAGGTCGGTGTGCAGGCTGGCGCGCTTTATAATTATACACCTGACAAACAATCGCTGCTTTATGATCTGATGCGCGGCCATATGGAGGATTTGCTGGCTGAACTGCCAAAGGACACAGGCAGCCCGTTGGAGCAGTTGCGCGATTTTGTGACGTTCCATATTCAGTTTCACGCGGATCGCCCGGATGAAGTGTTCATCGCCTATATGGAATTGCGCAACCTCAGCCCTGATAATTTTGCCGATATCGAAGCGCTGCGTCGACAATATGAGGATCATCTCGAAGCGATACTGAAACAAGGCGTGACACAGGGCGTATTTGATGTGGCTGATACCAAGATCGCAACCCTTGCAGTGATTGCGATGTTGACGGGGGTCAATACGTGGTTTCGCGCAGGCGGGCGGCTGTCATTGGATGAAGTGAGCACGCAATATTGGGATATGGTGCGCAAGGCTGTTGGCGCGGTGTAATCCTAGTAAGCGCGATGGGCAGTGCGCGCGCCCTTACGCGGTGTTGGAAAGTAAGGTGGGCGCACCGCCCACCATTGGTTTTTAATGCACTGGCTTGATGAAGGTGCCATTGCGCAGATCGCTCATGGCTTGTTGTAATTCCGCCTTGGTGTTCATCACGATCGGTCCATGCCAAGCAACAGGTTCTTCGATCGGAGCGCCTGAAATCAGCAGAAAGCGAATGCCATCAGGCCCGGCTTGCACGGTGACTTCATCGCCTGTGCCAAAGCGGATCAAGGTGCGGTCCCCCGACAGATCACGGATATTGACCTCTTGGCCGCCAACTTCCTTTTCCAGTAGGACACCGGATGGTGCAGAGGCATCCGCAAAAGCACCCGCGCCGCCAAAAACATAGGCAAAGGCGCGGCGGTAGGTGTCAATCTGAAACGTCTTTTTCACCCCCGCTGGTACGGAAATATCCAGATATTGCGGGTCTGCCGCGATACCGTCAACCGGCCCGGTTTTGCCCCAAAAGTTGCCCGTAATCACTTTGACAATGGTGCCATCATCGTCGGTGATCACTGGGATGTCTGCGGCTGTCACGTCTTGATAGCGCGGTGCCGTCATCTTGTGGGCAGCGGGCAGGTTACCCCAAAGTTGAAACCCGTGCATCTGGCCGCGCGCGTTCCCGTGTGGCATTTCCTGATGCATGATACCTGACCCAGCAGTCATCCACTGCACATCGCCAGCACCCAACCTGCCAACGTTGCCAAGGGAATCACCATGATCAACCGTGCCTTCCAAAACATAGGTGATGGTTTCAATGCCGCGATGTGGATGCCATGGAAACCCTTTTTCAAAATCTTCGGGGTGTTCGTTTCTAAAGTCGTCAAACAGCAGGAAAGGGTCCAACTCGGACGGATCAGCAAAGCCAAACGCGCGGTGCAACTTCACACCTGCGCCTTCCATCGTTGGGGTCGCGCTGCGGGTTTCTAACGTGGGTCTGAGGGACATTGCCGCCTCCTTGTTTTGGGTTGAGATAGAGATACGCCAGTTGCGGCGTTTTACAATCCACACAAGTTCACGGGGTCTGTGCGCAAATACAGAAACCGCCTCTGGGGAAAGTTAGGCTTTGAGAAAGTCCAATAATGTGACACCCTGTAGTTGCATTTTAGCAGGGGTTTTTATGCATTTTCGGTTTATTTTACCAATTTTCGGCGCTGTGATTGCGGCAAGTGCAGCGCTGGCGGAGTACAAGCAAGATGCGCTTTGCGTCAGCGGTGCAGCTGAACTTTGTGCGACGATACCGGGCGATTTGCCGGGTTTGAGCGTGAACCAAGGATACACGCCAAATACGAATGCGCGGCCAGGCACCGTGGTAAATCAGCAAAATTTTGACTACTTTGGTTGGCAATCCTTTGTTGCGCTGAACTGGCCTGCCGACACGACGGGCCACCCTATCGGCAGTATTTTGGATGATACTGCCGCGCCGCGCGTGTGGGAATTTTATGCAGGTATAGAAGATGTGTTCGCAGATGCGGATATTGTCGATGACGGTGCGGCGGCATCCTGTGCGCCGCAGGGGCGATTGTTATTGTCACAGACCTCCAAGCTGACCAGTTCATCCTTCATCGAACCTTTCACAACCTCGCCGCTGATCGATACCGACGGAAATTTTGTGATGTACGATGTGCGAATGAACCCGGTTGAGGTTAAATATCTCACCGAAAACAACCTGACGACCATTGAAGGGCAGAAAATATTTGCTGGCAAAAACAATACGCCTTGGGATTTGCCGCGCGGCACGGTTGATGGTCCCGGTGCTATGGAGCTCAAAACCTCCTGGCGGGTCTTAAAAGATGATGAGAACCCGATGGGGTATTTTACCGCCCCCGCGACATTGCTGATTGGTAAGGACAACAGCGCCACGGGCGCGCCGCTTTGTTTAGAAGTGACTGTGGGGTTGGTTGGCATGCACATCATGCACAAAATCACCAACCCGGGTCAGTTTTCTGATTTCTGGGTCTGGGCCACGTTTGAGCATGCGAAAAACGCGCCAGATGCTGCCAAGGCAGCACCATCACAGACCAACACCGCAGCGGTTGAAAGCCAGCTTATTCCTTATCCACCTGTTTCATCCTGCCCGGTGCCCGCAGATGTTTCGGGCGATTGGGCGTTCTTTGATCCGACATGCAAAGATGCATCCGGGGCCGCCTGTGCGCCCAATGTCGGGCTTCAGCTGCAAAACTATTTGTGGGCCCCGGACATGCCTTACGCAGAAAAATACCTGACCCAGTCGGGGTCTGGCACGCAGGTGACACGCTGTTGGGAGGTGTATGAGAGCGCGAAAAACATCGACAAAGTGTTTCATGCGGCCCTCGCAGGGTCGGTTTGGGCCAACTACAATTTGATCGGCGTGCAATGGGCGCAAAGTGGTTTGGACATCCCTGACCCTCTGAGGCCTTTTCCAGCGCCGATTTATCTGGTCAACAGCACGCTTGAGACCTTCTTGCAAAACAAACCTGTGTTGACCAAAGAACCGCACAAACGCGCTGTCGGGTCGTCGTCTTGCGTTTTGTGCCACGACATTGCGCGCGACAACGCAGGCAGCAAATCGGACTTCAGCTTTTTGGGCCAACACGCAAAATAAATCTGTGGCCTGCTGATCTGTTTGGGGTGGCAAGCTTACGTTTCACACAACGGAAATTTTGAAGAGCGGAGCCAAATTTATGACCGATACCTCTCAGGATACCTCCACCGTAAGCGAGGGCGCTGATACCCTTAGCATGGCACAGATCGAACTGAGCCGATATCAGGCGCGATTGGGCGTGTGGAAGGTCGTACTAGGCAGTTTTATCGTCGGCATGGCAGGCATTATCATTCCGGCAGCGATCAATATGACGACATTACTGTTCGATAGTTGGCAAAAAGAAGCGCGCTTTGAGTTGGAAAAACAAACTGCACATCAGCAATATATCAAGGATTTCTTTGAAACGGCGGTCAATCAGGATGTCGAGTTGCGCATCCGTTTTGCCAATTATTTTGCCAACCTGTCCGATGGAGAGCAAAAATTGCTGTGGCGCGGGTACTTTGATCAACTCGTGGCCGAACGCAACGCGAGCCGCGCAAAGATCAACGCGCTTGAGGCGGATTTGGTCAAGCTGCAAAAGGTTGAGCAGACGGTTGAGAATGTGACCGAACTTGATTTGATTGCGCGTGAGTTGAACTGGACCTACGCCGAGATTGGCTATGTGCCGTTGGACCGGGGCGTGGTGCAGATTGTTGGTGGCAAGAAAGAGCGTTTGTACGGCGAGACAATAGAGGTGATTGCAAAACTCAGCGCGGCTTCTGACCTGCCCGTTGATCCTGAAAGTGCTGCTTATAAACGGTTTTGGGAATTGTACCGTCGTGATTTGATTGGTGTGGAAAGCACATTTGTGGCGAATAGAATGGTCGCTTTTGGCAAAGAGTTGAAACGTTTGGCCGAGGCGGGTGAAGCGCCTAGCCCGTGGTTGATGTCGATGCGGCAAGAAGTGCAAGATGCGATGCAGCTGGATCTTGCCATTGGTGACGCACCTGAACCGCCATCTGGTCGGCTTGGATCACTGCGGGAGTTGTCGCAAAGGTCTTTGGCGCAGCAGTCAGGCGACACCCTTCGACCTTAGCAGTTAATCGGCCCCGCGCGCCCACCACTCACTCGGTTTCTTGCGCCCGCCGCGTTTGCGATCCAGCCAAAGGGCGATTTTGCGCAGCGGGGACAGTGCCAGTTTTAACCACAACCGGTGTGACCATTTGCTAAAGTCACGGTTAAACGGACAGACCCGCATACAGATTGCGCAATCTGATGACATCTTGGCCCAAAAGCCAAAGCATTTCTCAGCATCCGAGGTCCATTTGCGCACACCTTTGATGGCGGAGACATCTGTGCTGATATCGGGTGGACCAAACGGCAGCGCCTTAACCGGACAAGCATCCGCGCATTTGGTGCAGATATCACAAAACGCCCTGACCCCGCGCGGGCGCGGCACGTCATGCGTCAGCGGTAGGTTGGTGAAAATCTTGGAAAACCGCAGGCGGGGTCCAAATTCGGGTGTGATCACCATTTGGTTCCGGGCGTATTCGCCCAAGCCAGCCTTGATTGCGTAAGGAATGACCAGCCCGGTGTCGTTCATCGACGCCGTTGCATCGTAGCCCAGATTGCGGATGTAGGCGGCTAATTGCATGACCACTGCGGCCTCGTGACTGTATTCGCGCCCAGTTGCGGCACCTGCAAGGGCCGAAGGGTAGGTCGCAACCAATTCTTCTTCCATTTGATGGCCCATAACGATCACCGATGTCATGCCTTCGGGCAAATCGTTTGGGGCCTCTGACATGTCGCGCGTATCCACACGGCTGGCATAGAGCCACCGTTCATCCATGTCGGTGATCCCGCATAAATCCGCGCCAAAAAACGTCGCAATGCGTTTGACCTCGGCTGACATTTTCGCCGGGTCATCGACGTCTTGCTGCATCGGGGCGACGGGTGTGTCATTGGCGATTGCTGCCTGAAATCCCTCGCGTTTGCCTGTGTCATTACCCCGGTTTGAGATGATGTCGCTGACCAGCCAAGACGCATTGCGCAGGGCAAAATCACGCTGGGTAAAACCGTCACCACGTCGGGGTGCGGCCTCCATCCGATAAGACGCAAAGAAACTGTCAGTCTGTTTAGATCGGATGCGATCATCCCAAAACGCGCGCGTGAACATATCGTTGCGCTGGGCAAAGCGTTCAAACTCTGGTGTGACGTCTATCCCGGCGGCAACGTCGTTGGGATGTGGCTCTGAATGATTGGATGGATAACTCATAGGGGATGATTGGCGGTTGATGGCGGGTTTGTCAAAAGACGATGATCGTCGCTTAGTATGGTTGAGGCGATGTTGGGTGCATGTTAACGATCGTCTTTGTCAAAGACGAAAGACCAACTGATGACCGACGTTCCCACGCTGAGTGTTTGCATCCCTGCTTATGAAATGGCAGGCAAGGGGGCTGCGTATTTGGAGGCAACCTTCGCAACGCTTGCCAAACAAACGCTGGTGAATTTCGATGTCGTGGTGTCGGATCAATCGTCGGACGCACATATTGAAGCGCTTTGCCAAAGCTGGCAGTCCAAATTGGATATCAAACATATTTGGTTCAAGGACGGTCCACGACAGGCATCTGCAAACGTGAACAATGCGATGCGGCATGCAACAGCGCCCTTGATCAAGATATTGTTCCAAGATGATCTGATGATCGGCAACGCGGGACTACAGAGGATGACGGATGCTTTTGCTGATCCTTCTGTTGGTTGGGTTTTGTGCGGTTCTGGTGTGACGCAGGACGGCGTCACGATTGAACGGCCAATGGTGCCCCGTCTAACACCCAAGTTACATTACGGTAAGAATACCGTCAGCAGTCCGTCGGTCTTGGCGTTACGTCGTGACGTGGGGTTGATGTTTGATGAGGACCTGCAATGGCTGATGGATGTTGCGTTTTACAAAGAGCTTTGGATGAAACTCGGTGCACCTGCGATCGTGCCTGAAACGCTGGTTTTGAACAGACTACACGTGGATCAGGTCAGTGCAAAAATCACCCCGGCGTTGCGGCGCAAAGAGATCGCCTATGCGCGCGAAAAATTTGGCAGCCAAGATAGCATTGCCGCACGGATCGAATATTATCGCCAGATGATCAAGGCGCGGTAACGGCGCGCTGCGGCATCATCTGGGCCAGTTTGATCGTTAGCAGTTTGGCACATTCACAGCGAGCCCACCAAGGGACGTTTCCTTGTACTTTTCAGACATGTCCACCCCGGTTTGGCGCATGGTTTCAATGCAGGCATCCAGTGGCACCAGATGCGTGCCGTCGCCGCGCAAGGCCAGGGACGCCGCGGACACGGCTTTGATCGCGCCAAGGCCATTGCGTTCGATGCAGGGCACTTGCACCAACCCTTTGACAGGGTCGCAAGTCATACCAAGATGATGTTCCAGCGCGATCTCAGCGGCGTTTTCAATCTGCTCGGGGGTGCCGCCCATCACGGCGCACAGGCCCGCAGCGGACATAGCGGCAGCAGAGCCAACCTCGGCCTGACAACCCGCTTCGGCACCTGAGATAGATGCGTTGAATTTGACCAAGCCGCCGATAGCGGCAGCGGTCAAAAGGAAGTCTTCGATATGGCTTTCTGAGGCACCCGGCACATGGTCAAGGTAATAGCGCAAGGTGGCGGGCATCACGCCAGCGGCCCCGTTGGTGGGGGCTGTCACCACCTGACCACCGGCGGCGTTTTCCTCGTTCACCGCCATGGCATAAACGCTCATCCAGTCGTTGATGGTGTGGGGTGCTTGTTGGTTCAATCCGCGCTCCGCCAGCAGGGCGTCATGGATACCTTTGGCGCGGCGTTTGACGTTTAATCCGCCGGGCAGGATGCCACCCGTTTCCAAGCCACGGTTGATGCAATCATTCATCACCTGCCACAGACGTTTTGACCCGGTCCGCAGATGCACTTCGCCGTTGCGCGACACTTCGTTGGCACGTTTCATACCTGCAATACTCTTGCCGGATGCCTTTGCCATTTCCAGCATTTCAGCGGCAGACTTAAAGGGATAGGGGATTGGCGCGCCTTCGTCGCTGTCTTTGCCATCGGCAAGTTCGGCTTCGGTCATTACGAAACCGCCGCCGATGGAATAATAGGTTTCGCGCAATACAACGTCGCCTTGCGCGTCGGTGGCCATCAACATCATGCCATTGGCATGGCCGGGCAGTTTCAGATCATAATCAAAAATCATGTCTGACGTGGGATCGAATTTCAAAGGCGGCAAGTCCGGCACAGTGATCAATCCGGTTTCGTGGATCGCTTTCAATACGGCGTCAGCTTTTTGCGCATCGTAATCTTGTGGTGTGAATCCTGCGAGGCCAAGGATCGTGGCGCGGTCAGTGGCGTGGCCGATACCTGTGAACGCAAGTGAGCCATGCAAGGAGGCGCGCAGCCCTGCAAATTTGAAAGGTGAGGCGCGCATCACGTCGAGAAACCGCGCGGCTGCAACCATTGGACCCATGGTGTGGGAGGATGATGGCCCGATGCCAACCTTGAACATATCAAAGACGGAAAGAAACATTATGTGGCGCTGCCTTCTGGTGGATTGGGATGTTTTGGTGCCGTGAACGGGGTCTCACCCAGACCTTCGGCGCTTTGCAAGGCGTGGACGCAGGGTAGGGTTTCAAGGCGGGTGCAAATACGGTGCAAAGCCGGATAGTCAGAAAGGGCGAACCATGTACGATCTTGATCACTTGGGTAAAGCACGGGCCAACGCAGCACTGCCGCTGTGTAGAAATCTAGTATTGTAGGGTGTGCACCACCCAACCAGTCCGGTTTCGCCTCAGCGATGTCGTTTAGTGTGGCAAATGCTGTTTTCAGATGGGTTTGCAAACCAAGGCGCAAGGCGTTGGCCTGTTCAGCGGCGATGTATTTTTCGGGATAAAACAACATGCGCAGGGCGGGGTGGATGGTGTTGCTGACAAAGAACAGCACTTTCAGGAAATCGCCGCGTGCCGGATCATCGGGTGCAGGGCCAAGGCCTGCGTGCGTATCTGCCAGCCACAACAGGATCGCGCCTGTTTCAAAGATCGGCCCCTTTGGGGTTTCCAAAACGGGGATCAACCCATTTGGGTTAAGCGCACGGTAGGCCGGCTTGGACTGTGCTGCACTGGCGCGATCCACCAATTCACAACGATATTCCAGCCCGCGATGCTCAAGTGCGAGGCGGATGATCAGCGAGGCGTTATCGGGGGCGTAGTGCAATACATAGGTCATGATCGCGTGGTATCATTTATTACGGGGCAGGTGTGCTGGAAAACGACCTGTTGGCGCGAGAATTGGGCGTGATCTCATTGAGCGCTGTCGCGCATCCCATTTTTTGAGTGCAAGCACTTTGCATCTTAATCTTGTGTGTCGAAAAAAGCCCCATGCCCCCCTCGCGCCTCGCGCCACTTCCGCCTATAAGCGCTGCTACAACCCTGTTTCATCGGAGCTGCCCCTATGACCGGAGAATTGTCGCCCATCGACAAGGCCAAATTTGTCGCTGCCAAGCGTGCAGCCCAATATGTCGAAGACGGCATGCGTGTTGGGTTGGGCACCGGTTCGACCGCGGCGTGGTTGGTGCGTTGCTTGGGCGAAATGGTGCGCGATGATGGCCTTAAAATCAAAGGTATCCCGACATCGACCCGCACGGCCGAATTGGCGCGTGGTGTGGGGATCGAAGTCATTTCGCTGGACGAGGCAAAATGGCTGGATATCACCATTGACGGGGCGGACGAATTTGATGGTGATTTGAACCTGATCAAAGGCGGTGGCGGGGCATTGTTGCAAGAAAAGATTGTTGCGACCGCCAGTGACCAGATGGTGGTGATTGCGGACATTGGCAAAGAGGTCGAAAGCCTTGGGGCGTTTCCTTTGCCTGTCGAAGTGATCCCTTTTGGCTGGCAGACCACGCAAGCCTTGGTCGAGGAAACGCTGATCAGCATGGATGTGCTGGGGCGCAGCTCGACCTTGCGGATGAACGGGCAGGTGCCGTTTATCACGGATGAGGGCAATCACATTCTGGACCTGCATTTGAATCGTATCGGCAATGCGCGCCAACTTGCGTTGGTGCTGAACCAGATGCCCGGCGTTGTGGAAAACGGCTTGTTCATCGACATATGTGACACGGTTGTGATCGGCTATGGGGATGGCAGAGTCGAAGTGCGCGACATAAATGAAGGCACAGTGGCGACAGAGCGTGTGGATTTTGTGGAATCCGACAACCTGTTTTCCGATTTGGCTGACTAAGGAGCGCTGGGCATGGCTGAAACTAAATTTGACTACGACTTGTTTGTGATTGGCGGCGGATCCGGTGGCGTGCGCGCCGCGCGTGTGGCGGCGGGTGAGCATGGCGCTAAGGTCGGCTTGGCCGAGGATGACCGCTATGGCGGGACCTGCGTGATCCGGGGGTGCGTGCCGAAAAAACTAATGGTGTTTGCGTCTGAGTATTCACATGTGGTGGATGAGGCGAATGCCTATGGCTGGGATCACAAACAGGGTGATTTTGATTGGACCCGTTTTCGCGGCAAGTTGAATGAAGAATTGGACCGCCTTGAGGGTGTGTACCGCAAACTGCTGTCAGGGTCCGGCGTGGACACCTTTGATGCACGTGCGACGCTAAAGGATGCGCATACTGTTGCGCTGTCCACGGGTGAGACCAAGACCGCCAAGCATATTTTGATCGCCACGGGTGGCCATCCGGTGCGCCCTGATATGCCAAATGCTGATTTGGGTATTGTTTCTGATGATATCTTTCATCTGGATGAGCTGCCAAAGACGATGTTGATCGTAGGCGGCGGCTATATCGCCAGCGAATTCGCCTGCATTATGAATGGCTTGGGTGTGAAAGTAACGCAATATTATCGTGGTGCGCAAATCCTGCGGGGCTTTGATGATGAGGCGCGCGGCTTGGTTGCCGAAGAGATGATCCAGAACGGTGTTGATCTGCATCTGGGCACGAACATCCTCGAAATGGGACGTGCTGATGGGGCCGACAGCGGCCCGATCCGGGTGAAATCAACCACGGGTCATGAGAATGATTTTGACGTTGTGATGTTTGCCACGGGCCGTGACCCCTCCAGCCGCAATATGGGGCTGGAAGACATCGGTGTCAGCATCGGGCGTCGCGGTGAGATTGAAGTGAACGAATACAGCCAGACAGGCGTGCCCTCTATCTATGCGATTGGCGATGTGACCAACCGGGTCAACCTGACGCCTGTGGCGATCCGTGAAGGCATGGCCTTTGTTCAGACGGTTTTTGCGGGCAACCCAACGCCAGTGGATCACGAATTGATTGCCTCTGCGATCTTTACCCAACCTGAAATGGGCACAGTGGGGATGAGCGAAGAACAAGCGCGTGATCAGGAAGAGGTTGAGATTTATTGCACCTCGTTCCGCCCCATGCAGACGGCATTTGCAGACAAACCCAACCGGGTGTTGATGAAATTGGTTGTATCCAAGAAGGACCGCACCGTATTGGGCTGTCATATCGTCGCACCACATGCAGGTGAGTTGATCCAATTGGCGGGCATTGCGGTAAAGGCAAAATTGACCAAAGAACAGTTTGACGCAACATGCGCGGTGCATCCAACCATGTCCGAAGAACTGGTAACCATGCGCAATCCGATGCGGACGGCTTGATTTTCGCGACTTTACGCACAAGTTTGAGATAAGAATTAGTATACGTCGCGATGCGCGGCAGATGAGGGGAAAAACAACAGATGGCGGGTAACACAGGCGGCCCTTGGGGCGGTGGCGGAAACAAGGGCGGCGGCGATGATCGACCCGGTGGTCAAAATGGTGGCAACCGTGGCAATAACGGCGGCGGGCGTGGCCCGGGTGGCGATAAACCACAAATCCCTGAGATCGACGAACTGGTCAAAAAAGGTCAGGAGCAGCTGCGCGTTCTGATGGGGGGTGGCGGACGTGACCGCACCAATGGCACTGGCGGCGGTGGTAACCGCGGCGCAGGTGGACCGATGCTGACACGTGGCACAATTGGCCTTGGTGTGTTGGCGGCAGGGGCGCTTTGGTTGTTCTCCAGCTTTTACACGGTGCGCCCTGAACAGCAGTCGATTGAATTGTTCTTAGGTAAATTCACTGAGATTGGCACTGAGGGTCTGAACTTTGCCCCATGGCCTGTTGTCACAGCCGAAGTGTTTGATGTGACCACCAACCGCACCGAGAATTTGGGTGTGCGCAGTGGCAATTCCGACAACGAAGGTTTGATGCTGACAACAGATGAAAATATCGTAGACATCGATTTCCAGGTGGTTTGGAACATCAAGAACGCCAAAGATTTCAAATTCTCGCTACGTGATCCCGAAGCGGCCGTGGGTGCGATTTCGGAATCAGCGATGCGCGAAGTCATTGCGCAGTCTGAATTGGCCCCGATCCTGAACCGGGATCGTGGTGTCGTTGCGGACCGTGTCAAGGAATTGATCCAGACAACATTGGACAACCGCCAAACTGGTATCAACGTGTTGCGTGTCAACGTGAACAAAGTCGATCCACCGCAACAGACGGTGCAGGTGACAAATGCTCAGGGCCAAACCTCGGCTCAATCAGTTGTAGATGCGTTCCGCGACGTTCAGGCGGCTGAACAAGAACGCGACCGTGTGGAACGTCAGGCGGATGCTTATGCAAACCGTAAAACGGCTGAGGCGCGTGGTGCGTCAGCGCAGTTGCTGGAAGCTGCGGAAGGGTACCGCGCCCGCGTGGTGAACGATGCGGTGGGTGAAGCAAGCCGGTTTGAGGCAGTTTTGACCGAATATCAGGCAGCCCCTGATGTGACGCGCAAACGTCTTTATATTGAAACAATGGAAAAAGTGCTGGGTGATGTGGACAAGATCATTCTTGAAAACAACACAGGTGGTGAGGGCGGGCAGGGTGTTGTGCCGTATCTGCCGCTGAATGAGTTACGTCGCAGTGGAGGGTCAAACTAATGCGTAAGACTGGATTTTTGATCCCGATTATTGTGATTGCCCTTGTGGCAGTTTTGTCCTCAATCTTTGTCGTGGATGAACGCGAAAAGGCGCTGGTGCTGCGGTTTGGCCAAATAAAGCAGGTACGGGTTGAACCCGGTATCGGCTTTAAAGTGCCAATGCTGGATGAAATTGTGCGTTTTGAAGACCGTATTCTGTCACTGCAAACACCCGTATTCGAAGTTACACCAGCTGATGACCGTCGTTTGGAAATTGACGCCTTTGTCATGTACCGGATCGACGACATTGTTCAGTACCGCCAAGCGATTGGCGCGGGCGGCGAACGTCAGGCCGAAAGCGATCTCAGCGGCATCATGGAATCGCAGTTGCGTGCGGTTTTGGGCTCTCAGGGTGTGACGTCAAACACCATCCTGTCGCCTGAGCGTTCTGCGCTGATGGACCAAATCCGTGAACGTGCGGATGTTCGGGCAACTGTTTTGGGTCTAAAAGTTGTGGATGTGCGCCTGCGCCAGACCAACCTGCCAGAACAGAACTTTGATGCGACTCTCAAGCGGATGATTGCGGAACGTGATCGTGAAGCAACGGATGAACGCGCACGTGGGTCTGAGGCGGCGCAACGTGTGACGGCCCTGGCGGATCGTACTTACGAAGAAATCCTGTCAGAAGCGCGGCGTGATGCGCGTATCATCGAAGGTGAAGCGGACGCGGAGCGCAACAAAATCTTTGCGCAAGCTTATGGCAAGGATCAGGAATTCTTTGAATTCTATCGCTCTTTGACGGCGTATGAGCAGGCGTTGAAAGGGGATAATTCCACGATGGTTTTGTCGCCGGATAGTGAGTTCTTTAACTACCTGCGCTCTGATCAGGGCAGCCGCTCTGACGAAGGCGAACGTAATTGACTTTGATTATCCTAGCCTTTGGCTTGGTGTTGATTTTGGAGGGGCTGGTGTACGCACTGGCCCCTTCGCTTTTGGAGCGCATGCTTGAAATGCTCAGCACGATGCCCGAAGCGGCGGTGCGTCAGATTGGGGCCTTGGTTGTTGTTGTTGGGGTGATTTTGGTTTGGATCGCCTTCCAGATCGGGGTTTGACCCTGATGTGCGGCGGTGCCGCACGCGATTTTATTTTGGGAATGAGGGGGTTCCCCCCTCAAACTCCCCAGAGTTTATTTGGCTAGATGAACGGGGTTTATTGAATTTGATGCCGTATCACGGCCAGTTTAGTTGAAAAGACTGTGAAGCGACGTATGTTTCATGTTGCGGCGCGGTGGGGCAGGATGCACTCTGTCGTTAAATGGTTTAGGGTCACATGGCCCCAATGATATCCAGCAGGAGAATACCAATGCAGGCAAAGGCGCAAGCACAGGTGCAAGCCTTTCACCAAACGCCGATTTTCAAAGCGTTTTTACTTAGTCTTTTGACGGTGGCGTTTATCGCGGTTCAAGCGGTTATGGCCGTTGCCAAGCAAGAAAGCCTTGCTCCGCTCGCGGAAAAGATCAGCCCGTCGGTTGTGAACATCACCACCTCGACGGTTGTGGAAGGGCGCACAGGGCCACAAGGTATCGTGCCCGAAGGCTCACCATTTGAAGATTTCTTTCGTGAATTCCAAGATCGCAACAATGACGGCGAAGGGCCACGCCCGCGTCGGTCATCCGCGCTTGGGTCCGGTTTTGTGATCTCTGAGGACGGGTTTGTTGTAACCAACAACCACGTGATTGAGGGCGCTGACGAGATCACGATCGAGTTTTTCTCGGGTCAGGAACTGGTTGCCAAGGTGATTGGGACAGACCCGAAAACAGATATTGCATTGCTCAAGGTCGAAGCCACGTCGCCGCTGCCATTTGTAAAATTTGGTGACAGTAATGCGGCACGTGTTGGCGATTGGGTGATTGCGATGGGCAATCCATTGGGGCAGGGGTTTTCGGTCTCTGCTGGTATTGTGTCCGCGCGCAACCGGGCGCTGTCGGGCACCTATGATGATTATATTCAAACGGATGCGGCGATCAACCGGGGCAACTCTGGTGGGCCATTGTTCAATATGGACGGGGACGTGATCGGCGTGAATACTGCGATCCTGTCGCCCAATGGTGGCTCGATTGGGATCGGGTTTTCCATGGCATCCAATGTGGTGACACGAGTTGTGGACCAGCTAAAGGAATTTGGCGAAACCCGCCGTGGTTGGTTGGGTGTGCGCATTCAGGATGTGACCGATGATGTTGCAGACGCGATGGGTTTGGCTGCTGCAAAAGGTGCGTTGATCACCGATGTGCCTGACGGCCCTGCCAAGGAAGCGGGTCTGCTGACAGGTGATGTGATTATCTCTTTTGACGGTGTTGGTGTTGATGACACCCGCGGATTGGTGCGTCAGGTTGGCAACAGCCCTGTGGGGGCGGCCGTGCGTGTCACTGTGTTGCGCGAAGGCAAAAGCCAGACCATCAAGGTCGTTCTGGGACGGCGTGAAGATGCGGATACAGAAGCAACTTCAGCCATTGAAGATGACGGCGGTGAAAGCGATGAGCCAAAGACCAAATCACTGTTGGGTCTGACTTTGACACCTCTGACAGATGCTTTGCGCGAAGAATTGGGCGCAGATGCGAAGATGGTTGGTTTGGCTGTGACCGATGTTGATGAAGCTGCTGAAGCCTATGAAAAAGGCTTGCGGGCAGGTGACATCATCACAGAAGCGGGTCAACAGAAGGTGACAAGCATCGCTGATCTTGAAGGGCGTGTCACTGCGGCCAAAGATGCCGGGCGCAAGTCACTTTTGTTGTTGGTGCGCCGTGCAGGTGATCCACGTTTTGTGGCGCTGACGCTTAAGTAAAGCAGACCCTATATTGCAAACTGAAAAGGCGTCCCAGTGGGGCGCCTTTTTGCTATGAGGATGTGCCCACGTCAAATGAGCAGAATTGGTCATACTGAAGGGTCACTGCCCCATCTGAAAGGGTGAGGATACCCATATTTGGCGCTTCTTCACTGGGTTTAAAGCTGTCCCAGTTCCATTCTGGTAACGGCGCGGGGGCTTGATACAGGACAGAGCGCATCGTGGAGAACGCGATACCCCGCATCAACCCTGAAATCGGACGGTGTACATGGCCAATGAACATGTATTTCACGCAAGCGTAATGCGAAACCAAATCAAGGAACACGTCACCATTTTGCATCCTGTCGCTGTCTTGCATGGGCAGGCCAAGCGGCATTGGTGGGTGATGCATGAATAGATAGACAGGGATGTCTTTGGCCTTGTCTAAAACTGACTTAAGCCACGCGAGGCGTTTGGCGCAAAATTCACCGGCATCAGATCCGGATTTTTGGGTATCCAAGCAGACCACCAATCCATTTGGCGTTGAGATGGAATATTGGATGAAATCAGTCATGCAGGATGTGGGCAGAGGGAGATGCGTGCGCAGCATTGCGCGGTCATCGTGATTGCCCGCCATGGGCAGAAACGGGATGGCAAGAGTGTCTAAGTGGTCGCGTAAACTTGCGTAATCAGCTTTGGTTCCATGATTGACCAAGTCCCCTGAGATCACACAAAAGCTGGCGTCGTCGTGATGGCGATTGATATGATTCACAGCCGCATTGAGGCGCAGGCGCGGATCATGGCCCGACACCATGCCTTCGCAAACGAAATGCAGGTCAGACATCCAAATCGCTTTTAACACTTAGCTCTCCTTGCCCAATTCATCACACACCAGCAGCCAAACACATTATTCGCTTGGCGTGCGTTCAACCGCTATCAGACCAAGCTTGCGGGCGGTGGCCAACGACAACACGCCGCTGTCTGGCCCCTCAAGGCGCTGGAAGGCCTGCACCGCAGCGCGGGTTTCTGCATCCATTTTGCCGTTGATTTGACCAATATAATACCCACGCACCGACAGGGCGCGTTGCAAGGACGCATTGAACTCTGCACTCAATGCTTCGGGGCAGGGGGTTTCAAACCAATTATCGACGCGTTCACTGACAATCTGCTGGCGGGCTTCGGTTTTATAGACAGGGGGCGCGCCAATTGTGCCATCAGGGTTCACCTTGGCAGGTTTGACCTGAACTTGTTTTGTGATCGTTTCAATCACGGCTGGACTAACTGTCCGTCCCCAACAGGTTCCGGGCGCGGCACCGGGCGGGCCATTGCGGGTCGCCTCAAAGACGCCGGGTTCGGGTTTTTCTACACCACCTAATGTTGCCGGATCACACCCGGCAATGCCAAAGCACAGGGCCAATATTAATGGGACGCGACATGCGTTGTTCACTCGTTCTACCTCAATCATGGCCCAATGGTTTTTGGGTCTTTCTTGACAGCTACTTTACTCAATTTATCCCGGTCTGCCTAGCGACTTGCACGTGATGCGAAATTTGTCGCTTCAACCTGTGGGTATGGTTGCAAAAGGGGGTGGCACTGCTGCGGGAGGAAAGCTAGATAGTGACTAAGTTAATTGTGAAGTTTTCAGCAAGGGGTCCGATCCAATGGCCAAAATTACATATGTCGAACATGGCGGCACAGAGCATGTCGTGGACGTTGCCAATGGCCTGACGGTCATGGAAGGTGCACGCGACAACAACATTCCTGGCATTGAGGCCGATTGTGGCGGGGCCTGCGCCTGTTCCACATGCCATGTTTATGTTGAGCCGGATTGGGTTGAGAAACTGCCCGCCAAGGACGACATGGAAGAAGACATGTTGGATTTCGCCTATGAGCCTGATCCAGCGCGTTCGCGCCTGACCTGCCAGATCAAGGTCACAGATGCACTTGATGGGCTGCGCGTGCAGATGCCAGAAAAGCAGATTTAATGCTGTTGGCGCGCGGTCATTTGATGCGCGCGCTTTCGCGACACCTACGCCTCGCGGTTGTCTCAGCTTGCATCATCGCGGGCGGCTCAGCGGCGATGGCTGACAGGTCAGTTTGCACAAACGGTGATGGCCAGCATATCCGCAAAGTCTGCTTTGATACATTTGCGGGGGCTGCGGTTTATGGCCATGGCGTTTTGGGCGATACGCCTGAATGGAACGAACTGACGGTATTTTGGGGGCCAAAGGGCCGACAAAGAACCGATGGCTTGCGCGGATCATCCACATTCAACCAGCCACGCCATATCTTCGAAGATGTGGCCCCTCGGATTACTGATCTGAATGGCGACGGCATTCCAGAAATCATTGTGGTTCAATCCAGCTTTGATCAGGGTGGTCGTTTGATGGTTTTGGATACGCAAGCTGGGCTAAGGCCAGTTACGACCCCCTATATAGGCAGGCGGAATCGCTGGCTGGCACCCATTGGCGCGGCTGACCTGGATGGGGATGGGTATGTTGAAATTGCGTATATTGATCGCCCTCATTTGGCAAAAACCTTACGGGTTTGGCGGTTCAAAGAGGGTGGATTGACAGAAATAGCCACCTTACAGGGGCTGAGCAATCACCGGATTGGCGAGGCTGACATTGGCGGTGGTATACGGACCTGTTCGGGCAAACCCGAGATGGTTGTGGCAAGTGGCGATTGGCAAAGCGTGATGGTTGTTGGTTTTCAAGGTAATCAACTGATTGCAAAGGATGTTGGCAAACACACAGGACGCGACAGTTTAAACGCGGCATTGGCGTGTAAATGAAGCGGGTGTTGTGCATATTGCTGTTTGGCTGGATGGCACAAAACGTTGCCGCGCAGACCCAAATCTCACCTGACGCTTTCCTTGATCAAGCCGTAGGCAACACGCTGACCTTCAATGATTCCAAAGACGGTCATGTGGTTGGGGTCGAAAAATTCTTGCGACGCGATCAATCGGTCTGGGCACCAGAAGACGGATTTTGCTCTTATGGGAAAATCACCATTCGCGGGCCGCTGATATGTTTTCTTTATGAGGATTATCCAGATCCACACAACTGCTGGATGCCGTTTATGGATGAACGCGGTTTACTGGTGATGTCACGCAGCAGTTTTCAGGTGCAGCGTATCACAGCGATTGATGACACGCCTGTGGCCTGCGAAGATGCGCCGATCTCTTAACGTGGCTCTTAATCCAGCGCACGCCAACCGATATCGCGGCGGCAAAACCCATGTGGCCAATCAATCTGATCGACCATGTCATAGGCGCGTTTCTGTGCTTCGGCCAAGGATGCGCCCCGCGCGGTGACGTTTAAAACACGGCCCCCCACAGCAACCAGTGCGCCGTCTTTTTCGGCAGTCCCCGCATGAAATACCATGTTTGAACTGTCCTCGGGCAAGACATCCAAGCCCTTGATGACAGTGCCTTTTTCATATGCGTCAGGGTAGCCTTTCGCAGCCATGACCACTGTCAGCGCATGATCTTCCGCCCAGTTCACCTGCATCTCGCTCAATCGCCCCTCGGCGGCGGCCTGCATCAGATCAAAGGCCTGCGCGCCTAAACGCATCATCAATACCTGACATTCAGGATCACCAAAGCGCACGTTGTATTCGACCAAGCGCGGTTGTCCGTCTTTGATCATCAGACCGGCATACAGCACCCCTTGATAAGGCATCCCGCGCCGCGCCATTTCGGCCATGGTGGGGCGGATAATTTCATCCAACGCACGTTCAGCAATCTCATCTGTCAGAACTGGCGCGGGTGAATAGGCCCCCATGCCGCCGGTGTTTGGCCCGGTATCACCATCGCCCACGCGCTTGTGGTCTTGGGCGGTTCCAATCGGCAGCACAGTGTCGCCGTCACAGAGGACAAAGAAAGACGCCTCTTCGCCCTCCATGAATTCTTCGATCACCACTTCGGTGCCTGCATCACCAAAAGTGCCGTCAAACATCGTGTCCACTGCGGCGACGGCTTCGGCGTCGGTCATCGCAATAATTACACCTTTGCCAGCGGCCAATCCGTCGGCTTTGATGACAATCGGCGCACCTTGTTCAGCGACATAGGCACGTGCAGCAGCGGCATCGGTGAAATGGCCATAAGCAGCAGTCGGGGCATCAACGGCAGCGCAGATTTCTTTGGTGAATGCTTTGGACGCTTCCAGTGCAGCCGCAGCGGCAGAGGGACCAAAAGTGGTGAACCCAGCGGCGCGCAGATCGTCAGACACGCCAGCGGCAAGGGGGGCTTCGGGGCCGACAATGACAAAATCGATGCTGTTTTCCTCAGCAAATGCGACGACTGCTGTGCTGTTCATGATGTCGAGTGCGGCACAATCCGCGATCGCCGCAATGCCAGCATTGCCCGGTGCCACGATCAGCTTGTCACATTTGGGGTTTTGCATCACGGCCCACGCCAAGGAATGTTCGCGCCCGCCACTGCCCAGAATAAGAATGTTCATTTGCTGTTGCTCCCTTGGCCTTGCTTCCCGCGCGTTCTAAGCTGAGGCACAGATAGACACAAGCGCGAGCACCCGATGGACTTACTCGACGATCCAGCACCCGGTTCAAACACACCCGAATTTACCGTTTCCGAAATTGCGGGGTCCGTGAAAAAATTGGTTGAATCCGAACTAGGCTGGGTACGGATCAAAGGTGAAGTTGGCCGTGTGGTACAGGCGCGCTCGGGGCATTTGTATTTTGACCTCAAAGATGATCGTTCGGTGTTGTCGTGCCAGACGTGGAAGGGGCAAATTCCGTCGCTGGGCATGATCCCCGAAGAAGGCACCGAAGTCATTGCCGAGGGCAAAATGACGGCCAGTGGGTTCCAATCCAAATTCGCGCTGAATGCGCAACGCATTGCCATTGCGGGTGAAGGCGCGTTGATGGCGCTGCTCGAAAAACGCAAGAAAATGCTGGCGGCAGAAGGGTTGTTCGACGAGGGCCGCAAAAAACCACTGCCGTATTTGCCCGAGGTGATTGGCGTGGTCACATCGCTGCAAGGTGTGGTGATCCGCGACATCATGCATCGTCTGCGGGATCGCTTTCCACGCAAGGTGTTGGTCTGGCCTGTGGCTGTGCAAGGCCAAGCCTGTGCACCCGAAGTGGCGCGTGCGATTGCAGGGTTCAACGCGTTGACACCGGGCGGTGCATTGCCGCGCCCTGATTTGATCATTGTCGCCCGTGGCGGTGGGTCGGTTGAGGACCTTTGGGGCTTTAACGAAGAAATCGTTGCCCGCGCCGCGG
This sequence comes from Sulfitobacter sp., assembly GCA_049794015.1. GTDB lineage: Bacteria > Pseudomonadota > Alphaproteobacteria > Rhodobacterales > Rhodobacteraceae > Sulfitobacter. Next base: position 8,811 of record JBARCK010000027.1, on the reverse strand, counting down.
CGGCCTCTGACATTCCGTTGATATCGGCTGTTGGTCATGAGACCGATACCACATTGATTGACTTTGTGTCTGACAAACGTGCCCCAACCCCGACGGCAGCGGCAGAACTCGCCGTGCCAGTGCGCCATGAATTGGCCGCGTGGTTGGACACCCAAGGGGCGCGCATGGGTCTTTTGCTGAGCCAAGGGTTAACCCGTCGTGCTCAACGCCTACGCGACATGGCGCGTGCCTTGCCGCGACCGGATGCACTGCTGGAGGGACCTCGTCAACGGCTGGACCGGGCGGGCGAAAAACTGGAACCAGCGCTGATTGCGGGTGTGCAACGCCGCCGGGTGCGGTTGGCCGATGTGGCAGGGTCCCTGCGACCTGCGACCCTGCGCACCCGGGTGCAAAACGAACGACGCCGGCTTGATGATCTGGCCAAACGGCTTGGGCCAGCGTTGGACCGTTGTGTGCTGCGCAAGAGAGATCGCTTTGCGGGACAGGTAAAATCATTCCGCCCTGACATATTGGTCCAAGATATTGAGCGTGAGACAAAGCGTTTGGGCGATGTTTGGCAGCGCATGCAGGGCGCAGATCAACGGGCGATGGAAAAGCGCAAAGAACGTATCACATCACTGGGACGCACCTTGGCGACACTGGGATACACAGAAACTTTGGCGCGTGGCTATGCTGTGGTGCGTGGTGATGGGGCCGTGGTTACAGGCAAGACACAGGCGAAAAAGGCAGAGCTGCTAGAGATCGAATTTGCAGACGGCAAGTTGATTGTCGGCGCTGGCGCGAAACCTGCCAAGAAGCCGGTGAAAAAGGATGCACCACCAGAGCAGGGCACATTGCTATAGGCGTTTAACCTTTACACTCCGACCTCTGGACCAAGGCACAGCATCTCTTGCCCCTGATCTTGGGCTTCATAGAGTTCGGTGGTGTTTGGTTCATTCTCAAATCGCGCGATCAAGCCGCGTGTGCCTTCAACAAAGCTCCAGCACTGGGGGTCTGGATTGTCCTCATAGACAAAACAGATCAATTCACCCTGTTCATACCATTTGCCTTCTTTGCAGACACCGTCCAGAAACGACCACTGCACGCGGCGGTTTTCGTGATAGATTTCAGCGCCGTAGGCATCTCCAGCGCGGCCATAGAACAATGTCTTGCCCTTGGTATAGGCGTCAAATTCGTCTGCCGACATGATGTCTTGGGATGCGGCAGGCAGGGCGCACAGGGCGCACATGAAGGCAAAGATATATCTCATGGTGCCAGACTGTCAGAAATGGGCGTAAGGGGCCAGAGGGCGTGGGTAATTACGCAGGGTTTTGCCAACGGGTGACGCGGTGGTCCATCACGCGGTGCCACAGCGGCGGGATCAGCGCGACAACTGCCATCACAGGTAAAGAATGGGGCAGGATCGGCATGGTGTCTGGTGTGACCTCTAATGCTGGAAAAGCGCGTGCAGGGCGTATGTGGTGGTCTGAATGGCGCGGTGCGTTAAGCATCATTGCGGATGAATACCATTTTGGCGCATTCCAGCTGTGCTGTGGGCCGATGGGTTCGGGTTTGCCAGTTTCTGTGGGGGCGCGGCGCAATCCATAATGCTGAACATAATCGGACAATAACAGTTGTAATTGGGCATAAAGCGCAATCCCAACATAGGCGATGACACCGGGCCAAGCGGCTAGGGCAGAGGCCAGCGCGCAAAAGGTGGCGCCACCAAGGATGTATCCAAGATACGGATGGCTCCAGATTGTGGGCGTGGTTTGTGCGCGGCTGCGGTGTTGATCATCAGCGCGCCACCCCGCGATAAATTCACCCCGCAATGCGCGCGCGGCGTACGCCCAAAACCCTTCACCCAAGCGCGCCGAATTTGGGTCATTATCCGTGGCAGCATAGATGTGATGCACGCGCAGATGTGCGGACACATGATGGCCATGCAGCACGGAAATATAGATCAACGCGCCAATGCGGCGGGGCAGGCGGGCACTGGCGTGGATCAACTCGTGGGCGTTCGAATTGGAAATTTGGCCAAAAAACAGGCCAAGACCTGTAAAAATAAACAGTTTATCAAGTGTATCGAGATGGGGCGCGGACCCAAGCGACCAGACCCCAAGACCAAGCAAAGGGAAATGTATGCCCGCAAGCAGCAAACTTATGCCACGACCCGAGGTATCTTGTTCGGGCAGGGCGCGCGCGATCTTGTCCATAAAGAACACGAACACAGTGATCGACAGCACCGCAATCAGCGGCCACAGCCCAGCAAACAGGCAGGCCAGCGCCAAAAGCGCGGCAGGGGTCAGGCTGGCGATCGCATACCACATCATAAATTTCAGGTCCTTTCTGGCATCTAGTATAGGTCAAATATGGCGATACAAAGAAAATCAAAACGGCCAGACAACGCAAAGCGCAGCACAATTGTCGTTTTTCGAACGCAGTTTGCAGGCGCGCTTTGATAGGAGTTGAAAAACGACCACGTAAGGGGACCCATCATGGCGCTGGATGATCACGCGAAAACCGCAGGCAAAGGCCCCGAAAAAGGGGTTTGGAAATCTGGTAAGGGCAAGGGGCGTCGCCACACCAAGGGGCGTCAGTTGCAAGATGGTCCATGGGAAGAAGTCCGCGCGCTGCTCGGGGATCGCCCTCGTGAACGTGATCTGCTGATCGAGTATTTGCACCTTATTCAGGACGAATACGGCCATCTATCTGCTGCACATCTGCGTGCCTTGGCCGAAGAAATGCGCATCGGCATGGCCGAGGTATACGAAGTGGCGACATTTTATGCACACTTTGATGTGGTTAAGGAAGACGAAGCGCCGCCGCCTGCACTGACGATCCGGGTTTGTGATTCTCTGTCGTGTGAATTGGCCGGGGCGCAAGCGCTGAAGGCTGCATTGGAAGACGGGTTGGACGCATCTGAGGTCCGCGTGTTGCGCGCGCCTTGCATGGGCCGTTGTGATACGGCCCCGGTCTTGGAGATTGGCCATAACCATATCGATCACGCGACGCCTGAAAAAGTGAATGCAGCAATTGCGGCGGATGACACCCACGCGCATGTGCCCGATTATGAAGCCTTTGAGGCCTACGCAGCGGCGGGCGGTTATGCGACGCTGAAAGACCTTCGCGCAAATGGCAACTGGGAAGCGGTGCAGGAAAAAATCCTTGCTTCTGGTTTGCGCGGTTTGGGGGGGGCGGGTTTTCCATCGGGCAAAAAATGGGGTTTTGTGCGCGCCAATGCTGGGCCACGCTACATGGCTGTGAACGGTGACGAGGGCGAACCGGGCACCTTCAAGGACCGCTGGTATCTGGAACGCACACCACATCTGTTTCTTGAGGGCATGTTGATTGCTGCTTGGGCCGTTGAGGCGGATAAGGTGTTCCTTTATATGCGCGATGAATACCCAGCAGTGTTGGAGATTTTAGCACTTGAGATCAAAGCATTAGAGGATGCAGGGATCGCGCCAGCGGGCTACATTGACTTGCGCCGTGGTGCGGGTGCCTACATCTGCGGCGAAGAATCTGCGATGATCGAAAGCATCGAAGGCAAACGCGGTTTGCCACGCCATCGTCCGCCATTTGTGGCGCAGGTCGGTGTCTTTGGGCAGCCGACCCTTGTACACAATATCGAGACACTTCATTGGGTCGCGCGCATTTGTCGTGAAGGGCCAGAAGTCATGTCTGGCACTGAATTGAATGGTCGCAAAGGCGTGCGCAGCTATTCGGTGTCTGGCCGTGTTGCGACACCGGGCATGTATTTGCTGCCTGCGGGTTCCACAATCACCGACATCATCGCAGCGGCGGGGGGCATGGCGGACGGTCATGCGTTCAAAGCCTATCAACCGGGTGGCCCGTCATCGGGTTTGCTGCCAGCGTCAATGAACGACATCCCTCTGGATTTTGACACGTTGCAACCACATGGGTCCTTCATCGGATCAGCGGCGGTTGTGGTCCTGTCGGATCAGGATTCGGCGCGCGGTGCGGCCTTGAACATGCTGAGGTTCTTTGAGGACGAAAGCTGTGGGCAATGTACGCCGTGCCGCGTGGGTTGCGAAAAAGCGGTCAAGTTGATGCAGAACGACAAATGGGATACTGGGCTGCTGGAAGAGTTAAGCACCGCCATGGTTGATGCGTCAATCTGTGGTCTGGGACAGGCGGCACCGAACCCTATTCGTATGGTGATCAAGCATTTCCCGAATGAGGTTTAACGCTTACTTATTGGCATACACCGCACAAACACATCCCGCGCGACGGATTCGCGCGCACAGCTGATCTGCTGCTTTGCGCGTGTTACGGCCAATGCGGGCCATGACATATCCGCGTTGGCGGCTGGCGCGGTGTTTGACGTTTAGGAAATCGGGTTTTTCTTTGCGCACCTCAGCACGACAAGACGCGGTGCGCCGTTGATATGTGCTGCGCGCCTGCGCCTTGGTTTTGCCAAAGGCCAATTGCACGCCCCAGGGTTTTACCAAAGGTTCGGGACGGGCGAGGGGGGATAGCTTGCGGTTTTTGCCCATTTCATAGCAGGCAGGCAGGAAGGCTTTGGTTTTTGAAAGCCGAAAATCATGGGTTTTGGGCGGCGCATCGCGCCACATCTCTGCACTGAGACCTGTGATGATCGGCACGTAATTGATGGTTTCGGATGCCAGGCCTTTGCCTTCCAAGAAACCCGAGGCACGGCGTTCGCCACCATTGTATCCAATGGCCGCCATGCCTTCGTTGCCATATTTGTCAACCATTTCAGCTAGATATTGCGCAGAGTGTTCAAGCGCGTCGGCTGGATTATAGGGATCTGCAAGCCCGCGTAATTTGGCCGTCGCAGGAATGAACTGGGCAATACCACGGGCGTTTGCATGCGACAGGGCATTGGGGTCAAAACGACTTTCTTGCCATATCAGCCGGGCAAAGAAGTCACGGTTCAGGCTGTGACGATCCGTGAACACCTGAATGGCATTGCAGGTGTCATAGACAGAATGATCCGGACGAATGCAGTGGGATTGGCCCCATTTGGTGCTGGAACACAGTCTTTGTGGTGGTTCCGCCCATGCGGTTTGCACCCAAAAACCAACCAACAAGATCACCCAATACCGCATCTTGCTTTGGTGCGGGGTCAGTGCTGCGATGTCAATTGGGTCGTGACCCTTTCATCTGCCCAAAGGAGGCTATAGATCAAGGGAAACAGGCACGGAGATCCCCGTTTTGGCATTTTTCAAGAAGCTAAAAGAGCGTTTGTTCAAATCGTCGTCCAAGATTGACGAAGGGCTTGAGGCGATTGTCAGTGATGGCGGTCAGGAAGAAGCCCTGGCCCTAGAGGACACGCGCGACGCTGAGGCGGGTGCGGCTGACGGCGCGGCGCAGCAAGCAAAGCAAGAAGCAGCACAGCGCGAAGCTGCGGCTCAAGAAGAAGCGCGTCGCGTGACGCAAGAGGCCGCTGAGCAAGCTGCAAAGGAAGAAAATGCCCGACTTGAGGCTGCCCGCGTTGAAGCAGCACAAGTTGAAGCGGAACGCGTTGAAGCGGATCGTGTTGAAGCAGAACGTCTTGCTGAGGCCGCGCGAGACGCCGCGTTAAAATCGCAACAAGATGCTGTTGAAAAACTACGCCGTGAGGCCGCAGATCAGGCAGCACGTGATGCGGCTGAGGTGGCCCAAAAACAAGCGGATGCTTTGGCGGCGCGCCAAGCCGAGGAACGAGCAGAACGTGCGGCCCAAGATGCTGCGCGTTTGGCTGCTGAACAAGCAGCACAGGATGCCGCTGACTTGGCCAAACGCGAGGCGGCGGATGTCGCACGGCTTGAGGCAGAGGAAACAGAGCGCAAAGCCGCCGCGCGCGAGGCCGAAGAACAAGTCAAACGCGATAGGGTTTCAACAGTTGACGCCGCAAGCGCTGGTCCTCTCAAAACCGAATTGGGCAAAATCGCCCCTGATTTGGCTGAAACATCATCCCAACCCGCCGTAAAACCCGGTTTGCTGGGTCGTCTGATGGGGCGTGCGGCCCCTAAAACCGTTGTCCGCCGTGTGCTTGACGACGACATGTTGGAGCAACTTGAGGAATTGTTGATCGCCGCTGATATGGGGGTCGATACAGCCCTGCGCGTGACGGCGAACATGGCCGAAGGGCGCTTTGGTAAAAAGTTGTCGGTGGCCGAAATCAAAGACCTGATGGCGCAAGAAATTGCGCGGATCATGGAACCTGTGGCGCGGCCTTTGCCCCTGTACCCCAAGACGCCGCAGGTGGTCTTGGTGGTGGGTGTCAATGGGTCGGGCAAAACAACAACCATCGGCAAATTGGCCAGCCAATTCAAGGCGGCAGGTAAATCGGTGGTGATTGCGGCGGGCGACACATTTCGTGCCGCTGCGGTTGAACAATTGCAGGTGTGGGGGGAACGGGCAGGTGTGCCTGTGCTGACTGCCGCGCAAGGGTCTGATCCGGCCAGCCTTGCCTTTGATGCGATGACCAAAGCCGAAGCAGATGGCGCGGACCTGTTGTTGATCGACACGGCCGGGCGGTTGCAAAATCGCGGTGATCTGATGGAAGAACTTGCCAAGATTGTCCGGGTGATCCGTAAGAAAGACGAGACTGCGCCGCATAATACGCTGTTGGTACTCGATGCGACCACGGGGCAGAATGCGTTAAACCAAGTGAAGGTGTTTCAAGAGGTTTCCGATGTGTCCGGTCTGGTGATGACCAAGCTGGATGGCACCGCCAAGGGTGGTGTTTTGGTTGCGCTGGCCGATAAATTCGGTCTGCCCATTCATGCGATTGGTGTGGGTGAACAGATTGACGATTTGTCGCCATTTGATCCACAGGAATTTGCAGATGCGCTTGTGGGGCAGGACCGTTGAGCCATCCCGCATGTCGAAATGCCGCTGAATGACCGATTGGCTGCTGTCGATTGAAGGCACCCCAACGGGCCATACCGTAGCACTTTGGTTGGCGCTGATGGCAGCCCTGTTGCACGCGGTTTTTGGGGCGCTGCAAAAAGGGCGGCATGACCCGTGGTTGACACGGGGGGCTATCGATTTCTCGTATTGCGTTATGGCGGCCCCTTTTGCGCTGTTTGTTGTGCCTTGGCCTGAACCGCATATGTGGGTGATTTTTGTCGGCGTCTTTGTGATCCACGTGATCTATAAATCGCTACAGGCGTGGGCCTATACCAAAGGCGCGTATACGGTTGTGTATCCGGTGGTGCGCGGTACGGGACCATTGTTTGCCGTCATCGGTGCTTACCTGATTTTCAACGAACGCTTTACCATTGTCCAATGGCTTGGTGTGGGTGTGCTATTGGCCGGAATTTTCGGGCTGGCGATCTATAATTTGCGCAAACTTGAAAGCCAACGGGACACGCTGAATGCTGCCTTGGGTATCGCGGTTGTGACCGGATTGTTTGTCGCACTTTACACGACCTATGACGCCTATGGCATCCGCGCCACGGCCAATCCGTTCACCTTTCTGGCGTGGTTTTTCATGATTGATGGGCTTTTCATGCCAATCGTCGCAGCGCGGCGGTGGTTCAAAATGGAAAACCCACCAACTTTGGGACCATTGATGGCGCGCGGCGTTTTTGGCGGGTTGGTCGCATTTATGAGTTTCGGGGCGATCATGATGGCCACAAGGCTCGATAAAGTTGGAGAGGCGGCGGTACTGCGCGAAACATCAACTGTTTTTGCGGCGGTGATCGGGGTGGTATTCTTGAAAGAAACTGTAGGCCCGCGCCGGATTGCGTTGATGGCATTGATTGCTGCGGGCGCTGTGATAGTGGAAATGGGCGGCTAAAGGAGCACCAGCATGGCAGATGCAAAAGAGATCAATCCGTTTTTGAAGTCAGCCTTGGAATTTGGCCCGGTGCTGTTGTTCTTTGTCGCTTATCTAAAGCTTAAAGAGCAGATTTTTACCATTGGTGGTACGGAATACGAAGGCTTTATTGTGGTCACGGCTGCGTTCATTCCGCTGCTCATTGCCTCAACCGGGGCGTTGTGGTGGCTGACGGGTAAGTTAAGCCGCATGCAGGTGGCCACGGTCATATTGGTGGTTGTCTTTGGTGGCTTGTCGGTTTGGCTGAACGATGATCGGTTTTTCAAGATGAAGCCGACGATGATCTATGTCTTGTTCGGTGGATTGCTGGGGTTTGGTTTGCTGCGCGGGCAGTCCTATTTGAAATTCGTGATGGAAGAAATGATGCCGCTGCAAGATGCCGGATGGATGATCCTGACCAAGCGGCTGATGCTGTGCTTCTTTGGCTTGGCTATCGCGAATGAGGTGATCTGGCGCGGTTTTTCCACAGAGACTTGGGTGTATTTTAAAACCTTTGGTCTGACGGCAGCGGTATTTGTGTTTTTCATGACGCAGGGCAAGTTGTTCCAAACCTATGGATTGGAAAAAGACGAAGGTTAAGAGGGGGCCAGCCCCCCGGCCTTTGGCCGTCCCCCGGAGTTTTTTTGGCCAGATGAAGGGGTGCGTCAGCGTTTGAACAATTGATCTTGAGCGCCTTTGTCTTTGGCGATGTCGCCGCGTTTTTGCGCAAATAATGCGCGGCCTGCCTGAACGCCGGGGCGGGCAGACATTGTATTGAGCCAACGTGCCATATGTGGTTTGCCTTCCAGCGTCTGTTGCTGGCCTTCCCACAATGATGCCCAGCCCCAGATCGAAAAATCAGCAATAGAGATGAACTCACCAGCAAAAAATTCACTACAAGCAAGTTGGCGATCTAAAGCGGCGAGCTTGAAACCTGAATCGCGGGATTCCCATCGGGTTTGATTTGTGATTCATCCCTATTGGGAGGATGTTTCATGTCATCAGCACTATCGTCAGAGCTGCGCACGCGGTTTCGT
>JBARCK010000026.1:0-198439 GCA_049794015.1 Sulfitobacter sp. | reverse complement strand
CCCCATCAGAACTTCAACCTGCCGCAACTTCACGACAATCTCTTCGGGCTTGGGTCTCTTAATCGCCATTCTTGGTCCTCCGCTTTCCTAACTATAGGGGCGGACCACTGCAAAGGGGGAGGCTCACTTCAGGCATGATTTTACCGCGATTGATCCACGGTTGGTAATGACAGACGAAACCGATCTTGGGCATGAACTCGTGCTCGCAGGGAGGCGCTAGATGACACAACTAGCTTTGAAACTGAAACTTCAAAAAGATGAAACTATCATGTCGTTTGTTTCCCGCCTTGCTGCCAGAAATGGGCCTAGTTTTGTGCAAGATTTCTGTTCTGATATGGGTCTAAATTGGCAGAAGCTAATCTATTCCGATGCAATTGAGATTGATAGGTTAGCTGGTCTCGTCGACATCAGTTCAGTTGATCTGATACCGAGAGCTTTGGTGAGTATTGACCGGCGACGCTGCAAACTGAGCGGGCAACTTCTGGCGGCTAGAAGCTTTTTACGACGCGAGCAAAAGCTCTGTCCTGGCTGTGTACAAAGAGATGAACAAGACAAAGGAGAGTTTGGGGTATTTGGGCGAAGGGAGTGGTTGCTCGCCTCTTTTCGGGTCTGCCCAATTCACAGCTGCCAACTGTTAACTCTGCCGCGCGTGAGTTTTCCGCGTCACCCAGCCGACTTTTTCCGCAGGTATGAGAGTTGTCGTAAACTAATTTCCCGCCACCAACTCATATCGCATCCGCACCAGGAATCTACCTGGGAAAGTTACCTTGTCGAGCGCCTGGCTCAGGTTGATGGTCGAAGGTGGATCGATCAGTTTGACTTAGATGCTACAATGAGGATCGTTCAAAATCTTGGAGTTATTGCAGTATACGGACCGAACGCGCGGGAAGCTGAACTTGGCCAAGAAGAATTGCCCACCGCATGCCGCGCAGGCTTTGTCGCAGCATCTGGAACAGAAGATCAGGTTGTTTCAGCCCTGAGCAGCGTTTGTGAAAACTCACCTAGTAAAATACCAGGATTTTTTAGCGATTTTGGCATGTTTGCAAGGTGGTGCTCTCGGATTTCGACCGATGATCGGCATCGACAGCCCCACAATATCAACGCGCAAGATTGAAACCAGCGTTGTGGTGTCGGATGGCCAAACAATCGCTTTAGGTGGATTGATCGAAGAAAGCCGTAATCGCACGAATTCAAAGGTGCCCGGTGCAGGGGACGTTCCTGTCTTTGGTGCATTATTTCGCAGTCGCAAAGACAAGGTGCAAAAGACCGAATTGCTGGTCTTGATCACGCCGCGTGTCATTCGCAACGGACATGAATCCATGTCGATCACCGCGGAATTGCGTGACCGTATTTCCGGGGCAGATGGGTTAATCAGAACCGGGATCAACGTACCAACCACGGGTCACCGCATCATTGACTAGCGCGTGCTTCAACGGCAAGTTGGGGTCCGCAATAAACTTTTGGATTTTCCCGTACATGCCTCGCTTTAACTACTCTGCATATTCGGCAACTGGTGTGCTCGAAAAAGGCGAAGTACAGGCGTCGTCGGACATTGCCGCGTTGGACAGATTGTCGGCTCAGGGGCTAACACCGGTTTCACTGCAAGCAGGCAACCTTGCCTTGCCATGGTGGCAGCGTGATCTTTCGTTTGGGCGCAAACAGACCGCGAGACCTGATGCGCTTGAACATTTTTTCAAGACTTTAGCGGGGTTATTAAAAGTCCGCCTTGGTCTGACGCGGTCTTTGCGGTTTTGCGAGGGAAACACCAAAGATCGCCTAATGGCCCAAGTGCTGTCGCGCGTTAAAGATGATGTAAACGATGGCAGCACATTGGGAGAGGCGCTTCGCGGTGCAGGCAGTTATTTTCCAGACCGTTTGATCACCATGATCGAGATTGGCGAAGCATCAGATAAGCTCGCGGATGTCACGCAACGCGTCGCCGTTACACTCGCGCTAGAGGCCGAACAACGCCGCGAACTGCGCAGTGCACTGATTTACCCTGCTATCCTTGTGATCATGTCTTTGCTGGTGATGGCACTGTTGGTGTTCTTTTTGGCTCCGACCCTCGCACCTGTCTTTGCTTCCGCTGGCGAAGATCTACCAGCGCTGTTAGGGCTTATGGCCGGGTTACGTCTGACGATTTTAGCACAGTGGCCAGCTATATTGATCGCCATGTTTGTGGCTGTATTGATACTGCAATTTCTACGCAGCCATATCCGAAATTTCATGATACGTATCGCCCTGCGATTACCTGTGTTGGGCGGGTATCTGCGCCAATCCGAAACGCTCAAAATTTTACAGACTTTGGCGCTTATGCTGTCCAGTGGCGCGGCACTGCCCCGCGCGATGGTGACCGCCCGTGAAACAACACGCAATCCTGCCTACCGCGCGCTCTTGATCCACGCCGAGGATCGCATCTTAGCAGGTGGATCACTTTCAGATGTCCTCTCTAACAGCCCGTTAATTGACCCAATGGCCGCGGCAATGTTGGAAGCAGGCGAAGAGACAGACCAAATGGTACCGGTTCTGGATCAACTGGTCACGGACCTAAGTGCCCGCAGCGCCAGAACACTTGCCCAAGCCATCCGTCTGATCACACCCCTGATCACCCTTGTCATTGGGATCAGCGTTGGGGGAATCATTCTTTCCACAGTTTCCGCTATTATGTCGCTGAACGATGTTGCGTTCTAAACATCCCCCGCCCCATTCAGAAGCTGGCTTTACCCTGCTGGAAACATTGGTGGCATTGTCCATTCTTGCTGTGGTGTCAGGGATTGCCGCCGCTGCACTCAAAGGCCCTTCACCTCGCTTGCAGTTGGACAATGCAGTGAATGAAGCCCTTGAGGTTGCATCCGCTACGCGCCACCGCGCCGTTATTACCCAAACTGCTGCGCACATGCCCATGACCGATTGCAATAACAACGATGTGGACCTTTGGTTTTTCCCCGATGGCACCGCATCAAATGCTCAGGTCTGTGTGACTCAATCTGGCCTGACCCGTGTATTGCGTATTTCTACACTGTCTGGTCGCCTTATCCCCGGTGAAACCCGTTGAGGTCACGCACCTCAGGATATTCCCTGTTTGAGGTCCTTCTGGCCTTTGCCATCATGGCGATGATCCTGTCGGTTTTGTTGCCACGTCAGGCCGATATGTTGACCCGCATGCGCAACATCGACGCACAAGCCTTGGCGCAAGATTATGCCATGTCGCGCATCGCGCTATTGAGTGTTTCAGATGCATTGTCGCCCGGAACCAGAACCGACAAGTATCGCGCTTGGACAGTGATTGAAGAAATCGAAAGCACATCCATCACCGGAACAGAGCTTGCCGCAGTAGACATTAAAATCACCATCCAAGACAGCAGAGATACTGTTCTGGCAGAAGTCGAAACACGGATGATTCCCAATGACGCCCCGTAGCGGCCTCAGCTTGTTTGAATTACTGGTGGCGTTGGCTTTGCTTGCGTTGATTGCCACTGGGCTTGTGGGCGCATTGGGATTGGCGGTGAATGTCTGGGAACGCTCTGCCGCGATCTCTGCATCAACCGAAGAAATTGCCCTGCGCAGCCGTCTTCGCATCTGGCTGCGTCAGGCCACACCAACCTCACGGCTCGCACCATTTCCCGTGCGATTTGCTGGCCAGACAGACGGCTTCACTTTTGTAACGCTCTCAGAAACACCTTTTGCGCCAGAGGCTGCGGCATTGCGCATTGGCGTTACAGCATCAGGCAATACGCTTACATTGACCGCGCAGGCCATTGATGATGATGGTTCAGGGCTTAGCCAGATCGACGGTATTCTCGCGGAGAATATTACGCCTCGCTTTTCGTATTACTCTAAAACCGCCAACCCACCTGTCTGGCAAGAAACATGGGACGACACGGCCCAATTGCCTGATTTGGTCCGTATTCAAGCACCCGAAGGAAGCACGCCTGAATGGCCGGATTTTGTGGTAAAACTGTTGTTACAATAGGGTTTCCAATTATTAACCCTGATTACCACTTTGTACCTTCCCCCAAGATGCGCAGGCGGAAAGTACAATTCACAAACCTAATGGGTCAACAGCGGCACTGGTGCTCTTTTCAAATCAAAAACGCGCAGCTTATCTATACTTGCGCAAGATGATCCTCACGGGTGCTTTGCCTGCGGGTGAAAAGCTAAATTGATCGGTTGCGCATGCTTCTTGATATGGGTGCCTCGCCCATATGCGAAGCGCTAAGCCTTCTTACATCTGACATGCTGGTCGAACGCATAGGCCAACGCGGGTTTCGTGCTGCACCTGCCAGCCCAGCTAATTTTGAGGAGATCCTAAAATTACGATGTACGCTTGAAGATATGGCGTTACGTCAGTCGCGATGCGGATGCGACCTCCGCAGCTTTGCTAAGCCACTACCGTTTGACCGGTGCCTATCTGACAACACAACTTGTGAACCCTTCAGGTTAGCACTGAGGCAAGTCTTGGCCATTTGATTCAAGTGAAGATCAAAGCGCTTCAACCTGCCAAAATCTTCGATTTTATTGGCTTTATAGGCTTACTTACGTGATGTATCGAATAGGTATTTCCTGACCGGACAGACGTTCTCATGGCGACACAACCTTCGAACAAAGAACTCAGCCTGAAGTGGCTGGAGCTTTTCCAAACCTATGCCCGGACACATTCGTTGCAGGCAACGGCCGAGGAGGCGGGGCTGTCAATCAGCACGGTCTCACACCATTTGCGTAATCTCGAAGAACATCTGGGCGTGGCACTATTTGATCACGCTCGCAGGCCGATGGTGATGACGCCAACCGGTCGCAATTTTTTACGCAATATCACGCAGGCCATGCAGGCGATCAGAAAGGCAACAGCAGAGGCTTCGGCAGGCAACGTAGCGGATGCATCGTATCTGCGCGTCGGCACAATCGAAGATCTGGACAGTGATGTGACACCACAGCTTGCGGTGTATCTTTCCCAAAAGATGCCGGTCTGCAAATTTCTTTATCATACAGACACCAGCCATGAGATCATCAAGATGCTGCGCCATAGGGAGTTGGATTTGGGGATTGTGACAACACCCCTAAAACCCCTAACCGATCTGCTAGACTGGCCCTTGTTACGGGATCCCTTTGTCGCCGTATTGCCAACGGCAGCAGATTCCTCGCTGCCCGATATCGTCGCCGGAAAGACCAAGTTGCCGTTTTTGCAATTCTCAAGTGACCTGATCATCGCAGGACAAATAGAAGCGCAACTGCGTCGCCTCGGTGTGCAATTGCCAAACAAATTTGAATGCGGAAACAATCAGACGCTGATGGCCATGGTTGCGGCAGGCGCGGGCTGGACGATTACAACGCCATTGCTATTCGCCCGTGCACGACGATTTCAACCAAAGTTGCGCATGCATCCGTTCCCCGGAAAAAACTTTGGACGAACCCTGTCGTTGATCGCCAGCCCGGATTGTGCCCAATCCGTGATCGATTTGGTGAACTACAAAGTGCGCAGCGAATTGAACCAACAAGTGATTCTAGATACGCATCTTATGATCCCATGGCTCAAGGATCAGTTTACGCTAGTTGAGTAGTTTCACTCTAACAGGAAGTTAAACTGCGCTTTGATCTCGCGCTGTTGGTCCTGTGATAGATACAATGTCTATCAGCGCTTAAGACTTTCCGCACCCGTTCTTTCGCCACAAGCTACGCATCTTTTGCCCCGTTTTCAGCCCAAGCGCGCGGTTGGTCACATTCGGCATGTGATGGGTAAAAGTAGCCCCTCTCCATCGCGGCACCGCCCGTGCGGAAATGCACTGCATTGTCACCAACAGCAATGGATCGGGCCGCGTTCCGCCCATGCAAGACCAAGGATTTGGATGCCTGTTCTATCGCTTCTTCGACAAGGTCTTTGTTAAACACAATGCGCCCACCTATCCCATACTTTGTACCATCAGCCGGCAGATCGACGCGCAATCGCTCTTGAACCTCTCTCAGGCCAAGATTTTCAAGCAGTTTTAACGCGGTGTGATAAGTACTTTGCAGTTCATCTTCACGCAAAGGCTTGTAGGTCCCGCCGGCTTGACCAGATGGACAAGGATCAAGGACAGGCTTTGCTGCACGTTGCGCTAGGCGGTTCTTGTGTTCATCTCAATTTATACTTCCAGCCAGATCGCTTGGCAAAAGCGTTGCAATATCGTTGGTATAAATTTGGATTTATCGGAATTTAATTTCTAATTTATAGGAATAGATACCCGAATCTTGTACCGCGTCATTAAAACCTTGCTCACTACAGAACACTATTTTTCTGGAGCAGAAATGAAAACACGCACAAAGGTTGTGGTCATCGGCGGCGGGATCGCTGGATGTTCAACATTGTATCACTTGACCCAAGAAGGTTGGTCCGATGTCGTTCTGATTGAACGCGACGAGTTGACCTCGGGTACCACGTGGCATTCTGCGGCGCAGGTCACAAACTTTGGTATGAACCAAACGATGGTGGGCCTAAAGACCCATTCAATCGAGCTTTATAAGAAACTGCGTGACGATCCTGAATATCCTGTCGGCTACCACCACGGCGATGGCGGCATCCGGCTGGCCAACACACCCGAGCAGATGCAAGCCTATCGCCATTTTGCATCTATGGCGCGCGGCATGGGGACGACCTTTGAGGTCATCAATGCCGAAGAATGTGCACGCCGCCATCCGCTGATTTCAACAGACAATCTTCTGGGCGGTCTGTGGGACGGTGAGGACGGTGATATTGATCCCGCACAACTCTGTCAGGCGCTGGCGTTCCACGCACGTAAGGCGGGCGCTGAAGTGTACCGCCACACCAAAGTTGTCTCGCTGACCCAGCACAAGGATGATACGTGGACCGTTGAAACCGACAAAGGCAGTATCGACGCCGATATCGTTGTGAATGCCTGTGGTTACCGCGTGAACGAGGTCGGTGCGATGATGGGTGTGCATCACCCTGTCGCGTCGATGGAGCATCAATACTTTGTCACCGAAGACATCCCCGCAATTGTCAAGGCCGGACACCGGATGCCACTGCTGCGTTGTCCGATCAGCGACTATTATTCGCGGCAGGAAAAGAATGGTCTTCTGGTCGGGTTTTACGAACAAGACTGCAAAACATGGGGCATGGATGGCATCAGCCCAAGTTTTGCCAATGACCTGTGCCCTGACGATCTGGATCGCGTGATGGACGTGCTTGAGGGCGCGTTTGCACGGATGCCAGCGCTGACCGAAGTTGGGATCAAGCGCGTGGTCAACGGCCCGATCACCTACACAATCGATGGCGCTCCGCTGGTCGGTCCAATCCCCGGCAAACGTAATGCGTTCTGCATCATCGGCCTGCGCGCAGGCGTGGGCGAAGGTGGCGGTCATGGTTGGCTGTTGGCACAAAAGATCGTTCATGGCGAAGCGCAGTACGATACGTGGTGTATTGATCCGCGCCGCTTCACTGGTCACACCAATGTTGAACTGACCGCACTTAAGGCGATTGAAGACTATCAAAACGAATTCCGCTTTCACTTTCCGCATGAACATCGCCCTGCCGGGCGCAATGCCAAGACAACACCGCTGACGCCGATCTTTGCGGCGGAAGGTGCAGAGTTCACTGTTGTGAACGGTTGGGAACGGGTCGATTACATCAAACCCTCTGCGGATTTTCATCCCTCTCTGAGCTTCAATTTTGACGAAGCATTCGACATCGTCGGTGAAGAAGTACGCAATGTGCAGGAAAACGTTGGTCTGTGCGAAGTTAACGGTTTCAACCGTTTTGAGATCACCGGGGCAGATCGGCACAGCTTTCTTGATCGCATGTTCTGCGGGGCAGTGACAAAGAAAGATGGCCGCGTGGGGCTGGGCTATATGCTGAACGATTATGGCATGGTCAAAGGTGAGGCGACAGTTGCCAATATCCCGGCATCTGACCGTGGCCCAGAACGGGTCTGGTTTGGATCGGCTGCCGCCGCAGAATACCATGATATGGACTGGTTGACACAACATCTGAACGCGGATGAAGACGTACAAATCCGCAGCCTGACCAATGATCAGACGATCCTTGTTCTGGCAGGCCCCAAAGCGCGCGATGTGTTGAGTGCCTGTTCGCGCGCGGACTGGTCAAAGACAGCATTTCCGTGGCTTTCCGTGCGCGAAGCCTTCATCGGCTTCTCGCCTGTCACTGTGCTGGGCGTTAGTTTCTCGGGAGAATTGGCTTATGAAATTCACGTGCCAAATGCCTCGCTTTACGCGGTCTACCTCGCCCTGCGCAAAGCAGGTGACACACAGGGCCTAAAGCTCTTTGGTGCTCGCGCGGTTGACTCGATGCGCATGGAAAAAGGCTTTATGCATTGGAAGGCTGATTTGTTGACCGAATTCGATCCATTCGAAACAGCGCTTGATCGTTTTGTGAAGCCCGATAAGGGTGCGTTCATTGGCCAAGAGGCCCTGAAAAAGCGTATGGCAAACGGACCTACACGCAAACTGGTAACCCTCAAGATTGACACAGACAAAGCACCTGCACATGGCGGGGCGTCATTGATGCAAGGCGACAAAGTTGTCGGCACGATCACATCAGGCGATTGGGGATACCGTGTTGGCATGAACCTTGCCTATGCCTTTGTGATGCCCGATTTGGCAGCCGTGGGCAGCAAGATGCAGCTAGATCTTTGTGGTGATCTGGTAGAGGCCGAAGTGATTACGCCGTCGCCCTATGACCCTGATTACGCGCGCATGCGTGCGTGAAGGACAGCCCAGGAAACACAGGTGACGGCGTTGTCGTCACCTGTCATATGCGGAAAATCCTTGACGACAACGCCAAGGAAGCAATGGCAGCTATACGGTAGGAAAATCTTTCAAAAGCGCAAGTGTTTGGAGAGGTTTTTCGCAGGTGTTGGTGCCAAAGATGTTTCCATCTCGGTCGGTTAAGGCGAGGCTTTGATTAACGGCGTGTATGTCGGTAGCCACGATACAGAGGGTTCTTTGCAGCGCGTCTGGCTTCATGAAACTAGTGGGTGTTCGGATTCAAGGCTTTGCCCCGATCATTTGCTTTAACGCATCTACGCTTTTTTCTACCGCTTCGATCGGCGCGTTTGACCGCACCAAAACACGCAGGCCAACATACTGCGTCAGCAGCAAAGTGGCGAGGTTCTCTCGATCAGGTCTGCTCGACTGTCCGTAAGCAACTGCGTTTGACAGCGCCTTTACAAATGCCTGCTGCATCTGCTGCAACAATAGGTGCACGACATCTGAAATGTCTTCATCAACCGCCGCAGGACCGGCGGCAGCCGAGCACAGCAGACAACCGCGTTGATCACCATTTCGAACCGCATCCACAACACTGTCAAAAAGCGTGTTGATGCGATCTAGCCCGTCTGCTGATCCAGTAGTCAAAAGTGCGACAGCAGGCTGAACGGCCTCGATCTCGTAACGGGTGAGCACCCGCAGAAACAGCGACTTCTTGTCAACAAATGCCTTATAGAGACTGCCGCGAGTCAGCCCCATCCCCTTAAGAAGTTCAGGCAAAGAAGCAGCATCATAGCCGTGTTGCCAAAACACATTCATCGCGTCGCTCAAGGCGTCATCAATGTCGAACTCTCTGGGGCGGGCCATGTTATCTTCCTATACTTTGCGACACCATAATTAGAGACCGAAGAGTATACAACTCGCAGAACGACATATTTTAGCAATGGTTCCCTACTTTGAAAGGGATCCATTGATACCGCCACCTTGCAAACACGCAGACATAATTGGACATAAGATGTAGCGAACTTAGGATTGCCTATGCTCAGAACTTCCAGCGCGCGCCAACAAAAGTCACATCCAGATCTTCAAAACTCTGACCGGGCGCTTCAAATTCGTAGGTCCGGTAAGTGGCGTAAAGTTCAAGATTTTTTGCATCAACTTTTTGAACTACCGAAATGCCTAACGATGAAGAAGATGTCCCAACAGTTTGGAAATCTTCACCATCATAGTAATCAACAGCAAGGAACGTGCGGCCAAAATCAAACCAGTCGCGCTGTAACCCACCCTTGACGTAAACATAGCTGGCATCGCCCTGTTGTTGACGACCGCCTGCAACAGCAAGGCTTAGCCCCGTTGATTTGTGCAAGACAGCTGCACTGCCTAGTAGCAATTCTTCGGCGCTGTCTCGAATGGAATATCCCAAACGGCCAGTGACTTTGTACGCATCGTAGTCGCGGTCATAAGTGATGGCAGCATCATAGAACTCATCATCGTTGCCCCGCGCCAAAACTTCCTTACCCCCAGAGACAGCTATGCCAAAACCGTTGTATGTGGGCGTGTCGTACCGCACCCGAAAACGCCGACCGCCATCAAATGCACTAAACACATTACCCACAGTCACACCTGACACCGTGCCGTTGCTAAGGCGAAAGGGTTGCGAACCAGCTAGGTCTTGGGGGCTGGAATAGGCAACGACCGATGTACCCGAAAGATCCGCCTCGGCACTGCCGTCCGTTGCAATACTGCCTTGGCCAAACGAGAATTTACCGATGCTTGCTGTGTCATAGATGATTTCGAACTTACGCAATTCGCGACGGCGATATTCGGCATCCAAATCATTGCTGGCACCCGCAATGCTGCTTGAGCCAGTCAACCCAATCGCCGTTTCAAAGTGAAAACGGAACTCGCTGCCGTTCTGCAAACCCTGCTTGAAAATCAATCCGACCCGCGAGTTCGAATTGTCATTGTCCGATAGGCTGGTGTTGGTATCAAACCCATCATCAACGCTGATCACGCCAAGGTTGATGTGCCCATAAAAGTCCCACTCAGGCCCAGCAGCATCTTGTGCGATTGCCAAAGCTGGGGTGAACAACAAGGCAGGCAGAGCAGTTTTTGCAAGTTTGCGAAAATGTGGCATGAGGGTATCCTATGAATGTTCACACCATTGCGGTGTGTCTCAATGCCACATTGGAACCAGATAGTCCCTTACTCAACTCACATCTGATCATGATAGGGCACGTTTGTGTGAGCAGATGTGCAGTTTGTGTGATGAAAGCCCCCAAGTCCCCGTAACCGCCAGCAGCGCTATTATATTGGCCCCAATTGACCAATTGGTGGTCGCGCGGCTTTCTGGTTGTGACTGCCTAGGTTTGCATTTTAGCGCGCCAAACGTGGCTTTAGCACCCACATCTGGGATGCAGAGCGACTAAAACTCAGAAAATTCAGGGCCGACATACAGCCGTTGATATGCCAAACTGGGCATATTCGTAATCAGCCACTCAATTAAATCCTACTTGCACCATTGCGCATTTGGGTCAATTTTGTGCAAGTTGCCTAAACAAGCCTGTCTGGAGTTTCCGTGTCCCTCCTTATTATCGTTGCATTGCCATTCTTTGGCGCACTATTGCCAGGCCTGATGAACTCAGCCGGGCGGTCCGCCAGTGCAGGCGTGACATTTGCCGTGTCGCTTGCTGCTTTCATCGGCTTGCTGACCAATTTGCCTATGGTTCTCGCTGGCGAAGTTGTAACAGCGCGGGTCGATTGGATGCCGACGCTTGGCCTCAACTTCACGCTCATGCTTGATGGATTGGGGTTTTTCTTTGCCTTGCTCATCTTGGGCATCGGCCTGCTGATCATAGCCTACGCGCGCCACTATCTAAGCCGCGATGATAATATGGGCGAATTTTTCACCTATCTCTTGTTGTTCCAAGGCGCGATGGTTGGCATCGTCCTAAGCGACAATATTCTGCTCTTGCTTGTATTTTGGGAATTAACGTCACTCTCGTCCTTCCTGTTAATCGGCTATTGGAAACATCTGCCCGAAGGACGCCAAGGTGCGCGCATGGCCTTGATGGTAACGGGCATGGGCGGTCTGGCCATGATCGGTGGGATGCTGATCTTGGGTCAAATTGTCGGCAGCTATGACCTGAGTGTTATTCTTCAGAACCGCGACCTGATCCAAGCTGATCCGCTATATGTCCCGGCTTTGATCCTGATCTTACTGGGGTGTTTTACGAAATCTGCGCAGTTCCCGTTCCATTTCTGGTTGCCCCACGCAATGGCGGCACCAACACCCGTGTCCGCGTATCTGCACTCGGCCACCATGGTGAAGGCGGGCATTTTCCTGATGGCCCGTATGTGGCCTGTCCTGTCTGGCACGCCTGAATGGTTCATGATTGTCACCACCGCGGGTCTGATAACGATGGTACTGGGTGCGTTGATCGCGATATTCAAACACGATCTAAAAGCATTGCTTGCTTTCTCAACCGTCAGCCACCTTGGCCTGATTACAATGCTTTTGGGTACAGGCACCGCGTTTGGCGCGATGGCAGCCGTGTTTCACATTCTCAACCACGCAACCTTCAAGGCCGCCTTGTTTATGTCTGCCGGCATCATTGATCACGAGGCGCATACCCGTGACATTCGCCGTCTTGGTGGCTTGCGAAAATTAATGCCCGTCACGTTTATGATCGTGTCCCTTGCCGCCTTGTCGATGGCAGGCATTCCCCTTCTCAACGGATTTTTGTCCAAAGAAATGATGTTGGAGGAAGCCACCCATACGATGCTCTTTGGTATGCCTTGGCTGGTTCCCGCATTGGCCACATTTGGATCGCTTTTGTCCGCGACCTATTGTTTCAGGTTGATTGGCCACGTGTTTTTAGGACCGGTGCGCGATGACTATCCTGCCAAACCGCATGATCCGGGCGCGGGCCTTTGGATGCCACCTGCAATTTTGGTGGTGCTGGTTGTTGTCATCGGTGTTGCACCATTCTTGGCAGAACCCTTTGTCAAAATGGTAACCGCATCCGTACTGGGTGATACAGCCGCTGTGCCAACCGCACACTTCAAGATATGGCACGGTCTGGTGCCAGCCTTGTTCATGTCGCTGATCGCGGTTGTCGGTGGTTTGATTGCGCTGACCATTTTCAACCCAGCGCTGCGCTTTTGGGACGCGATGCCAAGACCCGAAGCCAAAGAAATTCTGGACACCATCGTCGAGGCAATCGTTAAGCTTGCGCAAAATATTATCCTACCTCTGCACAATGGGGCGTTTACGCGCTATGCGGCCATCGCAACGGTTACCATTATTGCGGTTGGGTTTCATGCATGGAGCACGGGATCGGTTGGCGCAGCAACGCGTGCCATGCAGTCAGCCGGACCCGTTCCAATTGCGGGCTGGCTTATGCTGGTGGCTGCGACTGGCGGGATGGTGTTGATGCACCGCAATCGCCTTTTATCACTGATCCTGATTGGCATTGTTGGCCTGATGGTATCGGTTGGATTTGTGTTCTTTAGCGCCCCTGATCTGGCCATGACGCAATTCACCGTCGAAGTAGTGACGATCATCTTATTGCTGCTCGCGCTCAATTTCCTACCAAACCGCACACCAATCGAAAGCTCGCTTTTGCGCCGTGTGCGCGATGTGAGCGTGGCTGTTGCTGGCGGATTGGCCACCTTTGCGCTGGCCTATTATTATCTGTTGCGCGATCCGGTCGGCACGCCGATTTCTGAATTCCATCTGGCTAATTCCTACAAAGGTGGCGGCGGCACAAACGTGGTCAACGTGATCCTTGTCGATTTCCGTGGCTTTGATACCTACGGCGAGATCATCGTTTTGGGCATTGCGGCATTGCTCATTTACGCGCTGACCGAAACATTGCTGAATGGGCCAGTACGTGCGCGGCTGTTAAATCGCAAACCCGATCAGCCACGCGCTGGTGATGTACATCCAATGATGATGGTTGTTCTGACGCGCATGATCATGCCAGTGGTTTTGCTGGTGGGCTTTTACATCTTCTTGCGCGGCCATAACGAACCCGGCGGCGGTTTCATCGCGGGTCTGATCGTGTCAATTGCGGTGGTGATGCAATACATGGCAAGCGGTTTCGCCTGGACCTCAGCGCGCCTGAAATACCCCTATCATGGCGTGATTGGTGCAGGCGTTCTGATCGCGGGCTTAACCGGCATCGGATCATGGTTTGTGGGCAAACCCTTCCTGACCTCTGACTTCACCTATGTGCGCATTCCGCCTTTTGAAAAATTTGAACTGGCAACGGCCGCGCTCTTTGATCTGGGCGTGTTTCTGGCAGTTGTCGGCGCGGTAATGCTGTCACTTGAAGGATTCTCACGACTTGCACGGCGCGCTCATGTACCTGACAACGAACACCCAATGGACATCGACCCTTCACGGGATGATCCGCCGCAAAACGTCCGTGACACGGTAGAGGAAGGAGGCTGATATGGAATTTTTAGTTGCCTCCGCCATTGGCGTGCTGACCGCTGGTGGCATTTACCTGATGCTTCGGCTGCGGACATTCCCGGTCATATTAGGGATGTCGTTGCTGACCTATGCGGTCAATGTGTTCCTCTTTTCCTCGGGTCGCCTGACTGTTGGTGCACCCCCTATCCTCAGCGATGATGTGGCGATCTATACTGATCCGTTGCCGCAGGCTTTGGTGTTGACCGCAATCGTGATTTCATTTGGGATGACGGCCGTTGTGGTGATGATTGGTCTTGGCGCATTTCTGGGGTCTGACGATGACCACGTTGATGACCCTATCGACGACATCGAAGACAATGCGGAGAGCAGATCATGAACCACTGGATCATTGCTCCTATCGTTTTACCCGCACTGTTGGCCCCGTTTATCGTTCTGGCCGCGCGCTATCATATCGGCATCCAACGCGCGTTTTCCATCGCTGGCGTATTGGCGCTGATTGGTATCACGGCAGGCTTGGCGATCCAAGTTTCAGGTGGCTCTATCCTGCTGTATCAACTCAGCGATTGGGCGGCCCCTTTTGGCATCGTTTTGGTGGGCGACAGGCTCTCTACCATGATGGTTCTGCTCACAGCGGTGCTTGCACTGTTTGTGCTGCTTTATGCGATAGGCTCTGGTTGGGACAATCGCGGGCGCCACTTTCACGCGCTATTCCAATTCCAACTTATGGGGATCATGGGCGCGTTCCTGACGGGTGACTTGTTCAACCTCTTTGTATTTTTCGAAGTCTTGTTGATCGCGTCTTATGGGTTGATGATCCACGCTGGTGGAAATGCGCGGCTGAGGGCGGGTGTACAGTACGTCCTTTTTAACCTTATAGGTTCGACGCTGTTTCTGTTTGCGCTTGGGTCAATCTATGCCGAAACGGGCACGTTAAACATGGCAGATCTTGCCAACCGCGTTACGATGATTGGTCCAGAAGACACGTTTGGTATTCGCATTGCTGCGGTTCTATTGCTGCTGGTCTTTGCGATCAAAGCTGCACTTGTTCCGTTACATTTCTGGCTTCCCTCCAGCTATGCCGAAGCACCTGCACCGGTTGCGGCACTGTTTGCGATCATGACCAAAGTTGGCGCCTATGCGATCATTCGCGTCTATACGATGATCTTTCCACCCGACTTGGATGTCACCGCAGGTTTGCACGATATTTGGTTGCTGCCTGCCGCATTGATTTCACTGGCCATCGGCATGGTGGGCGTGCTGGCCGCAAAACGGTTGGATCGACTCGTCGCTTTCTCGGTCATCGGCTCAATGGGTATGGTCATGGTGTCGATATCGCTCTTTACGCCTGCGGGAATCGCTGCGGCGCTGTATTACATCGTTCACTCAACATTGGCAGGTGCTGCCTTATTCTTAATCTCGGATTTGGTGCGCACGGGACGGGCCGATCTAAACCTGACACCGCAACCAGCTGTCGCAGGAACATCTTTGACGGCTGGTTTGTTTTTTGTCGGTGCCATTGCCATGGCAGGTTTGCCGCCTTTGTCGGGTTTTCTTGGCAAACTTTTGGTGCTTGATGCGGCTTACGATTCTGAACTGATGGTTTGGATTTGGGTCATTGTGCTCAGCTCAAGCCTGATCAGCATTGTA
The DNA here is from genome assembly GCA_049794015.1 of Sulfitobacter sp. GTDB lineage: Bacteria > Pseudomonadota > Alphaproteobacteria > Rhodobacterales > Rhodobacteraceae > Sulfitobacter. The sequence goes on along the minus strand of JBARCK010000026.1, from coordinate 182,634 downwards.
GGGTTTGCCCGTGCAGGCAGCATCTTGTTCTGGAAAGCCCATAGTGTCGAAGCACCCGAGGATGCGACCATAGGGGAACGCCCCGCAGCGCTATCTTATGTCGCGGTGGGCGGGCTGATCTCGCTCTTGCTCGCGCATACCGTTTTTGCAGGTCAAATGCATGGATATGCTACAACCATGGCGGCGCAATTGTTCGCGCCTGAGCCCTATATCCAAACCGTGGTCGACACGCCCGGTAAGTTGAGCAAACCCACGAAGGAGGACCACTGACATGTCGCGCGCATTCTATTGGCTTCTGCCTCATCCATTTCTAACAGTCCTTCTGGCGGTGGTTTGGACACTTTTGCAAAACGAATTTTCCGCCGGAATGGTCGTCTTTGGCATCATCCTTGGGATCCTTATTCCATGGGGAACTTCGGTCTGGTGGCCAGACACAGCCAAGGGATTTCGCCTGGGCAAGATGTTCACATATTGCGTCATGGTGATGTGGGATATTCTGGTCGCCAATGTGCAAGTCGCTTGGATCGTGCTGACCGTCCCGAATGCAAAGTTGAAACCAGCATGGATCGTGGTGCCGCTGGAACTGCGCCAACCCGAGGCCATTACAGTGCTTGCCGGCACAATCACGCTGACACCCGGCACCGTTTCGGCAGACCTATCTGATGAAGGGCACAGCCTGCTTGTGCATGTCCTACACACAGATGACCCTGACGCGGTACGTGATGATATCATCGACCGATACCAGCGCCGCCTAAAGGAGATTTTTCTATGACCTTGGCCGCAGGATTTATGAGTATCTCCCTAATGATCGCTTTTGCAGCGCTCGCAATAGGTCAAATACTGTCCATGGTGCGTTTGGTGCTGGGCCCCACGCCAGGTGATCGAATTCTTGCCCTTGATACAATGGTGATCAATGCACTGGGTTTGGTTGTTGTCCTTGGTATTCACCTTGGCGTCCAAATTTACTTTGAGGTTTCGTTGCTCATTGCCATGTTGGGATTTGTTTCCACAGTCGCGCTTGCGCGCTTCTTGTTGCGGGGGGACATCATAGAATGACCCTTGAAATTATTGGAACCTACGCAACCGCTCTTTGCCTGCTGATTGGATCAGGTTTTGTCATTGTTGGCGTTATCGGGTTATTGAAATTCAATGACCCCATGACCCGCCTGCACGCCCCAACAAAGGTCGGAACCATCGGTATCGGTATGCTTTTGCTGGCCTCAATGATCCATTCCTTTGTGTTGGGCGACACCTCGGTGCATGAAATTTTGATCATGGCATTCCTGTTCGTCACGGCTCCAATCTCTGCCCACTTTATCGCTAAGGTCAGTATCCACCGCCGCAGTTGTGACACACCCCCACCACCCCCACGCGATGATACATGGTCCACGCTTAGCTCACCGGATCAAGAACGGTAATTCGCACTGCCTGAACTTTAGCGAGGAAAACATGAGACATGACGGATAAGACAATCCTTGTGGTGGGGACATATGACACCAAGAATGATGAACTTGAATATATGGTAGAACGGATCACCGCGATGGGCGGTGGTGCGTTGAGCATGGATATCTCAGTTCTGGGTGATCCCGAAAAACCGACCGATGTTTCCAAGCATGATGTCGCAACTGCGGGCGGCAGCTCTATCCAAAAAGCCATCGACAGCGGTAGTGAAAATATTGCAATGCAGATCATGGCAAAGGGTGCCAGCAGATTGACCGCGCGCCTTCACGCCGAGGGCAAGATCGACGGTGTTGTGATATTGGGCGGAACGATGGGCACGGATGTTGCCTTGGATATCTGCCAAGCGCTGCCAATGGGTGTGCCGAAATACGTTGTCTCAACTGTATCATTCTCTCCTTTGATTGAGCCAGCACGCCTGTCCGCTGACATTCAAATGATCTTGTGGGCAGGTGGCCTTTACGGGTTAAATTCGGTCTGCAAAGCGTCACTTTCTCAAGCGGCAGGTGCGGTATTAGGCGCCGCGCGTGCGGTTGAACCACCAAGCAGTGCAAAACCGCTGATCGGCATGACCTCGCTTGGTTCTTCCTGTTTGAAGTATATGAAACCTCTCAAACCAGAGCTTGAAAAACGTGGGTTTGAAGTTGCAATTTTCCACGCGACGGGCATGGGAGGGATGGCTTATGAAAGCATCGCGCGCGGCGGTGGTTTTGCCTGTGTTATGGATTTTGCCCTGCCCGAACTTGGCAACCTTTTGGCTGGCTCTGTCATCAATGCTGGAGCGGACCGTATGCTGAACGCCGGCGCATCTGGTATTCCGCAAATCATCGCGCCCGGTTGCCTTGATCTGATTGATTTTGCCGGATGGCAGGACATTCCAGAGCAATACCGTGACCGCCCGTTTCATGCCCATAATCGTCTGATTAAGTCGGCTGGCCTGAACGCAGAAGAACGGCGTGACACAGCGCGTGAAATCGCAAAACGTCTGAAATCGTCAGACACGGCCGCCCACGTCATATTGACCAGCGGTGGCATCGAAGATTGGGACCGTCCCGGCCAAGAGGCCCATGATCCAGAAGCACTTGCCGCGTTTTGTGACGAGATGCGCAAACAGATGACCGACCCAATTGCGTTTTCAGAATTGGAATGTCACATCAATGACGCCGCATTTGTGCAAAAGGTGCTTGAGGTTTTTGATGCTTGGGTCGCTGACGGAACTGTAAAGACGACGGTTTGATCCCAGGTCACCAATGACATGACACATGTTCAAAAAGATCGGCCAAATTTTGAATATTATTGATTCACATCATCACCTATGGGCACCGCAAAGTGACCCCGATCACGTCGGATATGTTTGGCTGCGCGACATCGGGGCTATGAAGCCATTTGGCGATCCGACACCGATCCAACGTGACTATCTGATTGATGAATTTTTATCCGAACCTGCGCTACGACAGCTTGCCGGGTCTGTGCATGTACAAACCGACCCAAAGCTGCCCGATCCCGTGGCGGAAACCGCCTTTATCCAAAAGATCAGCGATACATCTGAACACCCCATTATGATTGTTGGTTTTGCTGATCTAACGGCAGGTGACTTTGCAGATCAATTGGCACGCCATCTGGAGTATCCCAATCTCAAGGGGATCAGACAGATTATTTCCCACCTTCCTGAACGACCTGATATCAGTTTTGCGAAAAGTGATCTTCTGGCTGATCTAACGTGGCGTGGTCATTATCCGTTATTGGCAGAGCACGGGCTTAGTTTTGATCTGCAACTTTATCCCGAACAGATGAATGCCGCCGCAGACTTTCTAGCACAACACACAGATATTCCTGTTGTGATTGACCACCTCGGATGTCCACACGATCTAAGTGACGCAGGTTTGAAACGCTGGGATGAAGGTATGAGTGCCTTGGCCGCGCTGCCGCATGTCAGCGTCAAATTATCTGGCTACGCAATGTATTTTCGTGGTGACCTTACTGGTGCCGCGGTGTGCGTGACCCAAGATATCTTGCGCATGTTTGGGCCAGATCGCGTGATGTTTGGCAGCAACTTTCCGGTGGATTCGCTGCATCTGACATATCTGGAGGTACTGAATTTTGTCGAAAAGCAAGTTGGTGATGATCCTGCTTCTTTAGGCAACGTGATGCATAGAAATGCACATCAATTTTATCGCTTTGGCGATGCTTGAGATACCGACCAAGGCCAAATGAATGGTGCGTCTGATTTTGTGAACTAAGCAGTTAAAGTTCAGCTTAGCATTGCACTGAACGTTCATAACCCCAACACTAAGTTCTGAAATTTAGACACGACTAAAATGCAGCATCTCTTGATCAGCGAGAACCATACAATGACCGTGACCGACGTGAAGGCAGAGTTTTTGATCCCAACGCAAGAATTGCGAAACGATTTGCCGTTCTTTACCAAGACACTTGGTATGCGGCTTGAAAACATCTTTCCTGCGGATGATCCATCAGTTGCAACATTTTCAGGTCATGGCATTCGCATACGCATTGAAAAAGGGGCTGATACAGCGCCCGGGCATTTGCGTATTTTGACGGACGACCCCGATAACTTTGCAAACGGGCAGCGGACCTTAACCGCCCCAAATGGCACTATCATTGAGGTTGTGCCGCTTTCACCTACTGTCGATCAGCCCAAGACCCAGCACGAATTTGCGGTGCGCCGTCTACGTGATGAGGCACCTTGGGTCATTGGCCGTGCGGGCATGCATTACCGCGATTTGATCCCGACGCGTCTGGGTGGGTCGATCATTGCCAGCCACATTCGCATTCCAGATGGTGGTCCCGTACCGGACATGGTCCATTATCACACGGTCGGATTTCAATTGATCTTTTGCTATAAAGGCTGGGTTGATGTGCTGTACGAGGATCAGGGAGATGTGATCCGTCTACATGCGGGCGATTGCGTGACCCAACCCCCCGGCATCCGTCACCGTGTCGTTGAGGCATCTGCCGAAATTGAAGTGATTGAAATTGGCGTTCCGGCAGAGCATGTCACCACGATCGATCACGAATTTGTCCTGCCAAATGGCAAGGGCGATCCTGCCCGCGAATGGGATGGCCAAACGTTTGTGCACCACACAGAAAGTACCGCCCATTGGTCCCCTTTTCGCATCCCTGGATTTATAGCTCGGGACACAGGGATCAGCGCAGGGACCAAAGGTGTTGCTGGTATTCAGGTTGTAAAATTCGACGGCGATCCAGCACCAGCAAGCAAACATGACGCGGACATTCATTTTACCTTTGTCATGAATGGATCAATGACATTGTCCGCCCAAGACCAAGAGAACCGTGATCTGCAACCAGGCGATGCCTTTGTCATTCCTCCAGGTATGGTGGCGCAGTATCACGATTGCTCTGACGATCTGGAACTTCTTGAGGTCGCGCTGCGCGGGGATTTCAAGACAACGCTCTTGTAATCTCTTAACCGTCTAAAAACGCGCGCTTTCCCAAAACGTTCAAGCGCGATATAGGGTGAAGCATGACAAATTATCTGTATCAGAACGACCTGCCCGACGACCTTGATCTGGGTCCAATTGTAGCCATTGATTGTGAAACCATGGGGCTGCATCCACATCGCGACCGCCTGTGTGTGGTGCAATTGTCCGGGGGCGATGGAAACGCGCATCTTGTTCAAGTCGCAAAGGGCCAGACTGAGGCGCCTAACCTGTGCGCCCTGTTGACCAACCCAAACACGCTCAAGCTGTTCCACTTTGGTCGCTTTGACATTGCCGCGATGCAAAATGCTTTTGGCGCTGTCACCGCACCTGTCTATTGTACAAAGATCGCGAGCCGTTTGATCCGTACCTATACGGATCGCCATGGGTTGGCGAAACTGTTGCAAGAACTATTGAGCATCGACATTTCAAAGCAGCAACAATCAAGCGATTGGGGGTCTGAAACCCTTACTGAGGCTCAAATTGAATATGCCGCGTCTGATGTTTTGTATCTGCACAAGCTGCGCGATGAACTTAACAAGCGCCTCGTCCGTGAAGGCCGGATGGAAGTCGCACAGGCGTGCTTTGACTTTCTACCAATGCGTTCCCATCTAGATCTTATTGGTTGGCCCGAAACGGACATTTTTGCACACGCATGAAAACCCCATTCTTAGATACCGCACGGCGCGTCATCCGTACCGAGGCTGAGGCGCTTAACACTTTGGCCGATGGTTTGGATGATCGGTTTCGGACCGCGATTGATATGATCATGGCCACCAAAGGCCGTGTCATTGTGACCGGTATCGGCAAATCCGGCCATATCGCCAACAAGATCGCAGCGACCTTTGCCAGCACCGGGACGCCAGCACAATTTGTGCATCCCGCAGAAGCCAGCCATGGCGATTTGGGAATGATCACGGCAGCAGATGTGGTGTTGGCGATTTCCAACTCTGGCGAAGCACCAGAACTCAGCAACCTCATTGCCTATTCGCGCCGTTTTTCAATTCCGCTGATCGGGATCACCAGCCGAGAGGGCAGCAGTCTGGGCACCCACTGTGACGTCGTTTTGTTGCTGCCACAGCTTGGCGAAGCCTGTGGAACTGGCGTTGTCCCCACGACCTCGACAACACTTACCCTCGCGATGGGGGATGCTTTGGCTGTCGCTTTGATGGAAAACCGCGACTTTACCGCTGAACATTTCCGTGATTTTCACCCCGGCGGTAAACTTGGCGCTCGTTTAAGTCGCGTTGCTGATTTGATGCACAAAGGGGATGCTATTCCAGCGGTCACAGGCGACACAAAAATGTCTGCCGCGCTAACTGAAATTGGCCAAAAAGGTTTCGGGATGGTTGTTGTGGTCGACGCCGCGGGCAAGTTGCAAGGCATCATAACAAACGGGGATATCAGCCGTCATATTGAAGGGTTGGCATCTCTAAATGCGAGCGATGTCATGACACGTTCACCCATCACCATCGATCCAAATGCTTTGGCCGAAAAAGCGGTGGGAATCATGAACGCCCGCAAGATCACCTGTCTACTTGTGGTTGATCCAGCACAATCAGATGTTCCTGTCGGCTTGCTCCATATTCACGACTGCCTACGCGTCGGATTAAGCTGAAATGGTGATGCAAGCTGATAGCTATTCTAGGTGGGTATCTTGGCTAAAGGTGTTGCTTCCGCTGATGGCGCTGGCATTGCTTTCAACGCTGTTTTTACTATCGCGTGCGATTGATCCACAAACGACGATCCCGTTTGCAGACAAAGAAATTCAAGACCGGCTGCGCGATCAACAGGTCACTGGACCGTTTTTTTCCGGAACGACTGCTGATGGCGATCTGATTTCTTTTTCGGCAGAAATACTCAGGACACCAGACGGGAAAATCGGCGCAAACCAAGCCGAAATTGTCGAAATTGTATTGGCGGTTTCAGGTGGGGCTAAAATCACAATTTTATCAGACGCGGCTGAGTTTGACATCGCACAGGACATCGCGGAATTGACTGGCGATGTGATCATCACCACCTCTACAGATTATAGAATCGTATCTGACATGCTGACCTCGCGACTTTCAGCCTTAAGCCTAGAATCACCCGGCCCGGTTGAAGCGACAGGCCCACCCGGCAACCTAAATGCCGGGTCTATGGTATTGACGCCCTCAGATCAGGGGAAACCATCCCAATTGATTTTCACAAACGGGGTGAAACTGGTATACACGCCAAAACAGGTAGAAGAGTGACCCACGTGAAGCATCTGATATTATTACTATTGCCCCTATTTTTAACTGTTCAATCAGTGCCAGCCTCTGCGCAAGGAACAAGCGTCGCTTTTGGCACCATACGTCAAGATACAGGATTACCTGTAGAGGTCACCGCCGACAATTTGGACGTAGATCAGTCAACGGGCACAGCTATTTTCACAGGTAACGTTCTCATCGGTCAGGGTGAAATGCGTCTTTCTGCGGCACGTGTGTTGGTCGTTTACCGCGCCCAAAACCAAGGCATAGCACGTCTTGAGGCCACTGGCGGCGTCACACTTGTTTCAGGGCCCGATGCCGCCGAATCAGAGCGTGCGGACTACAGTATCGACGACGGCACCATTGTGATGACGGGGAATGTTTTGCTTGCTCAAGGTGCGAGCGCATTAAGTGCCGATCGCATGTCTGTTCAGCTTTCTGATGGCACTGCAAGAATGTCGGGTCGTGTGAAGACAATTTTGCAAACCGGTGGCGACAACTAATGACTCCGCCTCCTGACTTAAAGATTGCGCAAGGCTCTTCAGGATTGCGGATCGAACACTTGCGCAAATCATACCGCAAGAAAACCGTGATCCGCGATTTTTCCATGCATCTTGATCGCGGTGAAGTTGTGGCGCTGTTGGGCCCTAACGGATCAGGTAAAACAACAACATTCTATGCCGTCGCTGGTCTGGTCACACCGGAAGGTGGCAGCGTGACCATAGATGGAAAAGACGTCACAACCTTGCCGATGTATCGCCGTGCCCAACTGGGTATCGGATATCTGCCCCAAGAGATGAGCATTTTTCGCGGACTATCTGTTCAGGATAACATCCGGGCAATCCTAGATATCTCGGTGCCCATCCGCCACCAGCGTCGCGAACGGCTTGAGGAATTACTGTCTGAATTCTCTATTGAACACCTACGTCGTGCGCCTGCCTTGGCGCTTTCTGGCGGTGAACGTCGTCGCGTTGAAATAGCGCGTTGTCTGGCTGCAAACCCGAAATTTCTGCTTCTTGATGAACCGTTTGCTGGTGTTGATCCTATCTCTGTTGGCGACATTCGGCATCTGGTCGCTGACCTTAAAAACCGCGGCATTGGCGTGTTGATCACTGACCATAACGTTCGCGAAACCCTTGAGATTGTTGATCGGGCCTACATCCTGCACGAGGGCAAGGTTTTGATGTCTGGGACACCAAATGAAGTTGTGCAAAACGAAAACGTACGCCGCGTCTACTTGGGCGATAATTTTCGTATTTCTTAACGATCCGTAAATCCTGAACGATGATTTTTGGTGAATGCCGACTTCCTTGGCATTGACTTTTCACAATTTTTTTGGCCTGATCAGGGTATGGCAACACTTCGTTCCTGTTTCACTATGCATCGGCCTTTCCGCCAAGGCGTGGTAGAAAATTACCTGAACGCAAGGCCATTTTCCCGCATCTAAGCCAACCAAATCCCACACCCGTGGTCCGTTTGATGACGCTTAGAAACACAATAACAAGGAGACCATATGCGGTACCAAATCAGCGGCAAACAGATCGACATCGGTGAAGCTCTGCAAACGCACGTAAAAGCAGAACTTGGTGACTCAGTCAAAAAGTATTCAGAACGTCCCATAGACGCGATGGTTATATTTTCAAAGTCGGCTCATGAATTTGTCTGCGAGGCAACGGTACATCTTTCCACGGGCTTAACCGCATCTGCAAAGGCGCATAACACTGATATTTATGGCGCTTTTGATGACTGCAACGAAAAGATGGAAAAACAACTTCGCCGCTATAAGAGGCGCCTAAAGGACCATCATAAAGAACGCCCAGAACCTGTTGAACTTCTTGGTGCGGCCTCTTATATCCTCGCGTCAGAAGACGATTCAGACGCACAGGAACCAGAAACCCTGCAACCAATGATCATCGCAGAAATGCAGACAAATATTTCGACTTTGTCTGTTGGTGAAGCTGTGATGCACATGGAATTGGCGGGGGCACCTGTGCTGGTGTTTCGCAAAGAAGGCAAAGAGGGCCTGAATGTCGTATACCGTCGTGAAGACGGTAATATCGGCTGGATTGATCCTTCATAACCAGCGGGCAGGTGAAATCTGACCCATAGCAGAGCGAGCAGCATGGATTTTGCGAAACTCCTCAAGCCGGAGGCAGTCAAGGTACTGACGTCTGCCTCCAGCAAAAAGCGCCTGATGCATGACATCGGTGAACTGGTCAATCACGCTTATGGGTTGGACGCAGCTAAGGTTGTCGAAGCATTGATTGCACGTGAGTCTTTGGGCCCGACGGGCGTTGGTCACGGCGTTGCGTTGCCTCATGCGCGGATTGATGGTCTGGATGAAGTAATTGGCGCTTTTGTCTTACTCGACAAACCTATTGATTTCTCATCTGTAGATCGGCAACCCGTGGATATCGCGTTTGTCCTATTTGCTCCAGAAAGCGCGGGGGTTGAGCATCTCAAGGCTTTGGCGCTGGTTGCGCGTACGCTGCGCAATCCAACGATTTGCTCAAAACTTCGGGCAAACCCAGACCCGCTCACGCTCTATGCGATTTTGACAGAAGAAAAGAATGTTCAGGCTGCATAGCCGCGTCTGAACAATCTTCATTTCCAGCGCGAAAACCCAAATGTGACGTAATCACGTTGGTAAGCGTCAGCCGCCAAATCTTCGATGTCATCATCATATATTTGAGCAAGCTCAAACGGCTGATCTGGCTGAACATCCACCAGCTGTGGGACATCGTTACGACCCACAATTTGTGCCAGATTGGTGAGTTCAGACGCCAAATCATCTTCGCGCACAATCCGATCCGGCAGGCACACTTCGCCAAAACCGCTTATCGCTTGCGCTTGCGTGCACCAAGCAGGATCAACACGTATGGCAGTTTGTCCAGACAGATTGCCTTTTAGGAAAACCAAAAACGCAGAAAATGCCGCCCGATGTGCAGCTAAATCATAACTGGCGTCTGGCCCATCGGCAGGCAGAGGTATCTTATAACGCCGCACCATCGTATTGCGCAGCTGCATATAACTGCCCTTGCCAGTTGTTAAGATATGTCGACAAAATGCATCATGTGCGCGCAAAACGGGGTGCCGGATCACGGTGAAACTGCGATGGCCTGGGTTCTTGCGTTTCCATTGACGCAAATCTTTTTGCGACATCTTGGTCTGAAGATCATCCGTAGACACGCCATCCAACGCAGCCATCCATTCCATCACCTGAGCCTGCGGTCCGCTTCGAAGCGGCATGTAGATCAACGCAGATTCTGCGGCTACAACGTAGGATGGAACATTGGGGCCTCGGCGCGGCTCAAAATTTGGGGTCCGTGTGAGGTCAAAGCGGTCGAGCCGCGACAACGACTTTAGCATGTGGTCATAGTTACTGACCTTCGCAGAGATTGGGCTAGGGTTCTGTTTCTTGAGGTTTTTATCAAGTGCCTCAAGCGCCTCATCCACCCCTAAGTATTGGGCCAGGCCGTTCATGACCTCAACGCTTTGCAGGTCTTCATAGGCCACATAGAATGCAGTCTGCCCAGACGTCTGCAATCGGTTCAGTAAAGTGACCTGAAAAGACTGAAGCGCATCAAGGTGTGCTTCAAATTCACCGCTATCAAATATCGCTTGCGCCGATTTATGCGCCTTAACGTCCGTCAGCTTCCATTGCCCTGTCGCCTGTGCGATTTTCCAACTGACATAACTGTCGACTGGGTTCCGCGTAAGGATAATTTTTGCGCAACGTGGGTCATCAACAATCGCATCAAACACACGTGGGTCATGATCATGAAAGTATCGAAAACCGTTTAGCGCCGAAGAGTCATTGCGTATGGCATTTAACAGCGCCTTTGGGTTTTCGTCCCGTTTGGTCAAATCAATGCCTAAGATAGATTCATTGTGTGGATAGCCCAAAAAATGCGGATTGAACGCTTCACCATGGCAGGCAATCCCGTCAAAGGCATTCAGGTTTGCTTCCAAAAAATTTGAGCCTGTTCGCATCTCTGCAAAAACCACAAAGCTATCAAATTTATCTGTCATAGTTACTGCACCACATAGGGTTTACGGGCGGCTTTAGGTGTCGCTGCCACGCCTCGCTCCGCAGGAAAATCACCCATAAGATATGGATGCATCCCTTGATTTTTAAGGTTTTGAAGAAACTGCCCGAACCCACTTAAATCAGCCATCTTTGGCGCTTCTGACAATCTACGCAACTTGGTGCGCCCGATCTCATCCAAGATGCCTTGCAATGGCTCCATCGGCGCCTCAATAAATTCGGCCATCGTCCAAATACGCACACGCGCCTTAGTGTAAGGCGACCGCAAGATATCCATGTGTTCGCTTTCAATCTTTTGCAGCGTGGCGGCCAGCCCCCTGATCTCAGCGAAATCCATGTTCGACCGGAACAGCGGCACCGCCCAAGCGCCAGTAATCACCGACACCTGCGCATTGGGGTCTTTTGCAACGCGCCAATTGATATCCTGATTGTCGCCGGGTCCAAATTGGAAACACTGTCGTTCGCCGCGCGTGTTCCAAATGAGGTTGGTCAGAAACCCCTTACCGTTATAATCACGCAACGTCGCTGAATCCGCCAATGCGCCGTTGATCGCAGTTTGCCCGTCAGCATAATGCACTTTGTCTTTCGCAAACAAATGGCCATGCACCCTTGCGCCGGTTGCCTTGGCAAGCCACGGTTCAAAATTCTCAAACAGTTCAGAAAACCCTTGAAACATAGAATAAGGGGCAGCTGTCACACCATTTTCCCAATCCTCATTGGGGAAACGGCTTTGCATATACAAACCAGACCGCCCGCGCGTTCGACGCTCAACCGCTTTGGCAAAAATACGGTCGATCTTGCCTGGGTTAGGTTCCGTTTTCTTCATCGCGCCCGCGGCATCTGTCAAAAACGCCTCATACAAACGATCCGCATAGGGCCAGATTTTGCGCGCAACAAAACAATCAGAGCGCCGGAGCAGTTGAAGATGATCATCATAAAAGATGTGCGGTTTGCCCTGAAAGTCAAACTTGGACAATGTCAGCGAACGGCTTTCTATCTTGGTTGAATATTGCCGCGCCAATGTCTGAAAATAGGATTCATCCGGAATCCAGACATGTTTGAAAAACTTGTCATAGGTCGGGCGTTCAGGATCTTGCAGGATTGCCGACAAAGTTTGCCGTGACAGGCACCACCACTGCGACCCCATGTGCGGTATAATACCGTTGGGCATTTTTCGTTTCAGTCGGAACCGCCGCTGAAAATCTACGATCCGATCAAACAGAAATCGGTTCTTTTTCCAAGATACAGGAAACCGCAGGGTAAAGCGTTCTTCGTCCAACCCACCAACCGTCCAAGGGACATCGGACGTTGTGGCGCTTTCGATAAAATCGGTGCGCGGGCGTTGATCGAGATAATCAATCAATTCCTGCACAGGGCGCAACGGCAGGCATGATCCAGACGCCAGATAAACGTGGCGCACTTGCGGGAAGCTGGCCAGCATTAATTCCGACGCCGCCTGCGACGCCGCCACAATGCCCCACGTGCCCCATTCGCAACGATATCGACCGCTGAATTTGATATCAGGCACATTTTTGAGGGCCGCAACGAACGCATCATGGGTACGGCGAGGCACTGCTTTGTCGATGTGGATCACCACGGGACATCCCGCCGCGGACCAATGGCGTGCGACCTGTTCCGCCCGGCCAAGTGCGGTGTGCACAAGCATGACGATTCCGACGCTCATGCCCAGTTCCCTTTGGACATCAGACCTAAAATCTCAAGTTGACGCCAATTGATATAGCGCTCAGACCATTTGCACCAAAGTTGCGGATCATCTTTCAGACGGTCCGCATATGCCTTGTATTCAACAGACCCCGCATAGTGTTGGCTGCGTTCTAATTCTTCCGCGGCTTTTTCACCAAATGTATCGAGGAACTTGGCGTGCAGCAAAACGCCAGATGCCTTTTCCCCACCCCATTCATCATAAACTTGATTCAAGCCACGCGGCAGCAACATGTGAGTTGAGCTAACGTAGGTGTATTTCTTGTCCCACTTCACCAATGGCACTTTGTTCAGCGCTGGCGCCTTTGCAGGTTCATCCGGAAAAAACACGCGGGCACGAGGGCCACCTTGAATCCACAGGTTAGTGAACTTGTAGTTCGGCGTGATCGTATAATTCCCGCTGTCAAACCAAGACGCAATTTCGATTGGATTTTGACCCGCTTGATAAGGTTGTTCATCCAACCGCCCTTTTGGATACATATCCAAAAGCATGGCCGAGAACGATTTAATCGATGACGCATCCAGCCAATCGGTCAACGCGCGCAGGGGCCGTGTATCACAGAATGGATAAACCAGAAATTCATCAGGATCGACGGTCAACGCCCAATGACCGTGGGCGTATTTCATCTGAAGCCAGTTCAGCCAATCCACACCAAAACGCGACCGTTTATAGCTGGCTTTTGCGCTCCACACAGACACATCTGGTTGATCCGCAAGATAATCAAGCGATCCATCGGTGCTATCATTGTCCACGAAAAAGAAATGACCAACGCCCATATCACGGTAATAATCGAGGAAGTATGGCAGCCTGATCCGTTCATTCCGCTGTGTGCAAAACAGCAAAAGATCGTCCGAACGGATTTGCCCCGTCCGGTTCGCAATTCGCTTTAGCTCACGACGTTTACGGAACGCACGAATGCGCCACCGCTTACGTTGAAGCCTCAGTCGATATGACTGGAATACACCCAAAACCGCCCTCTACCTTTGGGAAATCGCCGCTCTCTTACTGCGCTATCATCTTAACCTTAACACGGTCTTGAAATGATCCGGCCAATTTGGGCCGATGAAAGGTTCACTTTCTAGCACTGGTGGAGGGTTTATTGCCCAATTCTTGATCGTACTTATCCACAAATAACGCTCAGATACAGGTGCGTAAACGGCTTTATTACCCAAAATCTCTCGTAAAACCTGCAAATCGTTGCATAAAACACGCGTTCCTAGGGATAGCGCTTCGAGAGGTGGCAAACCGTAGCCTTCTGCGTGGCTGGGAAAGAGCATACCCGCAGCGCCCTGAACCAGTGCCGCAAGTGTCCCATCGTCCAAATTGGGCAGCTCATAGATATTTTTATTGGGCGTCATGTGATCCAATCGCGCGAAAACGGCGTCGTTGTTCCACCCGCGCCCGCCACAGATGAATAGAGGCGGCACATCCGCGCCCATTTCCTCCCATATATCAAGGAGGAGAGCATGGTTTTTCCGTGGCTCAATGGTCCCTACTACGACAAAATAGGGTTGATCGGTGGGCACCTCTGCGGGCAGTGAACCGATATTGACGGTGGGTACTATTGTTCCCAAATGCGCAACAATAGGCATTGGGACGCGCCCCCATTCCTGCATGTAACTCTCTGCGCGTTGCTTGGTATCCTCAGAATTATAAATCACCCAATCCGCATGGGCACTAACGCGGCGCATCTTTTCGCGGAAAGGTGCAACCGACCCCGCCCGCTGGAACTCAGGATGCTCAAGCGGGATAACATCATGCACCATCACTGCCGCCTTGCCACCACTCGCCCGCACAGCATTAAAAACGCGTATCGTCAGATTGCTATGGCCAACGTTGTAGTACACGTAGCCATCCGGCATGATATCCGCCAATAAATTGGTCAACCGGCTACGGGACCCCCGCGAAATCGCAAACCTGCGCACGTCACTCTCTGCCTGTTTTTGCGCAACAGACCGCCCCCGCGGCAATCGTGACAACAGATCAATTTGTCCCCAAGGGGTGTTGCCTTCAATACGATCCAGAAATTCATCAAGCCCAGATTGATCTAACAAAGCATAGCCAAACGCAGTGCGCACCAGCCCAAATGTAGGAACGTTATCAGCCAAAAGATGGCTCAAATACGCATGTTCGACCCTATCAACACCCGTAGCGACCCGCCCTGCCCGCCGCAAACTTCGCGTCAGATCAAGCAGCCGGGCACGGGGCATCTAAGCGTTGTAATGGCCCGTCTGGTGCCATCTCCATGCATCAGTGATCATCTGTTTCAGCGTGGACCGTTCCGGTTTCCAACCCAGTTCATCAATCGCGCGCTGTGATCCAGACACAAGTTTGGTACAATCACCAGCGCGCCGCGCACCTTCGTTAAACGGCACCGCCTTGTTCGTGACTTCACGACTATGATCAATCACTTCGCGCACAGAAAACCCTGATCCGGTGCCAAGATTGAACACCCGACTGCCTTTGCCATCCTGCAACCATTTCAGACCCAAAACATGAGCATCCACCAGATCGCAAACATGCACATAATCGCGGATACACGTCCCATCAGGTGTATCATAATCCGTGCCAAAGATGGTCAGCGCATCACGTTTGCCGTCAATCGCGTCCAACATCAAAGGCACCAAATGGGTTTCAGGTTGGTGGAATTCACCAACCTCCCCATCAGGATCAGCGCCAGCCACGTTGAAATATCGAAAGATCACATGGCGCAGATCGTTTGATGCTTCAAAATCGCGCAAGATATCCTCAATCGCGCGCTTGGACGCACCATAGGCATTGATCGGGTATTGAGCGCTGTTTTCATCCAGCACCACATTGTCCTGATCGCCGTAGGTCGCACAGGTCGATGAAAACACAAAACTCTGACAGCCAGCCGCAACAGCAGCTTCGATAAGATTGAGCGAACCAGACACATTATTACGCCAGTACTTGCCCGGCTCTGACATGCTTTCACCCACTTGGCTAAGCGCTGCAAAGTGCATCACCGCAATGGGCTGATACTTCGCAAAAACTTTGTCTAACCGCGGGCGCTCCAACAAGTCACCTTGTTCAAACGGGCCAAATTTCACCGCGTCCTGCCACCCCGTTACCAAATTATCAAAAGTGACTGGCGTGAACCCTGCGCCCTTAAGTGCCTTACAGGCATGCGAGCCAATATAGCCTGCGCCGCCTGTGACCAGAACATTACTCATCAAATACGTCCCTTGTCCGCTTTACTGCGCTGCTTTGTCTATCTGCATGATACTACGCAGATAGGCGCTTAGGTCATCGCGCAATTCTTCGCGCGCCAGACCAAACGCCACAGTTGCTTGCAAAAACCCTGATTTAGAGCCGCAATCGAACCGTTGACCACGGAACCTATAACCATAAACATTGCGATCTTGTTCGATTTCACGTGCAATTGCGTCGGTCAGTTGGATTTCTCCACCTGAACCAGACTTTAGCTGGTTCAAGTTCTGCAAAACCGTCGGCGACAAAATATAGCGCCCGATTACCGCAAGGTTCGATGGTGCCTTATCGGCATCTGGTTTCTCAACCATGCCTTTAACTTTGACCATCTGGCCCATGTCCTCTGACACATCAAGCATCCCGTACGACGATGACTTTTCAGGCTCAACTTCCATCGCAGCAACCATGTTACCACCCGTTTCGGCATAGGCTTCAACCATTTGCTGCAAACACGGCTTTTCCGCAGCGATCACGTCGTCCGGCAGGATCACCGCAAATGGTTCATTCGCGATCAAGCGACGCGCACACCACACCGCATGACCAAGGCCCAGCGCCCTGTGCTGGCGAATATAGGCAATCGCGCCGCTTTCCATGTTGGTGTTGTTCAATATCTCAAGAAGCTCGGTTTTCTTCTTTTTCTTCAACTCCTGCTCAAGCTGAGGAGCATGGTCAAAATAATCTTCCAACGCGCCCTTGCCGCGCGAGGTGACAAAGATAAATTCCTTGATCCCAGCTGCCCGCGCCTCATCAATAGCATATTGAATGAGGGGACGATCGACCAACGTCATGATCTCTTTGGGCACCGATTTGGTTGCAGGCAAAAACCGCGTCCCCATACCCGCAACCGGAAAAATCGCTTTTGTTACTTTCTTACGCATCGTTATCCTTACCACCTCTTGCTGGGTTGGCTTCTGCCATCGTTACTCAATCATAGATTATGCCTTGCTATATCAGCATTTCATAATGTTATGACACCTGTTCACTTACTCTTCGCTTAATCCGCGCTGTCTGGCAACGCGTCGACGTTCCTTTTCAACCCGACGTGATCTTGTTGTCATCCGAAAAATCGGTTCGGTTCGCTCGGACTTGCCAAAAATGCCACCACTTTGCACCCAAACACCGCTCTCATTGAACTTGAGTTGGTGAAAGATAGCCGTGCGCGACAGGTTCAGCATGGTGACAATCTCACCGCTTTTCACCCTATCTACGGCGTTAATGTGGTCTTTTTTGGCCCGTATGGGGCGTGTTGACAGAAATACGCTATTTCGTCTGGTCGATATGAACGGTTTAAAGGGCGCAGCCGGGTGTGCCGCTAGGTTTGACTGACCAAGCGCCCGCTGACGTCCTTCGGTAAAACCCTGATCTAAACGGCCCATCAAATAACGCACATCACGCGGCTCTAGTCCGCCAGTCATCAAGTGGCGCAACAATCGCTGCCGTTCGTTGCAACGTAACCGCCGCCATTGATCAGCACGTGCATCTTCAGGGATATGTTTGCGCTGAAACACAGCCCAGCTTGCCCCTATGTCGAACAAATCACGCGGCACGCGGTTCTCAGTGCGCAGTGGATTGGCGGCAAATCCATGATGCACCTCTGCTAAAGGTACAATTGCTGTTGCATGCCCCGCGCGTGCCAACCGCATGTTAAGGTCAGTTTCATCTAGGAAATAGTGATACGCAGGGTCGAACCCACCAAGGTCAATTAAAACGCTGCGCCGAAACGCCATGTTGGTGCCTTCGGTCTTGATGGCACGGCCCTTGGGCGGCGTTAAAATGCAGGTTTGTTGTGGATCAATATCCAGATCATGCGCTTCGCCCAGCGCATCCAGACTGCGCGCCTTCCATTGATAGGAAATGCCGTTGCGCCCCCTGACGAAACCGCCCATCGCAGCCACATCTGATTGCGCAGCAGGTGCCACCAGATACCGCAGCCATTGCGGTTCTGGCACAGCATCATCATCGATAAAGGCAATCACTTCTCCAGCGGCTTGAGTTAAACCCAAATTTCGAGCGGCTGAAATATTCGCCTCATCAAATGTATGTAGTTTTAAGTCCTCGGCAAAGGACATGCTTTGCGCGGCTTTAATCCCATCTGGGTCAGCAACGACAACAACCTCAAAGTTGAAATATTGAAGTTGCGACACCCCCAACAAACACCGCTTTAATGCATCCGGTCTGCCCCGGCTGACAATAACGATGCTGACGGGCAGATCAGTCATTCAAGGCCCATTTGCGCCATCATAGACTCTATTTTTGGCACATCTTCAGGGTTGTTCAATTCCCAGAACTCGCGCCCTTTGGCCTCCACCTCGACACACAAAACAGCCCGGCCATTTTCCATAAAGCGCAACTGCTCCAACCCTTCAAGCAGCTCAAGTGGTCCTATTGGCCAGCTAGAGTATGCGGCCAGCGCATCAGGTCGATAGGCATATACACCGACGTGATGGAACACTGGGGTTGGATCAATATCTGCGTAGGTCTTTGAGGTAAATGGTACGACCTCTTTTGAAAAATACATCGCGTGGTTGTCAGCCGCAAAAACCGCGGTTGTGCCACCCACACGATCCGCTTTGCGATCTGCCAACAACCCGTTCAACGCGGCGCCATCACAACGTAAAACAGGCGTTGCGATTTCAGCCGCAGGTGCAGCGCGCAATCCATCAACCAGACCTTCGACAAACCAATGTGGCGTCAAAGGCGCATCACCCTGTAGGTTTACGACGATGTCGTAATTCCCACCCAGAACTTCATGCGCTTCGGCGCACCGTTCTGTCCCATTCGCGCATGTAGTCGAGGTCATTACGACCTCAGCACCAAATGCCTCTGCTGCGTCTTTGATACGGTCATCATCGGTGGCCACAACGACTCGATCAATGCCTTGAACCTCAACAGCAGCGCGCCAAGACCGTTCGATCAAACTGAGCGAAACACCACTGGCCCCTTTAAGTGCCGCCAAAGGTTTACCCGGATAGCGGGTCGATGCGTAACGCGCGGGAATAACAAGAAGAACAGACATCAGGCTGGCTTCAATTCAACACCCGGCGCATGGGCAATAAAGAATGGATTGGCAAAATCAGCCTTGCCGTAGGTCAACGGGGTCAGATCATCAAACCGAACAACCGCACCCCCGGCGCCATTCAAAACAGCATGACCAGCGGCGGTGTCCCATTCCATTGTGCGGCCCACACGAGGATACAAATCTGCCTCACCCGTCGCCACCAAACAGAACTTCAACGATGATCCAGCGCTCTTCATATCCTTAACCGCATATTTGCCAATGTAATCATCTGTCGCCTGATCACGATGCGATTTTGACGCGACAATCATCAACGCAGCATTATCCGCATCAGAGACCGATATCACCTTAACAGAGCCTACTTTATCTTTCTCAAAAGTACCCGTTTCTTCAACTGATTGACCGTCAGCTTGGGTAAAGAACATCCGTGACTTAGCGGGCGCATAGACAACCCCCCGCGTCGGAATACCGCCCTCAACCAGCGCGATATTTACGGTAAAATCGCCCCGACGGTGGATAAATTCCTTGGTGCCATCCAATGGATCAACAATCAGAAATGTATCACCTTGCGTGGTGTGCGTTGCAGATTGCTCTTCTGTCACCAACATCACATCAGGAAACGCTGCACGCAATCCATCAGAAATAATCTTGTCCGCCGCTTCGTCCGCTGCGGTCACAGGACTGTCATCCGACTTTGATTTGACGTCAAAGTCATCCTGTCCATAGATTTCCATGATCTTGTCGCCCGCTTCCAATGATAGCCTGCGCATCACAGTCACTAACTTTTCATAATCCATATGGCCCGGCCCCTTCGGCTTTCGTTGATTACTTATTTTTATCCCTTATGATGCGGGGCTAACGGAACAGCAAGAATTCCGTGCAAAACTACGGCAGATACGAAGGCAGCAACGCATGTTCCAATCCACCCGAAAGCCCAAGGGCACATTTGCCTCATCGATGGCAATGTCCGAATTGATTTATCATTCGATCGTGCGCAGCGTGCGCAAACAGCACAACAATGCCTTTGTCGCGATTCTGATGAACATGATGCAGGCGGTGATGTTTGTTTTGGCCTTTTATGTGATGTTCAGCATTTTGGGGCTTAAGGGTGCGGCGATCCGGGGCGATTTCCTGCTGTATATTATGTCAGGTATCTTCCTCTACCTGACCCATACAAAAGCCGTGGGCGCAGTCGCAGGATCAGAAGGCCCTGCCAGCCCAATGATGCAACACGCACCAATGACGACAATTGTCGCTATCGCCTCTGCCGCTTTAGGCGCGCTTTACGTACAAGTCTTGTCGCTGTTTGTTATTCTTTACGCCTATCACGTGGCCTTTGTGCCGCTAACCATCGAACAACCAATTGCGGCCTTTGCGATGCTTTTGATCGCATGGTTCACAGGATGTGCTTTGGGCATGTTACTGCTAGCCCTAAAACCGTGGTTTCCTACCTTCGTCAGCATCTTTTCCATGATCTATCAGCGCGCCAATATGATTGCTTCGGGCAAGATGTTTGTCGCCAACACATTGCCCGGCTTCATGCTCGCTATGTTCGATTGGAACCCGCTGTTTCACGCCATTGATCAGGCGCGCGGTTATGCATTTATCAACTACAACCCGCGCTACAGTTCGTGGGAATATCCGCTTTGGGTTGGCCTTGTACTGCTGATGATTGGCTTGATGGGCGAATTTTATACACGCAAACACGCGTCACTTAGTTGGAATGCACGCCGATGAGGGGTCTTTTAATTGCTTGCCTACTATTTTTCGCAACATCCGCAGCTGCCGATTTTCCTGCGTTGTTTGACGTATACGGTGTCGCCGAAGATGACGTATTGAATGCAAGAAAAGAACCTTCTGCTCAAAGCGACATTGTTGGTGCCCTTAAACCAGACACTCAATCAATAGAAGTCATACGCCTTTCCAAAGATGGGCGTTGGGCTCTAGTCAATTTCGGTGAGGGCACGGCATGGACGGCCACCCAGTTTTTAAAACCCAGTTCAAAGCTGACTTTGATACCTCCAAGAATGCGATGCTTTGGCACCGAACCATTCTGGGATTTACATATTTCTTGGCCCACCACTTCGCCCTCGGTTGATTTTTCGCTCGCAGGGGACCGTGAACAGAATTTTATTGTTCAGCAAACAGATGGCTTAAGCGGTCGCTCCGTAATTATGTCGGGACCACGCGAAACGGATGATATCCATCTGCTGACTGCCGTCAAACGACAGTATTGCAGCGATGGCATGTCTGATCGGGAATTCGGTCTTGGCGTTGAACTTTTCATTTTGAACGGTGGCAATTGGCAAAACTACACGGGTTGCTGCTCGCTCGCACCTTAATCCATTCACCCTTTCTTAAATACCGTCCGAACCCTCATCTCGCGCAGTTTTTGTCTGGAAAATCCAAATTCCTGCAAACACTTAGTCGACAACCCGCAGCGTCAAATTGATGCGCCCGCCATCTTTTAACAAGGTTGATGTCCCCGCTCTGATCCGATCGATCCCATGATGGGCCAGCCGTGCATCACCTCCCATCACGACAACATCACCAGACTGCAACCAAATGGACTCCGATTTACCGCCACGGGTGACATTCCCCATACGGAACAGCCCATCATCGCCCAATGAGATCGACACCACAGGCCATTGAAAATCAGCCTCGTCTTTGTCCTGATGTAATCCCATGCGCGCATCAGCGTCATAATAGTTGATCAAGCAGCATTCTGGCTGCCGATCCAAACCTGTCACAGCCTTCCAAATCTGCGTAATTTTAGCCGGTATTTCCGGCCAAGGCACACCATTTGGATGCGCGCCAACATACCGATACCCGGTGCGGTCTGAAAACCATCCGTATTTCCCAGCCGCTGACATCCTCACTGACATCTGTTTTCCGTAAGGCGTGTTAGGGCGAAACAGTGGTGCCAATTTCACAACCCCCCGAATTGCCGCCAGCAGCCGGATCTGCGCAGCTTGATCAAGCCAGCCTTTGTGGATTTCAAAGCCTTTGACACGCAAAACCGTCATATATTTACAGTTCCTTACCCAGATTTGCAAAAATCCACACAGATTCCCGAATTTGACACCCCCGCAACGCTTGCAGGGTGCAAACACCCTCCTTATATACCCTCCGAACCGCGGCGGACGCTATGTCCAAAGCATCATCAGATCGGGGCAAGGGTGCCGTAACGGGCCTGCGCCTCGTGTCATCGCCTTGAACTCAAAAAGGGATCGAAAACATGGCCAAAGTAATTGGTATTGACCTCGGAACGACAAACAGCTGTATCGCCATCATGGACGGCAGCCAGCCTCGCGTTATCGAAAACGCCGAAGGTGCACGTACAACCCCATCTATCGTCGCATTTACCGATGATGAACGTCTGGTAGGCCAGCCTGCCAAGCGGCAAGCGGTTACAAACCCAGACAACACAATTTTCGGCGTTAAGCGCCTTGTTGGCCGTCGCAATGACGATGCGGATCTGGCCAAGGACAAGAAAAACCTGCCCTTCAACGTGATTGATGGCGGCAATGGCGACGCATGGGTCGAAGCCAAGGGTGAGAAATACTCCCCTTCACAAATCTCTGCCTTCATTCTGGGCAAGATGAAAGAAACTGCTGAATCGTATTTGGGTGAAGAAGTCACGCAAGCGGTTATCACTGTCCCTGCGTATTTCAACGATGCTCAGCGTCAGGCAACCAAAGATGCGGGCAAGATTGCCGGTCTTGAGGTTCTGCGGATCATCAACGAACCAACAGCGGCTGCTTTGGCTTATGGCTTGGACAAAGAAAACACACACACAATCGCGGTCTATGACCTTGGTGGCGGTACGTTCGATGTGACCATCCTCGAAATTGACGATGGTCTGTTCGAAGTGAAATCTACCAACGGCGACACGTTCCTTGGCGGTGAAGACTTTGACATGCGCATCGTCAACTACCTTGCCGATGAGTTCAAAAAGACCAACGGCGTTGATCTGACCAAAGACAAAATGGCGTTGCAGCGTCTGAAGGAAGCCGCTGAAAAAGCCAAAATCGAATTGTCCTCGTCTTCACAGACAGAGATCAACCAGCCGTTTATCTCAATGGGCAAAGACGGCTCTCCACTTCACATGGTCATGAAACTGACTCGTGCAAAACTGGAAAGCCTTGTCAGTGACCTGATCAAAGCGTCAATGAAACCTTGTGCAGCCGCGTTGAAAGATGCCGGATTGACCGCAAAAGACATCGACGAAGTTGTCTTGGTTGGCGGTATGACCCGCATGCCGCGCGTTGTTGAAGAAGTAACAAAGTTCTTTGGCAAAGAGCCTCACAAGGGTGTGAACCCTGACGAAGTTGTGGCGCTGGGTGCTGCGATCCAAGCTGGTGTTCTGCAAGGCGACGTTAAGGATGTTGTTCTGCTGGACGTCACACCATTGTCCTTGGGTATCGAAACCCTTGGCGGTGTGTTCACACGCTTGATCGACCGTAACACGACGATCCCAACAAAGAAGTCTCAGGTGTTTTCAACCGCCGAAGACAACCAGAACGCCGTGACGATCCGGGTGTTCCAAGGTGAACGTGAAATGGCTGCCGACAACAAGATCCTGGGTGCCTTTAACCTTGAAAACATCCCGCCTGCCCCACGTGGCATGCCACAGATCGAAGTGACCTTTGACATTGATGCCAACGGCATCGTGGCTGTAGGCGCGCTTGATAAAGGCACCATGAAAGAGCAGAAGATCACGATCCAGGCGTCTGGCGGTCTGTCTGATGCGGACATCGACCAGATGGTCAAAGATGCGGAAGAGAACGCCGAGGCGGACAAAGAACGTCGCTCACTGATCGAAGCGCGTAACCAAGCCGAATCTCTGATCCACTCGACTGAAAAGTCTGTGGAAGAACATTCTGACAAGGTTGATCCAACCACGGTTGAAGCCATCGAATTGGCCATTGCCGCGCTCAAGGACGAGCTGGAAAACGATAATGCCGAAAAGATCAAATCCGGTATTCAGAACGTTACTGAAGCAGCGATGAAGCTGGGCGAAGCGATCTATAAGTCAGCTCAAGATGATGGCGACGATGACATGGCAGCAGCAGCGGACGAAGCAGCTGGTCAAGACGATATCGTTGACGCCGAATTCGAAGATCTGGACGACGACAAGCGCGCGTAAGCGTAGCACGGAACAATGATAGGGCCGGTCCGTCAGACGGGCCGGCCCGTCACGTTCCACCAAGCAGGAGCTTAACCCATGGCAAAACGTGATTATTACGAGGTGCTTGGCGTCGCCAAAGGGGCCTCTGCCGACGAGATCAAAAAGGGCTATCGTACAAAGGCCAAAGAACTGCACCCGGACCGCAACGCCGACAACCCAAACGCCGAAGCGCAATTCAAAGAAGCCAATGAGGCCTACGAAGTTCTGAAAAGCGCTGACAAAAAGGCCGCTTATGACCGTTACGGTCACGCCGCATTCGAAGGCGGAATGGGCGGTGGCGGCGGTCGGCCCGGTGGTGGCTTTGGCGGCGGTGGGCAGGGCGATTTCTCCTCTGCGTTCTCTGACGTCTTTGACGACCTCTTTGGCGATTTTATGGGCGGACAACGTGGCGGCCAGGGCGGCGGACGCCGTGCAGCGCGCGGCGCTGACTTGCGCTATAATCTGCGCATATCCCTGGAAGATGCCTTTGCTGGCCTCCAAAAATCCATCAACGTTCCGACGTCCATCCAATGTGAGGGATGTAGCGGATCCGGTGCCGAAGGCGGCGCAGAACCAAGCACATGCCCTACATGTTCCGGCATGGGTAAAGTGCGCGCACAACAGGGTTTTTTCACAGTCGAACGCACCTGTCCGACCTGTTCAGGCATGGGCCAAATTGTCAAAAACCCATGTAAAACCTGTCGCGGCGCAGGCCGTGTTGAAAAAGACCGATCTCTGTCTGTCAACATCCCTGCGGGGGTCGAAACCGGCACGCGCATTCGCCTTGCTGGTGAAGGCGAAGCAGGTATGCGTGGCGGCCCATCTGGCGACCTCTATATCTTCATCGAAGTCGCCGAACATGAATTGTTCGAACGCGACGGTCCAAATCTGTTCTGTCGCGTACCAGTGTCGATGAGTACAGCAGCGCTGGGTGGCAACATCGAAGTGCCCACGATCGATGGTGGCCGTGGCCGCGTACAGATCCCATCAGGCAGCCAATCAGGCCGTCAGATGCGTCTGCGCGGCAAAGGCATGCCCCCCCTGCGCGGTGGCGGCACGGGCGACATGATCATCGAATTGGCCGTAGAAACGCCCGTGAACCTGACCAGCCGCCAAAAAGAATTGCTCAAGGAATTCGAGGGTGAGGCGCAAAACAATAACCCCGAAAGCAGTAGCTTTTTCTCAAGCGTTAAGACGTTCTGGGATTCGATGAAGGGGTGATCAGGCATCTTGGAAAGCGTCCGATGGACGTTTTCACCTGATCACGGGTGGGAGCACCAGCAGCAGGTGGGCGGATGCGCCCACCTTTTCTAACCCTGGCAGACCGTCTGGTACATTTCGATGCATTGAGCGCGATAAAATTAACCGAATCAAAACCATCCGTGCGCAATCTGCACGTATGGAACAAAACAAAAACACTTTCTCTGAAATGCCGCTACCCTTCCTGTTGGATGACGCGCCTTTGGACGTACCCATGGTACCAAAGCGGCCGTCATACATTACCGACCATCGGCAACGTTTACGCGCCCGTTTCATGCAGGGTGGTCCAGAGGCGATGCCAGATTATGAATTGCTGGAACTTATCCTTTTTCGCGCCATTCCCAGACAAGATGTAAAGCCTTTGGCGCATATCCTTATGGACTGCTTTGGTGACTTTAATCGTGTGATCACCGCACCAGAATCGCGACTGCGTAGGATATCAGGTGTTGGTGATGCCGTTATCATTGAATTTAAACTGGCAGAGGCCGCAGCCAAGCGCATGGCCCGTTCCCGCATTTTAAACAGACATGTTGTTTCAAGCTGGGATGCGTTGCTGGATTATTGCCACACAACCATGGCCCACCGCGAAACAGAGCAGTTTCATGTGTTGTACCTAGATCGTAAAAACGTACTGATCGCGGACGAAGAACAGGCAAAGGGCACTGTTGATCACGTTCCGGTCTATCCGCGTGAGGTTGCCAAACGCGCATTAGAATTGAATGCCAGCGCGTTAATTCTGGTTCACAACCACCCATCGGGTGATCCGACACCGTCATCCGCTGACCTTGATATGACCAACCAAATCCGCGCCGCATGTGATGCGCTTGGTCTAGAATTACACGATCATCTGATCATAGGAAAATCACGCGAGTTAAGTTTCAGGTCCGAAGGGTATCTTTGATCCTTTATCGTACCCAAACCTCGACACGACGATTAACCTGGCGGCCCCAATCGCTGTCGTCACAGGCCATCGGCATTGCTTCACCAAAGGCATCAACACTTAGGTCCACGCGTTCAAGATTGGCCGTGACAGCAGCTTTTGTAACTGCCCGCAACACTGCTTCGGCGCGGCGCAGCGCAATGTCGCGGTTCGCTTTTGCTGCGCCATCACCATCGCTGAAACCCACAAACAATAATCGCCGCGCATCGTATTTTCCCTGCTCAAGTGAACGCGCAAGCTGCTGCACGTTTGAGCGCGATTGCGCATCCAATCTAATCGATCCGGCTTCGAACCGAAACGAGGTCGTTAACCGTGCCATCGGGCCCAACGTCGCAGTCATACGCTGTAATTCTTCTAGTGACGTTTCAGGACCCGCAACAGAAATCGCATTGGCAAAACGGTTACCTTGATCCTCTATCCCGATCTCTTCCGGGGTTTGGTCCACAAATCCGGCGCGTCGAATCACATTTTGTGCAGCAGGGCTGCGTGTGAATGCCAGAAATTCACGGGCAATCAGTGGCAACCGACGTGCAGGAAAGTACAAAAACATTGGTGCAGTTAATGGATAATCTTCGGTCTTTATAGTCCGCCGGGACGCATCCAACGCAAACCCGCATGCACCACCAAGGGTAAGCACTTGCGTGTTCCCACGTTCGGCAAAACTGGTGATCCCAATTGCAAATGTATCTTTGGCCACAGCATCCGTAAGCGCGGCGGGCAAAGCGTGCCGAACAATGTTAGAAGCCAGCTTGAACTTGGCCGGGGCCATAACCTGATCCACAATCGCTTGGCTCAACCCGCTAGAATCGCTTGGCAGGTGCAGGTCAATCGGCGCATCAGGACCACCCAATGTTTTCCAATTTGTGATCTTTCCACTAAACACTTCTGCCAGTTCTGACGGCGAGATACGTTTGATAGGATTTGAGAGCGACACAATGGGAACAACTGCATCCAATGACAAAACACGGCTTCGGTTCGCGCCCGTCAGATCGCCCATACCTGCTTCTCTGGCGTTGATGCGCTCTTCTTTTCGAATTTCCCGAAGCGCCATGACAACATCCGCTTCATCTGCAAGTAGATCAGCAAAGCCTTCATCCGTATTTGTCGCGCGAAACCCAAAACGGGCAGACAGTTTGCCTGTTTCAACCTTTGTAAGCAGGTAAGCAAAGCGGTTTGCGTCCACCTCTTCGCGCGCAATACTATATCCGTTGCGCTGCGCAAACGTATCAATAAGCGCAGGCATAAGCACGGCACCCATTGTTGCAGAGCCGGACATTTGAATTTCAGCGACAAAATCCTGCAAATTTGGACAGCCCGGTCCAGCACAGGAAACACCAGACCCATCAACGGTTAGCTCGCCGTAGTCTGTTGTAAGCCTGTAAAATTCACCATCAAACCCTAATAGCGTTCCACTCAGTTCCACTTTGCCGTCACGCGAAGTCAGCGTGACGTCTTGAGCCATGACAGGATGGCTGGAAAAAAGAAAAAGTGCGGCGAAGACCGCCGCACGTTTCAGGATTGTCATATGACACCAAGCGTTGCGTTAGTTACGCGCGACTTTCAGGTCTTGGAGCAGATTATTCAACACTAGAAAGTTACCAATCGCGTCACATTCTGGCACAGACAGCGTTAAATTTTGCGTTTTCACCTGACCATCGGCACCAACCTCTAGCGATTGTGCCTCTATCTCTAGCCCACAGTTCGCTTTATTCACCTCAGCTTCGACACTCAACGCGATATCGCCGTTCTGCGATGTGGCAGCTTTGGGGAAACTATATACTTCGGCAAACAAGGCGTCCGGCACATTTGTATCACCCATTTGCATGATCAAACCGCTATTGCCTGTGACTGCCGCTGCAATATCACCAGGATCGCCCGCCCAAACATGACCGCGCGCACCATAGTCTGCGCCAAATTCACGGGCGTGAATTTCAAATCCCGTTTGGCCTTTCCACTGCAAAACCACACGATCGAAATCAACCAGCTCTTCGACTTTGGTTTGCGCCACAGCACCATCGCCATTTGAGAATGCAACAATGAACACAGCGTCTTGGGCCAACGCAGGCACAGTGATGTCCAAATTGCCTGTATCAGACGTTGTTTCAGTAAAGATCATGCCATTGTGGTGCACAGTCACGCGTTCGCCCGGCAAGCAAGACGCTGTCATGCTCAAATTCACCATAGCCGCCGCAACCGCGCGGGCACTGGCCACGATTTCGCATGCAGGCGTGGCCACAGCAGGACCGGGCAGGTCAGGTTCTGGTAAGATACTTGTAGGTGCAGAAACTGTTGTAACTTGGCTATCCACGCTAGGCACCGGCACATCAAGGGATGTATCAAACTCAGCTGAGGTAAGTGTAATCTCTTGGACATCCAGCAAGGTGTTGCCGGCATCAGCGCCTTTTAACGCTGCTTCACCCGGTTCCGTGCGCTCAATCTGGCCATCGCCGTTCCCATAGCGCTTTTCAGCCGTATCGGAACTTTGCATGATAAAACCAATGCCAATGGCACAGCCAAGCGTCCCAACTGCTGTCAGAATTTCTTTTATGTGCGACATCTGCCCATTCCCTTTCAACGGAATCGTTCGAGGAAAGGTATCGCGTAGGATCAGGGCCGGGTTATGGCCCTGAAAAGGGAAGTTTTGGGCAAAATAATGGCAACCTTGGCGACAACGGTTTAGGCGAGCCGCCCATGACAGTGCTTGAACTTCTTACTGCTGCCACAAGGGCAGGCATCGTTTCGACCGGGATTGCCCCAAGTTGCAGGATCACCTTCATCAAAGCCTTCGACAATTGGCGCAGGTTGGTTTTCTGGCGTGTCGGTCGTCACAGGCGCCTCCATCTGCGCTTGGCGTGCCTTCATTTCTTCAATCATTGCCTGCTGTTCTTCCGCAGTCATTGGCTGGATTTGACCTAACTTTTGGGTCACGTCCTGACGCAGACTGTCCAGCATGCTTTCGAACAATTGGAACGATTCGTTCTTGTATTCATTCAATGGATCACGCTGCGCATAACCGCGGAAACCAACAACAGAACGCAGATGTTCAAGCGTCATCAAGTGATCACGCCACTTGCCGTCAATGGATTGCAACAACAACTGCTTTTCAATGTTGCGCATATTTTCATCGCCAAAGATTTCGGCCTTGTCCGCCATCATCTTGTCTGATGCTTCGATCAAACGCTCACGAATGACCTCGTCATCAGCACCTTCTTCTTCACACCATGCAATAATGGGCAGGTCCATGTTGAGCTGTTCAATCACAGCAGCATAGAAGCCTTGGCTGTCCCACTGGTCAGCGTAGGTTTTTGGCGGCATGTAGGTATCGATCAAATCATCAATGACCTGATGGCGCATGTCCGTGACGATATCGTTCAGATCTTGTGTTTCCATGATGTCGCGCCGTTGGCCAAAGATGACCTTGCGCTGTTCATTCATCACATCATCAAATTTCAACAACTGTTTACGTATGTCAAAGTTACGTCCTTCAACTTTGGCCTGTGCCCGTTCGAGTGATTTATTGACCCAAGGGTGAATGATCGCCTCACCTTCTTTCAGGCCCAATGTGGTCAGTACTTTTTCCAACCGTTCAGACCCAAAGATGCGCATCAAGTCATCTTCCAAAGAAAGGAAGAAGGACGTGCGCCCCGGATCACCCTGACGGCCAGAACGGCCACGCAATTGGTTATCAATCCGACGGCTTTCATGACGTTCAGAGGCCAGAACATAAAGGCCACCGGCCTCTAGAACCTTTTTCTTTTCATCAGCGTGTTCCGCTTCGATTTTGGCGCGCACCGCGATCGGGTCTGCATCTGGATCTTTATCAATTGCCTCAAGAACCTTGAGTTCGACGTTACCGCCCAATTGAATATCCGTACCACGACCAGCCATATTTGTGGCGATCGTGACCGCTTCGAATTTACCGGCATCCGCAATAATCTGCGCTTCTTGCTCGTGCTGGCGGGCGTTAAGAACATTATGTTTGATGCCTGCCGTCGTCAGCATTTGGCTCAACTGTTCTGATTTCTCAATCGAGGTTGTACCAACAAGGCAAGGCTGGCCTTTGGCGTTCGCTTCTTTGACCTTTTCGATCATTGCCTCGTATTTTTCACGAGCGGTCCGATATACCGCATCATCTTCGTCAACGCGCGCAACTGGCACATTTGTCGGCACTTCGATCACGCCAAGACCGTAGATTTCTGCAAATTCCTCGGCTTCAGTCAGGGCAGTACCCGTCATGCCAGCCAATTTATCATAAAGACGGAAGTAGTTTTGGAAGGTCACTGACGCCAGCGTCACGTTTTCGGGCTTAATGTCGACACCTTCTTTGGCCTCAATCGCTTGATGCAGACCATCAGACAAACGTCGACCCGTCATCATACGGCCCGTAAATTCGTCAATCAAACAAACGTCACCATCCCGCACAATATAGTCTTTGTCGCGCTGGAATAGTTTGTGCGCACGAAGGCCTTGATTGACGTGGTGCACAACCGTCGTGCTTTCGGGGTCATACATTGTATGACCTTCCTCAAGCAGGCCATGAGCGCGCAATTGTTCCTCAAGAAACTCATTGCCATCATCCGTAAAGGTGACGTTGCGGGTTTTTTCATCCAGTTCAAAATGGCTGTCCTGCAACGATGGGATCAGTTTATCCACCACCTGATACATTTCAGAGCGATCTTGCGATGGGCCCGAAATGATCAGCGGCGTGCGCGCCTCATCGATCAGGATACTGTCAACCTCGTCCACAATCGCATAGTGATGGTTTTTCTGAAAAATATCCGCGAGGTTCGATTTCATGTTATCGCGCAAATAATCAAAGCCCAACTCGTTGTTGGTGGCATAGGTGATATCACAATCGTACGCCGCGCGCTTTTCGTCTTCAGCCATGTTCGATACGGCGGCACCGGTGGTCAGACCAAGCGCCCCAAACACCTTGCCCATCCAATCAGCATCACGCTGCACCAGATATTCGTTAACCGTAACGATGTGTACGCCTTTGCCAGTCAGCGCATTCAGATAGGCCGCCAATGACGCGGTCAGGGTTTTACCTTCACCAGTCTTTTGCTCTGAAATATTGCCTTGGTGCAGAAAAATCGCCGCCATCATCTGTGTATCAAAGGCACGCAAACCCAAGGTCCGGCGCGCTGCCTCGCGACAGTTCGCAAAGGCTTCGGGCAGCAGATCATCAAGGCTCTCGCCTTCCATCGCCCGCTTGGCAAATTCTTCAGTCTTATCTTTCAGACCTTCATCGCTCAGTTTTTCAAACTCTGGCTCTAGCGCGTTGATTTTTTCAACCAGCGGGCGCGTCGCCTTGATTTTGCGGTCATTGGGGGTGCCAAAGACCTTTTTGGCGATTGTTCCGATACCCAGCATGTAATCTCCAGCCGAAGTTGTGATGTTTGCGCCGATCTACTTGCTCAGACCTTCATCAGCCCATAGATAGTTGGGTGAACAAAGCACCCAAGCAGCGCCCATAGGGCGATGTAAGGGTCGCACCAAAAACTGTCAATGTAGCAGCCCGTTTCAACGGGTAACGATAGGACAATACATGCAAAAAACCCGCACTTTTCTGGCATCTGTCGCGATGGCCACCGTTCTATCCCTCCCGGTAATGGCCCAGGATGCCCCAACCATCGACACGGTGGTGGCCACAGTAAACGGCAAAGACATCACCGTTGGCCACATGATCGTGGCGCGCGCCACTCTGCCAGAGCAATATCAGCAGCTGCCCGATGACGTATTGTTTACCGGAATTCTGGAACAACTTGTTCAACAAACAGCCTTGGCCGACACCATTAAAGGTGAATTGCCAGCTCGCGTTGTGTTGTCCTTGGAAAATGAAACACGGTCACTGCACGCAGCAGAGGCCGTTGAGCAAGCGATGGCGCAGGCTGATACAGAAGATGCGATCAAAGTCGCTTATGAAGAACAATATGGGTCTGCTGATCCAGAAATTGAATATAACGCCTCTCATATTCTGGTTGAAACAGAAGAAGAGGCAAATGCGCTTGTCGAAGAATTGGCCGCTGGTGCCGATTTTGCCGAACTTGCAAAAGAGAAATCAACTGGCCCATCCGGCCCCAACGGCGGATCGCTGGGCTGGTTTAGCTCAGGCATGATGGTGCCATCCTTTGAGGCGGCGACTGTTGAATTGGAAGACGGTGAGATATCTGCGCCGATCAAAACCCAGTTTGGCTGGCACGTGATCCTGTTGAACGAAAAACGCACCAAGGACGCACCGCCGCTAGAAGACGTGCGCGAAGAGTTAGACATTCAGATCCGCCAGACAATTGCCCAAACGACAATTGAAGCGGTCACAGAAGCCGCTGAAGTGGACACAACTGCGTCGACCACGATTGATCCTTCTGTCATCAAAAATATCGAATGGTTGGAATAAAGAATGGCCAAGATCACGTCTGTTTCACCCTTAGCCCCGGCTAATTTTCCTGATCTGCCTGTCATTGAGGGTGTGCAGTTTGCAACTGCCGCTGCCGGCGTAAAATATCAAGGGCGCACAGATGTGATGTTGGCCCAGCTGACGTCTGGGACAACAATTGCCGGTGCCTTCACAAAATCCACGACCCGTGCAGCACCCGTGCTCGATTGTCAGTCCAAAATTGGCGGCACATCAGATGAAGGTGCCGCGATCTTGGTGAATTCAGGCAATGCTAACGCCTTTACAGGGCGTAACGGTGTTGCATCTGTTGAGGCGATTACCCAAGCTGTGGCCACTGCTTGCGGTGTTCCGCAATCCCGTGTCTTCACCTCCTCCACTGGCGTTATTGGAGAGCCGCTTCCTCATGAACGTGTGACGGCTGTTTTAGGTGATTTACCAGCTAAACTGGATGCGCAGGGTATCGCAGCCGCGGCCAAGGCCATCATGACCACCGATACCTTCCCAAAAGGCGCGGCGGCATACGTCGATGTTGACGGAAAACCTGTTAAGATTGCCGGCATCGCCAAAGGGTCAGGGATGATCGCACCCGACATGGCAACCATGTTGGTTTATATATTTACCGACGCGATTGTGGACCAAGCAGAATTGCAATCGATGGTTTCACAACACACCGAAAAGACATTCAACTGCATCACTGTCGATAGTGACACATCGACATCAGACAGTTTGATTGTCGCAGCGACAGGCGCATCTGGCGTTGATGCAACCAACAGCCAAGCTTTCAAAACCGCGCTACATGATGTGATGATGAACCTCGCCCATCAAGTTGTTCAGGATGGCGAAGGCGCGACCAAATTCATCGAAGTTGCTGTTTCCGGTGCCTCCAATGACGCAGATGCCAAGATTCACGCGATGGCCATTGCCAATTCACCTCTGATTAAAACGGCAATAGCGGGCCAAGATCCGAATTGGGGCCGTGTCGTTATGGCCATCGGAAAATCTGGGGCCGCAGCAGACCGCGATCTGCTATCCATCCGGTTTGGTGACATCGAAGTTGCCAAAGATGGCTGGCGTAGTCCTGATTATTCAGAAGACGCCGCAGCGGCGCATATGAAGGGTCAGAACATCGTCATTGGTGTTGACCTGGGTCTCGGTTCCGGGTCAGCAACCGTTTGGACTTGCGATCTTACCCATGGCTACATTGAGATTAACGCCGATTACCGGTCATAGCCGGACATGAAAGTTGTTCTTGTCTCTGCTGTTGCGCTGATTGATGTCGACGGGCGCGTGTTGCTTGCACAGCGCCCGCCGGGCAAATCAATGGCTGGGCTTTGGGAGTTTCCCGGCGGCAAGGTCGAAACGGGTGAAACACCCGAAGCTGCCTTGATCAGAGAGCTACAGGAAGAGTTAGGCATAGATACATGGGCGTCCTGCCTTGCTCCACTGACCTTTGCCAGCCACAGCTATGACGATTTTCATCTGCTTATGCCGCTCTTTGCCTGTCGCAAATGGCAAGGCACGCCAATGGCGCGTGAAGGGCAGGTTTTGAAATGGGTACGGCCCAATGATATGCGTGAGTATCCAATGCCAGCAGCAGATATTCCGCTGATCCCGATCCTGCGAGATTGGTTGTGAGCGTATTTCGCGCACCCGCCTAAAATATCCGCTTAAATTTTTGTCAGATTTGAAACAATCCTATAGCAATCGCCAGATTGTTGGTTAGGATGAACATATCTTTCTGGGGGGGGAAGCCTTATGCTGCGCACAATCACAATCGGAAGCTGCGTGTCCGTTCAGGGCATTTTTGTAAAAGACATGCCCGATGGACGCATTGCCGTTAAGGTTGATGATACCGTCTATGCCGGGATGCCAGTGCTCCGCAAAAGCTAAATTCTTTTCTATAATCTACGAAAAAAGGGGCCGCGTTTTCGCAGCCCCTTTTTCTTTTCTATATACAGTCTGAGTTAGCTCAGCGTACGAGTCACTTCCTCGCGGGTGAAAATCTCGATCACATCGTTTGGACGAATATCATCGTAGTTCTCGAACGCCATGCCGCATTCCTGACCGGACTGTACTTCTGGCACTTCATCTTTAAAGCGCTTGAGCGTTTTCAGCGTACCCTCATGGATCACCACGTTGTCACGCAGCAAACGCACACCAGCAGAGCGGCGTGCAACGCCTTCGGTAACCAAACAACCCGCGACTTTGCCAACGCCCGTGACCTTGAACACTTCTTTGATATTCGCATATCCGATGAAGTTCTCTTTGATCTCGTTGCTCAGCAAGCCAGAGGCGGCCGCTTTTACATCGTCAACAAGGTCATAGATTACCGAATAATACCGGATTTCGACGCCCTTTTGGTTCGCTGTATTGCGCGCAGATGCGTTCGCACGGACGTTAAAGCCCATGATTGGCGCACCAGATGCCTCGGCCAGACCAACGTCGGTTTCCGTGATCGCGCCCACACCTGAATGCAGAACCCGTACACGTACTTCGTCGTTGCCGATTTTTTCCATCGCTTGAACAATCGCTTCGGCAGAACCCTGCACGTCGGCTTTGACCAAGATCGGCAGTTCGCTGACATCTTCGTCAGCCTTGGCGTTCGCCATCAACTGTTCCAACGTGGTAGCAGCACCAGCCGCCGCACGTTTGTCCTTCGCGGCATTGGCACGGTAATCAGCAATCTCACGCGCTTGCGCTTCGGTGCTTGTTACGTTCAACACGTCGCCCGCTTCGGGTGTGCCGTTCAGGCCAAGAACCTCAACCGGAACCGACGGTCCCGCTTCTTTGACGCGGTTGCCTTGATCGTCGATCAGTGCACGAACCTTACCGTACTGCTCACCCACAACAAAGATATCGCCTTGGCGCAGCGTACCGTTCTGAACCAGAACCGTCGCAACAGGACCACGACCCACATCAAGCTGTGCTTCGATCACGGCACCAACGGCGGCGCGATTTGGGTTGGCTTTGAGTTCAAGAATTTCGGACTGCAACGCAATTGCCTCAAGCAACTGATCAAGACCCTGACCGGTTGTTGCAGAAACTTCGACGTCCTGCACTTCACCAGACATTTTTTCGACAATCACTTCATGCTGCAACAAATCGGTGCGCACCTTGTCGGCATTCGCCGCAGGCTTATCGATTTTGTTGATCGCCACGATCATTGGCACTTTGGCCGCTTTCGCGTGGGCAATCGCTTCGATTGTCTGTGGCATCACGGCATCATCTGCCGCAACAACCAACACAACGATATCCGTGACTTGGGCGCCACGTGAGCGCATCGACGTAAACGCCGCGTGACCCGGCGTATCCAAGAAGGACAACACCTGACCGCCATCAGTTGTGACCTGATAGGCACCGATGTGTTGCGTGATGCCGCCTGCTTCGCCAGCAACAACTTTCGCATTACGAATCGCATCAAGCAGTGATGTTTTACCGTGGTCAACGTGGCCCATGATCGTGATAACCGGAGGACGATCCACCAAGTCTTTTGGATCGTCTTCTTCAATCTTGATCACATCCTCAACGTCAGCATCTGAAACGCGCACCACTTTGTGGCCAAATTCCTCGATGATCAGTTCAGCAGTATCCGCATCAATCGTTTCGTTCTGCGTGACCATCAAACCGTTGTTCATCAACGCCTTGACAACCGCACCCGTTTTCTCGGCCATACGTGCGGCCAATTCAGACACCACAATCGCCGGAGGCAGGTTCACGTTGCGAATGATCTTTTCGCGCTCAACATTGCCGCCCATCGCCTTTTGACGTGCGCGTTCTTGCTTGCGCTTCATCTGCGCCATGGAACGATGACGTCCACCTTCGCCGCCAGCAAGTGCTTGGTTCAGCGTCAGCTTACCAGAACGACGGTTGTCTTCGTTCTGCTGCTTGTTGCGCTTGTCGGTGTCTTCGCGGTCACGCTCGGTCTTGCGAACTGCTGGACCGGGGGCCTGTTTGTTTGGCGCTGGACGCGCTGCGGCAGGCTCGGACGGGGCGGCGGCAGCTTGTGCCGCGGCCTCTGCATCACGCTTGGCTTGCTCTTCCTCATCGGCTTTTGCCTTGAGGGCGTTTTCGCGCTCGCGGTCTTCCGCTTCTTTGGCTTCGATCTCAGCGCGGCGGCGTTCGCGATCTTCTGCGCGCGCCTTTTCCTCGGCTTCACGTGCAGCCGCTTCTTCGGTCTCGCGAGCCTTAGCAGCCTGAACCGCCTTTAGACGACGATCCATTTCCGCATCAGTGATGCCTGCGGGACGCTTGGAAGGGTCGCTTACAGGTCCGGCACCCGGTCCAGTTGGCTTGTGGCCACCCGGCTTCGGCACCACAACGCGTTTGCGTTTGGTTTCGACCACAACGTTCTTAGTACGCCCGTGGCTAAAGCTCTGCTTTACGTTGCTGGGACGCGAACCGCCCAGACCCAATGTTTTTCTTCCGTCACTATCGCTCATTACGATTGTCTATCCTTTCGACTGGCCCTTGCCAGTCTCGATTACGCGCACGCCTCTTAGTCTTCCGGCTTCCTCTACAACACGTTGCGTGAGTCCACCAGAGGCGAGCGCCCCATGTATCACAGTTTGGCGCCCGAATGCCAAACCCAATTCATCTGCCGTCAGCCAGCCAATATAATGACCGTAATGCGGCGTACTTAGTTTCGATTTACCACGTCCCGACCCATCAGAGGCTTGAACCAGCACTTCGGCTTCTTCCATTTGCAGCCAGCTTTTGACCTTTTCATAGCCAGCAACTGCTTTTCCTGCTTTGCGTTGGAGCGAGATCAGATCGACCACACGCCGCGCAAGCTGCTTTTCGACTTCGTCCGTCAAATCATCAGGCACTTTTACGGGCTGTTTGGCAGCCCGCGAAAAAAGGTTCTTTTTAGCAGCCAAATCAAGTGCAGCCCGATCGGCAGCAACATACATGCCCCGCCCCGGCAGTTTACCCAAAATGTCAGGAAAGACCTGATCATCAGGGCCAACAACGAAGCGCACCAACCCATACTTAGGTTGCACTTCGCCCGTGGCAATGCACTTGCGATCAGGACCGTTATCCCGGTCATTTGGAACGCCACCGCGACCCATCAGGAACCTCCGAGGCCTGAGATCAGGCCTCGGTCTCCTCAGTTAGGTCTTCGTCATCTTCTGCGTCGTCTGCTTCCAATTCCGCAGGATCAACCCAACCTAACATGACACGTGCTGTCATAATCATGCTTTGTGCATCTTCCAAAGAAATCTCAAACGGTTCAAGCACACCGTCATCTTTAACCCGCTCGCCATCAACAGTTGTCCAACCGCCAGCCAATTCCCAATCTGCGCAGGTTGCGAAATCTTCCAGCGTTTTCACATCGTCCTTGCCCAGCGCTTCTAGCATTTGGGGTGTCAGACCTTCGAATTCAACCAGGCTGTCTTCGACACCCAACGCACGGGCCGCATCCATCGCCGCTTTGTTTTTCGCTTCCAACACATCACGGGCGCGGGCCTGCAATTCGCTGGCGGTATCTTCGTCAACGCCATCAATGACAGTCAATTCATCAACTTCGACATAGGCAACTTCTTCGAGGTTGGTGAACCCTTCGGACACCAGCAGTTGGGCAAAGAATTCGTCCAGATCAAGGTTGTCCATGAACAGCTTGGTGCGCAGTTCAAATTCTGCCTGACGACGCTGGCTTTCTTGTTCCTCGGTCATGATATCGATGTCGAGGCCAGTCAGCTGGGACGCAAGACGCACGTTTTGGCCACGACGCCCAATGGCCAGTGACAACTGTTCTTCTGGAACAACAACTTCGATTTTACCGGCCTCTTCATCCAAAACAACTTTGGATACTTCCGCGGGCTGCAATGCGTTTACAAGGAACGTCGGCTGGTCGTCATTCCATGGAATGATGTCGATCTTTTCACCCTGAAGTTCGTTCACAACGGCCTGAACGCGCGAACCACGCATACCAACACAGGCACCGACGGGATCGATGGAATTATCATAGCTGATCACAGCAATCTTAGCGCGTGAACCCGGATCACGGGCAACGGCTTTGATCTCGATGATGCCGTCATAGATCTCAGGCACTTCCATCTTGAACAGTTCGGCCATGAATTCTGGCGCCGTACGGCTTAGGAAAATCTGTGGGCCACGCTGCTCGCGACGCACGTCTTTGATGTAAACGCGGATACGGTCGTTGGGGCGATATGATTCGCGGCCAATTTTCTCGTTGCGACGCAGGATCGCTTCGCCAGCACCCACATCCACAATAACGTTGCCGTATTCTTCGCGCTTGACCAAACCATTGATGATCGTGCCTGCGCGGTCTTTGAATTCTTCGTACTGACGGTCACGCTCTGCTTCACGGACCTTTTGCAAGATCACCTGCTTGGCGGATTGTGCGGCGATACGACCCATTTCGACTGGCGGCACTTCTTCGATGAACTGCTGACCAACTTCGGGGTTGTCCATGTAATCTTTGGCTTGGGCTACAGTGAATTCCGCCTGATAATTCTCAAGCTCTTCCTCGGCCACAACTGTACGCACGCGGGTAAACGTCGCGCGACCTGTCTTGCGGTCGATCGCAACGCGAATGTCCATTTCCGCGCCGTAACGCGACTTGGCTGCACGGGCGAGCGATTCTTCCATCGCTTCGATCACCAAACCGGGGTCGATCATCTTTTCGCGCGCAACCGCCTCGGCGGTTTGCAGCAACTCAAGCTGGTTTGCAGATGTAATGGCCATTATTTGTCTCCCTCATCAGACTCTTCTGTCTGAATCTCATCAAATTTGGTTTCGTCGATTGCACCGGACGCTTTGCGCTGGCGCAGCATTTCTTTGATCAACTCGTCGGTCAGGACCAATTTAGCATCTGACAACCAGTCAAATTTCAAACCAATAGTGCCTTCTTCGACGTTGATCAGCACCTCATCACCTTCGACACCCGCCAGCTGCCCCTTGAAGCGGCGGCGACCTTCGATCAATTCTTCGGTCTCGATCTTGGCCTCGTAGCCTTCAAACATGTCGAAATCTTTTAGACGTGTCAGCGGACGGTCGATACCGGGGCTGGACACTTCAAGGGTATATTCCTCAACAATCGGATCTTCGACATCTAAAGTCGCGCCAATCGCCTGAGAAATCAGGGCAAGTTCATCAACCTCAATACCAGCATCTGGGCGGTCTGCCATGATCTGCAATATCGTCGTCTTGCCCGACATCAGACGCACGCGCACCAATTCAAACCCCATATCCTCAATCACCGGTGTGATGATTTCGGCCATACGGCGGTCAATGGCGGCTTTTGCGATTAACGTGTTTGAAGTAGGCAAGTGGTTGGTCATATTGTCCTTAAGCACAAAAAAACGGGCGCGCGGCCCGTTCAAGAAGTTCGGTGGTACGTTTGGTTTGGACCCGAACGCGCCGCTGTTGAAAGCGATATAGGGGGTGTAAGGCAGAACTGCAAGCGGAGTCTGTAAACGCCTTATGTAAACCACCAGCGCTCTGCCGCCCGCAGGTTGTCAAACGGACGCAGGTTACTGACAAGCGAAGAGTGAGAGAGGTCTCGTGAAAGGGCTTGAACCGCATTGCGTCCATGCGGAAGGACAATCATATCCGGCAGATCGGCCAGAAGACTAGCATCTGTCAAATCCACTGCATCAACCAAATATTCCCCCAAAGCTTGAGCGCGGACTTCTTCAGATGGGATCGACATCAATTCAACTTCGTCAAACCAACCAGCTTCCATATCTTTGTAATGCGCTTTAACCCGCTTCGTCAGCAATTGCTGGCCCGGTTTAAAGGACTTTGACTGATACAACCCTGTGCCAATTCCTGCCTCTGGTGCGTGGGCAGGCCGGATTACAAATTCTGGCCGGGATAAGAGCAACGGCAAACCTGCATCGGGCGCATCAAGATTGATCTGTAAACTGTGCTTTCCTGCGGCTGTAATTTTGGCACGTGTACCAAAAAGCGGCGCAAGACTGGCAACCACATCCTTTGCAGTCAGTTCTGAACCATCGTGAAACGGAACTGACTTGCGCAAGTCAAATAGCCATTCACGCCCACCATCGGTTGTGTGCCACTGCGTCGCAAGTTCTGCACGCAATGTCCCATCAGCAGCGACTTCGGTCAGTGTATCAAAAACCAAACCTTGCCGGGCAACTTGCATGAACAAGCCATCCCCAATTGTCCAACTGTCGCTGCGCGCCGCCCCAGACAAAGCGATCCGCAAACGACCACCAGTGCGCGGCACACCGCCTGCTGACACACCCGAAGCCGCCAGCAATGCAGCAGCAGCACCTGAAGCAAATAGGGCGCGACGATCTAAAAGCGGGTTACGCTGTGTCATATGCCAGCGATCCGATCCATGGCACGCACCAATTCCGCGCTGATGCCCGGTTCGGACAATGCATGGCCTGCATTGCGTACCATTTTCAATTCACTATTTGGCCATTTTTCGGACACGGCATAGGCGCTGGTCGGTGGGCAAATCATGTCATAGCGCCCCTGAACGATAACGCCGGGTATATGCGCGATACGGTCCATATGCGCCAAAATCTGTCCGTCGAATTCTAAGAACCCGGCATTGGTAAAATAGTGATTCTCAAGTCGCGAAAATGCACGCGCGTAATCCGCTGGTCCCTCATGGGCAGCACCAGATGAATGAATAGACGCCAGTGCATTTTCCCACGCCGCCCAAGCTTTACCGTATTTTTGTTCAGTCGGGATATCGCCAGAAAACAGACGCTGGTGGTAAGCTTTGATCATGTCACTGCGTTCACCTTCTGGGATCAGCGTGACAAACCGCGCCCATACTTCGGGCCAGAATTTTCCCGCGCCTCCACCATAAAACCAATCCAATTCGGATTGGGTCATCAGGAACACACCACGCAGGACCAGATTGCGCACGACCTCCGGATGGCTTTGCGCATAGATCAACGCAAGCGTGGCACCCCATGACCCCCCAAACGCAATCCAGCTATCAATACCAAGCGTGACGCGAATCAGCTCAATGTCCGCGACCAAATGCCATGTGGTATTATCTGTGACCGATGCATGCGGCCGTGATCGCCCACAGCCGCGCTGATCAAACAGAATTATCCGATACTTTGACGGGTTAAAATACCGCCGCATCGATGGGCTACATCCACCGCCAGGACCACCATGCAACACCACAACAGGGATGCCGCTGGGGTTGCCGCATTGCTCAACATAAATATTATGACCTTGCCCAACGGCCAACATACGTTGATCGAACGGGTCAATCGGCGGATAAAGATACTGCACCGCGCGTTTTTGGTCGGGAAAT
This sequence comes from Sulfitobacter sp., assembly GCA_049794015.1. Taxonomy (GTDB): domain Bacteria; phylum Pseudomonadota; class Alphaproteobacteria; order Rhodobacterales; family Rhodobacteraceae; genus Sulfitobacter. The sequence continues at coordinate 140,428 of JBARCK010000026.1, read as the reverse complement.
TTGTCCATCATGGCCCTATATAGTCTTTCAGCACACAAGAGCATAGGGAGCGCAGAATGCAAGCGCATCAAACAACCGTAGACCCCGCCGAGATTGCCAAGTTTGAAGCAATGGCCGCGGAATGGTGGGATTTGAACGGCAAATTCAAACCGCTGCACATGCTGAACCCGTGTCGGTTGGATTACATTACAACACAGATTGCAGGTGAGTTTGACCGCGATCTGAAATCATCAGAGCCGTTCAAGGGATTGCGAATCTTAGACATCGGATGTGGTGGCGGGTTGCTGGCTGAACCGATGGCGCGACTGGGTGCAGATGTGGTTGGCGCAGATGCAGCCGAACGCAACATCCCGGTGGCGCAGGTCCATGCGCAGCAATCAGGCCTCGATATTGATTATCGCCACACCACAGCCGAAGCGATGGCAGCGGCGGGCGAACAATTTGACGTGGTCCTGAACATGGAAGTCGTCGAACACGTCGCCTCGCCCATTGATTACCTTATCGCGTGCCGACAACTGTTAAAGCCCGGCGGCTTGCACATTTGTTCAACCATCAACCGCAATCCGAAATCCTATATGATGGCGATTGTTGGAGCTGAACACATCATGCGCTGGCTGCCCAAAGGCACCCATGAGTGGTCAAAGTTCATCACGCCCGACGAATTGTTCGATCTGCTTTCAAAATCAGGAATGGAGCCCGTGGACCGCAAAGGATTCGTTTTTAATCCAATTGCGTGGTCATGGCGTTTGTCGGACCGGGACCTAAGCGTGAACTATGTCACAGCCAGCACAAAGCCAGATTAACTCAACTGGGTTCTGATCTCGCGCAGAATGGGCAAGGCCGCGCGCGCTTGGTCTTCGCCTAATTCTTCGACCACTTTGTTGATCATCGGAGTAATCGCAGAAATCGCGTTCACATGGGCCAACCGCCCTGCCGGGCTGATCCCAACCATCTTGCGACGGGCATCATCCCAATCGGGCCTGATATGCACATATCCCGCCCATTCCAGTTTACTGAGGGTATTGGTCATCGCCCCCCGAGTGACATTAAATGTCTCAGCCAGCTTGGCAGGCGATCGTTCGCTTCCGTGCCACGCCAAATTGTTCAGCACTGAAAAGTGAGAGATTTCCATGCCTTTGGGAAGCACGCGGGTCAGCCGGTTACGCACAGATTGATCCGCAGCCAGCAATTCACTGAACAATAGAATCGCTAAGGTATTTTTATCGTCCGTCATGTTGGCACCCGATCAGGGGTCGGAAAAATCACGCCTGTTGGCGAGGCTTGGCACTTTTTTGCGCGCCACCTCTCCTTTTTCCATATCCAGATCAAAGATGTAAACGCCGGGGATTGTTTTCGCATCTAAAATAACTTCCCCCCACGGATCAACGACTAAAGAATGCCCATAAGTATCGCGTGTCTTATGTTTGCTGCTGGCATGTGTGCCGGTTTGCGCTGGTGCCAAAACGAAACATCCGGTTTCAATTGCACGTGCGCGCAGCAAAGCATGCCAATGCGCCGCCCCCGTGACAGGCGAAAACGCAGCGGGTGCGGTCAAAATTTGCGCACCCGCTGTTGCCAGCGCCTGATACAGCAATGGAAAACGCATGTCGTAACAAATGCTCAGCCCGATTTTAGCAAAAGGGGTCTGCGCGACAACTGCCTGTGCACCGGGGCGATATCCTGCTGATTCGCGATAAGTCTCTGTTTCGTTAATCTGCACATCAAACATGTGTATCTTATCATATCGCGCAGCGATTGACCCGTCTGGCGCAATCAGGAAACATCGGTTGGCAAAACGCCCATCTGCGTCCGTCGTCTTGAGGGCAAGTGACCCAATCAAAAGCCAGATACCCGTATCGGCAGCGACATCGCGCAAGGCCGCCAATGTGATGTCATCCGCCTCAAGCTGCAAAACACTGTTTTGGTGTTCGCGGCTGGTCGATAGGCAGTTGGTCACTTCTGGGGTCAATACAAACTGCGCGCCCTGCGCTGCGGCATCGCGCACCATCTGAACCGTTACAGGCAAATTCGCGTGTGGTTCGTCCGATACGTTAAGTTGCAACAGCGCAGTTTTCATCATGCAGCCAATAGCGCGTCAAGTTTGCCAGCGCGTTCCAATGCATGCAGTTCATCACACCCACCAACATGTGTGTCGCCAATAAATATCTGCGGCACAGTACGACCCCCATTTGCACGTTTGATCATTTCCGCCTTACGCCCGGGTTGCGCCAATACGTTGACTTCAGAAAAGCTAACGCCTTTTTGGTTCAACAGACGCTTGGCCGCATGACAAAAGCCGCACAATGGCGAGGTATATATTTCTACAGGTTTCATGACCCGGTCCCTTTCAACAAAAGTCTTGGAAAGAGATTTAGGTGTCTTTGGCCACGCGCGCCAGTGTTACAATGCGCACCGGACCTGAACCTGCATCAAGGCATGCATTGGCAGTGGCGGTTAATGTGGCACCAGATGTCATCACATCATCCACTAATAGAATGGGGCGGCCAACCAATTGATGCCTGCGTTTTGGATGGATACGAATCGCATTTTGCACCACATCATGACGTTCTTGGCGGCCCAATCCATCCAATGAAGGAGTCCGCTGATGCCGTTGTAGCAAATCGGGGCACCACGCGTGGCCTGTCCTTGTTGATAACGCTTTGGCCAACAACGCAGACTGATTGTAGCGCCGTTTGATCATCCGCAGCCAATGCAATGGTACCGGTGCAATCAGCGTATTTTCAGGCAACATTCCCTGCAACACATTGGCCATCCACAAAGATGCGGGGTGGGCAATTTCCTGACGATCACCGTGTTTGAGGGATAAGACCAGCTTGCGGCCCATATCCCGATACGCCAACGCCGCACGTCCCTGAACCCACGGTCGCGGCGTTTCAATGCAAGCATCACAATGAGGTGAACCCCCTGTATCAACGCCGGGTAAGGGCACACCGCAACTGTCACAAACCGTGCCACCAACAAATGCAGTATCACGCCAACATGTACCGCACAGACCAAAATCGCTATCCACAACCGTACCGCATGTCAAACAACGCGCAGGATAGATTATGTTTAACGCGGTTTGAAATCCCTGTGACAACATCATATTGATCCCCAATGACCACACAGCCAACCATGACCGATCTTGATGCACTTGCCCGGCGGCGCAGCCGTGCAACGCTAGAAGGTATGTTTTTACATCAAGCTGCGGCTGACGAGATCAAAGATCGTCTGGAGTTGGTTAACAAACCATTTACGACCCCGGGAATCGTCACAGATTTTCCCGCTTTCTGGGCAGAACAAATAGTTGATCCAGCGCTTGTACCTGCAAATGATGTCTTGGCATTTGAACAAGGCCAGCATGATCTCATCCTGCATGCAATGTCATTGCATTGGGCGAATGACCCTGTTGGACAATTGATCCAATGCAAACGCGCTTTGCAGGCAGACGGTCTATTCCTCTCTGTTGCCTTTGGCGGTCAAACATTACACGAATTGCGCGCTTGCTTGGGCCAAGCGGAAACCACCGTAAGCGGTGGCATATCGCCGCGTGTGGCACCCATGGGTGAGTTACGGGATATGGGTGCGCTGCTGCAACGGGCCGGCTTTGCCTTACCTGTGGCAGATGCCCTGCCCCTGCGCGTTGAATACGATGATGCATGGCATCTGATGCGTGACCTGCGTGCGATGGGTGAAACAAACGCATTGGAATCTCGTCTGCGTCGACCGACAGCGCGTGGTGTTCTCCAACATGCTGCGGACCTTTATCAAACGCATTTTGCCGCTGATAATGGCCGTATCATCGCAACCTTTGAATTGATATTTTTGACCGGCTGGGCACCACATGACAGTCAACCCAAACCGCTGAGACCCGGCTCTGCCAAACAGCGGTTGGCGGATGCCTTGCGCACCGATGAGACAAAACTGCCCAATTGACCCCGCAGGCAAAGCGTCTATTTCAGCAAGGATAACATAGTTACTAAGGACAATTGAATGCAGGCCACATGCCCGGAACATGCCCAACCCGACCACCCGAAGTTACCAAAGCCCAAGGTTGGTGTTTTACTGGCGAACCTCGGCACGCCTGATAACTATGATTATTGGTCTATGCGTCGGTATCTGGGCGAGTTCCTGTCTGATCGCCGCGTCATTGATTACAGTCCATGGCTTTGGCAGCCCTTGTTGCAATTGGTGATCCTGACAAAACGACCCTTTACCAGCGGGGCGGCTTATAAATCCATTTGGAATGAGGCAGAGGGCGAAAGCCCCCTCATGACCATTACCAAAGCACAAACCGCCAAGATCAAGACAGCGATGCAAGAACGCTATGGCGCTGATGTGATGGTTGATTTTTGCATGCGCTATGGCAACCCATCAACACAGTCCAAGGTCGCTGCGATGACAGCCGCGGGTTGCGACAAAATTCTATTCTTTCCGCTGTACCCTCATTACGCAGGTGCCACATCTGCCACAGCAAACGATGCGTTTTTTGCGGCCCTTGGCAAAGAAAAATGGCAACCTTCTGCACGCACGGTCCCAGCGTATTTTGATAAACCAGACTATATAGATGCTTTGGCAAAATCCATTGAAACGGCCTATGCAGCGGCAGAAACAAAGCCAGATATCCTGATTTGTTCGTACCATGGCGTCCCGATTCGCTACCTGACAGAGGGCGATCCGTATCATTGCCAGTGCCAGAAAACGACGCGCCTGCTAAAGGAACGCCTCGGCTGGAATGACACTCAAATCATGACAACCTTTCAATCCAAGTTCGGACCTGAAGAATGGTTGCAGCCCTACACCGTCGAAGAGGTCGCCCGCCAAGCTGAGGCTGGGAACAAGAACATCGCGGTCTGTGCCCCTGCGTTTTCAGCAGATTGTATTGAAACACTCGAAGAGATTAACGAAGAGATCAAAGAGAGCTTTGAACATGCGGGCGGTGAGCAGTTTACCTACATCCCGTGCCTGAACGACGAGGATGCACACATCGCTGCATTAACCAATATTATCGAGGAAAACTTGAAAGGTTGGCTGGATTAAACATTCAGCAACTTACCCTTAGAATGCAAAAAAGGCGGTGTTAAAAACACCGCCTTTTTAATTTTATAAACCGTAACTGGCTTAGTCAGCAGCAACAGCAGCAGCAACCACGACCAGCAAAAGCAGCGGGATCAGGATGCCGGAAGAAGAAGAAGAAGCTTCTTCAACGATAACAGGTGATTCGATGATTGGATCTGCCAAAGAACCGGCAAATGCCGTTGAAGCGGCAGCTGACAAAGCAGCGGCGAGTACTAGTTTTTTCATATCTTTATCTCCAGAAAAGGCGTGCTGCACAAACGCACATACACGCACCCAAGACTTACCTCGTGCAACTTTCTAAACATTATCGCTGGGTGAATGCAAACCCGGATTCCGTTTTTCAGCCGCAGAATCAGCGCAATGTCGTCAAATAAGCAACACTTGTGTGCCTACCTTGGCCATCGCGTAAAGCTCTTCAATATGCTGATTGTACAGACCAATACATCCGTTGGATGACTTTCGGCCAATCTTGCGTGTGTCATGTGTGCCGTGGATACGGTAATAGGTCCAGCTTAGGTGCAAAGATCTGGTGCCCAATGGATTATCAGGACCGGGCCCAATGAACGGAGGCCATTCTGGGTTACGCTTGAGCATAGAAGGTGTGGGGCGCCAAGATGGCTCTGGGTCTTTCAAAATGACCTGAGTGCGACCACGGCGGGTCAGATCATCTGTCAAAGGCACGCTTGAGGGATACAGCTTGTAGATGCTTTGATCTTCGGACCAATAGTGCACAGCCCGGCTGTCGATATCGACCAAAATCGCGCCTTTGTTTGTGTTGGTGAAATATGGACGCCAATCCAACGTACGGAAGCTTGAGATGTTGCGACGTACCGTTTCGGTAAGATCGCGTTCATTCTGTGTGGTCGCGGCAGAATTCACATCCGACGCGTCCTGCGCCAGCGCAGGCGTGGCCAACATCGCAGCGGACCCCGCCAAAAAGGCTCTCCGGCTGTTCAGATTAAATCGCTTGTCAGACATTTGATGCCTCCATATTTTCGCGTTTCTCGCAATGAGGCATTATATATGACCCGAAAGACGCAGTATCAAATCAAACACGCGTCATCTGGCAAGGTCACGCCGATGTGCGTTTGAACTGCAACGCATCCCATTGTAAGGCAGAAAAAACCAAATTTGCGTGGAGCAACACCGTGATCCGTATTCTATCTGTTTTGTTAAGCCTTACGATTGCCCTAGCGGCCTGCGCACCTGCGACAACCACGATAGGATCTGACGGTCGGGCGTTGCCAAAAGCATACAAGATACGAAACGGCGATACTGGCAAAATCCAATTCCGTATGCTTGATTCGGTTAATGCACTACGCGGGTCAGCGGGCCGTGCCCCTGTGCAACTTAACCCACAGCTAAACGCCGCGGCAGCAACGCATTCGCGTGACATGGCCGTTCAAAACCGCCCTTGGCACTTTGGGTCTGACGGATCATCACCCGTCGATCGCATTCAGCGCGTTGGGTACACAGGCAGCCTCGTTGGCGAAGTCATCTCAGAAACATATGAGACCGAGCTTGAAACACTGGCTGCGTGGATGGAACAACCAGACACACGCCGCATCATCATGTCAGCAGATTCCCGCAACATGGGCTTTTCTTGGCATCAGGAAAACGGTGGGAAAATCTGGTGGACGATGGTGATGGGCAACTGATCTAGGTGATCAGTACCCACTACTTATTCATGCATTGATCGCAATAGGTGTTCCATCGCGGACCATAGCATAGACGTCTTCCATCTGCTTGTTGGTCACTGAAATACAGCCCCATGTCCAATCGCCTTTATCTTTCTTTCCGGGGGTCTTCTGTCCGTGGATAAAGATATCTCCGCCCGGTGATTTACCCAAAGCCTTAGCAACTTCGCGATCCTTATCGTTCGGATACGAAATACCCAATGACAGATGAAAATTGCTGTTCGGGTTACGCCGATCAATACGATACAGCCCTTCGGGGGTGCGCCCGTCACCTTCAAATGTCTTGTGGCCAATGGGCGCAAAACCCAGCTTGATCTTATAATCTTCAAGAACCTTATCGTGGTGCAAGAGCATCATCCGACGCTCTTCTTTATTCACGATGACATATGTCACCTCTGGCCCATTGTAGCGTTTGAATTTGCTAGAGCTACACGCCCCCAAAGCAACCAATGCAGTGCCACCAAGTATAAGATTTCTGCGTTTCATGTCCTGCCGTCCCAAATCTAAAAGCTATTCCAGCCCTTTAAAAGTGGCCTACCACATAGCGCAAGTTTTCGCAGTCAAAAAGAGGTGATCAAAAACTGGCCGTGCGCATTGTCGCCTTTTGGCAATCCCGTGCACATCACGCAGGTCTGGTAAAACAAGCAGCCAATTCCACATGTGAGGACCAACGGAACTGGTCCACGACCTGCACCCAATTTAAAACATAACCCGCTGTAACCAATGCATGTGCGTCGCGCGCGAATGTCACTGGGTTACAGGAAACATATGCGATGCTTGGAACCGATGTTTTTGCAAGTTCTGCAACTTGCCTTTCGGCACCAGCGCGTGGCGGGTCTAGAACAACGGCTTGTGTCTTCAACAACTCGTCAGGCAACATTGGGCGTCGATATAAATCACGCGTTGCTGTCGTGACAGGTTTTAACCCTTCAGCCATCCGCCATCCGTGATCAAGCGCGGATAACATTTCTGCTTCGCTTTCTACGGCATGGACGCTGGCGGTTTCAGCCAATGGCAACGAAAACGTACCGCACCCCGCGAATAAATCCGCCACATGGCCAGCCGAACCAACGGCTTCTTTCACCGCCGCCAACAAGGCCGCCTCACCCTCATGTGTCGCTTGTAAAAACGCGCCCGGCGGGGGCGTGACTTGCGCCTTTCCAAATTGTTGGTGCGGTGGATTGCGCATCGCAATCACATCGCCATCCCAGCTCAATCGGGCAAGTCCCAGTTGATCACAAAGCTGCGCCAATTCTTGTTGCAATGGCCCATCCAGCGGTTTCCCGTTCTGTACGGCAACATCTAACCCGTATTTTGATGACGTTATTGTCACCGCAAGAGCAGCTTTGCGGCTTGTGCCAACCAACGCGAGTTTTTCTGCAATAGGCAATCCAGCCAATACTTCTGGCTGCAAGAGCTGACAGTCTGGCACCTCAATCACCACATCAGATGCACGCCCATGAAAGCCTGCCATTGCCCCTTTTTTCGTGCGCTTGGCCGAAAACGTCGCGCGACGGCGTGACAGAGAAGGTGAGGTAATAATCGGGCGCAGATCGGTTTCTAACCCATGTGCCTCTAACGCCTGACGCACAACACCCAGTTTCCAATCCGCGACAAACGCATCAGACGCGTGTTGTAGCTGGCAACCACCGCAAGACTTAAAATGACGGCACGGTGGCACAACACGATCATCACTCGGTTCAACAATTCGAATATCACGCAAAGTTTGACCATCAATCATGCCAGTGACCACTTCACCGGGTAAAATAATGGGCGCATAGATTGGGCCATCGGCAATGCCGTCGCCGTGGTGGCCAAGTCGGATAATTTTATGTTCTGTCATGTCTCGGCCATACAGCGACACATCGACATCCAAAAGCCCTATTCGGCGGCGCGTGCATTCAAGAACCCACCGGACTGGCGGTTCCAATAACGCGCATACAGACCGTTCTGGGCCAATAATTCCTCGTGCGTCCCTACTTCGACAATCCGTCCGGTGTCCATGACGATGATCCGATCCATTTCGGTTAGGGTGGACAGTCGGTGCGCAATCGCCAAAACCGTCTTGCCTTCCATCACACGGGCAAGTGCGGCTTGGATGGACGCTTCAACTTCGCTGTCCAACGCGGACGTCGCCTCGTCCAGCACCAGTATCGGCGCGTCCTTCAAAATCGCGCGCGCCAAGGCGATACGCTGGCGTTGCCCACCAGATAGTTTGACACCGCGCTCACCTAAATGTGCGTCATACCCTTGCCGTCCCTTGTGGTCTTGCAGATCATGAATAAAGGCATCCGCCTCAGCCCGTTTAGCGGCATCAATCACCTCTGCTTTTGTTGCATCAGGCTGACCGTACAAAATGTTATCAAGAGCAGAGCGATTGAACATCGCAGTCTCTTGTGTGACCATGCCAATGTTACGACGCAGGCTTTCTTGGGTCACGTTTCGCAGATCATGCCCGTCAATCGAAATACTGCCTTTTTCCGCATCATAGAGCCGTAAAAGCAGTGCAACCAAGGTCGACTTGCCCGCACCGGATGCACCAACGATACCCAGCTTTTCACCGGGATTTATCGTTAGGTTAATATCATCAATACCGCCTGTTTCGCGACCATAGGCAAAGCCAAGATCACGCAATTCGATCTGACCTTTGGCAACAACAAGCTCTTGCGCGTTGGGCCCATCTTCAAGCCGCGTACGTGGCGTCAAAGTGCGCATACCGTCTTCAATTTCACCGATATTTGAATAGATCGCCATCAGCGTGAAACTGACCCAACCCGTCATCTGCGCGATACGAATTGCAATAGCCCCTGACGCAACAATATCACCTTCAGATGCCAAGCCACGTTGCCACAACAAGACCGTGCCACCCAGCAAAACCACAGGTAACAACCCTGCAAGGGTCATCAAGGCCAGTCTGAATCCAGCGGCCAAATATCCAAAATCCAACGCACGTTCGCGAAAGGTCTGCATCGCGCCCAGCGCTGCGCGATCCTCGTGATCAGCATGAGCAAACAATTTGACTGTTTTGATGTTGGTGATCGTATCCACGACTTGCCCTGATACCATCGCGCGCGCTCCCGCGCGCCCTGCGGCCTTTTTGCGAACACGCGGCAAAAACCAATTGATCAGAGCAAAGTAGAGTATCAACCAGACCGAAAACCCAACAGCCACTCGCCAATCAATTGCAATCAACAAAACAACAGAGCCGACCAATGACGCCAGCGCAAAAGCAACAACGTTGATCACTTCGGAGGCGACATCTGTTACAGCACGCGCCGCCTGCATTTGTTTCTGCGCAATGCGTCCTGCAAAATCATCATCGAAGAAACCGACGTTTTGCCCCAATGTCCAACGGTGCAAACGCGACAGGACAAGTGGGTTCACATTCGGTTGCACCATGATCGCATTGGAGGCCGCAGATAGACCAAACAGGATTGGCCGCACCACTAGAAAAAATGCAATCGATCCAAGGATCAGTGCAATATTCGTGCCATCAAAAAACCGTTCTGGCCCAGCCGATAATGCGCCGTCGATGACGCGGCCTAAAATCCATGCGGTGCCTGCCTCCATCACACCCGCAGCAGCAGATAGGAATGCAGCCAGCCACAAAACTGGCCACGCGCCTGACAGGCACCACCGCATGAACGCGCCCAAAGTTTGCGGTGGCGGCCCTTCTGCGGCAGAGAATGGGTTGATCCAGTTGCCAATATTCACGCGTCATCATCCATTTTCAGGAACCCACCGGATTGGCGCGCCCAGAAATCTGCATATAGCCCGCCGCGCGACAAAAGCGCATCATGGCTACCTTCTTCGACAATCTGTCCCTGATCCAAGACCAAAATGCGATCCATTTCGGCAATTGTGGACAGGCGGTGCGCAATCGCGATGACGGTTTTACCTTCCATCATGCCATACAACGTTTCTTGGATCGCCGCCTCAACCTCACTATCCAGCGCGCTTGTTGCCTCATCCAGCAACAAGATCGGTGCATTCTTGAGGATCACGCGCGCCAGTGTAATGCGTTGGCGTTGTCCACCTGACAATTTGACACCCCGTTCCCCGACACGCGCATCATATCCATGCCGCCCTTCGGGGTCGGATAGATCAAGGATAAATTCATGCGCTTGGGCCTGTTTGGCAGCCGCGATCATCTGATCCTCGGTCGCATCGGGACGCCCGTACAGTATGTTGTCACGCACGGAACGATGCAAAAGTGAACTGTCTTGCTGCACCATCCCGACATGGCGGCGCAAACTATCTTGGCGCACTGCCGTGATGTCCTGACCATCGATCTGTATCAGCCCACCTTCAGGGTCGTAAAAGCGCAACAAAAGTTTCACGAGCGTCGATTTACCCGCGCCAGAACGCCCAACCAAACCAATTTTTTCGCCCGGCTGAACAGTGAGATCAATGGATTGCAACCCACCTGACGTACGTCCGTAATGATGCGTTAGCCCTTTCATTTCAATCTTGCCTTGGAACAATTCCAACGCAGGGGCTGATGGATCATCAATCAAGCTGATCGGCTGTGCGATGGTTTCCATCCCTTCGGAAACCACGCCCAACTCACGAAAGAACGAAGACAGGGCCCACATAATCCATCCGGTCATTGAATTGAGCCGCAGCGTTAAAGCCGCCGCAGCCGCGACAACACCCACGCTCGCCTCACCAGCCGTCCAGAGCATCAATGCCCAACCGACAATACCCACAATCAACAGACCGTTTAACGCGACCAGCGTCACATCCATAACAGTGAATATCCGCATTTCTTGTTGAAACGTGCACCGCGCCTCTTCGATGGCTTCTTTGGCAAAACCCACCTCAAGGTCATGGTGCGCAAACATCTTGACGGAATGAATGTTTGTATAGGCATCCACAACACGCCCCGTCACCAAGGACCGGGCATCAGAGGCCGCTTTGGACGCCGGGCCAACACGTTTCACCGTCCAAATGACCAGACATGAATACAATGCGAACCAGATGATCAAAGGCGCCAACAACCGCAGATCCGAGGTCGACAGTAGGATCGCGGCACCGATCAAGTAGGCCAAGGAAAACGACAAAGCATCGAACACCTGAAACACCACTTCGCCCGCAGCGGGTGGTGTCTGCATGATCCGATTGGCGATACGGCCAGCAAAATCATTTTCAAACCACCCAACAGATTGCCGCAGTACCTGCCGATGCGCGCGCCAGCGAATTAAGGTGCCAAAGTTTGGCAAGATGGTGTTGTTCAGCAATGCAACATCCAAACCCTGCAAAAGCGGTCGAACAAAGATCACAAATAACGCAACAAGGATCAACTCTGTCCCATAGTTCGCCCACATCTGCGCGGGGTCTGTCCCCAAAACATCGACAATGCGGCCCATGTAATAGATCAGGCCGACTTCTATAGAGGCGACAATAATCGACATGAATGCGGTGAAAACAAATACCCGCAGAAAGGGTTTGGAGTAATCACGCAAGAACAGCCAAAGCGTTTGGGGTGGTTGGTCTTGCTCAATGTAATCCACGTATGGATTCACGAGGTTTTCAAAGAAACGAAACATGGGAAAAGCCTTAAAGATAGGTAGCGCAAAATGATCAGGCACTGCATGTACAGGCCGGACAAGGGGTGTGGTTTATGTCAGCTTAGCTGAACCAGATCCCGCGATACATTTTGCATTCCTCCATCTCCATTCTTCTTGATCTAGTGAAATTTACCGCCTCTGTCGACCCTTCAAGGCAAGTTTAGCAATTGCCCTTTGTCCAAGGTGAAATCGGACGCGATCCATTTCCCTTCAAGAAACGCTAATCGCGCGCCCAGCGCTGGACCCGTATACGCGGGCATCAGGTCTGCGGCTTTGATCGGGAAAACCGCTTGGCTGCTGGTTCTGATAATCTGTACCAATTCGGGGTTTGGTAGGTTTTCAGCAAGCGCAGCGCGGATCATAAGCGTTTGTTCCGCTACTTCTTGTCCATGGCGATAGGCAATCTCAGGCAGTGGCGGACCAGCAAACCCAACCTCGTGTAGTAGATCAAGTTTTCGAGCTTCAGCTTTGCTTAACTTCAACCGCTCTGAAACATCCTGACCGCCCAAGATAGCCAGCCGACCAATCCAATTTGGCGCAATATTTAGCTGCCCTTCAAGATGTGTCATGATTGACAGCCAACGATCATCTGATCCCGGTAAGATCGTGGAAAGCACACCTGTCTGGCGCATAGCGCCAATGGCAGGGGCAGGGTTTGGGGCAGACAATAGTTTTGTAAGCTCCTGGTGGATACGTTCTGCGGATAGCGACGACAATCCGTCAGTATGTGCAGCAATCGCCGCCAAGGCATCAGGGTCATATCCAGTATCCTGACCGCTATACCACGCTGAAAAACGAAAGAACCTGAGAGTGCGCAAGTAATCTTCTTGGATGCGCGCAGTGGCATCTTCGATAAACCGCACTTTGCGTGCCAATAGGTCTGAAAGACCGTTAAGTGGATCGATAACAGTGCCGTCCGGCGTTGCGTAAAGCGCGTTCATCGTAAAATCGCGACGACGCGCATCATCAGCAATATCATTGGAAAAGGCGACAACGGCCCGCCTGCCATCCGTTGCAACATCAAGGCGAAATGTTGTGATTTCGAATGCGCCTTTGCCAGAAATAACTGTAACGGTCCCATGATCAATGCCAGTTGGCAAAGCCTTGAGGCCCGCAGCTTTGGCCAACGACATCACTTTTTCAGGCAGTGCGTTTGTAGAGATATCCACATCACTGTCCGGCTCATCCAGCAAAGCGTTCCGAACACAACCACCAACAAAAAAGACATCATATCCTGCATCCGCAATCATGCGGCACACCGCCTGTGCGTCAGGGTCGTTCAGCCAACTGGTGTCAGCAGGGATTACGGGGTCATGCGTTCGGTCCATGCCCGCAACATACGCGCGGTTGCGCCCCAGATGTAATAGGGTCCGTAAGGAACAACGTAATAATATCGCCTTTGCCCGCGCCAACGCCGATATTGGATCAGATAATTATCTGGGTTCAGGACGTGATTTAACGGAACGGTAAACACTTCTTCGACTTCACCGGGTTCTGGTATGATCTCAAAAGGCTTTGTGACCAAGGCGATCACTGGCGTTACGACAAAGCCTGTGACCGTTTCATGGGCTGGCAACGTGCCAAGGACTTCGACGATGCCCGACGGCAAGCCGATTTCTTCTTTGGCTTCTCGAAGGGCGGCCGCAACAACATCCACGTCCCCCTCGTCTTGCTTGCCACCTGGAAAGGCGATTTGGCCGGGGTGATGTTTGAGCGCCGATGAGCGTTTGGTCAAAATCAGTTCCAACCGTCCATCATTGTCGATGATCGGGGCAAGCACACCTGCCGGGCGCAGAACGCGCCCTTCTGGCAACACGGTCTCTGGATTCAGATCGAAATCAGATGACGCGGCTCCTGTTTCCTCAAGTGCCGTTCTGAACGCGTGAATTTGATCACTCACCGCTGACCGCTTCTGCCTCAAATCCTACGCTGGCAGGGTCCAAATCATAATGCGCGCTACAGAACTGACAATCAGCGGTCACGCGCCCTTCATCTGTCGTCATCTTTTCGATGTCTTTAGCTGAATAGATTGACAGACTTTGCCGCACTTTATCCTCTGAACAGCTACAGCCGAAACGAACAGCTTGCGCATCAAAGACACGTGGTATTTCCTGACTGAACAGCCGCAGTAACAGATCGGTCGGCGCGATACTTGGGCCGATCAACTCAAGGTCATCAACAGTATCGAGCAATATGTTGACGCGGTTCCAATTTTCTTCTTCCTCGCCGTGGATCAGATCAGTCGCAGTCAACACCTCACCTGATCCTTCGCCTTTTGCAGCAAATGGTGACGCTTTGGGCATGTGCTGCAACATCACGCCACCAGCACGCCAATGTTCCGGCTCGTCTGGTCCAGATGATCTGCCAAAACTCAATGAAAAGCGGGTCGGCAATTGTTCTGACTGCGCAAAATACGCCTCTGCACAAGCCGCGATCGATTTGCCTTCTAGCGGGGTGATCCCTTGGTACGGCGTCATGCCTTCGCCTTGGTCAATCATGATTGCAAAGTACCCTTCACCCACTTGATCAAAAGGGGCAGCATCCGTCAAACGCTCAGCGTCATAGCTGGCATAGGCGCGAATACGCGCGGGTTCACCTTCAGCCGCTGGCCCGTAATAATCAGTCGCGATCATCCGTACGGCACCCTTGGATTGGACTTGCAATGACAGCTTCCACCGCACTTTGACCGTTTGACCGATTAATGCGGTGAGCAGCGCCATTTCAGCGACCAATGCTTCAACAAGAGGTGGGTAATTATGCTGTCGTAAAATACCCTCCAACGCGCCATCTAAACGCGCCACGCGACCACGAATATCAGCGCCATCCAGCTGAAAGGGCAGAACGCTGTCATCCCATGCGATCTTTTGGCTGGCTTGAATGTTGGTAGTCATTGGGGTTTCCTTATCGCGGGTCGCTTGGCATACCGCGTCTATATAGGGGCGGCAAGCCATGTATAAAGGGGTAACCAGATGATCAGACGTGTCGGCCAATCACCCTTGGCGAACAAGGTCTATCGGATACGTCCCGGTGCCTATGCGATATTGCCGCTCAAGGGACGGTTTTTGATGACAGCGCAAGTCTCGCCAGTCTTTGATGTACAGCTGCCTGGAGGCGGGATTGATCCCGGCGAATCACCACAACAAGCACTACATCGTGAAGTGTTGGAGGAAATCGGTTGGCGTATTGCACACCCTCGCCGTCTGGGAACATTTCGCAGGTTTGTCTATATGCCGGACTATGACATGTGGGCGGAAAAAATCTGCCATGTCTATACAGCCCGTCCCGTTCGCCAGATCGCTGACCCAATTGAACCTGACCACACAACGTTGGTCTTGTCCGCATCAGAGGCGATTGCAGTGCTTGGCAATGATGGAGACAGGATGTTTTTATCGAACTACACCGCCTGATTATCACCACCATATTCAAATAAGATACCTGATACATCATCCGGGAAATCACTTGTATCGGCGAAATCTGAGACCTCCCAAACCAATGCCTCTAGAAACGCGGTGCCTTTTACGTCAGCAAGCCGTGTCATGATACGATCCAATCCATCTTCCCCCAGCATCTGATCCGCTGAGTCAGGGCATTCCGTAATGCCGTCCGACAATATCAACAGACGATCACCCGGAAAAAGCTGAACCTCAAACTGCTCAAACGAAATGCCAGACATTAGACCCACAGGAAATCCACCAGTCCCAGATTGAACAATGCTCCCGTCACTTCTTTGAATTGCGGGGTGTGGATGACCCGCTTGCGCTATTGTTATCTTTCCTGTTGGCAAATCGATAATGGCCAACATAAGCGTAAAGTAATGTTCTGTTTCCATCTCATCCAGAACCAGATCATTTAGAACCTCAATGACGTCACCGGGGGGACGTGCAACATAATGGCCATCGCCCTCGCGTTTGAGGGCAACATTTTGATCGGGCGCGGTTGCAGACAGATATCCCGCCAACCGCGCGGTCATCAAAGCGGAACTAATGCCATGCCCTGAAACATCAATTGCAAACAATCCAAGTTGATCCGGGCCGATAGGAAAGAACCCAACAAGATCACCACCAACATGCCCACTTGAACGCAACATCAATGATAAGGTGCCTTGATCAAAGACTTTATGGCGTTCGCGCAACAGCGATTGTTGTAACTTTTTCGCTTCCAATAAGTCCTTGTCCAGCGAATCATAAACACGCTGCAATTCATCCAAAGTGTCCGTGATCAGGCGGTTGGTTTCCGACAATTCACGTTGCATGTGGAGTATTCGCTCACCAGCGGTGAGTCGCGCGCGCAGCTCGTTTTTATCTACAGGTTTGGTCAGAAAATCATCAGCGCCCGAATCCAGCCCCTGAGCAACTTCTTCTTTTTCACTCTTTGATGTCAGTAAAATAAAATAGGCGTAATGCTCTCCTGATAGTTTGCGGAACCTTTCACAAAACTCCAAACCGGACATCCCCGGCATCATCCAATCACTTAGGATCAAGTCAGGTTGTCGTTGCTGACAAAACGCAAGTGCGTCCTCGCCAGATTCAGCTTCGACAACCTCGAAACCCCACTTACCAAGTGATTTCGACAAAATCCGACGCTGCAACCGACTGTCGTCAACGACCAATACCAGTTTCATATTCTGAACCAGCACAGCTGTGTCGTTAGATTGAGGTGTCGAACTGGTTTTAGGCATAATAATTTCAACAATCTTCGCAATAATTTCCCCGACATATCCCGTGATGTTTAAAGCCAGATGAATGTTAAAATTTGCCCTAGCTGACCTGAAATCGTGAGACTTTATTAAAGATAGCATGCCAACTTTGCCCAAAAAGGAGCCGAAGAATGATTGATTGGGCACGCGTGAAAGTTCTGCGTGACGAAGTTGGCGCAGAAAACTTTGACGAGGTCGTTGAGCTATTTCTTGAAGAAGTTGATGAAGTCACTGCCCGACTGAAGGCGACAGATGACAAATCTACGCTTGAGGCTGATCTTCATTTTCTAAAGGGCAGCGCAATGAGCCTTGGATTCAGTGCTTTTTCAGAACTTTGCCAAACTGGCGAAACACAATCTGCGCAAGGGCAATCTGATGCAGTGAATTTACAATCAATCCTGACATCTTACGACATATCGAAAGAAGCATTCCTTGCGGAATTGCCAAGAGTTCTGTCGACTTAAACCAGCTTATATAGCGTTTCTGGGCTTGCGTTCCCCAAGGTAGCCAGCGCCTTTGCCCGCAACGCCTGCATGCCCGCGATCCAACGATCATGATCTTGAGTCCGCAACAATGCGTATTCTTGAACCGCTGGATGCGGCAGGATCAAAAAACGTCCCGCCTCAACCCCAGCGATAATCGACAAAGCAACATCATCTGCCGTCAGCAATGAATCCAGATCCAGAGCGTCCACATCAGAAAGACCCAACAACGGCGTGGCTACGTATTGAGGACAAACAACCGACACCCCGATGCCGTTCGCCCCATGAGATATCGCCAAGGATTCAGCAAAACTAACCGCAGCATGTTTCGTCGCAGAATATGCAGCATCACCGATTTGGTTCAACAATCCCGCGGCTGAGGCTACGTTAACCAAATACCCTGAACCGCGTGCAATCATCCCCGGCAAGAGCGCACGGGATGCATAAACATGCGCCATCACATGAACCTGCCAGTTCAGCATCCAAATCTCATCAGAGGCAGACGCTGCATGATCAGGTTCGCCCGCGCTTAAGCCAGCATTAGAGACAAATATGTCTACCTCACCATTGGCTTTCGCGGCTTCATTCACCAAATTTTGAACTGCGTTTTGATCACGAACATCACATTGCACCGCGAGACCGCCAAACTCAGAGGCAATCGCAAGTGCCTTATCACCATCCAAATCTGACACACACACCCGGGCACCCATCTGCACAGCCCGTCGCGCAAGTGCGGCACCAATGCCGCTGCCTGCGCCAGTTATGATGACCGACTTATCTGCAAATTCCATCATTCAAACCTACAACACAAATTGCGCCAGTGTTTCATCATTTGTGATGTCGGTATAGCTAAACCCCGCCTCACCCAACTGCGCCAAAAACGGTTCAAAACTATCAGGGCTGCGCGTTTCAATCCCGATCAGAACAGAACCAAAGTTACGCGCAGATTTTTTGAGGTATTCAAAGCGACAAATATCATCGTCAGGACCAAGAATATTTAAAAATTCTTTCAACGCACCCGGGCGCTGCGGCATACGCAAAATAAAGTACTTTTTAACGCCAGAATATCGCTGCGCGCGTTCCTTTACTTCTGGCAGCCGTTCAAAATCAAAGTTTCCGCCCGAAACGACACAAGCCACGGTTTTGCCTTTGATCAGTTCTGCGACCTCGCCAAGTGCCGCAATCGAAAGTGCGCCCGCAGGCTCCAGAACAATCCCTTCGACATTCAACATTTCAATGATGCTGACACAAATACGATCCTCTGACAGATCAATCACATCATTTGGATCAATGTCTTTCAAACGTTCAAAGTTGCGCGCGCCGATTTTTGCAACGGCGGCACCATCTACAAAGGTGTTTATTGGCGATACATCAACCACCGCGCCTGCCGCTACTGCTTTGGCCAAACTAGGTGCTCCAGAAGGCTCTACAAAGGTGTATTTGCACGTTTTGGCAAAATAACTTCGTACACCTGACGATAATCCACCACCCCCAACAGGCAAAATAATGCGATCTGGTATGTGTCCCAGCTGCTGCTCAATCTCAACAGCAACAGATGCCTGGCCTTCGATCACATCTTCATCGTCAAATGGTGAAAGGAAATGCGCGCCCTCTTGCTCACAAAATTTTTGCGCCGCACGCAAGGTCTGATCAAAGTAGTCACCGACCAATTGCACCTCGATATGCTGCCCTCCAAACATGCGAGTCTTTTGGATTTTTTGCTGCGGAGTCGTCACCGGCATAAAGATGACGCCGCGCACACCAAAATGACTGCACATAAACGCGACGCCCTGCGCGTGATTGCCCGCAGAGGCACACACGAAAACGGAATGTTCTGGGATGGCTTTGCGCATGGCATTAAAGGCACCGCGCACCTTGTAAGATCGAACCGGACTTAGGTCTTCTCGCTTGAGCCAGATATCAGCATCAAAGCGCTCCGATAGGTGATCGTTGCGCAGCAAAGGCGTTGCCGGAAAAACGGCGCGCATCGCTTGCTCGGCAGCCCGAGCTTTTTCTTGGAATTCAACACTCATCTTACGCACCTCACATAAACTAAGTATCGATAGGCGCAGGCGCTAAACAGGTCAACGCGCCGCTTCAATCTTGCCCGCCCGACAAAAACCCGATACCTCGCGAAGCGAACTGAAAAGGAACCCGCCCATGTCCGCGCCTAAAAAAGTTGTCCTCGCCTATTCTGGTGGCCTTGATACCTCAATCATCTTGAAATGGCTTCAAACCGAATATGGTTGCGAAGTGGTGACATTCACCGCCGATCTGGGTCAGGGCGAAGAGCTGGAGCCAGCGCGCAAAAAAGCCGAAATGATGGGCGCGTCTGAGATTTATGTTGAAGACGTCCGCGAAGAGTTTGTGCGCGACTTTGTGTTCCCGATGTTCCGTGCAAATGCTGTTTACGAAGGTTTGTATCTGCTGGGCACATCAATCGCGCGGCCGCTGATTTCCAAACGTCTGGTTGAGATCGCCGCCGAAACGGGCGCGGACGCTGTTGCGCACGGCGCGACAGGCAAGGGCAACGACCAAGTACGGTTTGAACTGGCTGCATATGCATTGAACCCCGATATCAAAGTTATCGCGCCATGGCGTGAGTGGGATCTGTCCAGCCGGACCAAATTGCTTGAGTTCGCTGAAAAGAACCAAATCCCTGTCGCCAAAGACAAACGCGGCGAAGCACCTTTCAGCGTCGATGCAAACCTGTTGCACACTTCATCTGAAGGTAAAGTCCTCGAAGATCCGGCAATCGACGCACCTGACTATGTGTATCAACGCACGGTCAGCCCAGAAGCTGCGCCAGATACACCAGAATATGTCGAAATCGGGTTTGAACGCGGTGACGCAGTTTCAATCAATGGTGTGGCAATGTCACCCGCAACGATCCTAACCAAGTTGAATGAACTGGGTGGCAAGCACGGCTGCGGTCGCCTTGATCTGGTTGAAGGTCGCTTTGTTGGCATGAAATCACGCGGGATTTACGAAACGCCCGGTGGAACTTTGTTACTAGAGGCGCATCGCGGGATCGAATCCATCACACTGGATCGCGGTGCCATGCACCTCAAAGACGAGTTAATGCCGAAATATGCTGAACTGATTTACAACGGTTTCTGGTATAGCCCCGAACGCACCATGTTGCAGGCCGCAATTGACGCAAGCCAAACCCATGTCACCGGAACCGTTCGGTTGAAACTGTACAAGGGTCACGCACGAACAGTCGGCCGCTGGTCTGATCATTCTCTGTATTCAGAAGCGCATGTGACGTTTGAGGATGATGCAGGTGCATATGATCAGAAAGACGCGCAAGGGTTCATTCAGTTGAATGCGCTGCGTCTGAAACTACTTGCCGCGCGTGACAAACGCCTGAAATCATAAAGTAGACACTAAAAGGCCCGGACGGGGGAAATGTCCGGGCCTTTCTTTAGTAATGACTGCGATCAATCAGCAGTGACAACGGTCATTACCAATTTGCCGTCCGGCTTGATTGGGCCGTCTTCTTTGGCACCCAATGTATATTCAAATACGCCTGTTTTCATGCCGCCTTCTTCGGCGTGAACCATCAGCATCAACATCTCACCAGATTTGATTTCTTCCTGTAAAATCGCTGCGACGTCAGTGTTCTCACCAGCACGCAAAGGGGCATAGCCAACAACGGGGCCTGGCTTCATTTCGGCATCTGTGCGGTGCACAACCAGCCAACCATTTTCGCCCGTAACAACCTTTGTCGCGCTGACAACGCCGTTTGAAACATCTTGGTTTGCTGCTTCAACCATTGGTGTGGCATGTGCAGCGGAAAAGACGATGCCAGCAGACAATGTAAGGGCTGCGGCGGAACTCATAAGAAACTTCATTTTTGCTCTCCTTTTGCAAAACGTGTCAAAGTCACGTCACCACAAAGAAAGAAGTTTCAGAAAATCAGATCTTTTTTTCCAACAACTGTTCATAAAATGGCATGGCATTGCGCAAAACCTCGGCAGCTGTCCCAGAAACTTCGGGCAATGCGCCTTCTGCGCCTGCAAACCCCGTGCTGCGATGAACTGCGCCATACCAATGTGCTGCCCAGACGCCATCATCTTGGCGTGGGCCAGCTGTCCATTTCAACATTGATGGATCAAATGGCAGGTCTATCGACTGACACAGTTTGCTTAGCATGCCTTCGGGGTCCGCCTTGATATCCGTGCTGTCGATAATCAAACCGCCGATCTGTTTATATACCGCTAGTTGCTGGCGAAATCCGATGTCTTCAAGCGTCGGCGCTTGGCGCTTGGCCGTGTAGCTGGCGATAACCCGTGCAGGGTGCCGGATCAGATGTATGTTCACGCAATTTGACGCCCAATCCATCGGAAATCCATCCAACATGTGATGAGGCATATGCTTCATGTAAAGGTGTGGCGCACCAGACTTGCTGCAATTCTTCGCAACACGTTCAGGATCAGTTTCATGCGATCTAAGTATCTCATCACGCATCGGATGATCGGTACCGCTTACAGCTAAATAAGCGGCATAAAATGGCTCATCCATCACGGAAAAATCCTGCCGCGCACCAAAACTGTACATCATGGCAGTACTAAGGTTTCGAGGGCCTGACCACATCGCGATACGCATTTCTAGTGCCTTTTTGTTGATAAATCGCAGTTACAGCCAAGCTAGAAATGTTACCAAACGCTGCCAAGCGGTAAATTGCCTTCACCAGCGCGTGACCTGGCCCACCTGACTGTTGCTCTAGATGAACAGCATGGTGCAGATTTGTCCAAACAGGAGCATGAGATGAATTATTTATCCAATATCAAAACTGTCGCATTGGCCGCAATGATCGCTGTGGGATTGTTTGCACAGGCGTCTACTGCAAAGGCGGCTGGAACTGAAACGCTGACTGTCGCGGGCGGATGTTTCTGGTGTGTCGAAGCAGATTTCGAATCCGTCAAAGGCGTCAAAGAAGCAGTGTCAGGTTTTGCAGGTGGCAAAACAGCAAATCCGACATACAAGCAAGTCACAAGCGGCGGAACGGGTCACTATGAGGTGGTTCAAATCACCTTTGATTCCGGTGTGGTCAGTCGTGACGCGTTGCTTAACTTATTTTTCCGCTCAATTGATCCAACCGATGCTGGCGGACAATTTTGTGACCGTGGTGCCAGCTATCGGTCTGCAATATTCGCAAATGGGTCTGCCCAAAAATCTGCTGCTGAAAAGGCAAAGGCAGAAGCCCAAGCTGTGTTAGGTACAAAAATTGTAACGCCCATTTTGGGTGCTGCAAAATTTTACCCCGCAGATGCATATCACCAAGATTACTACAAAAGCAGCGACCGCCTTGCGATTAGCAGCGTTGGATTGGGCGTTAAAAAATCAGTCGCTTACAAACGCTATCGCAATGGCTGTGGCCGCGACCAACGCGTGAAACAGCTTTGGGGTGCAAACGCACCATTTGTGAACTAGTTAAAATTGTGATCCTGGATGTCTTTTAGATCTGGGATCACATCTGCCGTTCCGTGACGTGTGACCATCAACGCAGCGGCCTTTGACGCCAAATCAATTGCAGCAGGCATGTCCATGCCTCTATCTAAACCGGCAATCAGATAACCTGTGAATGTGTCGCCAGCCCCTGTAGTATCAACAGGTTCAACGTTGTACGCAGGATAGGTAAGTGATGTTTTCGCCTTATTAGAGACCCATTTGCAGCCATCGCCGCCTAGCGTCACAACGATATTTGCGATTGGCAAATTATGCAGTTCTGTATTGGTTGCTTCAAATAGCTGTGCCGCTTCGACCTCGTTTAAAATCAATAGGTCAATTTGATTCATGATCTCAACAATTGCATCCACACGAAACGGGGCCGCCGCATAGGCAACCTTTATTCCCAATGTTTTCGCAGTTTGCGCGGCAAAGCCCTGACCAAGAGTTTCATTTTGCATCAATAAGAAATCACCGGGCGAGGCTTCGGAAAGGGCAGCACCAATCATCTGATCTGACACTTGGTAATTTGCACCAGAAAACAAGACGATGTTGTTTTCACCTTCGGGATCAACGCAAATATTTGCATGACCTGTTGCGATATCAATCATCGAAATATGCTGCGTAGCCACACCGTATTCCAACAAGCGATCTACGGTCCATTTACCGTCTGGCCCAACCGCACCAATGTGACCGACACGCGCCCCAGCCCGCGCCGCAGCAACCGACATATTTGCGCCCTTGCCGCCTAAACCTTGATGAAACTTAGTCGCAGCGAGGGTTTCCCCCGGCCCGGGCAAATGCGGAACATGATAAAAGTTATCCGCGTTGATCGAGCCAAGGTTCCAGATCATTCGCCAACCTTGCACGCCGCCAGAATTGCCATGTTCAGAATATCATTTGCGGTCGATGTCGATGAACAAATCTGGATGGACTTATCAAGGCCAGTCAGGATCGGCCCAATGACCGTTGCGCCAGCCATTTCCTGCATCAGCTTTACCGAAATACTAGCCGAGTGGCGGGCAGGAACCACCAAAATATTGGCAGGGCCAGAGAGCCGCGAAAATGGATAGTTCTTTTGCGTTTCGATGTTCAACGCAACATCGACGGTCATCTCGCCTTCGTACTCAAAATCGACACCACGTTGATCGAGGATTTTCGGAGCATGATTCATTTTTTCCGCACGTTCAGATACCGGATATCCGAATGTGGAAAAGCTGACAAAAGCGACACGAGGTTCTAGCCCCAAATGCCGCGCAACACGCGCACCACTTTCCGCGATGTTCGCGAGATCATTTTCATCAGGCCATTCATGCACCAATGTATCGGCAATAATCACGATACGCCCTTTGTGCAGCAACGCGGTAAAGCCAGCAGCACCATGTTCTGCATTTGCTTCAAAAACGTGATTCAGGCGCTCAAGCACATGTGCAGATTTTCGTGTTGCGCCCGTGACCAAACCATCACCATGACCGTGCGCCAGCATCAATGCACCAAAAACATGCCGATCAGTCGCGGCCAGACGGTGGATGTCTTTTCTATCAAAGCCGCGACGCTGCAAGCGCCCATAAAGAAACTCTTTGTAGCTGTCTAAATGCATAGAATTCGCAGCATTTACGACCTCTAACTCACGCACGGCATCTTCCATGCCGCTAGCCACCAGCTTGGTGCGCACATCTTCTTGACGTCCCACAACCAAGGCTTTGCCAAGGCCAGAACGTTGATACAAAACTGCGGCGCGCAAGACGCGTGGATCATCACCTTCGGCAAAGATCATCCGCGATTGATTGTTCCGTGCACGTGCGTTGATGCCGCGCAGGATATTCGCCGTGGGATCCATGCGGGATTTTAAGCTTAGCTCATAGGCGTCCATATCGATAATTGGACGCCGCGCAGCACCTGTATCCATCCCAGCGCGGGCAACCGCAGGTGGAATACGATGAATCAAACGGGGATCAAAGGGCGTGGGAATGATGTAGTCACGTCCAAAACTAAGCGTTTTACCATAGGCCAACGCAACTTCATCTGGCACGTCTTCGCGGGCGAGATTTGCAAGCGCATGCGCGCATGCGATCTTCATTTCATCGTTAATGGCGCGGGCGTGAATATCGAGAGCACCGCGGAACAGGTATGGAAAACCAAGGACGTTGTTGACTTGGTTAGGGTAATCGCTGCGCCCGGTGGCAACGATGGCATCCATCCGCACTGCATGTGCTTCCTCTGGGGTAATCTCGGGATCCGGGTTTGCCATCGCAAAAATCACCGGATTATCCGCCATGCTGGCCACCATTTCAGGGGTTACCGCGCCTTTGACGCTTACCCCAAGAAACACATCAGCCCCATCCATCGCCTCGTCCAAGGTACGCAAATCTGTGCTGGCGGCATGTGCAGATTTCCATTGGTTCATACCTTCAGTACGACCCTGATAGATCACACCTTTGGTGTCGCACATGATACAATTGTCGTGTCGTGCACCCATAGCCTTGAGCAACTCAAGACAGGCAATGCCAGCAGCCCCAGCACCGTTCAAAACAATACGGACATCTTCAATTTTCTTGCCAGAAATATGCAATGCATTCAGCAGCCCAGCCGCGCAGATCACCGCCGTGCCGTGCTGGTCATCGTGAAAGACCGGAATGTCCATTTCTTCTTTGAGGCGTTGTTCAATGATGAAACATTCAGGTGCCTTGATGTCCTCAAGGTTGATACCGCCAAACGTTGGCCCCATCAACTTTACTGCGCTGATGATCGCCTCTGTGTCTTCTGTATCCAGCTCGATGTCGATGGAGTTCACATCAGCAAAACGTTTGAACAAGACCGCCTTGCCTTCCATCACTGGCTTTGATGCCAATGCCCCAAGATTGCCCAACCCAAGGACAGCTGTACCGTTTGAGATCACCGCAACCAGATTTCCCTTGTTGGTGTAATCATATGCAGTTTCAGGATTTGCCGCGATCGCCTCGCATGGCACAGCGACACCCGGCGAATACGCCAGCGACAGATCGCGCTGTGTTGTCATCGGTACGGTTGCGGAAATTTCAAACTTGCCTGGCGATGGCTCCAGATGAAAGGCAAGTGCTTCTTCTGATGTAATGCGGGTTTTGGACACGGTGTACGGCTTTCTTTTGGTTTTGAGAGTCATAACCATGAAAGATCAGACGCACAATCATGCTGCGTATGGCTTAGGCCACATATCTAACCCATTCATGGTTGCCCAAAAACGCATCATGGCGCTGAGGAAAATCTGCCTTGAGCCTCGACAGTGCCCAGCGGATCACCTGTGGTCTTTTGCATCGATTGGCGCACCAGATCATACGCACCAATGTTTGCCACCGCTTGGGGTCCGCCTTAAACGCGCGATCAAGCGCGATAAGTTCAGATTTCGGTTCATCCTGCTGCTTGTGACAATCCGCCTGTAAAAGGCA
Organism: Sulfitobacter sp.; assembly: GCA_049794015.1. GTDB lineage: Bacteria > Pseudomonadota > Alphaproteobacteria > Rhodobacterales > Rhodobacteraceae > Sulfitobacter. The sequence goes on along the minus strand of JBARCK010000026.1, from coordinate 114,025 downwards.
TAGCTGTGCATTATCACGTACCAAATCAGCATGTTGTTCAAGCAAGCGGACCGCATGATCACCGGCGCCAACTTGCAGCACCTTTCGCGCAGTATCAGCCAGACTCGCAGCGCCAGTCAGGGTGGGGTATAAACCTAGAACAGTAACCACAAACGACATCAACTGCGCTGTTCCTTGTTCAGATAAGAAAACAGGTATGATACCGTCCTCTTTAAAAACAGGCTCTATAAGGGGGTTATCCGCCCTAAAGTCTGCAAAGAAATTCACATATTTACATTGCGCAGCGTTCGCCAAAGGCCAGAAATCACCCCATCGGACCTGCGCTGTTTGAAGCGTTCCAACTTCGATCACATAGGCGTCGGGATTGGCGAACAGCATATTGGTAAAGCCGGCACCATGATAAGAAATCATCATTTCCGCGTTGGCCATCAGCGCCACTTGCTCTAGCGGGGATAGGTTTTCAAACACCACGTATTCAAAGCCAAACAGCTTTAGGTGATCAAACAATAAATCCTCACCTTCCATGTGGCGCGATCTGCTTTGCCTTGTATCACGTCCAACATAGAAACGGCGCGGTAGATGGCTGAAATCAGCACCTTCAATCGCCTTTAGCGCCCGAACACGTAGGGCAAGGATCATAGAGCTGACTGAATTCATCGCTAGAGTTGCCAGAAGCCCCACGTCTGACAGCCCTTTTTCCTCTACCACGTCACTTGATGCATATTTTTCGATCCCAGCAACATCCTGTACTGGCATCAAAGCATGCGCCCCGATCAGATCGAAAGCTGTTAGGACTTTTTTATAGTCCTTGGGCGCGCGTTCAAAAAAAACTCTGCCTTCAAACTCAGGAAACAACGCCTTTACGAAATCCTCCGCAAAAGAGCGCTGTTTGTCTTCTTGGTTGGGAAAGTGAAAATAGATATTCCCCTGAAAGTCCAAGCCGTCAAGCAGGGTTAACTGGGACAGCGACTCCGTGATAAAATGATAAAAATTAAAGGTGTTGCGGCATTCGATAGCAAAATCGATATCAGTCTCTAACAAGCCGGAATAGACTGGTATGTCTTTATCTTTGTTATAATCTCGACACGAGCTAAAAAACGCGTCCAACCGGGTATCTACGTCGATATCAACCTCGGCACCTTCCCAACGATACTTGTTTAGCAACCGCGTGGCAGACGCCCCACTCAGTATCATTCGGTCGCGCGCCATGACGTAGGACTTGCGAAAACCAACGCTGTCCAAGACAACTGGAACTGCATTATATTCAATGGCGTGGGTAAACGTCTTTTGCTGCTTGGTTGATTTAAGACAGGCCCTTATTTTTTGGTTAACTTCGCGAAAAGCGCTAACAGCAAAGCCTTCAATCCGGGCGCGCCTCATTGGCCGCCAAATAAATTCTGGCTCAAGCAACAGCTTAAACCCCGGATCCCGCCAAGGGTTTAAAAACAGCGCATCGGGCGGTAACCCAAATTCTACTTTGTTGCGCACAGCGATTTGCAGCTTTCTTTTTTGCGGCGATGGTACTTTTTACCATGATCCTTGCACTCGTCCACCGCGAACAGGGTGTACTACCTCTTTCCCTAAGAGGCGTGGTTTTGTACAGACAACTATACAAGCGGGGAATGCTGGTGAGCGACGATAAAATCACACCGATGATGGCGCAATATCTTGAGCTGAAAGCAGGATATGCGGATGCCCTGCTGTTTTACCGCATGGGCGATTTTTATGAGATGTTTTTTGATGATGCTGTTGCTGCGGCTGAAGCGTTGGACATTGCGTTAACCAAACGCGGCAAACATGGTGGCCAGGACATTCCAATGTGCGGTGTCCCAGTTCATGCAGCTGAGGGATATCTGCTAAACCTTATCCGCAAAGGGTTCCGTGTTGCAGTATGCGAACAAATGGAAAGCCCTGCCGAAGCCAAGAAACGCGGGCACAAGTCTGTTGTAAAACGTGATGTTGTGCGGCTGGTCACACCCGGAACTTTAACAGAGGAATCTTTGCTTGATGCGCGGCGGCACAACTATCTAGCCACCTACGCAGAAGTTCGCGACGCATCCGCATTGGCGTGGGTCGACATTTCAACGGGTGCCTTTCATGTAATGCCCTTGCCTGCGGTTCGTTTGGCCCCAGAACTTGCCCGCCTTACCCCTTCTGAATTGGTAATTTCTGAGGCAAATGAAGCAGATTTACGCAATTTAGTCTCTGAATTTGGGATTCCATTAACACCCATCGCGCGTTCGGCATTTGACAGCACCAGCGCCGAAAATCGCATTTGCAAGCTATTCAAAATTGCGACGCTTGAAGCATTTGGATCATTCAGCAGGGCCGAAGTATCGGCCATGGGTGCATTGATTGAATATCTTGAGATAACACAAAAGGGCAAACTGCCACTGCTTCGCACCCCTCAAAAGGAAAATGAATCCCGGACAATACAAATCGATGCGGCGACACGGCGAAACCTTGAACTAACCCATGGATTGAATGGTGGACGCGCGGGATCGCTTCTGGCGATTATGGATCGAACATGTACCGCAGCTGGTGGTCGACTTCTTGAACGCAGAATATCAAGTCCATCGCGGGTTTTAGATGTGATTGAGGCCCGGCTCAACGCCGTTAATTTTGCCTATAACGACACCAAGACCAATAATGAGTTGCGTGACCGTTTGCGTCGCGTTCCTGATTTGGATCGGGCGTTGTCACGCCTATCACTTGATCGCGGTGGGCCACGCGACCTCACAGCGATCCGAAATGGTCTTAGCCAAGCATCAAGCATTCCCACTCAGTTAAGTAGTTCAGATTTACCCACCCTCTTAAGATCCGCAATTGATGGGATGACTGGCCACGATCACTTGATCGATCTTTTGGACGAGGCGTTGGTCGCAGAACCACCTCTCTTGACCCGCGATGGGGGGTTCATCGCGCCGGGATATGATGCTGATCTGGACGAGGCGCGCAAACTACGCGACGAAGGTCGCAGCGTCATCGCCCAAATGCAGCAACAATTTATATCTGACACAGGCATCACAACACTCAAGATAAAACATAATAATGTGCTTGGCTATTTCATCGAAACAACAGCAACACACGCCGACAAGATGTTATCGCCACCGCTGTCAGAAACATTCATTCATCGCCAGACAACAGCCAATCAGGTACGTTTCACAACCGTCGCTTTGTCTGAAATGGAGACAAAGATCCTTAACGCTGGGAACCACGCGCTTGAGATCGAAAAGCGGCTCTATGAAACGCTAAAGGGCGCAATTCTAGAAAATGCCGCAGAAATCGGCGTTACGTCTGCTGGCCTGGCAGAAGTCGATTTGGCGACGGCACTGGCTGATTTGGCACATGCCGAAAACTGGACAAGGCCAATTGTAGACAACAGCCGTGCATTCGCGATTAAAGGGGGCCGTCATCCAGTCGTGGAGCGCGCGCTGGCGAACCAATCCGGTGATCCGTTCATCGCAAATGATTGCGATTTAAGCGCAGAAGACACGTCGGCAAACATCTGGTTGCTAACAGGCCCAAACATGGCCGGTAAATCGACGTTTCTGCGACAAAACGCTTTGATTGCACTCATGGCACAAATGGGCAGTTATGTGCCTGCGACCTCAGCACATATCGGTCTGGTTAGTCAGTTGTTTAGCCGTGTTGGTGCGTCAGATGACCTTGCCCGTGGACGTTCAACGTTTATGGTTGAGATGGTCGAAACCGCTGCGATCCTGAATCAAGCAGATGATCGCGCCCTAATTATTCTAGATGAAATTGGACGCGGCACCGCAACATACGACGGGCTATCGATTGCATGGGCGACGCTAGAACACCTGCATGATGTAAACCGATCACGTGCTCTTTTCGCCACCCATTATCATGAGATGACTGCGCTTTCTGCCAAGCTTGAGGGCGTCGACAACGCAACAGTGACGGTGAAAGAATGGGAAGGCGAAGTCATCTTTCTACATGAGGTTAAGAAAGGTGCGGCAGATAGATCTTATGGCGTTCAGGTCGCACAACTTGCTGGATTGCCTGATGTAGTCATTGCGCGTGCCCGCGTGGTTTTGGATGCGCTGGAAAAAGGTGAACGCGAAGGTGGGGCAAAGCAGAAAACTCTGATTGATGACCTGCCCTTGTTTTCGATGCAGGCCGCACCACCGCCACAACCGGCAAAGAAATCTCTGGTTGAAGATCAGTTAAAAGATATTCTGCCTGACGAGCTCACCCCAAGAGAGGCGCTTGATCTGTTGTACAAATTGAAAGAGGCGGCCAAATCCTGACCGCCTCTTTATTGTTCTTTTAAATATGCAATTCTATCGGCGCTGATTAGCCCGCTGGCATAGATGAAACGCCAACCTGTGCCGGTCGCAACAATCTATCATGCAGCATAAAGCCTTCGGCAGCGACCTGAATGATGTCACCTGCTTTGGTACCGGGAACTGGTGCTTCGAACATTGCTTGATGATGCTGCGGATCAAACCGATCACCAACTTCTGGCACGATCACTTCGATTCCGTGTTTTTTGAACACGCTCAACAGCTCCCGCATGGTCAGCTCAACACCTTCCAACAACGGACCAGAAACAGCGCGCTGTTCTTCGGTTGCGGCCTCAAGCGCACGTTTCATATTGTCATAAACCGGCAACATGTCACGGGCGAGCTTTGACCCACCATAGTTCTCTGCCTCGCGGCGATCTTTGTCAGACCGCTTGCGTGCGTTTTCTGCATCCGCAAGCGCGCGCATAAAGCGATCTTTTAACAGATCACGTTCGGCGCGCAGTTGATCCAACTCTAGCGCTTCATCATCGATCTCGGCCATTTCGTCGGCATATTCATCCGCCTCGGCTTCATCGATATCATCCAAAAATTCGTTTTCTTTCGGCTCTGCCATCTTCCACCTCTAACTCCGGTCGGAAATCAGCTTTCCAACCAGTTGCGCCGTGTAATTCACAATCGGCACGATACGTCCATAGTTCAGGCGCGTGGGACCAATCACGCCGACGGCCCCAATTACCTTTCGATCAGCGTTCATATAAGGGGAAACCACCAGAGAGGAACCCGAAAGTGAGAAAAGTTTGTTCTCTGATCCAATAAAAATGCGCACACCCTCGCCGCCTTCGGCCAAATCAAGGAATTCTGCGATATCGCGCTTGCGTTCAAGGTCATCAAACAGGTTGCGGATCAAAGCGAGATCCGCCGCTTCACCATCTTCACTCAGCAAGTTTGATCGGCCACGCACAATCAACCGTTCAGTGGTTTCATCGCCACCCTGCCATTGCGCCAGACCGCTTTCGACCAGTTGCTGCGCCAAGACATCAATCTCTTGACGTCGCTGCGCGATTTCATTGCCAATGGTCCGCTGCAACTCGCTTATGGTTTTGCCTTCAACAAGTGCATTCAGAAAATTCGCTGCTTCGCGCATCGAACTTGGTGTTTGACCAGGTGGTGGCGTGAACAAACGGTTTTCGACATGGCCGTCTGAAAATACCAAAACCACCAAGGCACGTTCGAGCGACAGCGACACAAATTCAATGTGTTTGATTGGCGCTTCGTGCTTTGGCGTTAAAACCAAAGATGCCCCGTGTGTGACGCCTGACAGCGCTGAACCGATCCGATCTAACAACCCACCAACGTCAGAGGCGTTGTTTCCCATTGTTGCGTCAATCTTTTCACGGTCTAATTCAGACGGATCACCGATTTCGATCATACCATCAACGAACATCCGCAAGCCCATCTGCGTGGGAATACGCCCCGCACTCACGTGAGGCGAACCAAGAAGACCCATAAACTCTAGGTCCTGCATAACGTTGCGGATGGTTGCGGCGCTTACTTTTTCACTGAAATCACGGGTTAACGTACGCGACCCTACGGGATCACCGTTCGCCAGATACCCCTCGACAACCCGACGAAATACTTCGCGGGACCGATCATTCATATCATTCAACAAATCTGAGGTTTCAGTCATGGCATCCTCTATTCACCCCAATAAAGGTGCCCAACGCTCAAACGTCAATCGGGCAAACATCAAACAGGGTTGCATACCCTTACATCTGAACGGTATCCCCAACTCAACAATGAAAAGGAAATACCATGCGTCCTTCTGGTCGGAAACTTGACGAAATGCGCGCTGTCTCTGTTGAGGTAGGCTTTACCAAACACGCCGAAGGGTCAGCATTGATCAAAATTGGTGACACCCACGTATTGTGCACCGCCACAATCGAAGATCGCGTGCCACCGTTTATCAAGGGGTCGGGCCTTGGCTGGGTTACAGCAGAGTACGGTATGTTGCCCCGTGCCACCAACACGCGGATGCGTCGCGAGGCAGCATCAGGTAAACAAGGTGGCCGTACCGTTGAAATTCAGCGGTTGATTGGTCGCTCGCTGCGCGCAGGCGTTGACCGTGTTGCATTAGGTGAACGCCAGATCACCGTCGATTGCGATGTGTTACAGGCGGATGGCGGCACCCGTTGTGCGTCTATCACAGGTGGCTGGATTGCTCTGCGTCTGGCCGTGAACAAACTGATGAAAGCTGGCGATGTGATCAGTGACCCATTGGTTGACCCAGTTGCAGCGATCAGCTGCGGCATTTATGCTGGCCAACCTGTGCTTGATCTGGATTATCCAGAAGATTCTGAAGCCGGTGTTGATGGGAACTTTATCATGACCGGCACGCACAAACTGATCGAGGTCCAAATGAGCGCAGAAGGATCCACCTATTCTCGCGATCAAATGAACCAGCTGATGGATTTGGCTGAAAAAGGCGTGAGCGAGCTGGTTGAGATTCAAAAATCGGTCACATCATGACACGCAAGTTCACAGGCGATCGCATTCTGATAGCCACGCACAACGCTGGGAAACTTGAGGAAATGAGGCAGCTTTTCGCGCCTCATGGTGTGCAGGTTGTTGGTGCCGCTGAAATGAACTTGGCCGAGCCTGAAGAAACCGAAAGTACCTTTGTTGGCAATGCCCGGATCAAAGCGCATGCGGCGGCGCAAGCAACAGGGCTGCCCGCACTATCCGATGATTCAGGGATCGAAGTTGAGGCACTTAATAACGAACCGGGTGTTTATACCGCCGATTGGGCAGAGACCCCAGAGGGCCGTGATTTCATCATGGCGATGACCAAAACACATAATCTGCTTGAAGCAAAAAACGCCCCTCACCCTCGTCGCGCCCGATTTTGTGCGACCCTTGTACTGGCGTGGCCAGACGGACATGACGAAGTGTTTGCCGGAAAGGTCAATGGCACATTGGTTTGGCCGATGCGTGGCAAACAAGGTCATGGGTATGATCCGATGTTTCAACCTGACGGCCACGATATCACATTTGCCGAAATGGAAGCGGAAATCAAAAACGGGATCAGCCACCGCGCAAATGCCTTTGCTAAACTGATGTCAGCTTGTTTTGACTGAAGATTGGCAACAAGGTGGCTTTGGTCTTTATATCCATTGGCCATTTTGCGAGGCAAAGTGCCCTTATTGCGATTTTAATTCCCACGTCAGCCGCCAAATTGATCAGGCAGCTTGGCGTGACGCCTATCTGATCGAACTAAGGCGCGCAGCGGCCGAAACCCCCGGGCGCATCTTGAACGCGGTGTTTTTCGGCGGCGGCACACCCAGCTTGATGGAACCTGAAATTGTTGCGGATATAATTGCTGAAATCAAACGACTTTGGCCAACTGTAAACGATCTCGAAATCACGCTTGAGGCAAATCCTAGTTCTGTAGAAGCAGGAAGGTTTGCTGCCTTTCGCCATGCAGGGGTTAGCCGTGTTTCGATGGGCATCCAAGCATTGAATGATACTGATCTACGTCGCTTAGGTCGAATTCATACCGCAAAAGAAGCCATGGTCGCATTTGACATTGCTCGCTCAGAGTTTGATCGGGTCAGTTTTGACCTGATTTATGGCCGACAAGATCAAACCGCAGATAGCTGGGAGTTGGAGCTAAGACAGGCTCTAAATATCGCGATTGATCATCTTTCATTGTATCAACTGACAATCGAAAATGGCACAGCCTTTGGTGACAGATATGCACGCGGCAAACTTCGTGGATTGCCCGATGATGATTTGGGGGCTGATATGTACGAGCTGACCCAGGATATCTGTGGTGAAATGGGCATGCCTGCCTATGAGGTATCAAACCATGCCCGTGACGACGCGCAATCACGTCATAATTTGATCTATTGGCGGTACGGCGACTACGTAGGAATTGGACCCGGTGCTCATGGACGCGTAACAATTGACGGTCATAAATGGGCGACAGAGTGCTTTAGCAATCCAAACCGATGGTTAGACGGTGCACAGTCACAACAAACAGAAAAGCCGCGAGAGGCATTGTCGCTAAGAGATCAAGCAAATGAATTCCTGCTCATGGGTTTACGCTTAAAAGAAGGCGTCAGCCTCACGCGTTATGAATCCTTACTTGGTACACCAATTCCACCCTCAAAAATCAGCCACTTGCAGGAGATTGGGATGGTTGAGCAACAGCAGAACCAGTTAATTGTTACAGATCAAGGGTTTATGGTGCTAAACGCTGTAATAGAAGACCTTTTAGCAGATTAAGTTCCGCCCAACTTACGGCAAAGCTCATCCAGATCATCCAAAGATTTATAGTGCACCGTCATTTGACCTGCCTCTTGTCCCGGCTTGTGATTCAAATCGACTTTCATACCTAAACTGGCTGACAAATCGCCCTCAAGAGCCTTAGTATCTGCGTCTTTCTCAGCCTTTGTATTGGCCTTTTCCTTTTTAAAGATATTTTCGCCAACGCCAGCCTGTTCTTTCTTAACCAGTGCTTCCGTAGCACGAACAGACAACCCACCTTTCACAATCTGATTGGCTAACTTTAGGGGATCGCCTGCGGGAACCAACGCCCGTGCATGTCCAGCACTCAAATCACCGGACCGCAACATATCCAATACAGTTTCAGGTAAATTCAACAAACGTAGAAGGTTTGCAATATGACTACGGCTCTTCCCAAGCGCTTCAGCCATTTTTTCTTGGGTGTGGCCAAACTTGTCCATCAATTGACGGTAGCCTGCTGCTTCTTCAACAGAATTCAAATCAGCACGCTGAATGTTCTCGATGATCGCGACTTCCAGCACTTCAACATCCGTAAAGGATCTAATGACCACAGGAAGTTCATGCAGTTTTGCCATTTGCGCAGCGCGCCAACGACGTTCCCCCGCGACAATCTCAAAAGTACCGTCGTCACGAGAACGCACGATCAATGGCTGAATAACACCCTTTTCCTTAATCGACGCGGCAAGATCGTCCAAATCACCTTGCTCAAACCGCTTGCGCGGCTGATCTGGGTTTGGCGAAATACGTTCGATCGGGATCATTTGATCAGCCGTACCGCCCCCGCGCGCCGCGGCTTTTTCCGTTTCAGTGACGTCAGCCATTAGCGCAGACAAACCACGCCCCAAACCACGTTTACGATCTTGTTTGTCTGCCATTCTTCTGCCCTCAGATAGAGTTATTTTTAATCAGTTCTTTCGCCAAATCACGATACGCCTGCGCGCCCTTCGACTGGCTATCATAGCTTAACACCGGCATCGCAAAACTCGGCGCTTCGCTCACACGCACATTTCTAGGTATCATCGTCTTAAAAACAAGATCACCCAGATTACTACGCGCGTCTTGTTCGACCTGTTGTGACAGATTGTTACGACGATCATACATCGTAAGAACAACCCCTTCGATCCTCAGATCTTTGTTCCCAGATTGCCGAACTTCACGAATCGTCAACATTAACTGCGATAACCCTTCAAGAGCAAAAAACTCACTTTGAAGCGGGACCAAGATAGAATGCGCCGCGATCATAGCGTTCACTGTCAAAAGGTTCAAAGATGGAGGGCAATCAATCAAGATATAATCAAACGAATAACTATCCATTTGGGTTTGCCTTAACGCATCATTTAGCAAGAAACTGCGTTTTTCATTTGAAATAAGCTCCATATCGGCTGAACTTAGATCAACTGTCGCAGGTACAATCAGCAGATCGTCAATCTTTGTCTCTTGAATCACTTCATTCAGATCAATGTCTTCTAGCAAAAGCTCATATGTCGTGAACTCACGATCCTCTAAATCAACACCCAAACCTGTCGATGCGTTTCCCTGCGGATCCAGATCAACAAGTAAAACGCGTTTTCCCGCCTCTACCAGAGCTGCGGCCAAATTGATTGTCGTAGTGGTTTTGCCTACCCCACCCTTTTGGTTAGCAACCGCAATAATCTTGGGGCCAGATGGCCGGGACAAGTCAGACACGGGCAATATCCTTGATCTTTAAAACTGCGGCTGATGGGTTTGTTGTGCTTTTAATGGGTTCACAAGTGTAAGACCACAACTGTTGCGCGCCTGAATGCTCTTTCTCCCAGCGCTCGCCCTTCGGGAAAAGCGCAACACCGCTTGGGAGCAAATGAAGATGAGAGTATTCCAACAGTAAACTTAGATCAGATAACGCGCGCGCAGAGATTATATCTGCCTCCAAAGGAGCGATACTTTCTACACGATCCGAAATCACTTTTGCATTCAATCCCAATTCACGAATGGCCGTACGCAGAAAAACTGACTTCCTTTGATCACTTTCAACCAAGGTGACATGGTGCTTTGTCTGGTCACCGTAAGCCATAATCGCAACAACGATTCCTGGGAAGCCGCCCCCACTACCCAAATCAACCCATTTTCCAGTTTTTGGTGCGATATTGAATAATTGAATGGAATCAAGGATGTGTCTCTCCCAAATATCAGAGATCGACGCCTTGGAAACTAGATTAATCTTTGGATTCCATTTTTCAACAAGCTGAACGAACTGTTGAAGCTTCTCATATGTTTCACGTGAAACATTGCCCTCTAAAAGGTCAATCATCCTGACTTCCTTTTGGAATCTCGGCGCAAGTGAGCAAGGATAAGGGTTAAAGCAGCAGGTGTAATGCCATCAATTCTCGCTGCTTGTGCCAGCGAAGATGGGCCCGCCAAAGTCAACTTACCCTTCAGTTCGTTCGACAACCCATGAAGGGCAGTGAAATCAAAATCAGCTGGTATCAGCAGTGCTTCATCTTTTCTTAGCCGATCAATATCTTTTTGCTGCCGTTCAATGTAGTTAGCATAAAGCGCGTCACGTTCTATTTGCTCACGAACCTCAAGATCGATGTCGGAAAAACTAGGGTTTAGTAATATCAGCTGTTCGAACGTGACATCTGGAAATGACAACAGTTGGAACGGCGTTCTACGAACACCATCTTTTCCACTCAATATGCCAACAGACGCTGTTTCTTTTGGTGTGAATGTATCTGCTGTCAGCTTCTCTTTGGCATCATGAAGCAAGGCTTTCTTCTTCAAAAACACCTCCCTGCGCTTTTCAGATGCGCAACCAAGTTCAATCGCCAATGGCGTCAATCTTTGGTCAGCATTATCAGCACGCAACGACAGTCTGAATTCAGCACGCGACGTGAACATTCGATAAGGTTCGGTCACTCCACGGGTTGTGAGATCATCCAGCATCACACCAATGTAACTATCTGAACGCCCAAAAATAACTTGCGGCTTTTCCAAAGAGCGGCACGCAGCGTTAAGGCCAGCAACTAGGCCTTGTGCAGCCGCCTCTTCGTATCCTGTTGTACCGTTGATCTGACCAGCCAAATATAGGTTTGGAACAACGCGAACCTGCAAAGTGAGGTCAAGTGCTCGCGGATCAACATAGTCATACTCAATAGCATATCCCGGTTGAAGAATCTTCGCGTTCTCTAAGCCTTTGATTGAACGCACGTACCTCTCTTGAACATCGACTGGCAACGAAGTTGAAATTCCATTTGGATAAATCGTGTGATCGTCTGCCCCTTCTGGTTCCAAGAATATTTGATGTGATGTCTTCTCAGCAAAACGCACGACTTTATCTTCGATAGATGGGCAATATCTGGGTCCAACACCATCTATGTGACCCCCATACATTGCAGATAGATGTAGAGATTCTTGGATTATTTCATGCGTGCGCTCATTGGTATGCGTTATCCCACAGGATATTTGAGGCGCTGTGGCTTCTTTTGACAAAAACGAAAATAAGACCGGTTCATCATCACCAGGCTGATTTTCCAAAAGTTCCCAGTTTATGGTCCGTCCATCAAGTCTAGGTGGGGTTCCGGTTTTCAAACGCCCCATAGGCAAGTCGAAGCTATCCATCCGTTCTGCCAGTTTGACTGAGGCCTTGTCGCCAATACGACCGCCAGAACGGCGTTCGTCTCCAATATGGATAACACCGCGCAGAAAAGTTCCTGTCGTGAGAATAACAGATTGCGAACCCAACACGATGCCGTCCGCTAGCGTAACGCCGCAGACTTCACCATCATTCATATTTAGATCAACAACTTCACCCTCAACAACAGTGAGGTTGGGTTGGTTCAATATCTCAGTAGACATTTCTTTCTGATAAATTTTCCGATCAGCCTGCGCGCGCGGTCCCTGAACTGCGGGTCCCTTACGACGATTCAACAGGCGGAATTGTATACCCGCTTTATCTGCAACCCGCCCCATGACACCATCCATCGCGTCAATCTCACGCACCAGATGTCCTTTGCCAAGACCGCCAATCGCAGGATTACACGACATCACGCCGATACCAGCATATGACATTGTAACAAGCGCGGTCGAAGCCCCCATTCGAGCGGACGCATGTGCAGCCTCACAGCCCGCATGTCCCGCTCCGATAACGATTACATCAAAATGTTTCACGTGAAACACTCCATTATTTACCAAGACAAAAGCTTGAGAAAATTTCGTCGAGCAAGTTTTCAACATCAATGCGGCCGACAAGGCCCTCGAGTGAACGAATCGCAGAACGTAGTTCTTCCGCAGCTATATCGTATTCATCGGGGCCAAGGTCGAGGGTAATCTTGGCAGCTTCCAAATACGCATTTGCATCTTCCAATGCTATTCTATGCCTTACATGCGTGGCAAGGCCAACAGAAGCACTGCGTTCGATTAGGAGGGTCTGAATTTGAGCAATCAATTCAGAAATGCCCTCACCCGTTTTTCCAGATATTCCCACGGATCCGACGGGAAGTGTGTCCACTTTTGGCATCACAACAATATCGTCTAGTTGAGGTACAAGCATCAATAGCTCCTCTGGTGAAGCCAAGAACACACGCAGATCTGCGTGCTTCGCGCGCTCAATAGCTCTGTTGACGCCTATTGCTTCAATTTCGTCATCACTTTCTCTCAGACCAGCAGTATCAAGAAGCGTTACCGCAAGGCCACCTAAATCCATACGCACTTCGATGATGTCGCGTGTTGTACCAGCAGTTTCAGATGTTATCGCGGCATCGCGACCAGCAAGTACGTTTAATAACGTTGATTTACCCGCGTTCGGCGCACCTACTATAGCCACCTCAAATCCCGTTTTAATGCGCTCCGCTACATAAGTGCCGTTAATCTCTTGGATCAACTCCTTGCTTACGGCGGTCAAAAGCTGTTCAACTTCTGGCGTCACATCAACCGGAACATCCTCATCAGCGAAATCAATTGTTGCCTCAATCAATGCCGCTGCACGTATCAGATTGCTCCGCCACAATTCAACTTGCGTGCCCAAATGGCCTGACAAAACCCGTAGGGCCTGTTTTCGTTGTGCTTCGGTTTCTGCCTCAATTAGATCGGCTAAACCTTCCACTTGCGCCAAATCTAGTTTTTGATTTTCTAATGCGCGTCTGGTGAACTCCCCCGGCTCAGCCATGCGTGTTTCATCAAAAGACCCCAACACATCAAGGACCGCACGAACAACGGCGATACTGCCGTGTACGTGAAGTTCAACTATATCTTCACCTGTAAAACTTGCTGGTCTTGGAAAGCAAATAATCAGTGCTTGGTCTATCACGTCATTGGTTAGACCACGTATCTCACGCAGCTTCGCTACACGCTCAGCAGGAATGGGGCCACTAATGGTTTCAGCAATTTCAAACGCTTTTGGCCCGGAAATGCGAACGACAGAAACGCCCGCACGACCCTGCGCGGTTGCCAAGGCAAATATCGTATCCATTTACCATAACCTACTGTTATTGTTTAATAACTCAGGTATTCATTGAGTCAAAGAAATCCGAATTCGTCTTGGTTTGCTTGAGCTTGCCAATCAAGAATTCAATTGCATCGGTTGTCCCCATTGGATTCAAAATCCTACGCAAAACAAAGGTCTTTTGCAGATCAACCTTGTCGATCAAAAGATCTTCTTTGCGCGTACCGGACTTAAGGATGTCCATGGCTGGGAACACGCGTTTGTCAGCAATCTTGCGATCAAGAACAATCTCAGAGTTACCGGTCCCTTTGAATTCTTCAAAGATCACCTCGTCCATACGTGATCCCGTATCAATCAACGCAGTTGCGATGATGGTCAGTGACCCACCTTCTTCAATATTACGCGCAGCACCAAAGAACCGTTTGGGGCGTTGCAAAGCATTGGCATCCACACCACCCGTCAGAACCTTACCAGATGATGGAACCACAGTGTTGAACGCTCGTCCAAGACGGGTGATCGAATCAAGCAGGATCACAACATCTCGCTTGTGCTCAACCAGACGCTTGGCTTTTTCGATGACCATCTCGGACACAGCAACGTGACGTGTCGCTGGTTCATCAAAGGTCGATGAAACGACCTCGCCTTTAACTGACCGCTGCATGTCAGTAACTTCTTCGGGCCGTTCATCAATAAGCAAGACGATAAGGTAACATTCCGGATGGTTCTTTTCGATGGAGTTCGCAATGTTCTGCAACAAAACCGTTTTACCTGTACGTGGCGGGGCCACGATCAAGCAACGCTGACCTTTACCAATCGGTGAAACCAGATCGATAATCCGCGCAGAACGATCCTTGATGGTTGGATCATCCACTTCCATCGTCATCCGTTCATCTGGATAGAGCGGCGTTAAGTTTTCAAAGGCTACCTTGTGACGCGCCTTTTCAGGTTCTTCAAAGTTGATCTTGGTCACTTCGGTCAAAGCAAAGTAACGCTCGTTGTCGTCTGGTGCTTTGATCAAACCCTCGATTGTATCGCCTGTCCGCAACGAATGCAGACGAATCATATCTGGCGATACATAGATATCATCTGGGCCCGGCAGATAGTTCGCCTCGGGTGAACGTAAGAATCCAAAACCATCTTGCAGAACTTCCAGCACCCCATCGCCAGAAATTTCCCATCCCTCATCCGCGCGTTCACGCAGAATTTGGAACATCATCTCGCCCTTGCGCATCGTAGATGCGTTTTCAATCTCAAGTTCTTCTGCCATCGCCAACAGGTTCTTGGGCGTCTGCGCCTTTAGATCAGCAAGGTTCAATGTATCGGTTGTCATAGAAAATCCTGTTCAGCTGCGGCCAAATGCCGGCTGGTGGTATTTGAATAAATGCAGATAACTGCCATCCCCGGACGGGGCGGTTGCGCTCATATAGGCAGATGGGCGACTCAAGTCAATAAATTCAGAATTTCAGTACAACTGAGAATACGATGATAATCATCAAAACTGTCGGTACTTCATTCATCATCCTATACTGCCGACCCGTCAGTGTGTTTTCACCACGCGCAAAGGCTTTGACCCGAATAACCAACCACGTGTGAAAACCTGTCATAGCGATAACACTTGCCCCCTTGGTCCAAGGCCAAATCATCGACCAATCGACGATACCGGGCGTAAAGACTAGGCAGAGGCCAAAAATCCACGTGGCATGCATGGTAGGCCGCATGATGACGTTGGATAGCTTAAATTCCATCATAGCAAAGAGATCGTGGGTCTCGCCAGTCAAGCCGGCTTTTTCTGTGTGATGCACCAATAGCCTTGGAAGATAGAACAACGCAGCCATCCATGAAATCACCGAAATGATATGAAACGCCTTAGTCCAAGGATAAATGAGGGCAAGAAAATCTGTCATGTCTTACTCCGATCTCTTTGCCCTTCATATAATAATAAAGAAGATAAGAAAGATGATGATGTAAGTAGGGAAGCCATTTTCTGTGGATTATTCGGTTATCCTATGGGTTATCCACCAGTGAATATCTTACAGATGGGAAATCAGGGTAACATAAATAAACCATTATTTATCAAATAGTTGATCTAAAATTTTGGCTCTCTGACTGTTAACAAAGCAGAGGATAAGTTGAGGATCACGAGATTTTTGAGAATGCCCAAGTTTTCCTTATCCGCAGGTGTAGGAATCGTCTGATCCACCTTGAAATCTAGGAGATACATGGGGCTTGTATCAGTCAAGCCGATTTTGCAGAACAATCCCTTAAGAAACTCTTAAGTTCACACATAGGTTATCCACATGCCTCAACCGCTCATCCTTGCCTCTAGGTCAGACATTCGTACGAAGTTGCTCAGCCAAGCTGCCATTGTACATGAGGTGGTAAAACCGCGCGTTGATGAAGAGATGATCAAACAAGCGCTTGTGGCAGAAGCAGCGACACCCCGCGATATTGCAGATGCGTTGGCTGAAATGAAAGCGCGCAAAGTTAGCGAAAAGCATCCCGGCGCATTAGTCCTAGGATGTGATCAAGTGCTTGATCATCGTGGCGTGTTGTTGTCCAAATCCAAAGATAGCGAGGGCGCGCTCAACCAATTGAAATCATTGCAGAATGATCGCCACAGCTTGTTGTCCGCAGCAGTTATTTGCGAAGACGGCAAACCAATTTGGCGTCACCTTGGGCAGGTTCGCCTGCGGATGCGTGCCGTCAGTGATGACTATATCATCAACTATGTGACGCGAAATTGGGACAGTATCCAACATGCCGTCGGCTGTTATAAACTTGAGGAAGAAGGGGTGCGTCTGTTCTCAAGTATAGAAGGGGATTACTTTCATGTCTTGGGTATGCCACTTTTAGAACTGATTAACTATTTGACCCTACGCGGAGATCTCGCATCATGACATTGCCAAAAATACCGCTGGCGGGCGTTATCGGTTCACCCATCGCCCAGTCAAAGTCACCGCAATTACATGGGCATTGGCTTAAGACATACGGGATTGCTGGGCATTATATTCCGATGGATGTTGCTGGTGAAGATTTGGCTGATGTCATCCGTATGTTGCCGAAAATGGGCTTTGTTGGTGTTAACGTCACTGCACCACACAAGGAAGCGGTGCTGTCGATTGCTGATTTAGTGACGGACCGTGCAATCTTGATCGGGGCCGCCAACACATTGATTTTTCGCAAAGATGGCAAAATTCATGCGGATAATACGGATGGGTATGGTTTTCTGGAAAACCTCAAGACAGGTGCACCAGGATGGCAGCCAAAGTCTGGCCCGGCTGCGATTTTAGGCGCTGGCGGTGCCGCGCGTGCAGTGATTGCGTCGTTGATTGATGCGGGTGTGCCAGAGATTTTTCTGTCAAATCGTACACGTGTGCGCGCCGAAAAACTGAAATCTGACTTTGGCAGCCGCGTCCGAGTGTTTGATTGGGTTCAGGCTGGCAACATGTTGGAACACGCTGCCTTGGCTGTGAACACAACATCGCTTGGCATGATTGGCAAAGGTGAATTGCGCGTTCCGCTGGACGGTTTGCGGCCAGAAACAATCGTGACGGATTTGGTTTATGCACCGCTAAAAACCAACTTTCTCGAAACTGCTGAGCAAATGGGATGCGTCACCGTGGATGGATTGGGTATGTTGCTTCATCAAGCGGTCCCCGGATTTGAACGCTGGTTTGGCACACGCCCCACGGTGGATCGGGCAACCCGTGCTGCTGCGCTGCGTTAATGTTTCTGCTGGGTTTAACCGGATCGATCGGCATGGGTAAATCTACCACTGCAAAACTGTTCTCAGATCAGGGATGCGCCGTTTGGGATGCAGACGCCGCAGTCCACCGAATGTATGCAAAAGGCGGTGCAGCCGTTAGTTTAATTGGTGATGCGTTTCCAGATGCTGTTGTTGATGGCGCTGTTTCGCGCCTCGCCCTCAAACAGATCATTTCGCAACATCCAGAGTCCTTAAGTCAAATAGAACAAATTGTTCATCCTCTGGTTGCACAGGATAGGTCAGCATTTATCAAAACGGCAAAATCTGACATCGTCGTTTTAGATATTCCGCTGCTGTTCGAAACTGGTGGAGAAGCCCAAGTGGATGCTATCGCCTGCGTTACTATACCAGCGGAAACCCAACAAAAGCGCGTGATGGACCGTGGCACAATGACCCTCGAACAATTCGAGGCGATCAAAGCAAAACAGCTGCCAAACGATGAGAAATGCGCGCGCGCAGATTATGTGATTGAGACAGATACGATTGATCATGCCCTCCAGCAGGTTAAAAGGGTTCTAGCTGATATTCGGGATAAACTGAACCATGCGTGAAATCGTCTTAGATACAGAAACCACTGGGTTTGATCCTGAATCTGGTGACCGCATCGTTGAAATTGGTGCTGTTGAATTGATGAACCATATGGCCACAGGGGAAACCTATCACCAGTACATTAACCCCGAACGTGGCATGCCAGATGAGGCGTTTCAGGTGCACGGGTTGGGCGATGATTTTCTACGCGATAAACCAAAATTTGCGCAAGTGGGTCAGGCTTTTCTTGACTTCATTGGCACCTCAAAGCTGATCATTCACAACGCGGCTTTTGACATCAAATTTCTGAACGCTGAACTGCGTTGGATGGGCTTACCACAAATCCCATGGGAGCAAGCGCTGGATACCCTCGCGATTGCACGCAAAAGATTCCCGGGATCACCTGCGTCACTGGACGCACTTTGTCGCCGCTTTGGTATCGACAATACATCACGCACGTTGCACGGCGCTTTGTTGGATAGTGAAATTCTGGCAGAAGTGTATTTGGAATTGATCGGGGGAAGGCAGCCGGACTTTGCGCTGTCGGCCGCAAGCTCACGTGACGCATCAGACACAAGTGAGGTTTGGATGCCAAAACCGCGTCCTGCCCCCCTACCCTCACGATTAACTGAAAGCGAAGCCGCCGCCCATGCTGAATTTGTCAGCAAATTGGGCGACAGCGCGTTGTGGGGAAAAGGTTAAGCGTCTGCTTTTGGTGGCGTTTCGGCCTGTCGACGCGCAACTTCGTTCCGGTACAGCGCTAGGAAATCAACGTTTTCCAAGTTCAGCGGCGGGAAGCCACCGTCACGTGTGACGTCGCTGACAACACGGCGCAGGAACGGGAAAATCATCCGCGGACATTCGATCATCAGGAATGGGTGGATCTGATCATCTGGTACATGCTGAATGTCAAAGATGCCAACATAGTCGATTTCAAACAAGAACAACGTCATGTCGCCATCTTTGGCTTTCGACGTGATGTTCAGTTTGATCGCTGTTTCGTATTGGTTCTCAACACTGCGTTTTTTCGCGTCCAGATTGACCTGAACCTGAACGTCAGGCTGCACATCAGATGGCGCGCCTTTTTGCGCCATGATGTTTTCAAAGGACATATCGCGAATAAATTGACCCAAGACGCGCAGTTGTGGCGGTACTGGTTGTTGTGCTTCTGCCATGATCGGCTCCCTCAGCTAAAATAAATCTAGGCGGACTTAACAGGTTGGCCCGTCGCCCTCAATGCTTTGTCCATTTTGATGGACCTTTGTTTGGGTCATTGTTCAAGGTATCGGTTTCTTTGATCTCGTGATATTCACCATCAATCACATCATCGCGCGTTGGACGGCCCGCTGGCCCACTCTGGGATGTGCTAAAACCCTGCACCTTCACACGTGACCTGATCGCATTGAAAGCGGCCTGTCTAAATTGCGGAACAAGCAGCGCGAACCCAACCGCGTCAGTGAAAAACCCCGGCGTCAGCAACAAAGCGCCTGCAAAAAGTATCATTGCCCCATGCACAAGTGGCTCTGTTGGGTCGCGCAAGTCTGAAAAAGAGGATTGCAGCTTGCTTAACGCCATCATTCCTTGCGTACGAACCAGCCAAGTGCCCAGCACAGCGGTAAAAATAACGATGGCCAAAGTCCAGCCCAGCCCAATTGTCCCGCCGATTTGGATGAACAAAGTGATTTCGATCAAGGGTACGGCGATAAATGCGATCAATAGCCACATAGCTTAGGCTCCTTTTGGTGGGGTGATAGTGGACTTGCCCCGGTCAAGCACCTACATAAGGCTTCAACGTACATGTTTCCATGCTTTGCCCAATGAGGTCCCGATGAATTCACCTATGATACAGCTTCTGGTGTTGGCCGGTATCGCCGTATTTCTGATATTGCGACTTAAAAATGTTCTTGGCACGCGTGAAGGTTTTGAAAAACCTCCCGTTGTTGATCAACGGCCCGAACGCGGGTCTGGTCCGGCGTTGGAAGTGATTGAAGGTGGTCCTGATCTGGACATCATCGATCACGTCGAAGCGGATAGCGATGCAGCCAAAGCCTTGGCAGAAATGAAACGTATTGAATCATCATTCGGCGTCAGTGATTTCCTTGGGGGTGCAAAAGGCGCTTACGAGATGATCGTGATGGGCTATGAGCACGGTGATTTGGCTGAAATTCAACCGTTCCTGTCCGAAGATGTTTACGACAGCTTTGTCGATGGCGTTGCGGCGCGTGAAGATCAAGGACTGACCATCGAAGCAAACTTCATCGGTGTGCGTGAAACCACATTGGTCGATGCCACGCTGGACCCAGACACCAAAGAAGCGGAAATGACAATTCGTTTTGGGGCTGAATTGACATCTGCTGTGCGCGACAAGGGCGGCGATATCATCGAAGGCAGTACAACTGAAATCAAACGCCAAAAAGATACCTGGGTTTTTGCCCGTATCATGGGCTCGGATGATCCAAATTGGCTGCTCGTTTCTACAGACGGATAAGCCGTGCCATTTGTGCATTGGCGTGGCTGGGGGCGGTACTTTTTACCGGCCCCGCCAAAGCTGTGGACGTAAAATACCAAGTTCTAGAATTTGATCAGCTTGATGGTTGGGAAAATGATGATCACGCCGCAGCCCTTGAGGTTTTTCTAAACACCTGCCGAGACATGAAAGGCCCCGATTGGCGGGCCTTGTGTAATTTCGCCAGCGCTGATCCAGAACCACGCCAATTTTTTGAACTGTTCTTTCGCCCTGTGATGATCGACGATGGACAGGACGCGTTGTTCACTGGATATTTTGAACCAGAACTTGATGGCGACCTTTATCAATCCTCACGCTACCGCTATCCGATTTATGCGATGCCGCCAGAGGCACTTAGATCGAACCCATGGCTGACCCGACGCGATATTCTTGATACCGATGTGATGAAGGGGCGTGGCCTTGAAATTGCTTGGGTTGATGACCCGGTCGAACTGTTCTTTCTGCAAATCCAAGGGTCAGGGCGGGTGAAATTGCCCAATGGTGGATATATTCGCGTTGGCTATCGTGGTGCGAACGGGCACCCTTATCGATCAATTGGAACCGAACTGGTGCGCCGTGGTGTATATAACGCCCATCAGGTAAGCGCGGAGGTGATCAAAAACTGGGTGCGCCGTAACCCGGGTGAAGGTCGCGAGTTGCTGCGCCACAATCCGTCTTATGTCTTTTTCCGCGAAGTCAGCAAAGTACCTGCTGATCGTGGTCCGTTGGGTGCTATGAACAGGTCTATCACAACAATGCGTACTGTTGCGATTGACCCTAGCTTCATAAGACTTGGGTCACCCGTTTGGATCGAAAAAGATGGCAAGAAACCACTGCGCCGTCTGATGATTGCCCAAGATACAGGTTCAGCGATCAAAGGCGCGCAACGCGCTGATGTGTTCTTTGGCACGGGCGATCTGGCTGGTCGAGAGGCTGGCAAATTGCGTGATCCCGGCAGGATGATGGTATTAATGCCAATCCAACGTGCCTATGCTCTACTACCCGAGAGCGCGATATGAAGCACGGGCGATCTGGCAGGCGCTTAACCAACGATGATCTGGACTTGTGGCGCAGAGTGACGGACCGGACAGAACGTTTGGATCTCAAGTCGCTCTTTACACCTGAGATTGATGGGCCAAGTCCTGCGCCACCTGCGTTGCGCAAAGCAAAGTCAATTGTGATCGGTAAACCCGAAGGCAAACTGCGCCGCACGCCACATAATTTGACACCATCATTGCCTGATCAAATGCGCAGCGCCCCTGTGCAGATGGACCAAAAAGCATTTGGTAAACTGAAACGCGGCAAGTTGAAACCCGAGGGGCGGATTGACTTGCATGGGATGACATTGGACCGCGCGCACCCAGTTTTGACTAAATTTATCATGTCTGCGCACGCAAACGGCAAACGGCTGGTTCTGGTGATTACCGGAAAGGGCAAGATGCGCGATGATGGCGGGCCTATCCCGGTGCACCATGGTGTGTTGCGCCATCAGGTGCCGCAATGGTTGGCGATGCCGCCGCTTTCCTCGGCTGTTTTGCAAATCGCTCAGGCGCATGTCAGCCACGGCGGTGGTGGCGCGTATTATGTTTATCTCAGACGGCAGCGTTAGCGTTACGATAAACCCGCGCTGGATAGATCAGCAAAATTGCAGCAATGGCGAACACCGCCGCATAACCCAACATCTGGCTTTCATACCCGACGCCAATATCAATCAACCAGCCGCTTAACCCCGGCCCTAAGGCAGAGCCAAGTACCATCAACGCGGCCGCTGCTGCCTTGATTGATCCTAGAAAACGAGTGCCATAAAATTCGGCCCAACACGCGTTTAACAAAGTTGCCTGACCACCGCCCGCACTGCCCATCAAAATAACGGCCAGCGCTGTCCACATCAGTGAGGGCGCGTACCAATGAAGTACAAAAGCTGCGACATAGGGGATAAGGTAGAACGGCAGCAAGCGGACCGCTCCGTATCGATCAATGGCCCAGCCAAATACGATTGTCGATAACGCCAAGGTGGCCGTACCCAAAGGAAAGACAGCAACCAGCGAAAGATGTGACCAACCTTTAACTTCAGCAAAATGTACTTGGTGAAACCAGAATGCAGTACCAAAGCCCGAAAAGGACATGACAGCTGGAATCATTGCCCAGAACATTGGGTGACGTAACACCTCACTGCGGGTCCAGTGTTTGCCATAAAGGCCGATCGATTGTTCGTCTTCTGTTACGGATTGTGGCGTGCGTTCTAGGCGAAGCAAACGAAACAAAACCGGGATCATGGTAAAGCAGAAAAGGGCGAAACACACCCAAAGCACACGCCAATCTATCAGTGATTTCAGCCAGACCATTATCAATGGCAATGTCGCTTCGGCCAGCATAAACCCCATGGCCGCAACGGCCAAAGCCCTGCCGCGTGTGGCAACAAACCATCGGGCCATGGCGACCACTGCGACATGTGATGTCATGCCTTGGCCCGTGAATCGTAAGGCAAAAATCACCAAGACCAACAGCCCAGCAACAGTGTTAAACGCCATGGTGAGGCAGGCAATGCCCAGCAGGAAAACCACACCAATTCCAAGGCTGCGGACCCTGAACTTATCCGCCAACCCGCCCGCAAACACCATCACAACCGCCGATGCGCCAGTGCCGATCATATAGACCATGCCCCAATCGCCATTGCTTAACCCGAATTCAGTCCTGATATCACCGCCAAAGATGGCAATGAAAAACGTCTGCCCAAAGCTGGAGAGAAAGGACAGCAACGCACCTGTCGCCAGAAACGGTGCGTTTTCACGGATAAAGGAAAGGTAACCGGAAGGCTGTGTCATTCCCTCTTGATGATCCGGTTTGTTGGTGGCGAAAAGACTAAAAAGCCTTACGCCACCAACTTATTATCAAAGCACGTATCGGCTTAGGTCTGTGGAGCGCGTCAAAGCGCCAAGGTTGGTTTCGACGAATTCGGCGTTGACCTCAACCACGTCGCCAGCGCGATCTGGGGCGGTAAAGGACAACTCCTCAAACACCCGTTCCATCACGGTATAAAGGCGACGCGCACCAATGTTTTCGACAGATTGATTGACGTCTGCCGCGATTTTGGCCAGCGCGGCGATACCGTCATCTGTAAAACTTACCGTGACTTCTTCGGTGCCCATGAGTGCCGTATATTGAAGTGTCAGAGCATTATCCGTTTCTGTCAAAATACGCACAAAATCTTCTTCGGTGAGCGCGCGCAGTTCCACGCGGATCGGCAAACGACCCTGTAGCTCAGGCAACAGATCAGAAGGCTTGGCGATGTGGAACGCACCGGATGCAATAAATAAAACATGGTCTGTTTTCACTGGCCCATGTTTGGTGCTGACTGTTGTGCCCTCAATCAAGGGAAGCAGATCGCGTTGCACACCTTCGCGGCTGACATCTCCACCACGCGCGTCAGATCGCGTACAAACTTTGTCGATCTCATCCAAAAACACGATGCCGTTCTGTTCAACTGCTTCGATCGCAGCGCGATTCACAGTTTCGTCGTCTAGTAGTTTGTCGGCCTCTTCTCCGATCAAAATGTCGTAGCTGTCAGAGACAGACAGGCGTTTCTTGGTGGTCCGTCCGCCCATTGCTTTGCCAAACAAATCGCCAATATTCATCATACCAGCGCCCGCACCGGGTTGGCCGGGGATATCCATCATCTGAAATGGGTTTGAGGTTTCCGACACTTCAAGGTCGATCATTGTATTGTCCAATTCACCCGAGCGCAGTTTCTTGCGAAACATCTCACGGGTGCCATCCCGCGCATCTGCACCAGCAATGGCATCGATCACGCGTTCTTCGGCGGCGTGTTCTGCATTGGCTTTTACTTCTTCACGCATGTGTTCGCGGGTCATTACAATGGCACCGTCGACCAGATCACGAATGATCTGTTCCACGTCGCGCCCAACGTATCCGACCTCGGTGAATTTAGTTGCTTCAACTTTCAGGAAAGGCGCGCGCGCTAATTTTGCCAAACGGCGGCTGATCTCAGTCTTGCCTACACCGGTTGGTCCGATCATCAGGATGTTTTTTGGATACACTTCATCGCGTAGATCATCCGCCAATTGTTTGCGTCGCCAACGGTTTCGCAAGGCCACGGCCACGGCGCGTTTTGCGTCATTCTGGCCGATGATAAAACGATCAAGTTCCGAGACGATTTCGCGGGGGGTCAAATCAGTCATTTGCTAATCTTCTCTACTGTCAGGTTGCCATTTGTATAGACGCAAATGTCTGCCGCAATCGCCATTGCGCTGCGTGCAATATCCTCGGCGTCTTTGTCGGTATCCATCATGCCGCGCGCCGCAGCCAATGCAAAGTTTCCACCCGAACCAATCGCTGCAACATTATGTTCAGGTTCCAAAACATCACCTGCCCCGGTGATCACCAGCAATTCGGTGCCGTCTGTTACGATCAGCATCGCCTCAAGCTTTTGAAGGTATTTGTCGGTGCGCCAATCTTTGGCAAGTTCAACACTCGCGCGGGCCAATTGCCCGGGAGTCGCTTCTAATTTTGTCTCTAGCCGTTCCAACAAAGTAAATGCATCGGCAGTTGAGCCCGCAAAACCAGCAACCACATCAAAGCCACCGGGCGAAAGCCGACGTACTTTGCGTGCGGTTCCCTTGATGACGGTCTGGCCAAGGCTAACCTGACCATCGCCAGCAATTACGACCTCATTGCCTTTTTTCACGCCAATGATCGTTGTCCCATGCCAGCCGGGAAATTCCTGTTTAGCCACGCTCAGTCTCCTCTTGTCCGTCTTTCTATATGGCCTCCTGTCAAAGCCTACACAAGGGCGGACCCCTTGTGGGGGGTGCGGTGTGACGCTAGCGTTTATTAGATGAACAATGATCGCCCCTTAAGAATCTACCTAGAGCAACCTCTGTTAAAAAGTGCAGAGGCGGGGGAGCATAATTTCATCAACTTAATGATGGAAGTTGCTTGTAAATCTCAATTTAGAGTCTGCTTTCATGATATTTCAGAGCGTGGTCAACATCTGGGTGATCATTCGCTTACGCACATGAAAGAACCGCCAGATGGTCGTGGGCTCGTGTTTCGGCGGGCTTATCAGTATCCGTTCTGGCAGATTGAGCAGACAAATGAGCGTTGGCACTGGGATGTGGCAAAAGGCAAATTTGACGAGAGTATCGCGCGTCCAGACGCAGCGCGATTTTACGGATATTGGCAGAAGCGGTTGTTTGGTGATGCGCCCCAACTCACCAGCAAAGCAGGATACATTTATGTTCCGCTTCAGGGTCGTCTGGATCAACACCGAAGTTTTCAAGCCTGTTCGCCTTTAGACATGATTAAGAACTGTTTGCTGCATGAACCGAACCGCAAAATAGTCGCAACACTGCATCCAAACGAAATCTACACAGATGCGGAACTAAAGCAGCTTGAAGATCTGGAAAAAAAGCACGCTCACCTGAGCATCAGCATGGGCGAGATGTCAAAGCACCTCCAACATTGTGACTATGTTGTTACCCAAAATTCCAGCGCTGCGTTTGCTGGATATTTCTTTGGCAAGCCAGCACTTCTGTTTGGAAAGATCGATTTCCATCATATCGCTGAAAAAGCAGATATGAGCGCGTTAACCGAAAGCTTTGCGCGCGTTGCGCAGCTACGACCTGCATACGACAAATACGTTTGGTGGTTTTGGCAGCATCAGTCGATCAATGCAGGGCGTGATGATGCGCTTGAAAAAATCGCTGGCCGGTTCCAGCGTTTTGGGTGGCCAATAGACTAAGGGCACCCCGTTTGAGATGCCCTTTGAAATCGATCGCCTGAAAGTAGTTTAGACAGATTCTTCAATCCAGCTTTTCAGCGCGGCCTTAGGTTTTGCACCCGCCATGTTTGAAACAACCTGACCATCCTTAAAGATGAACAGCGCTGGAATGCCGCGTACACCCATTTGAGCAGGTGAATTTGGGTTCTCGTCGACGTTCACTTTGACGATTTTTACTTTGCCGTCCATTTCTGCGGATAGCTCCTCCAATGAGGGGCCGATCTGTTTGCATGGACCACACCATTCAGCCCAGAAATCTACCACAACGGGGATATCGGAATTTTTGACTTCGGCGTCGAAAGTGTCGTCCGTGACTGCGACGGTGGCCATGATGTTCTCCTGACAGGGATGGAATACGTTAAGGCTAGAACCTAAGAACCTGTACCCCCAACGTCAAGATATGGTGAACGCAAGAATGCACTTGTCACGATATCGTGGGGCAGCACCATCAAATCCTGGGTTACCGTCCACAGAATAGCGGTTTGAATTTGATGGGTAGGATAAATTTGCGCCAGCATACGCTGATATGCACCCATCTGCCTTAACAACCCGTCAGGACATGTTTCAGGGTTTGTTGGCACAACGCGATTGGTTTTGAAATCTACGGCTAAGACAATGGTGTCCGTTATGATGAGCCGATCAATAGTGCCGTGAAATCGCTGTTTTTCTATGTCAGCGGTAATTGATACTTCGGCCAAAGCGTCCGGTGAAAAAACGTTTACAAGCTGAGGAGCAAACAGGTTTGCTTTGACCTCTTGCATGGCTCTCTCTTGAATTTCCGGGTCGATCTTATGGCCAATACGAGCGGCGATAGCGGGCATATCGACCTCACGCACACCGACCAAATTTTCCAATAGTAGGTGCACAAGTGAACCATAGGCCAATGCAGAATCTTGGTCAAAACCAGCATCACCGGGAAGTGCCTTTGCGCCACCTAGATCAGAGGGTGAAAAGGTCTTTTTTGGGTCTGGGGCAAGGCTGATTGATTGGTTAAATATAGTCTCTAACAAAGGAAGATGTGAAATTTTTTCTGGCAAGTCAGCAACCGGCAAATCATCCCAATCACCTTCATGAAACCGGATAACGCCGTTAGGTCCATGGGGCACGCCATTCACATGCTGCATTGCTGCCGCTGTGATTTGATACCATGAGCTATCATCTTTTGATAAATCACCTGCCGCCGCAACAATCAGCCACTTTTCTGCGCGCGTCATCGCAACATACAGCAACCGCAACCGTTCTTCGAATTGCGACGCTTTCATATTTTCAACTGCGGTTTTCATACTACTTGGCATGTCGTCAGCGCTGGATTTCCAGACTGGTATGTTATCCATCTTGATGATTTCATCTTTGATGGTGATATCGCGTCGTCCGGTATCTGGGAGGATCACAATGGGTGCTTCTAGTCCTTTTGCGCCATGCACTGTCATCACTCTGATCTGGTTAGATGATGCATCGATTTGGCGCTTTATCTCTAAGTCGTCGGTCTGCATCCATTCGAGGAAACCCGTCAGGCTAGGCACATAATTGCGTTCATACGCCAAGGCTTGCGTGAGCATCGCATTGATACCGTCCTCGGCCTCTGGCCCCAACCTTGCCAAAAGTTTTTTGCGGCCATCATGCCGGGTTAAAATTCGCTCAATTAAATCATAAGGGCGCAGGAAATCCACCTGAGACCGCAGGTCGCGTAACGTTGCCAAGGTAGCGGGATGATGATCATCCCGATTGCGCAAGGCTTGCCATAGTCGGTCTTCAGTTCGACCATTGGCAAGGCTAAACAATTCCTGTTCTTGCCAGTCAAACAGTGGGGATTTCAACGCAGTTGCCAGCGAAAGGTCATCATCAGGCGTAGCTAGAAACGACAATAATGCAGCTAAATCTTTGACGGCAAGTTCCGCGCCCACCTTTAGTCGATCTGCGCCAGCAATAGGCAGGTCCGCTGCTTTGCAAGCGCGAATGATCTCGGAAAACAATGCGGAACGTCGCTGTACCAGAATGAGGAAATCACCGGGTTGGATGCGGCGTTTTACAAATGTTCCTTTTTCACGTCCGTCGTCAGGAATATAGTTTTCCCCAGACGTGAGGTCTTTGATCCGGGCCGCAATTTGTTCGGCTAGAATGACAGTATGATGTTGCTCGCTACGACGAT
This sequence comes from Sulfitobacter sp., assembly GCA_049794015.1. Lineage (GTDB taxonomy): Bacteria > Pseudomonadota > Alphaproteobacteria > Rhodobacterales > Rhodobacteraceae > Sulfitobacter. The sequence goes on along the minus strand of JBARCK010000026.1, from coordinate 85,281 downwards.
CCAATGGATCGGTCCACGGGTGATCTTCTGGCGTTTCGGCCTTTTCAACCAAGGGCCACAGATCGACGCGTCCGGGCAATGTTTCCTTGAATGGTTTATGCAGCGTATCTTTGTCAAACATGGTCAGGACACGAGGGTCTAATGCCGTGTCGACCATACGTAAAATCGCGCTAGCAGAGCGGAATGAATAATCAAGACTGCGATGCTGGAACATCTGACCGGCCTCAGTGATCGTTTGTTCAAATACTGCGCTTTTGCGATCAAATTCACGCGGATCAGCACCTTGGAACGAATAGATAGACTGCTTTTTGTCGCCCACCACAAACAGGGTACGCTGAACTTCGGTGCGTGCGCCTGCGCCGCTATAAAATTCATCGGTCAGTTTTTCGATTACATCCCATTGGCGGGGTGATGTATCTTGCGCCTCATCCACCAAAATATGATCAATGCCACCGTCAATCCTGTACAACACCCATGCAGCAACGGCCTTGTCGGTCAACAACGCCCTTGCCTTGAGAATGAGGTCGTCGAAATCTAACCAACCGCGCAGCTGTTTGTGATTTTCGTAGCGGGTTAGAAATACTTGGGCAAATTGATGTAGCGCATAGGTTTTATGTGCAGCCAATAGCGCCAGCCGTGCGTCGCGGGCATCTTCGACACGCTGCATCAACGCATCAAGTTCAGGCATGAGGTGTGCAATAACGCCCTGTGTTGGTTTGGTCGGAAAACTACCTATTTTCGCGGTGAAGGGGGATTTTGCAGTACCGCCTGTCAGAAATACTTTTTCGAGGGCAGGCAGGGCAGATAGATCAAATTGGTCGATCGCAGTCAGCGCGTTGCCTGCTTTCTGATCATTCCCACCTTTTGCCAAAAGGTGTGGAATGATTTGGGTGATCAAATCCGCTTCGATACCATCAAACGCCGCACCTTCGATGCTTGCATGTGTCAAGGTACTGGGCTGATCAAAAAGCGCTAAGATGTCAGGTATGCCAAGCGGTTTTGAAAACGCATCGCGTTGGCTAACAATGCTGCGGGTAAGTTTAGAAAAATCTTCGCCAGTATAATGCTGCGCGATATCGGTGATGATTTGGGCATCGGGACCATCTGCCATTTCATCAACAATCTCAGCACGCAGCAAGTCGGCAGCGCGGTCTTCAATTTCAGTGAACTGCGGGCTGACTTGCGCTTCAAGTGGAAAGCGGCGCAACAGGGATGCACAGAAAGAGTGGATGGTCTGAATTTTCAACCCGCCCGGTGTTTCGATAGCGCGGGCAAAAAGCGTGCGCGCGTTGCGAAGTTGCTCTGGCGACAGATCACCGATGATCCCGAGGTCGGCCAGCGATTTGCGCAAAGCCACATCATCCAGCATCGCCCATTCTCCTAGCCGTTTGAACAACCTGTTCTGCATCTCTGATGCGGCGGCTTTGGTGTAAGTCAGGCATAAAATTTGCTGTGGCTGGACATCATCCAACAACAATCGCGCAACGCGATCCGTCAAAACGCGCGTCTTTCCTGATCCCGCGTTTGCGGTCAACCATGTTGACGCATCTGGGCGAGCGGCATCAATTTGCGCGCGGGTGGCATCATCAAAGTTCATATCAGATCCTCGGGCGTTGGATCGGTGGTGCCATCCCATTCACCAAACCGGGCAAGTTGATCATAATCCCCCGAGGCGTCTTCTGTTTTGACGATGCGCCGTGATGTATAGCCCTGACTTTCGTCAAAGTATTTTGCAATCAATTCGTGCAATCCACGCAGAACTTCGATGGGGGTTTCTTCATCCACAGGTGCTGCGACTTCGACAGGCCTTGTACCCAAACCGATGAAAGCGGCATGCGCGACCGGTGCGGCACCGACCTCAGCAAATCCACCCTCTTCAACCATTGCAGCCTCAATCAACAACTGTTTGTCAAAAACCTTTTGCTCTTTCTTTGAAGGAGGGGTGCCAGTTTTGTAGTCATAGATCAGCGCATCACCATGTTCTGTCACATCAATTCGGTCGGCATACCCGGTCAGTGTAAACCCGAGATCAGCAAAAATATGTGTGCCGCGTGCCGCCTGTTCAAAGGCGACAGGGGTCGAATATTCTTGGCGTTGTTTTTCTTGGGCGATGAACCAATCAGCCACCCGTTCAATGCGTGCCAACCACATTACCCGTGCGGCAGGCCACGGTGCTTCGACAGCCAATACATCCGCGGCAACTGTTAACAGGTGATCCTTTGTCAAGAGGTCAGGGTTTGCGGAAATTGATTTCACAAACCGTTCCATCACCTCATGGATAATGATGCCGCGCACTGGGGCGTCAGGCGATTGAACCAATGGATTTATCGGGCGCAACCGCAGGGAATGTTTTGCGTAAATTGCATATGGATCACGGATCAGACGTTTGATTTCTGTTACGGACAGCGCATGCGCGCGTGCGGTGCGAGGGGGCCGTGGTGAGGGACGAATGGCGGGTTCGGTGCGGGCGATGTCCTCAAGCGCGCGCACCTGATCCAACCATTTCGCACCACGTTCTTGCATCGTTTCCCAGGCGGCGGGGCCACCGATATCTGGCAAACCGTTCAACAGATTGCCAAGCCGATTGAGCCAACGAGAAGGAACAGTCTCTGCTTCGTCAGATCGAATGGAACGTGTCAGCCAAACCTCTGGTGCAGCGATTGCCTGTTGGTAGTCATGGGCCGAAAGGCCAATGCGGCGTTCAGGTAACAACAACCCAGCTTTCAGCCGCATCTGGCGGTTCAGCCAGGGATCAGGTGGGGGTGCTTCGGGCCACGTGCCATCGTTTAGTCCACCCATAATAATCAGGTCCGCACCCTGAACACGCGCTTCTAATGTTCCCCAAATCATAATGTCTGGATGCGGTGCGTCACGATCACGTACTTCGCCACCAGATAATAACGCACCAACCAGATCAGCATAATCTGCCGCAGACATCTCGCCGCCATGTTCAGCTTGGATGGTCAGGTCTTCCATCACTTCTTGGGCTTTTTGACCCGCTTTGCGTTTCCACAATTCGTGATCTTCGGTTGCCGATTGTCCCGACGCGATGGCATTTGCCAATGCCAGATGGTGCGCCACCCAATCGGTCAAAGCGCAACTGCCTTTTCCATCAAGTGCCGTAAATGTTGCCGTGATCCATTCGACCCACGCCAAAAATTCAGCAGGGTCCACCAGCTTAGCAGCGACCTTTTGCGCGATCCGCTGTAATCCATCGACGTCCACAAAGGGCAATCCATCCCGGCGTATCTGCATTTCCAAACGCTGTGTGTTTAGTTGGTGCAGATTGCGATTAGTGCCGCTGTGAGTCAGCGGATGTTTGAGCAAGGTTAGCAACCCTTCGGCATCCAACCTGCGCACCATTAAGCCAGCGACATGTCGGAGGAATCGACCCGGCGGCGATAATTGCAGCGGTGTTCCCGCACTGTCATCTGGCAAGATGTTCCAACGGTCCAAAGCCGAGGTGACCTGCCGCGACAACATCCGATCCGGCGTGATCAGGGCGGCAGTTTTCCCATCTTCAACAGCTTGTCGTAGACGCATGGCGATAGCGAGCGCTTCAATCCGTGGCGTCGGCGCTTCGAGCAGCGTGAGGCCAGCCGTCGCGCTTTCCAGATCATCCAGTTTTGGCCCTTCGGTTAGCCATGCATGTGTGACCGGGGCAGGGCGCAGTGATAGCGAGATAAGTGCGTTTCGTGTTGCGGATGGGGGCTGCGTATCGACCCATTCTTGAATTTCGGCGCGCGGTAAATTTAACGCCTGCATCAAGTGGCGAAATCGGTACTGCGGGTGATCTTCTGACAACAATTCTTGATCAAGTGCAGACCAAACTGATGTTGGCATGTCGAAATCAAAACCGGGCAAGATAACCGCGCCTTGCGGTAGCTTTGCGAGTTCCTGCATCAACATAGACGTGGTGCCGCGTGACCCTGTTGATCCTGCCAGAATAACAGGATGTTGCGGGGGATATTCCTGCCAATGGGCAATGATCCGTTCAACCAGTTGTCGTTGCCGCGCCTCTTGATCTGGATGGGTTACGGTTTGGCCCAAATACCCATGTGCAATGCCCAAAAACCGCTGCGCGCGCTCCCAATGTCCCGATTGATCACTGACATCTAAGTTCGCAACTGTCTCTGCCGCGACGCCTTCGCCCTGCATTTCATCGATTAAGCCCGCCAAACTGTCGGCCAATGCATAAAGCGACGATCTGGGCGCAAGTGTTGGATCAGCGACGATCAGTTTCGATACCAATTGCGCTAGTTCTAGCCGTCGACGCAGCGCAGGGGTCGCGGATGGCAAGGTAATGCCGGGGACCAGGCAATCCAAATCTGTGATCAAACGAATGCGCGGCAGAAATCCCGACACCCCCGCATCAAAGATTTCGCGTAGCCGACGCGCCATGCGACTGGTGTTCACGATCAGATCGACACGCGCCATTGCTTCGGGTGGGTGATCCTGCATCCGTTTACGCAGCCCATCAACCAAGGCGCGTGGGAAATCGACACCGGGCACCAAGCCGAAAACGCGAGGGTGCTCGGAAGGTTCAAACATCTGCATGCCTCAGCATGTCTTCAGCAAGGGTTACGCCATCGGGGTGGCCGACGTCACACCATTTACCGGGATAAGGCAGTCCAAAAAGCCGTTTGTCTTGCAACATTCGATCCCACAACACATTAAGTGAAAACGTGTCTTCCTTGATCTGATCAAGCTGATTTGTTTTGATGATTTGAATTCCTCCATAGACAAACCCCTGTCCACGGCTCAGGCATCCATCCTTTGCCATAGTGAAATCCCCCTGACTTTGGTGACCAACGGCATTGGCAATTGGGATGTTAATCAGCAACGCATCCATGGACGTCGGATCCCATGCCTGCGCCAACATACAAAGCGGGTTTGGCCCGGCCCAAATAGCATCGGTATTCATGGTAAAAAGAGGGTCTGTTCCCAGCAAAGGCAGCGCATTACGCAAACCGCCACCGGTCTCAAGGATATCGGGCATTTCGAGTATGGTCTGAACACCTTGCTCTTGCAGGTGTTGGGCCAACGCATCGGGTTTGTAATGCAAGTTAGCAACGATAGGTCCACAATTGGCATCCCGAACCAACGCCAATGCATGATCAATCAACGGTTTACCGGCAACCGGGATCATAGGCTTTGGTTGATCCTGGGTCAGGTGCTTCATCCGCGTGCCAAAGCCAGCGGCGAACATCATTAGGGCTGTGGAATTGTCCCGCATTGGCTTTTCAAATGCTCCAGATGTTCAGGGGTGGGTTGGGGCAGCGTGGCAGTAATGAACTTAGCCAAAGGTGCAAGGGTAGGATTTTCTAGATTACGCATAACATACCCCCAAACCCGCGGGATCAGATCGACGTAATGCGCTTTTCCATCGCGCAGGCAAAGGCGCGCAAAAATGCCAAGAATTCGTAAATTGCGCTGGGCACCAAGCACCGCATAAGCCGTGCGAAAATCGTCATGGTCTGCGCTGGTTGCGCTGAGGTAATGCGTGATCATTGCAGCTTCGATGTCTGTGGGTACGTCGCGGCGGGCGTCCTGCAAGATAGAAACAAGATCATAGGCGCGATGGCCGAGCAGAGCATCTTGAAAGTCAAGCAAACCGACTTTGGCTGTACCGTTACGTTCAGGCAGCCAAAGTAGGTTTTCGGAGTGATAGTCGCGCAGAATGACAACCTTTTCAGATGAATCTAGTTTCGTAACCATGGGAAGAAACACGTTTTGAAACTGCGCAAATGTCTCATCTGCTGTGTTGGTCGCGTACCATTCAAATGCCGGCGCAGTCATTTCCGTCAACCATTGTGCATCACAAATGGGCAGAGGCAGCGTTGGGCATGCGTGCAGCTCTACTAGCACATCAGTTGCCGCTTGATATAGGGCAGTTCTGGTGCTTGGGTCTTTCGCCATCAAATTGGCAAAGACGTCGTCACCCAAATCTTCGATAAGAAGGAATCCGGCTGTATCGTCTTGGTGATAGATCTTTGGCGCACTCAATCCGTTATTGGTTAGGTAGTCAGCCACCTTCACAAACGGCCTGACGTCTTCGCCGCGATCTGGTGGCGCATCCATGAAAATGACAGTCTTGCCAAGGTTGTTGGTCAACCGTTCATAGCGACGGTTTGAAGCATCACCAGCAACCAAAATGCGGGTGCTTTCGCCCCAGCCTGACTTCGCAATGAAGTGGTCAGCAAGTGATTTACGATTTGTCATGGCCGCCATGCTGTTAATTTATCACCCCACTTTGGGTCGTGCCATTCTACGTTCATTTCACGTTCATTTTCACCCAAACCGGACGTCAGTGTTATATCTAGACCTGTGTTTTGGGCGAGTACACCCAATCTATCCGGCCACTCGATCAGACAGATAGCAGAATGAAAGGCATCAACGAGCCCCAGTTCTTCAATCTCATCAGGGGATGTAATCCGGTAAAGATCGGCGTGCCAAACCTCACCTTTTACTGTGTCGTATGTCTGCACAAGCGTGAAGGTCGGTGATGGGACGTCCTCTGGTGACTCAAGCAGTGATTGGATCAAAGAACGCGCAAAGTGTGTTTTGCCTGCGCCGACATGGCCATGAAGCAAAATAACATCACCTGCCGCAAGCCGTGTCGCGAGGGTTTTCGCATAGCGTGATGTGGCATCTGGATGCGGCAAGGGAATTCTGAGAATAGGCATGCCCCATGCTTACTGTCACTGTCGACAGCTGCAAGCTGAAACACGGTTAATGTAGGTCAGTCAGTGGTGAGAGATTCCAGGCTGACTAACGGGCTTTTGGTGCTCTTTGGCAGGCTGAACCTCACGAGTACTGCCCCCGACGCGATGGGGGAAAGTTGGCAGAGTAAGGTTTGGCCATCTTTCATCAAGATAGATGTTTCCCAAGGTTCACGTATGCGGTTTTCAACGATGAATTGTTCGACCTTTTTCCATCCTGAAACTGATTTTGATTGCGCTTTCCAAACCAAGATTGAGTCAGCAATGGTGACATCTGCAAAAGCAGCCTCTGGATCTTGCTGCCACAATCTTTGGTAGGTGGTGTTGCTGAACGTTAAAACACCACTTGCAGAGAACACCGCCAAACCATCGTCCAGCGTATCTAGAATCGATTGCCCCAGCTCTAACTCGGCCCGGAAATTGCGTGTTAATGTTACTTCGGCGCTGATATCTTCAATTAGGAATGCTGTTGCGCCGTCAGGATGTGGGCGTCCTTTGACACAATAGGTCTGCCCAGATTCCAATGACCAAGTTTCTTGATACCTGCCATCCGTTGCTGCCGCGATCACCTCTGCGATTTCTTGACGCCAATTTAGATAGTTTTTGGGTTCGGGCATTCGACGGTTCTCACGCAATTGATCAAAGAAGGACAGCAATGTGGGGCGTGCACTTAGGAACTGTGCAGACAGGCCCGTTAGGTCAACAAGCGCTGGGTTGAATAGCTTTAGCTGTCCGTTTCTATCGAAAATTGCCAATCCAATGGACAGTTGAGCAAATGTTTTGGCAAGTGTTTGCACGAAATTGCGCTGGGCCTCTTCTGCGGCAACGACGGCATTGATGCAGGTTGCATGATAGATGGTTAGATCATCACGCCGGACCATTGATAATTCGTACCAATCCGGTTTTTCATCTGGATTTGCCTGCAAAGATACGCGTTTGGGCGCATCATAATCACCTTGGGTGAACAGGCGTTTGTTGGGGTCAACAGGTCGACCATTTGTGAGTTGAAACAGACCTGCATAAGATTGATTAAACCAGCAGACCTTACCGGATGCGTCCTCTTGCCAAACAGGATTGGGGGACGAGGCGCTTGCACGCCTTAAGTTCTTTAATTCGATCAATTGCTCATTGTTGGTCTGTTCATTATTTGGTGTGACCTGCTGTTCCAATGTGACCCAGCACAAAGGCCCCCGCCATCTGATTTGCACCTCGCCCGGTGCAGTATTGTCGTCGGCCTGCATGGTGATGTTGCCTAACTGCCCATTGCCCGCCCGATCTGGAAAATCTGGGAAGCGCGGCAATAGACTGTCGCGCATATCGTCCCAAACATGGGTGCCGGGTTCAAGCGCAAGCTGTGTCAAAGCGGTGTTCGTTCCGTGATGCAAAACACCATCCTGAAAAAGCAAAGAGATCGGTTCGTGCATGTCTTGGCTCGATTGATTGAAGGCAAATTTTTGATGGTTAATCCACCATGTTGCAAAAACTGCCGTCACAAGCGCTACGCTAAGCGCCAATAATAAATCAGGGAGAGCCAACACAATGTACCTTTTTGAGATCGAACAGGCCTGAGTGTTTGTCGTTTTTGGTTAATGCTGAGTTAACCCGTAAAGTTTTGGTGAAAGTGTCGAATGTATCAAGCGGTGATGTGCTGATTTTGTCCCACCCACACGTCGGAGCTTCCTGTCTGCGCGCCGATCTTTTCCCGTGGCCAAATCACTTCTATTACTGCGCCTACTCTGTTTTGTGTGCGTTGCTCTTCTGATCCGTTGGCAAACCGTAATGTCGCCCCTGATCGTTCAAGCAGGGTCTTGGCGATAAACAACCCCAACCCCATTCCTTGGTATTCTCGACGGGCATCGGTGGTGCGCATACCGGTTGCACCCCGCATAAATGGGTCTCCAATGCGCGCAAGAACATGCGCAGGAAAGCCCTTTCCATCGTCCAGAATGCGCACAGATACCTCCTGTGGAGTCCATTTGGTTTCGATCCAAACATTCCCGTCTGCGAAATCTACGGCATTTTGAATCAAATTACGCAATCCATGGATAATTTCAGGTTTGCGCAAGACAGTTGGCGGGTTGTGTAGGCTTTCGTTATGAGGGCGACGGATAAAGTGCACCATTTTCCCACGACCCAAATGCGGTTCTGCGGCTTCTTCGACCACGGTTTCTAACGGTGCGTGGCGCAAGTGCAGATCATCTTTGCCGCTGCGTCCCATATCACGCAGGATGTCACGGCAACGATCAGCCTGATCGCGGATCAATGCGGCGTCTTCAGCGAGCTCAGGTTGATCAATAAGGTCACTTAGCAATTCGGTACTGGTCAATTTTATTGTCGCCAGTGGAGTACCTAATTCATGGGCTGCCGCCGCAATGACGCCACCCAAATCTGTCAGTTTTTGTTCACGCGCCAAAGCCATCTGAGTAGCAGCAAGGGCATCACCCATTGAATGGATTTCCGTGGTAACGCGGCGCGAATAGGCGCTGGTAAAAACGATAGCAATCAGCAATGCAATCCAGTGGCCAAAGACAAAAACCTGTGGGATTTTCAAAATCTCACCGGTGTTTGTCATCAAAGGCAGGTGGCTGACGGATAACACTGAAACCACAATTATCGCGATGGCACACATTACAAGTGTAGATCGTAAACTAAGCGCAGTGGCAGAGATGGTCACGGGGCCAAGCAGCAACAAGGCAAACGGGTTGTGCAAGCCCCCTGTCAGATACAACAAAGAAGCCAGCTGTAGTAGATCGAACAGAACCATGGCCAGGTTTTCTAATTCGATCAGTCGTTTGTTTCTGGGGAAAATAAAGGTCGCGATCAGGTTGCCAATGACCGACAGGCCAACCACCAAATAACACAACCCAAGCTCTAGTTGCAGGCCATAGAAAACCTGCGCAACAGTGATGGCGACCAATTGACCGGTGATCGCCACCCAACGCAACAGGATCATTGTATGCAACCTGATCCAATTGGCACGTGTGCGCGCCCCAAGTGGTCTGATATTTGCCTGCGTCATGAGCGCACCTTTGATCTGTTGGCTATTGAATTAGCCGAACTGTAGCGTAGGTCTGCAACTAACCCTGATCAAGAGCGCCATTTGGCGCAGGAGAACACGATGAATCGCTCGATTGCTCTTTCTGCCGTTGCCGTTGCGACTGTATTCATTGTTGGTACGATCGTGATCACCCAACGCAGCGGTGATGATGATCAATTCGCACAATGCCGATCCTCAGCGGTCGCTGGCGGTGATTTGGGTGGGCCTTTTGAACTGCTCAACAAAGATGGCCAAACGGTCACTGACAAAGATGTGATAACGGAACCAACCCTGATTTATTTTGGGTACACTTATTGCCCTGATGTCTGTCCGCTGGATGTTGATCGTAACGCAAGTGCAGTAGACATTTTGCAAGAACGCGGACAAAGCGTGACACCTGTGTTTATCTCAATTGATCCGCAACGCGACACACCCGAAGTTGTTGGTGATTTCGCCTCAAATATGCACCCGCGTATGATTGGCCTGACCGGATCACCGGAACAAGTTAAGGCTGCCAGCACGGCTTATCGGACGTATTATAATGCGCACCCCGCGGTTGATGATGAATATCTCGTTGATCATTCCACCTTCAGTTATTTGGTACTGCCAGAAGTTGGATTTGTTGACTATTTCCGACGCGAAGTGACCCCCGAAGGTATTGCCGACAAGGTTGGATGCTTTGTTGAAAGCATGTGAATGTTTGACCTGTGGTAGGTCGCGCGCCATATTGCAGTTCAGCATCGCAACAACGCAGGGGCACCGAGGGTGACGCAAGATATCCAAGATTTGGGGCCCGACAAGACGCTATTGCTTGTTGATGATGATGAACCGTTCCTGCGCCGTTTGGCCAAAGCAATGGAAAAGCGCGGATTTGCAGTTGAGACTGCTGGGTCTGTTGCTGCGGGTCGTGCGATTGCGACAGCGCGGCCACCTGCCTATGCCGTTGTTGATTTGCGCCTTGAGGATGGCAATGGCTTGGAAGTTGTCGAGGTGTTGCGTGAAAAACGTGCAGATGCGCGGGTTGTAATTTTGACGGGTTATGGCGCGATTGCGACCGCTGTGGCTGCTGTGAAAATTGGTGCCACCGATTATTTGTCTAAACCTGCGGATGCCAACGATATCACCAATGCCTTGCTGGCGCGCGAAGGTGACATGCCACCACCCCCAGAAAACCCGATGAGCGCTGACCGGGTGCGATGGGAGCATATCCAGCGGGTCTATGAGCTATGTGATCGCAATGTGTCAGAAACGGCGCGGCGGTTGAATATGCACCGCCGGACGTTGCAACGCATCTTAGCCAAGCGGTCGCCCCAGTAATCTGAAAGCGCGTCGTTTGTTTATAGATCAAACCGCTTGAGCCGCTTGTCCACGATTTGACCATTGGCCATCTGATACCCTTCGATCACGCGGTAATCCTGAAAGCCGCGGCTTTGATAGTAAATCAAACCACCCTCATTATCGGCGCGAATGTTGGCATTGATCCATTTATATCCAAGTGATTTCGCCGCTTTCCGGGTTGCTTCAAATAGGGCTGATCCAATGCCCAGACCAGTTTGACCCATCTGCACAAAAGTTGCGATTTCAGCCGCCTCATTTGGTAAATATTCAGCACGTGTAATCCACTGAAACCCAACAATACGTTCGGCGTCATCAACCGTGACATGCCAAGCACTATGATCTGGTTCAACCGCAATCCAATCTGCCAAATCCTGTCCTGTGACTGGCCTTGTCAGGGCGGTGGTGCCACCTGCCTCGATGATTTCGTTCAACAGGCGTGCCATGTCTGCGGTGTCTAATGCAATTGGCGGTCTGACTGTGATCATGACATCTGCGCCAACAGTTCATCGTGTCGCGCGGTGAACTCATTGCGTGTCGCAACAGGCGCGCGAAGCACGATGTTTAAACCATCCAAGAGCGCGGGATCTGGTTTCCCAAAAAGCTTGCTCGACTCAGTTTCTGTGAAACCCGCAATCTGAATTGCCTCCATCCATGCGCTGATCCTATCGGCTTTTTTGATCTGCTTTTTGATGGCAGCCGGAATCGCAGCGGGCAACCCAAAACGTATGTGAATTGCAGCGGTCAGCCGATCGTCCAAGGCACCGTACCCGGGACCAACAGCGGCCTTCACAGGGGAAATCATATCGCCAATCACGTATTCCGGCGCATCATGCAGCAATGCAGCCAAGCGCCATTTTGCAGGTGCGCGCGGATCAAGGCGACCAAAGATTTTTTCAACAAGTAACGAATGTTCTGCGACGGAATAGGCAAAATCACCATGCGTCTGACCATTCCAACGTGCCACAAAGGCCAATCCATGGGCGATGTCTTCGATCTCAATATCAACAGGAGTAGGATCAAGCAGATCAAGCCGACGACCAGACAGCATACGCTGCCATGCACGGGGTTGTTGTGCCATTTGGGCCTCCTTCACCACTATCTTTGACGGGCTTTATGAAATCACCCCATTCTTTCCATGAAGACAGACATCATGAAACCCATTTTGAGCAGATATCCGCCAATATCCAAAGGGTGCTATCAGACGTTGAGAACGGCAACCAAAGATGATATTCGCCGCGCAAAGAACGTTAATGAGGTGCCCAATGGCCAACGACTATATTGTAAAAGACATCAATCTTGCTGCTTTTGGCCGCAAGGAATTGGATATTGCCGAAACTGAAATGCCGGGCTTGATGTCCTGCCGCTCCGAATTTGGCGAGAGCAAGCCACTGAAAGGCGCGCGCATTGTTGGCTCGCTCCACATGACAATCCAAACCGCTGTTTTGATTGAAACATTGGTAGAACTTGGTGCCGATGTGCGCTGGGCGTCATGCAACATCTTCTCTACCCAAGATCACGCGGCGGCGGCGATTGCCGAAGGTGGTACGCCTGTGTTCGCTATCAAAGGTCAGTCGCTGGAAGAACATTGGGATTACCTTGATAAATCCTTCATGTTCCCTGAAGGCGCGAACATGATCCTCGACGATGGCGGCGACGCGACATTGTATATCCTGTTGGGTGCACGTGCCGAAGCCGGCGAAGAGATTTTGGCTGTGCCTCAGTCCGAGGAAGAAGAAGCGATCAAGAAGCAGATTGCCAAGCGCATGAAGGAGAGCCCCGGTTGGTTCACCAAGACACGCGATGCGATCCAAGGTGTCTCTGAAGAAACAACAACAGGCGTTCACCGCTTGTACGATCTGCACAAGAAGGGCCAGCTGCCTTTCCCTGCAATCAACGTGAACGATTCTGTTACCAAGTCCAAGTTCGACAACAAGTACGGCTGTAAGGAATCGCTGGTCGACGGCATCCGCCGCGCCACAGACACCATGATGGCCGGTAAAGTTGCGGTTGTTATGGGCTACGGCGATGTTGGCAAGGGCTCTGCCGCGTCATTGGCTGGTGCCGGTGCGCGTGTGAAGGTTACCGAAGTTGACCCGATCTGCGCGTTGCAGGCCGCCATGGACGGTTTCGAAGTTGTGCTGCTGGAAGACGTTGTATCCACCGCAGACGTCTTTATCACCACTACAGGCAACAAGGACGTGATCCGCATCGAGCATATGCGCGAGATGAAGGACATGGCCATCGTTGGTAACATCGGCCACTTCGACAACGAAATTCAAGTTGCGTCGTTGAAGAACCACAAATGGACCAACATCAAAGAACAGGTAGACATGATCGAGATGCCAAATGGCCATCGCCTGATTTTGTTGTCTGAAGGTCGTTTGTTGAACCTTGGTAACGCAACAGGTCACCCGTCGTTCGTGAGGTCCGCTTCCTTTACCAACCAGGTGTTGGCGCAGATCGAATTGTGGACCAAGGGCGACGAATACCAGCCCGGCGTTTACATCCTGCCCAAGCACTTGGATGAAAAAGTTGCGCGTCTGCATCTTGATCGTATCGGCGTAAAGCTGAGCCGTCTGGACGATGAGCAAGCGGCATACATCGGTGTTTCTGCGGACGGTCCGTTCAAGCCAGAGCACTACCGCTACTAAATTTGGCGTTTAAATAATATGCGGCCCAACTGATCATTCATTCGGTTGGGCCGCATACCACTGAATTCCCCAAATAAAATTGTCCGCCATTAAATTGGATTTGACAGAATGAATCTTAATTGATTTTCTGTTGCAACCTTCCGTGTATTTTCGCGGAGGTTGTTACAAATCTAATTTTAAGGGTGATTTATGGACAATGAAATTTCCGATGACGTGCTCAAAGGGTACATGGACGGCCTAGCAACCAGTACGTCTACTGATCTGATACTTGGGGAACCTGAAGGTTTTACAACGCAAAACCAGCCCAAACGCGCGACATCTGTAAAGACTGCTTTAACGCAAGGGATTCCTGGGGCGACGAACTATTGCGGTCAAGCCGCAGCAGCAAGCGTGTTGACCGCTTGGGGAAAGAACGGCGGCAAAACAGCTGAGCAACTGCTTGCAGAGATATATGGTCGTTTTCCACCAGATGGGTTGCCCGATGGCGGAACCAGTGCAGGTGCTCTTCAAAAAATATTGCAAAGCTATGGGCTTCGTTCAACATATCGGACCATTCCTGCGTGGCTTCCCGGTGGTTTCATGAATCCTGCAAATCAGGGCATATGGCATGCATACCGTATGGAGATCGAAGGATATCTTGGGCGCGGATGGCCAATCATTGTTGCTGTTGATACAGGTATGCTTCCTAACCGTACAAATGATGCATGGTGGGCGCTACACTACGTTGTTTATACTGCGCACAATGGCGGAAGTGTCACGTTAGCTAACGCTTTCAATGGAAGTGGACAATACGCAGACGTGTCTATGCCGACAAACAAATTCCATGAGGCGTGGGAATTGCGAATGTTCCCGACGGGATATCCAAAGTTTTGGGCTATCGTACCATACGAATAGTGATAGCTTGAGTATCGGGTCCCGGGCAGATTTGCCTGGGACCCGTTCTTTCGCTTACTTCCGCACCGTCGTGACACTGTGTTCCAGTGTTTCCCCCTATTTTCCTTTGCCCGAACGTACGACAATGGTTAGCGTACTGTCAGCGCCAAAAACTATGGCCAGAAATTGAACAAGGGAGACAAAGATGGGTAAGCGGGACGAGTGGATCGCGAAATACGCAGAAGATCTGAAGAACAAATGTGGCATGACGCCAGATATGGATCTGCTGACAAAGGTCACAATCGGTTGTGGCCCGTCGATCTATAACGCTGACGCACAGACCGTCGCGGGATCACAGGCAAGCGAACTTGAGCTGGTTAAAAACAACTTCCTCATCAAAAAGCTGGGTATGGCCGATGGACCTAACTTGATGGAAGCGATCAACACCGTCATTGAGACATACGGTAAATCAGAGCGCAATAAATACCGCGCGGTGATCTACTACATGTTGACCAAGCACTTTGGCAAAGAATCTGTTTACGGCTAACTTAGCTTAGATATTTCAATACCCTAACGCCCGCTTGGTTAAGCGGGCGTTTCGTTTTTAGGTAGGCTTTGAAGTACACTTTGGTTGCGAAAAGCCACTTCTTTCACTATCCATGTGGAACAGGCCAGTATGGCCAGAACAGATTTCAGATACGTGTGTGGTGGTTTTGGGAGCACACGGGGTGAGAAAGGGTTCTGGCGGGGTGTCAGAACCCTTTTTTCGTCTTAGCCGGTTAATCCTAGCAACATTAGAACAATGTCAGCACCAGCCCGATGATTGCGCATCCAAAGGTGGCATAACCCCCGTCAATCAACGTGAGCTTGAAGGGTCGTCCGCCATAGCCGTTGTTGATCATGATCCAAGGGCTGATGAAAAACAGTCCAATACCTAGGCCTGAAATTAAGCCTTTGCCTAGCGTATCAATGTTTGAAAGCGCAAAAGTGTGCCGC
The DNA here is from genome assembly GCA_049794015.1 of Sulfitobacter sp. Lineage (GTDB taxonomy): Bacteria > Pseudomonadota > Alphaproteobacteria > Rhodobacterales > Rhodobacteraceae > Sulfitobacter. The sequence goes on along the minus strand of JBARCK010000026.1, from coordinate 69,664 downwards.
ATCATGCCCGCAACAAGCACCATTGCAATTGCTGCCATGATGTAGGGCAAGGGCGAACCCCCCATTGGTTTGCCGTCTGGCCCTGCTTTTATGCCTGCTGCTTCCATCCACGGGTTGGCCAGTACCATGTACCAGATCGCACCAAACCCAAATCCGGCTGCTGCTGATACGATTACCGCAAGAAAATCCATATATTCCTCCTAAGTGCATAAGCTAGAGGAAGTATGAGCCGAGAACCGGGATATTCCTATTGTTTCGTCTGCCCCAGCGCACAAATGACCTGCCATTCATCTTGCGAAACAGGTTGCACCGACAGTCGAGAATTCCGCACAAGTATCATTTCAGCCAACCTTTCATCTGCCTTGATCTGATCCAAAGTGACGGGCTCTTTAAAGGGACGCACGGCTTTGATATCGACGCATTCCCAGCGATCATCGTCGGTTGTGCTGTCTGGATGTGCAGCTGTGATCACTTCTACAATACCAACCACTGCCCGTTCTTTTTGCGAATGGTAAAAGAAACCTAAATCACCCACTGCCATTTCGCGCATGAAATTACGCGCTTGGTAGTTACGCACGCCATCCCATTCTTCGCCTGCGTCACCTTTGGCCAGCTGATCGTCCCAACCCCATGTGCTGGGTTCAGATTTGAACAACCAATAGGCCATCAACCAATCACCCGATTCCAGTGGATCAATTCGACAGACGCAAACAACCCAGCCTTGGCATAGGGATCATTGTCCGCCCAAGCTTGGGCAGCGGCCATGTCAGGCACATCTAGAATAATCAGTGATCCAATCATGTCACCACCATCGTTCAGAAAGGGACCCGCTTGCGCGACCATATCCGTTGATTTGAGGTAGGTAATATGTGCGGGACGATTTTCGGCACGTATGGCCTGCGCGCCAGATTTGTCTTTCGCGATAAGGGCAACAAACATTTATTCTTCCTTTAAGGGGCGGGCCAGCAGAGAGTGCATGGCGTCAGATACATTTAACGTATTGTCTAACAAACCTGCAACGGCGGCGGTGATTGGCATGTCGAGACTGGCAGTGTTTGCCAAGGCATTTACGGCATGGGCCGTCGCGGCACCTTCAACTGTGGTCGAAGGATCAAAATCTGTTTTTTTGCCCAAGGACAGGCCAAGTCGATAATTACGGGACTGTTCTGAGGTGCAGGTTAGCGTGAGATCGCCGAACCCGGAAAGGCCAGAGAGGGTAGCAGGATCGGCATTGCAGTAGGATGCCATGCGCTGCATCTCAGCATAGCCTCGTGTCATCAACGCGGCGCGCGCGCTTTCACCCAAACCAGCCCCAATCGCGGTGCCACAGGCAATGGCAATCACGTTCTTTAATGCGCCACCAAGCTCAGCACCGATTGTGTCAGTCGTTCGATATATTCGGATATTTGGGCTTGTTAGAGACTGTTGTAGGTACTTTCCAACACCATCAGCCGAACAGGCAAGCGTCAGCGCGGTGGGCAGACCACGGGCAATATCGGCAGCAAAGCTTGGCCCTGTCAAGATAGCCGGAGTAGCAGAAGCGACTGTGTCTTCGATGACTTTTACTGGACCAACGCCAGAACTCAGCTCGATCCCTTTGCAACAAGCAATCAGTTTGTTCCCAGCTAGTTTTTTGCTGTGTTCAACAAGAAAACTGCGCAGTTTCTGCATTGGAACGGCGATTAGTATAATGTCGGATTGGCAGGCTATATCGATCTCGTCAGTTATTTGTAACGCCTGCGGAAACGGACAGCCCGGCAAGCGGTTCTTGTTCTCGCGTATGTCCGCCATATTGTCGATTGAACGCGCCCAAAGCGTTACAGGCCCACTGTTCGCTAGGGAAATTGCGAGCGCAGTCCCAAAGGCACCTGCGCCTAGAACTGAAATACTCATGCTTTTGCCCCCTTTTTACCACTTCCCAGCATTGCGGGCTGCGATGTATCTAATGGCCAGCGCGGTCGTGCAGATAGGGTTAGATCATCTGCACCGTATACGCCCAACTGTTCGCTTGCTGCATATGCAATCATCGCTGCGTTGTCGGTACATAGGGCCAGAGGCGGGGCAACGAAGGCAGCATTTTTACTGTTTGCGATATCTTCTAATCCAACTCTGATCGAGTGATTTGCTGCCACGCCACCTGCGACGCATAGCGTGCGGGATGCATCCGTTGGGTACATATCAAACGCCCGACGTGTTTTTTCCACGAGAACATCAACAACTGCCGCTTGGAACCCAGCAGCTAGATCGGATTGGTCTTGTGCAGTTAACCCACCACTTTCTTGGATGACCTTATCGCGGGTACGCAAGACCGCAGTTTTTAAGCCAGAAAATGACATATCACATCCGTCACGATCCAGCAGGGGACGGGGGAATTTGAACCGCTTGGGATCGCCCCGTTTCGCGGCTTGTTCGATTGCGGGCCCGCCCGGTTGTGATAGGCCAAGCAGCCGCGCGATTTTATCAAATGCTTCGCCGGGGGCATCGTCAATGGTGCCGCCCAAACGTTGAAATTCTGTAGGGCTGTGCACCATCAGGAACTGGCAATGACCGCCTGACACCAACAACATAAGATAGGGGTAAGGCACATTGTCTGTTAGGCGTGGTGTTAGGGCATGACCTGCTAAATGATTGACACCAAACAGTGGTTTACCTGTCGCAAGTGAAAGGCCTTTGGCGCACATCACACCGGAAATAACGCCACCAATCAGACCCGGTCCAGCAGTAACAGCAATTCCATCTATGTCGTTCAGGGGCGTTTTTGCCTTTGTTAGAGCCTGTTCAACACAGAAATCTAGTTTTTCAGCATGCGCACGCGCTGCGATTTCCGGCACCACACCACCAAATGCCGCGTGAAGGTCAGCTTGATCCGCAACGATGGATGACAAGACGGATGCACGCCCCTTTTCGTCAATAGACACCACCGCAGCGGCGGTATCATCGCAACTGCTTTCGATTCCGAGTATAGTCATGGCCTGTGGCATGTGTGCTTTCCGTTGCAAGGTGCCTTTCCCGCAGGTAACACCACTACCCATGGCAAACAATGCCAGCGCCCTACAAGAAATCGCTCGAATGACGAAGCCACTTCTATTGATAACACGGCCACAAGCCAGCGCAGACAGATTTGTTGCGCTGTTAAGTCAGGATGCGCGCGCGCAATCCTCAATTGTTATCTCACCTCTGTTGCGGATTATTCCAACGGGCGATCAACCAGACCTATCGAGCTATGCTGGGGTGATCTTTACATCTGCAAATGCAGTTGAGCTTTGTCAAAACGGGAATGGTCTACCGGCTTATTGCGTTGGCGAAACAACCGCAAAAGTTGCTGCCACATCGGGTTGGACTGTCGTGACCACTGCGATGAATGCCGATGGCCTTGTCGAAAACATTATTAAGGCAAATGCGTTTGGTCCGTTACTGCACATGGCGGGACGGCACAGGCGTGGCAATATTTCAGAACGATTGTCTGTTCATGGGGCGCAGGTCGATGTTCACACATTGTACGATCAGGAATTATTACCACTATCGGAAAAGGCGCAGTCTTTGTTGCATGGGGAAGCTCATGTTGTAGTTCCCCTTTTTTCACCTCGAACTGCCAAGCGCTTTATCGAACAAGCGCAGCAGTTGGACGGTGTGATTGTGGTTGCAATAAGTGACGCGGTAGCGACTGTATGCAAAGGGGTGCGTGATTTACGTATTGCGCGCAAACCAAACCGTCAGGAAATGATCCTTAGTGTGGAAAAAGCGTTGTGCGACATTACCTTGCTTGAGGGGCGCACGGATGCCGGGTAAGGTTAGGTAGTTAAGCTGGCCTTTTTGGTCGGAATCGGAAAGGTAACAGAGTGGCTAAAGCGAAAAAACCAGCCTCGACAGGCGGCGAAGCAAAAGACACACCAAAGGCAGGGCAAGAGAAGCCTGCTGGGTCTGTGCCCAAAACGACTCGATCACGCACCAGCGCGCCAAAACCTGCTGCGGCGGCAAAGGCCAAACCAGATTCTACTGTCAGTAAGGATGCGGGCGCGCCAAAACCCTCGACACCGACACCGACACCGACACCGGAAGCGGTGAAAGCGGCTGAAGCTGTAAGGACAGCTGAGGCAACTAAGACGCCAGAAGTTGAAAAGACCGAAAAAGCCGCACCTGAAAAACCCAAAACTACAGTATCGAGCGATTCAACGATTCAACGACCACGGCCTCCGGAACCGGAAAAGAGCGGCAGCATTTTTTGGCCTCTGTTGATCGGCGGTGCTTTGGCGGCTGTCATGGGCTTTGTTGCGTCAGAAATGAATGTGCTTGGGACCCGCAGTGACACAAGTGATTTGCGCGCGGCGATAAGCAAACAACAGATCCAGATTACTGAGCTTGCAAACGCAGAGCCAAAGACGCCTAACATCGAATTTCCGGCGCTGGATGCTCTGACTGCTGATTTGGCGGAATTATCGAAAACTGTGACAGCAATCGACGTGCGGCTGACTGAAGTTGAGAAACGCCCGATTTCTGAGGGTTCCTCATCGACGGCGGCGGTCGCAGCATATGAGCGTGAGTTGCAAGCACTACAGGCATCTGTCGAAAAGCAGCTTTCAGAAATTGAAGGGCTGCTGGACAACGCTTTGAGTGTTGAAGAGGCGACGGCAGAAGCATCGCGCAAGGCCACATTGCAAGGCGCGTTGACGCGTATCACTGCCGCAATTAACGGCGGAAAACCATTTGCGTCTGCACTGTCAGAACTTGAAGCAAACGGGATGGGCGATACGCCCCAAGCGCTTGCGGGCGTGGCTGATAGTGGTGTTGTTACTTTGATCAACCTGCAATCGCGTTTTCCAAATGTTGCGCGTGCGGCACTTTCTTCTGCCCGGGCTGTTGGGTCAGATGATGTTGAGGGCGGCGTTGGCGGTTTCTTGCGCCGCCAGCTTGGCGCGCGATCTGTTGCTCCGCGTGAAGGCACCGACCCTGACGCTGTATTGTCTCGTGTAGAAGCTGCCGTGCGTGATGGTCGTCTGACAGACGCATTGGCAGAAATCGATACATTGCCAGAGCCATCACAAAACGCGATGCAAGACTGGATTGTTGATGCGCGCGCCAGACAAGCCGCAGAAGCAGCTGCCGAAGACCTGTCACAACGCCTGACGGCAAACTAAGGAAATTGAATTTATGCTGTGGTCATTGATCAAGATCGTTCTGTTTGTTGCTGCTGTTGCCGCAATGGCCTGGGGTGCCGGGTTTCTTTTAGAAAGCCAGGGCGGCATTCAAGTGACTGTTTTGGGGACGGAATATAGTTTCGGTCCACTGCAATCTGTTGTCGCGATAATTTTGCTGATGATTGGCGTTTGGTTGCTGCTCAAGGTTTTCTCCTTGGTTGTTGCGACGTGGAAATTCCTTAATGGTGATGAAACTGCATTGTCTCGCTACTTTGATCGAAATCGCGAAAAGAAAGGCTTTGAAGCGCTTTCTGAGGGCTTGATGGCATTGGCTAGTGGCGAAGGCCGTATTGCGATGGCCAAAGCTGCAAAGGCCGACAAGTATCTGAACAAGCCTGCGCTGACGAACCTGTTGACGGCACAAGCCGCTGAGTTGGCCGGCGACAGTCGCAAAGCAGAAGAAACCTATCGCAAGTTGGTTGAGGATGAATCAACGCGGTTTGTGGGTGTGCGTGGCATTATGAAGCAAAAACTGGCGGCTGGAGATACGGAAACAGCGCTCAAGCTGGCAGAAAAAGCCTTTGCATTGAAACCCAAGCATGAGGAAACGGGTGACGTTCTTTTGCAGCTTCAGGCCGCAAAAGAAGACTGGAGCGGTGCACGTCAAACTTTGAGTGCCAAGTTGAAGAATGGGCATTTGCCGCGTGATGTTCACAAACGTCGCGATGCTGTGCTCGCGTTGTCCGAAGCCAAAGATGTGTTTACCGAAGGCAATAGCATTGAGGCGCGCGAAGCAGCGATTGAAGCCAATCGGTTGTCACCTGACTTGATCCCCGCTGCTGTGATGGCGGCACGTAGTTACATTGATCAGGACAAACCAAAATACGCAGCGCGCGTGCTGCAAAAAGCATGGAGCGTGCATCCCCATCCTGATTTGGCAGCGGCCTATGCTGCTGTTGCTCCTGATGAAACGCCACCCCAACGGATTAAACGGTTTAGGGCATTGACCAAATCCCAGCCCAATCACGCAGAAACGCGGATGTTGCTGTCAGAACTTCACATCGCCAACGAAGATTTCCCCGAAGCGCGCCGTGCGCTGGGCGATTTGGTTGAAAGCGATCCAACCGCACGGTCCGTCACGTTGATGGCCGCGATTGAGCGGGGCGAAGGCGCATCTGATACCGTCGTAAAAGGTTGGTTGGCGCGTGCGTTGTCCGTGTCGCGTGGCCCGCAGTGGATCTGTGACAATTGCCATCACATCCATGCAGAATGGAAACCAATTTGCGAAAATTGCAAAAGCTTTGATACGCTTGCGTGGAAAGCACCGCCAATGTCCGAAGTCGCGATGCCCGGGGGTGTTCAGATGTTGCCGCTGATTGTTGGATCGATTGAAGACAATTCAGGTGCGGATGCTGCTGAAAAGGTCGCAACCCGCAGCGATATTGAAGATGTGGAGTTGATCACAGATCCGCCCGAGCAAGAGCCGATTGGCGATTCGAAAGAAGCAAAGGCCTAGGTATTCTGTACTGATTTGTGCCATTTGGGCGTGGCCAGCAGCACTGATCTTGCCAATGGGCTTGCGAAAACTCCCTATTCGCGGCTTTATCTGAACCTATCTACTAAAATTGGGTCCAAAAGAGACCCGGCTCATAAATAGGGAGAAATCTATGACTGTCTCAAAACTGGCGGCGCTTGCGCTTGCCATGGCTGGTTTCGCAGCGCCGACATTTGCCGATACCAAGATCGGGATGATTACCACATTGTCTGGTGGTGGCGCTGGTCTGGGTATTGATGTGCGCGACGGTTTTATGTTGGCGATTGAACAATCAGGGCGCACTGACGTCGACGTTGTGATCGAAGATGATCAGCGCAAACCTGACATCGCCGTGCAATTGGCCGACCGTATGATTCAATCTGAAAAGGTGGACATCATGACGGGTATCATTTGGTCGAACCTTGCCATGGCTGTGGTGCCGTCGGCCACTGCGCAGGGTGTATTTTACCTGTCACCCAATGCCGGGCCTTCCGCGCTGGCGGGCAAGGGATGCCATCAAAATTATTTCAATGTCGCATGGCAGAACGATAACCTGCATGAGGCGGCAGGCGCATACGCCAACACGGCTGATTTCAAAAACAGCTTTATCCTCGCGCCCAACTATCCGGCGGGCAAGGATGCGTTGACAGGGTACAAGCGTATGTATCAGGGGGAACTTGCTGGCGAACTCTATACCAAGCTTGGTCAGACAGATTACGCTGCTGAGATCGCACAAATCCGTGCATCAGGTGCGGACAGCGTATTCTTTTTCCTACCGGGTGGCATGGGTATTTCGTTCATGAAGCAATATGCAGCATCTGGTGTTGAACTACCTTTGGTCGGCCCAGCATTTTCGTTTGATCAAGGCATCTTGCAAGCGGTTGGTGATGCAGCTTTGGGTGTCAAAAACACCTCGCAGTGGAACAAAGACATCGACAATGAAACCAACGCGGCATTTGTTGCGACCTTTTCGGATAAATACGGGCGTTTGCCATCGCTCTATGCCAGCCAAGGGTTTGATACGGCGAACTTGATCCTGAGCGCATTAGACAAAACCGAAGTTTCGGATGCTGACGCGTTCCGTACTGCACTGGAAGCAGCTGATTTCAAATCGACACGTGGCGATTTCAAGTTTGGCCCAAACCATCACCCGGTACAGACAATTTATGTGCGTGAAGTCATCAAAGAAGGTGACATTTACACAAACAAACTGATTGGTCCGGTGTTGGAAAACCACAGCGACGTTTATGCTGCTGAATGTAAAATGTAAGCATTAAGAGCTGGCGGGGCCTATTGGCCCTGCCAAGTTTACTTGCCCTTCCAGACGGGATCGCGCTTTTCGGCGAAGGCACGTGCACCTTCCATCTGATCATCTGACGCATAAAGCACATCAACCGATGATAACTGACGCTTTGTGATCCGGTTCATGCTGTCCTGAAATTTTGAATCTTCAGCGTCGCGCACAATTTCTTTGATCGCGGCATAGACCAACGGTGGGCCCGAAGCGAGCAAACGCGCGAGCGCCCATGCACGATCCATCAATTGATCTACGGGCAGGATTTCATTGATCAATCCCCAACCCTTCGCTTCGTTCACATCAAACCAGCGACCGGTTAGCAGCAATTCCATTGCGATATGGTAGGGAATACGCTTTGGCAGCTTTACGGACGCCGCGTCTGCCACTGTCCCAGACCGAATTTCGGGCAAAGCGAAGGTTGCGTGCTCTGCGGCTAGGATCATATCCGCGCTCAACGCCAGTTCCAGACCACCGCCACACGCGATGCCATTCACCGCAGCAATCACAGGTTTGTTCAATTCGCGCAATTCCTGCAATCCGCCAAAACCACCAACGCCGTAATCGCCATCTACCGCGTCCCCATCTGCCGCCGCCTTTAGATCCCAACCGGGACAAAAGAATTTTTGACCGCCACCGGTGATGATTGCGACACGCAATTCTGGGTCATCACGGAAATTGGCAAAAACCTCTCCCATTTGACGTGAGGTATGCAGATCAATGGCGTTGGCCTTGGGCCGATCTAAAGTGACCTCCAAAATTGCTCCGTCGCGGCGGGTTTTTATGGGGCTCTCAGACATATCTGCCTCTTTCATTTTGTGCAGCGCAAAAGCGCATCTGCGGCAATTGCGTTGGTTGGCGTGCAGATCAGCGGATTGATCTCAATCTCGCTCAACCCTGTTGCGTTGGCTATTGTATAATTTTGGATGGCTTGGATGGCGTCTAAGATTGCGGGTTTATCCGCAGGGGGCGCACCGCGATACCCGTTGAGAAGCGGCGCGATTTTGAGTGAACTCAACGCCTGTTCGATTGCTTGTGAGGATGCTGGGATTAGCAACGATGCGGAATCTTTCAAAATCTCAGTCAGCGTGCCTCCCGCAGCTATGGTCAGCACAAAGCCATGCGCAGGGTCACGGACCACACCGATCAACAGCTCTGCGATGGCATTGGTGATCATTTGTTCGACCAAAAAGCTGGGCGCATCCATGTTTTGAGCGGCGGTTTCTGCCTCTTGTGCTGACATGATGTTCAGGTGTACCGCCCCTGCTTCGGTCTTGTGCGCAACGCCTTCACCTTTCAGGACCAATGGGAATCCGATGCGGCTTGCTACCTCAGCAACTTCCGCCGGGTTCGCGCAGCGTTCTGATTTGGGGGTTGTCAGGCCATAATGGGCGAGGCGATGTTTTGCTTCTGCCTCGGGGATCAATATTGATGCAACTTCTGGACCGGGGAGCAATATTGGATCAGTTTCAAGTCGCTGATTGACCACCGCAGCAGCACAGGCGGCAAGGGCTTCGGTCAATCCACAAAAGGGTACGATACCAGCGGCAATCAATGTTTCAGCGATGGCTTCTGGCATGAGTTCAGGCAAGGTTGCTGCCATACCAAAATGCGCACCGGTTTGTTTTTGCGCGCCAATGGCCGCCGCAATCACGCAATCCCAATCGTCAGGCGAACATCGGTCCGAGCGTGGGAAATCCACAATTAATATCGTAATCGCAATTACTGGGTCCGCCATAGCAGCAAAGGCACGGGTCATCGCAGGGACATCGCGCCAGATGTATGTGTGATAATCCAGCGGATTTGCCAGCGCGACACGAGGGCCTAGGGCAGTACGCAGATCGGTCTTTTGACGGTCGTTCAGTGGTGGAAATGTGACACCCTGCTCCAAGCCGGTATCAGCAGCGAGGCTCGCTTCACCACCAGAACAACTAATCGTTGCGACGGTGTTTTGGGGTAACGGCCCAGTAATATGCAACACCTTGAGAGTCTCAATGAGCGTAGGCAGGTCAGCAACGCGCGCGATGCCAAGGCGTTTCAGCAATGCGTCGGCACCAGCATCTTCACCGGCGAGTGAAGCAGTATGAGATACAGTTGCCGCGCGCGCTTGAGTGGAACGACCTACTTTAATGGCGACGATGCTTTTTCCCAAATCTTTCGCGTGGTTCGCTAACGCCTCAAAGGCGCGTAAATCTCCTATGCCTTCGATGTGAAGGCCCAATGCGGTAACGCGAGGATCATCAAGCAAAGCACGGCCAATTTGGGATATGCTGGTCTGTGCCTGGTTTCCGGCGGTTACGGCATAGGCCAGTGGCAGTCCACGCTGTTGCATCGTCAAATTGATCGCGATGTTTGAGCTTTGCGTGACGATCGCTACACCGCTTTCGACGCGTTTTCCGCCATGTTGGTCGGGCCACAGCAAAGCACCATCAAGATAGTTGATAAAGCCATAACAATTGGGGCCAAGGATCGGCATGTTGCCAGCAGCGCCCAACAATTGTTTCTGTAGATCTGCGCCGTTGGCGTCTTCTGCGGCAGCCTCAAGAAAACCCGAGGCAAAACAAACTGCACCACCTGCATTCATCCCCGCCAAAGTACGCACTATGTCGATTGTGATGTCTCGATTTATACCAATAAAACTCGCATCTGGGGGGCTTGGTAATGCGCTGACGGCTCGAAAGCAGGGTACACCAGCGATTTCTGTCGCTGTTGGGTGTACGGGCCAGACGTCGCCGTCGAAACCCATTTTGCGACATTGTTCGATGACCTGTTTACACCATGCGCCACCGCCGATGACGGCGATTGTCCGTGGACGCAACAATCGGTCCAAATCGCGTGTCATGCGCCAAGCGGGCGCAACAGGTCGCGCGAGATGATATGCCGTTGAATTTCTGATGTTCCATCCCAGATGCGTTCAACGCGGGCATCGCGCCAGAACCGTTCAATTGGGAAATCATCCATCAATCCCATGCCACCATAAATCTGTAGGGTCGTATCGGTAACGCGAGCAAGCATTTCACTGGCATAGAGTTTGGCAGACGCAATTTCGCGGTTCGCAGGCAACCCCTGATCCAATCGCCATGCAGCGGAGAGTGTCAGCAAATCAGCCGCGTCAATTTCCGTGATCATGTCAGCTATCTGAAAGCTGACGCCTTGGAATTTTCCGATGGGTTGGCCAAATTGCTGGCGCTCTGCGGCATAGTTAAGCGCCATATCAAAGCAGCGGCGTGCGCGTCCAACGGCCATGGTCGCAACTGTGATACGAGTCGCATATAGCCATTCGTTCATCACCGCAAAGCCGCCATCAACGTCGCCCAGTACTTGGGCATCGGGCAGGCGGCATTCATCAAAATCGAGGATCATGTTTTTGTAGCCGCGATGACTGACAGACTTGTATCCGTCACGGATGGTAAAGCCGGGCGTGCCACGATCCACCAAGAATGTTGTGATACGTTTTTTCGGGCCACGCGGCGTGTCGTCTTCGCCTGTAGCTACGAACACGATTATAAAATCGGCATGCTCTGCGCCTGAAATAAAGTGTTTCGTACCGTTCAAAATCCAATCGCCGCCATCACGCCGCGCGGAACACTTCATCCCACGCACGTCTGAGCCTGCACCCGGTTCGGTCATGGCGAGCGCATCCATCCGTTCGCCGCGCACAGCAGGCAGTAAATAGCGTTCACGTTGTTCGTCGTTGCACGCCATCAAGATATTTTGAGGCCGCCCAAAGAAGTGGTTGAGCGCCATTGATCCGCGCCCCAATTCGCGTTCAACCAGCGCAAACTCAAGGTGGCTTAGTCCCGCGCCGCCAACTTCCTCTGGAAAGTTGCAAGCATAAAACCCCAGATCAATGGTCTTTTGCTTGATCGCTTCAGCTACTTCTGGCGGGACTTCACCAGTGCGTTCGACTTCGGCCTCATGGGGATAAATCTCTTTTTCGACAAAACTGCGTACGGTCGAAACAATCATGTCTTGTTCTTCAGTGAGGCCGAAATGCACGTCATTCTCCTTTTGATCTGATTACAAGTCTTATGCAGTTGAATCAGGATTACTATGGAGAATGCGGACATATTACATCTGATTGGAATGATTTTGCAGAAAAGACGAAGTAACGAAGACTTGGGGCAGCCCAAAAGCGCGCTATCTACGCTTTTCAGATGAAGCCAGCGCTGGTGTGACCAAGGTAATTGATATGCTGCCTAGGCCTAAGTGATCTCAACAAACGAGCGCATTTATCAAGGTTAAAGAGGTATGCTGTTCGCGCCCGTGGAATCTCGGACTCTCACGATATATTAGAAATACTATCAGTGGTAGTAATTCGAGGGCTATTTCATTGATACAGAAAGGAAAAGCGGCAAAGAATTGCTCAGATAAACAGTCCGTTTCTATCTGTTTTAGTTGCGGAATTGGCCGTAATTCCTTAAAGGAGTATTAAATCCACAGTTTCACCCTTAATAAATGGAATGTTGTCATGCCTTCTTTCTATACAGATGATTTTATTGATGCCGACATTGTTGTACGAGAATCACCTACGGCAATTGGCCCAGATATTGGTGAAACGCCCGGTACAGCCGGAACTATTGTTGTTGGCCAGTCGATTGTTAACACCATTGACGTTTCTGGCGACAATGACTGGTTTGGAATAAATCTTGTTGCAGGCCAGACCTACCAATTTTCTCTCAACGGTAGTTCTGTCGGAGGCGGTACACTTAGCGATCCACTTCTTCGACTTTACAGCGGTTCGGGCTTGTACATCACAGTCGATGATGATGGTGGTCCGGGCCTTAACTCACTTCTTACTTTCACCGCAACTTCAAGCGGGACTTTTTACATTTCTGCCCAAGCTTATGTCAATCAGGCAGGGGTTGGTGGCACTGGGACGTACACTCTTTCGGTGCAGGCAGTTCAATTCAATCCAAACGATTCTTGGGAAAACTCACCTAATTTCAACAGCCCACTTTTGGATGCGATGTCTTGGGGTCAACGCTTTGATCACACCAATCTGACCGTCTATTTTGGTGCGACAGGATATACAGCTGATGGTGTGACTTCCGAAGGTTTCAATGCATGGGAAATCCAGCAGTTTCAGGCGGCTTTTGCGGCAGTATCTGCGGTTTCTGGATTGACCTTCACAATCGTAAACTCCGGTGTTGATGCTGATCTGGAAATGATCCTTGATACAAATGAGCTATCAAGCAGCCTGTATGGTCAATTCAACCCCCCCGGCTATGGCGGTGAGGGCAACGATGGTGTTGGTCAGTTTAATGGCAACCTTTGGGACCGTTTTGCAAATGGCGATCTGACCGTTGGTGGTTTTGGTTTCTATATCATCATGCATGAATTGCTGCACGGTCTTGGGCTGTCGCATCCGCATGATACCGGTGGCGATTCAAGCGTCTTGCCTGGTGTTGGTTCGGCACGTGGGGACTATGGTGACTACAATCTTAGCCAAGGCATATTTTCTGTCATGTCCTATAACCCTGCATACCACACTGGTACACCGGGTTCTGATCCAGCAAATGGTACTGGGAGTGGCTCTGGCGTGAACTATGGTTACGCGACTGGCCCGATGGCCGTTGATATTGGTATTTTGCAGGCGCTCTATGGTGCAAACACAACCTACGCATCTGGCAATGATACATACTTCCTTCCGACGGGCACTGGTGTAGGAACATATTGGTCTACGATCTGGGATACGGGCGGAATCGACAGCATCCGGCATACAGGTGTAGGCGCGGCGCAGATCGACTTGCGTGCAGCAACACTCGAGATGGAAAATGGCGGCGGCGGGTTTGTATCCGCAGTTGACGGCACGCGGGGCGGTTTCACGATCGCAAACGGCGTGATCATTGAAAATGCCTATGGCGGATCTTCAAACGATTATCTGATCGGCAATGCCGTCGGCAATACGCTTGTTGGCTACGGCGGTTTTGACACCATCGTTGGTGGCGGTGGCAACGATACTATTGATGGCGGCAATGGCGCTGATTCATTGTATGGTGGCACAGGCAACGATGACATCACTGGCTCCGACGGCTTTGATCAATTGTATGGTGAAGCTGGTAATGACACGTTGCGCGGTGGCAGCACCGCCGACCGTCTTTATGGTGGCAGCGATGACGACGTTTTGTTCGGTGGATCAAACTTTGGCCTGACCGTGGACGGCCTTTGGGGCGATGCGGGCAACGATACTCTGTTCGGTGAAGGTGGCTTTGATCTTCTTGATGGTGGTGAAGGTGATGACTACCTTGATGGTGGTCTTCAGGCAGACAACCTGTATGGCCGCGTCGGTGAGGATACGTTGCTAGGTGGGGACGGCCTTGACCGCTTGTTCGGTGGGGCTGATGACGACATTGCAAATGGCGGTGCCGGTAACGACGGTATCTTTGGCGAACAGGGCAACGATACGCTGTTGGGCGATTCAGGAAACGACCGTTTCTTTGGTGGCACTGGTAACGACGAGATATTTGGTGGTTCCGACAACGATACGGTGTTTGCGGGTGCTGGCTTTGATACCATTACTGGTGGTACGGGTAATGACCGTTTGCAGGGCGACTTTAACGCAGATACCTTTGTGTTTGGCCTTGGCCATGGCAATGATACGATCACTGATTTTGACGCGCTTAATGTCTTTGAACGCATCGATTTGAGTGCGATCAACACCTTCGTCAACATCAACAGTGTGCTTGCAAACAGCGTACAAAGTGGTGCCAACGTCATCATCAACACAGGTGGTGGCAACACCATTCAGCTGAATGGTGTTTTGCGGGTAGATCTGGATTCCAGCGACTTCATCTTCTGAAGCAGTTGATTTAATGATCTGAGGTTTACAAAAGTTGATTGTTCAGGCACGACCTGAGCAATCAAAACCTAGTTGAGTGCGATGATTTATGCTTACCAACCGCTTTGTCGAAGAGAATTTTCACATACCGAAACTGAAGCTGATTGAGATATATCCGCTTGTTCCGTTTTTGTTGTCACACGAGCGCATGACATGCCTTGATGTAGGGGCAAACATCGGTCTGTGGTGTGAAGCATTTTTGACCACATTTGGCCCAAAAACCGAACGCTATTATGCATTTGAGCCTATGTCAGGGAATGTTCAAAAATTCCGCGACCGAATGGAAAACCATTTGGCTGACGGTGACACTGCTATCTCGCTTGAAAATATGTGTGTGGGCGCTGACGAGCGAACTGTCGAAATTCACTTTGACAACTTGACGACCACGCTTGCATCTGTCGCCAACCGCGAAAGCGATCTGGGGCACAAGACTGTGAGCTTGGCGAACAGCCAAGAGATGCAGCAGGTTTCAATTGATACTTTTGCGCAAGAACACGGGATTGATAAAATCCATATGCTTAAGATCGACGTCGAAGGCTATGAAAAAGACGTCATGGACGGATGTAAGAAATTGTTTGCTGAAAAGCGCATTCAGAACGTGTTTTTTGAATTTGGCACCCACCAAGCCGTACAGGGACAAACATTCCAAGCGTTTTTTGAGCATCTGACGACAAACGGGTTTAGTATCTACCGATCTTTCCGCGGTAAAAACTATTTTGGCCTGAACAAAATCAACCACTATGATCCTGTCTTTGAGCCAACTGAAAAGACCGTTGATATGTATCTGGCGACGTTGAGTGAACCGTCTGACGCATATCGTGGACCAAGGGTCGTCGGCCAAATCAACTGATCAAATTCTAATATAACGCGGACGCATGTCTGCAATGCACCAAATCTGTTTGATACGCGGGTCTTCTGCGAACATTCAGAACAAAAGGATCACGATATGTCCGAGCCTCGAACCTTCTCAAACCTCTTCTTGAGCGTGGGTGCCATGAAAGCCGGTACAACATGGCTGTATGCTGTCCTTGAGCGTCACCCAGCACTACATTTCGCGATGGAGAAAGAGATACATTATTTCTACCACCGCTATGTGAACAGCAATCAACTTAGTGAAAAGCGTAGGATGACTGAGGCGCGGATGCGGTATTTGCTGCGCTTTGATCCGGAACGTGCACATATCGACAACGTGCGGCGAAATTTGCATTGGGTCAGCGCCTATTTGGACCGTCCGGTTGACGATTATTGGTATCGTAACCTGTTTCAGATGCGCGACAATGAAGTCTACGCGTGTGATTTCTCAAATCTAAACTCGCAATTACCTGCCGAAGCATGGCCACAAATTGCCTCGAAATCTGACAAGCTGCGTGTGCTTTACACGATGCGCGACCCGATCAAACGTTTGTGGAGCCATACAAAGTTCCAACTGCAAATGACCAATGAAGTCGAAAAGTTGGATACATGGGGCCCTGATGACTACAATGAATTTGTACGCCGCCCACATATTTGGGTGAACGCAGAGTACGGTCATATTGTGCGCAATCTTCAAGAGGGATTGGACCCCGAAACTCTAAAGATCATCTTTTACGAAGACTTGCATGCAGATCAACGTGGTACGCTGGCGGACATCGAAAAGTTCTTGGATATTCCAGCCTTTAACTACCCGCAGCCGTTGTTGGATCGTCGTTTCACCGAAAGCGTTAAGCATGACATGCCGGATTATTTCCCTGATCTGTTTGCCAAAGATATCGCCCGTATTCGCGGGGAAGTTCAGGACGCTGGCCTGACCTTGCCGCAAAAATGGGGTTAAGTGCGATCTAGAGTTGGGCGCATACCGATCCTCAGATTGTAAATTCGATTGATTAGAATAGGTAAACGGCCTAACTCTTTTGTCCAAGCGTGAACTTGGCATAAGCGATGCCATCCTAACAAAGTGAGCATGAACCAAGTGACTAAGAATAATCCATCTTATCTGTTCATCATGGGCTGTCCGCGTTCGGGAACTACGGCGATGGGAACCTTTCTGGCGTCACATCAGTCTGTTGTTATGGGGATTGAACGGTTTGGCCATCGGATACACCCAGGTGATTTTTCGATGACCAAAGACCTCTTTGAACCGGAACGTTTCAAAGACATCCAATCTGGCGACACGTTCTATGATTCATTCGACTTTGCGCCCAAGGCGTATGAGGGAATGGATAAGAAGTTTAAGAAATGTGAATATGTGGGTGATAAAATCCCCATGCTCTATAGCTCGTTGCCCGAGTTCTTTGAGGAGTTTGGCAAAGACGCCTATGTCGTCTTTATGTTGCGCAATATCTTTGATGTGGCCGCGTCTTATGTGGCGCGCAAAGATGATCCAAACGACAATTGGTCGCGCGATATTGATCAAGCCATCAATGACTGGAGCCTGTCGATCAAAGCCTACAACAATAGTGAATACAAAGATCGTATTCTGCCTGTGGTGTACGAAGACTTTTTTACCTCAACCGATTTACCGGCCAAGTTGCTGGGCAAACTTGGTCTGAAGAATGGTTCAGAAGAAGTTGCTCGAGCAAAGAACATGGTGGCACGTGGCGAACAACTGGCTGCCCTTAGACCGCGTAACCTAAGCGAGGCAGATGTTCTGCGTATTTCGCTTAGGGCGCCCTTTGGTGGCTACCGCGCGCTGGTTGAAAACGCGCGGGCGCAGTGGGCCTTACTTGGTAGCGATCCAAAAGGATGATAGCCCACGGATATCAGAAACGCCGAATTCTTCTGGCAAATCTGTAGCAGCCTCAACTTTGGAAAAACCAGCTTCTTTGAGAAGTTTCATCACCTGATCTGGTGAAAAGATACGCATTTCCAATGTGCTGCCCGGGCCACCGTGAAAGCGCAGGTCATCAAATACTTCTAATTCACCAGATGTGGTTGCGTTGACCAAAGTGTGACCTTCTTTGGTTTCCAGGATTTGGAAGTCCGACAGGTTCGGGAAATGCTCTTTTCCAGTTGGCTGCGCAGGTACGCTAAGGATAAATTTGCCGCCTTTGCGCAGATAGGCAAAAGCGTTGTGATAGGGCGCTGCAACGGGTGGTGGTGTGTGTTCAAATACATCTGAGGAAATCAGATAATCATAGATACCCGGTTCTGCCGGGGGCTGCATGATATCTACCATCGGTTCCTTGTGATAGTAGGTGTTTTCGTAGTTGGAAAAGCGTTTCATGCAATTTTCAACCGGATGCGCATCTGAGAGGCCGATACCTTTCAAGTCTGAATCAGCATCTTGGTCTAGACGCCCGGTGCCGCCAAACACATGTTTAGAAATCAGGTAAGCACATTTGCGAAATCGCGTAGCAGAATGGCATTTTGAACAAATCGGGCCTGGTACTTTTTCATTTGTCCCAGCCTCTACTTGGTTTTGCGTTCCGCACAGATTGCAGATGTATTCGGATATCATATTGCGACCTCTAAATGTTGTTACTCGTTCGGCAGTTGATTGATGACTTTACTGGAGCGATCCAAAAAGGTCCGCTTCTTCGAACGCTGCGCGCATTAGGGTACGGCCGCGATCGAACGAAAACGCTTCTTGCATGTAGCTGCGGGAATTATCGGACAGTTTGGTCCATAGCTTTGCGTCGGTGTTCAGTTTGTTGATTGCGTCGACCCATTCCGCTGGTGTGTTCGCAATAAAGCAGTCGTGACCAGAACGCAGGCCAATCCCTTCTGCGGCGGTAGGGCTAAGGACGCAGGGGATGCCATGCGCAAGGGCGCTTAGAACTTTGCCCTTGATCCCCGCACCTGACAACAGTGGCGCAACAAAGATGCGGTGCGCATCATAGGCATCACCAGCATTTTCAATGAACCCGTGTGGGTGAATCAGATCAGATTTCAACGCTTTGATTTCATCGCTGATGCCTGACCCATATATCGTCAATGGAATTGGTTTCTTTTGCGCGCCGATCAATGACATCACTTCGCGGGTGAACCAGATGATTCCTTCGGCATTTGGGTGGTGTTTGAAGCTGCCCAAAAAGGACATACCTGACCGGTCTGACACGGCGGGAATGGTGGCTGGTACATCAACCACCCATGGACACTTCACAACTTTGGACTGGCCATCCGTATAGGCCTGAATGACGGAATGTTCGACATCATTGTAGGACAGAACAACGTCAACATTTTTGATGACATCCAACTCTTCGGTGCGCGTTTGGCGTGCGCGGTCTAGTTTGCCAGCATCATTTTCGTTTTGCGCGGTGCGGATTTCGCGCAAGAAGTGAAGGTCAGCATTGTTGAACAGAATTTTAGCATTGGGTGCCTGGCTGCGAATCTGCTGTAGAACCGCCTGCCCGACATAATAACGCGTGATGAAAAACGCATCGAAATCCTGTGCGTGTTTGTTCAGGTATTCAGTGGTGTTCATATAGAACGGGGCATAGATCACTTCGACGCCCATTTTTTGCAGTTCTTCGGTGTAGTTGCCAAAGTGTGCCATGTTGGTTGGCATAAAGCTGACTTTGTAGCCAAGCGACTGCACCAGCTTGATCTCTTGGACGGCGGCATAAGAACCCGCGTCGCGGTCCATACGCGGTGTGGCATAATCAATGAACAACACGCGCCCAACGATCCCGCGATCTTTTTCCAGGTCTGGTTTGTTACCTTCCTTGCCAAAGTTCGCATAGGCATTGGCCCAACGGCGTTTGAACTTGGGGCGGTTCACTTCTTGGTACTTTTTGAATCCGGTTGAGACATCTGTGCCCGATGTCATGCCTTCGTAGTGATAGACGACGGAAGATGGGACAAACCATGTGGTGTAGCCGGCTTCGCGTACTTTAAAGGCGAAATCAGTATCCTCAAAATACATTGGCTCCATGTAGGACGACAGGCCATCCAGTTCTTTCCACAGTTTTGTAGGAACCATCATGGCCGCGCCTGAAAGGTAGTCAGCTTGGCGGGCATAGCTAAACCGTGGCTCGTTTGGGTTTTGCCGATTGCCGTAATTCCACGGGTTTCCTGACCCCCAGATGATTCCGCCCGCATCCTGCAATTCTCCGTTGGGATAAAGCAGCTTTGACCCAACCAATCCTACGTTATCAAACCGGGAAAAGGCAGCGATCAGTTCATCAATCCAGCCTGTTGTCACCTCGACATCGTTGTTCAACAGAACAATGTACTCGCCACGCGCCTTTGCGGCACCTGCATTGCACGCGCGGATGAAACGTTGTGCTTCTGCATTGTGAATCACGGTAATGCCGGAAACGATTTCTTCGAGGGTGGCCGTTTCATCGGTCGACGCATCATCAACAACGATCACCTCAAAGCTGGCTTTGTTATGGGCCACGAGCAGGGAACACAAAGCGAGGTATGTAACCTCAACCTTGTTGTGGGCAGGAATCACAATTGAAACGTCAGGTTTGGCTACTTTTGGAAAATGCAGTGGCTTTAGTTTGACGTTCTCATAGCCACCTTCAAGCACGCTGAGCGCATAGTTGATTTGGGTGAGATCAGTTTGAGCAGTTGCGGCAGACAAAACCGCCTTGAGGCCCGCATAGCGCAATGCCGTTTGGGCAAATATCGCGGTTGGAAAGGGAGCGACTGTTTCGCGTTGTAAGATATCTGTGGGGGTAATGACCGATGGTGTGAGTTGTTGTTTTTCAAAGTACACAACAGTGGCTGACTTATCCCGCAAGCTGACGCGCCGATCAAAGCCCGTCAGGTATTGGTTGGGGATGCGAATGATGTTGTCATGTTTGCCAATCTTAAGCCGTTTGACAGGCGTGCCATCAATGCAAAGCACCATGTCCATTTCCTGACCCGACTCACAGATCAAAGTATGGAGATAGTTTTCGCGTACGCGGAAATTGATCTGCTCAACCTCCCTTACAGGATAAGATTTATCACCCAACTTAACCGCTAATTTCTCGCCACCACTCAATACATTCGGCAAGGATGCTTTGAACCATTTACCCTCGGTTGCGGTTGTGTCCCCATACAGAAAATCAGGCTCTAACATATCATTTTGGCCATTTTCGCGTGCTGTCGCGACATGGACATCAGCGAGAAAGACAAACGGTTCTGTGCCCCTGCTGTCTGGAACATGCGCATGGTATTCCACCGACATTGTCGCGGTGCAGCTTTTGAAATCTGAAGGGATCGGAAAGCGCACGGCCTTATACCCATTTCGCGATGCGCCACCGGGATGGGCCAAGTCGAATGCGACCGTGTGGCGCACCTCTGATCCGGTTGTGGGATCATTTAGAATAACTTGAAGGTCAGCTTGCGCACGGTGAACACCCAAATAAGCTTCAAAAAACATGCCTTTTTCGACCTTCGGCACATTGATTTTGTTGTTCAGAAAAATCTCGCAAGGCGTGTCATACTTACTAATCATCAACTGAACCGTTTGACTGCCGGTCAAAGCCCAATCTGTTAGGTTATTCACCCAGCAGGCAAAGATTTCGCCTGGTGTGTTTTCACGTGGCATTGAATGGGAGTTTTGATTGAGGTTCGTTGTCTCAAGTAGGTACTCTCGACCGATTGCATACTTATAGACAGGGTTCTGTGCGCAGGGTTCAAATGGACTGCTTGCATTGCCTACACGCATCTCCATCGCCTTTTTTGCGCCGGCTTTTTCGACGTTCGCAAAAACAGAGCCTTCAATCATCACAAGGCTACGTAAGTGAGGGATGCTTGCGGGTGTCATTGTTACTTAACCTTACTTTAGAAAACTACGATTGGGCTAGTTGAACGCAATTTCCCACGTGTCTGCCCTATGTTCATGTTCGCCCTAACAAATTTGGACTATTTGTCCAAGATGTCACGGTGATATCTGTTCAAAAGAAACAGGCCCGACATAAAGGTGACGGCCGAGATTGCTACGGGATAGGCGATAGAGACATATGTGGGCTGATAAAACGGATAATATCCATCCCGCATCAGTCCGATGATGTGGACCAGTGGATTATACCATAGGTAGTTGTTGTAGGGCTGCGGTACACTTTCAAAGATAAAAAAGATGCAAGAGACAAGGAACAAGGGACGGTTTAGAACTGCCCATGCCGTTTGCCAAATCGGGTAGGCGACCGTCAGAAAGCTGTTTAACGTGCCAATTCCGGTCGCCAACATAAAGACCAGTAGATAGGCTTGGAACACCTTTGTGAAATCGATGGTTGTCGTCGGCTTCATCACGATGATGATGAAGGTAATGACAACGAAATGAACCATCATTTGTGTCAAAAAGTTAAGCAAAAGTCGGGCGATGATTGCGTCTAGGAACGTGATGCGTGGATAGGCCAGTAATGCACGACTGAACTGAATGGTCTGTGACAGTTTCGCAGATACTTCCATGTACCCAAACAGCGGCAATATGCCTGCCGCGTAAAACAAAGCAAAACTGGTCCCCAAAGGAGGTGCACGAAAACCTGCCGAAAAAATCAGGGTCAGCAACGCGATTCCCGCAGCGGGTTCCAGCACAGCCCAAGCGTAGCCACCCGGAGATCTACCATAAGTTGTTGTCATTTCACGCAGCATTAGTGCTGCAATCGCACGTGGGGTTGCAAAGGGTGCCTTTACTGCACGCAGAGTAGGTTGTTCGCGTGATGACATCGACACAATCTCTCCCTATCTGGATACCCTAGGCCATCTGATGTAACGGTGTAGGGTATAACGCAAGAAATGTAGAATAGAAAAGAAGTGCGTAATGTCAGACGGTTCTTCGGGAAATAGTGTACAAGTAGGCGCTGAGCGCAATTTGAAGCAAGGCGAGGCAGCAGCGGGTGAACGTCGTCCTGCCAAGCCAGATTTGGATGAACCCGCCCCGCCAGCAGCGGGTGCAGCAGGTATTCCAAAATTTGATATCAAGCCCCCAGCCAAGCCGGCCCGCCCGCGCAAACGGCACTTGTTTTTGCTGACATCTTTCCTGGTTATTGTTGCTCTGCCTGCCTTGCTTGCTATTTTTTACCTGTGGACACGGGCCGCGGACCAATATGCCTCAGATGTTGCGTTTTCTGTACGGACTGAGGAAAAAGGATCTGCGATTGAACTTTTGGGCGGCATCACGGAACTGTCTGGATCCAGTTCATCAGACACCGATATTTTGTTTGCCTATCTCAAAAGTCAGGAACTGGTATCGCGGGTGGATGCACGCGTCGATCTAAGGGGCATCTGGTCGCGGGTCAGCCATGAAGATGATCCACTGTTTGCCTTTGATAATTCTGGGACCATTGAGGATCTGCAAGATCATTGGGAACGCAAAATATCGATCATCTATGACAGCGGTACGGGTTTGATTGACCTCGAAGTGCTGGCTTTTGATCCACAGGACGCATTGAATGTCGCACAAGTGGTTTTGGATGAATGTGCCGCGATGATCAACAGCCTGTCCAGTATCGCCCAAGAAGATTCAATCAGATACACCCGCGATGAATTGGAAGCAGCGGTTGAGCGCCTCAAAAATGCACGACAGGCATTGACCAAGTTCCGCAACCGGACCCAGATCGTTGATCCGCAGATTGATACACAGAACCAGATGGGCCTGTTGGTTACACTGCAACAGCAGTTGGCAAATGCGCTGATCGAATTTGACCTGCTGCAAGATACAACCCGCGAGAACGACCCACGTGTCACCCAAGCGGAACGTCGTATTGAGGTGATCAATGCGCGCATTGTGTCTGAACGGCGCAAATTGGGTTTGGGAGATGACGGCGGAACAGGTGAAGCCTTTGCCAACTTAGTGGGAGAGTATGAAGGGTTGATCGTTGATCGCGAGTTTGCAGAAACAGCATATACAGCTTCGCTGGCTGCACATGATTCAGCCCTTGCAGAAACGCGCAAGCAAAGCCGGTATTTGGCTGCGCACGTAAAACCTACGTTGGCCGAAAAGGCAGAATATCCAGAGCGTGAAAAGATGCTGGGGCTTTTGTTGGTCTTTTCGTTCTTTGCGTGGTCGATCATTTGCTTGATTTACTACAGCCTAAGAGACCGCCGTTGAGGCATTTCTGATGATTTATCTGGATAATCTAACCAAGTACTTTCCAACTCGTGGTGGGCAGAAAACTATTGTTGAAAACCTGACTGCGACGTTTCCCACCGGGGCAAGTGTTGCATTGTTGGGGCGAAATGGTGCGGGTAAGTCCACGCTTTTAAAGTTGATTGCAGGCACAATCAGGCCAACCTTTGGCGAGGTCCTGTCGACGGGAACCATCTCATATCCAGTTGGGTTCGCAGGCTCGTTTCATCAGGATTTAACCGGCGCACAGAACACTAGGTTCGTTGCGCGCTTGTATGGTGTTGATACAGATACTTTGATCGATTTTGTTGAGGATTTCGCAGAGTTAGGCCCGCATTTTCGTATGCCGTTGCGGACATATTCATCGGGCATGAGATCACGTTTGTCGTTTGGTGTGTCAATGGGCATTCAGTTTGATACCTATTTGGTCGACGAAGTCACATCCGTTGGTGACGGCGCGTTTCGCCACAAAAGTGTTCAAGTCTTTGATAAACGCATGGAAACGTCAGGCGCGATTGTTGTGACCCATTCGCCATCTATGGTTAAGCGGATGTGTAACATGGCGGCCGTTTTGGAACACGGTAACCTATACTTTTATGATGACGTTGATGAAGCTTTGGAACACCACGAACATAATTTGGAACAGCCGCCCAACGGTTAGGCGCGGATCAGGTCTTTGACCAATGCCTTTGCATTTTCAGCAAATACCTTTGGGGACCATTCCGTGTCCCAGACTTTGCGAATTTCTTGATGTGCGGTTGTCTCGGATGCCCGATAGCGGTTTATCAGGTTTTCAATTTTTTCAGCGTCTTTAGGCATGTCTGCAAAATCGAGCATAAGGGCAAAAGGGTGCTTTGCGGCAAGTTCGTCTGCACCTTCAAAATCACTAAGTATTATCGGTAACCCTGCTTCAAAAGCTTCTAACGTCCCAATGGGCATGCCCTCGTAACGTGAACATAACAGATACCCATCTGCCGACATAAGATAAGGACGCACGTCTTGCACGGGGCCAGCATAGTTAATCCGGGCCGCAACATCCTTTGGGAGGCGTGCAGCCATATCGGATTGAAATGCTTTTTCGTCTGTTCCCGCACCACATAGCGTGAGCTGAAAGTGATCAGGCAGATGCGCTAGAATTTGTGCCGCGCGTTGATAGTTCTTTTGCCAACCTACACGCCCGGTCATGACAAGTTGTCGGTGATCAGAATGGGTTTTGGTGGGCAGGGCACCCAGATCAGAGCAATTAGGTAAGACGTGAATGCGGTGACGACCAAGACGCTTGTGGCCGATGGTTTTGACCATGGTATCAGCTGCGTATTGCGACAAGAATACCAGATCCAGCGGTGGACAAACTGTTAGCAATACCCGTTCAATCCATCTTGAAACGCTGTTTGCCATGGGTCTGTGGCCTGCGCCAAATGGTAAACCATGAAAGGTGACAGCCACGCGATGTTTGGGGCGCCAAAGTCGTATGGCCAGTGCAGTCCGGCCCATTACCACAGGCAATCGGGCATGGAGCCAAACCAGATCAGCAGAATGCGTTTTCAACAATCTTAGCAATCCACGCCAGCCACGCCAAAGATGGGCTGCTGAAAGATGGCTTTGTAAACCGGGCAGGGTAATATGGCTTGCACCAACATCGGCCAAGCCATCGTAACCGCCAAGGTTTACGTCACTCGCCACAGTGATTTGAGCATCAGATTGAAGTGCTGTTGCGAGATGTAAGATATGGCGCGGCACACCGGACGGTCCGCCATCACCACCGATCAACAAAACCTTTGGCAGCTGATCAGATGTATCCAAGACCTGCGGCCCCCCAAAACCCAATGTTTCCTGCAAGCGTCTGTCGGTATGGTTTGACCTTGTACAATGCGCTTAACCGTCCAAATACACCCGTTTGCCGCGCAGCAGAGAATGTATCTAGTAAGGTGCGGTTTTCAGGCGTCAGCAGGTCCCGCACCAAATTCATGGCGGTCAAGTTGCTGTCCAATCTCTGCGCAAAGGCGCCTTTAAGCACCATGATCTTGCGTCGCGCTTGTTGGGTAATGCCCTGACCTGCACCAATGACGTTTCCACCGTGTTGGCGGTACAAAAGGCTTGGCTCTCCTTGATCAAAGATGACTTTGCCACCTGCGCCTGTGATCAACAGGTAAAGCCACCAATCATGCGCAAAAACGCAATCAGTGCGCTGGGCGGCATACCGCGCCAGACGTGCCGCAGCAGGGTTCAACATGATGGTATTTCCGGCGGCAACATTTTCAATCAGCGCATTGCGAAAGCTGGGTGGCTTGGTGATTGAATGTGAAGAATATTTGCGCCCCGTTTCAGGATACCAATAACAAGTTTTCCCGCAATACAGGGTCGGTATATCGCTCGCCTTTTCCAGAGCCGTGATGCCACGCATCAATTTGTCAAATTCCCACACGTCGTCTTGATCTGCGAACCCAATGTGACCGATGTCATCAGGCAATGAACGGATAAGTGACATGAAGTTGGCCGAAAACCCATCTTGAGGCCCGGCTGCGATCTTGACCTTATCAACATGTTGAGCCGCGAACGTTGCAAGCACGTCTAGACTATCATCGGTTGATCCGTCGTCGCTACACTTCAACCGCCAATTGGTATGCGTCTGCGCTGCGATGCTTTCTAATTGCTCAGGCAGGTGCACAGCACCATTGCGCACCCCCATCAGGATTGTAACGCTGTCATCACTGCCGCGCTGTGCGGGGTGCGTCATTAGTGGTATTCCTGTCTGTGTCAGTGCCTAAAAACAAATAGATATCTGGGGTGAAGTAGACTATCCGTGCCGCGGCGGAAAGCTCAAGGGAGCATCTTTAGTGCGACGTATCTTTAGACTGGCATTGGTCCGGCGATTTATCACAAGCCTGCGCGAAGAAGGCGTTGGCGAAGCGTTGCGTAAAACGCGGACATATTTGGCCATGCGGTTTCGCAATATCGCCCCCAGTGCATTGGGTAACACGGCTCAGGGTAAGACGTCGCGTGATCACGAATATCTGCACGGCATATGGCAGGTGCTTGCGCGCGATGAGGCTTTTCATATCGTTGAAACGCCCGGTATTGTTCGTGGCCGT
This sequence comes from Sulfitobacter sp., assembly GCA_049794015.1. Lineage (GTDB taxonomy): Bacteria > Pseudomonadota > Alphaproteobacteria > Rhodobacterales > Rhodobacteraceae > Sulfitobacter. The sequence goes on along the minus strand of JBARCK010000026.1, from coordinate 42,782 downwards.
CGCCAGATCGCGATGATTGGTGATTTGAACCTGCCGCAATGCCGAAAGTACCGCGTCGAACAGTTGGCTGCGTTTTGGCGGGCGCGTGATGTGGAATTTGAATACGCACATTACCAAGATGTGCCGCGTGCATCACGGATCATGCAACAAGCCACGCATCTGATGGAATATCGCCTGCAAACCATGCCAGTCGCAGAGATGTTGCGATATGAAGCGCGCCGCCTGAGATTGCCTGTGTTGTATGATCTGGATGATCCGCTGTTTTCTGTTTCTGCCTATGAAACTTATGGCAACATGAAAGCCGTTGGCCCGGAACTAAAGGCGCATTTCCTTTCCGAAGCACCTAAGTACCTGAGCATGATGAATGGCGCAGACATCTTGTCTGTTTCAACACCTGGCCTCGCAGAGCACACAGCACTCTACTCAAGCCGCCCGGTTTTTGTGCGCCGCAATTTTGCGGACAAAGAGACATTGGAAGCGGGTCACGCTGCGATGGATATGCGCCCGGCAAGTGACGGATTGTTCCGCGTTGCCTTTGCCAGTGGGTCGCAAGGCCATGAGGTCGACTTGGCCGAAATTCTGGAACCTTTGACAGATTTCATCACTGCTGATCCAAACCGTCGCTTGATGTTAATTGGTCACTTTGATCCTGACCATTTGCCAGAAGAATTGGTTGATCAAGTGGAAGAGGTCAAATTCTCGACCTATGATCGTTATTTGGCTTCATTGGCCAAGGCCGATTGTACGGTTTTGCCGCTATGTGATGATATTTTTAACCGGTGTAAAAGTGCGGTGCGTGTCATCGATGCGGCGTCGGTTGGCGTGCCGTCGATCACTGGCACTGTCGGTGACCTCAAGAATGTTGTGCGCGATGGGGAAACCGGTTTTGTGGCCCAGACCAAAGATGATTGGGTCGCTGCGCTCGAAACTCTAAGTTCAGATGCAAACAAGTCGCGCCAGATGGGTCAAGCAGCCCGCCGCGATCTAGAAACGCGATGGAGTGGCTCTGATGCGCCTCACATTATTGCGCCTGAATTGCTGAATTGGGTTAAGTCATGACAGAACGCCATATTTTGCTGGCGAATGTATTTTTCGCCCCCTTTTCCTATGGCGGTGCGACGATTGTAGCTGAGCAAGTCGCGCATGCGTTGATAAAGCAAGGTGGATTTAGGGTCACGGCAGTGTCGATGTGCACCCGTCATGACCTTGCACCCTATTCGGTTGTTAAGTCGCAAAAAGATGGGATCACGAACTATCTGATCAATGTGCCCCAAGGCCGTAGCTATGGTCAAATATACGACAATCCAGAGGTCACCGCGCGCTTGGCTGAACTGGTTGCGACATTAACCCCAGATTTGGTGCATGTGCATTGTATTCAGGATATGGGTGCGGGCATTTTTGATGTGGCTCAAGCTGCTGACATCCCAGTTATCCTAAGTGTGCATGATTTTTGGTGGATTTGTGAACGCCAGTTCATGATCCGGGTCGATCAAAAGTATTGTGGGCAATATCCGGTTCAAATTGAGAACTGCAAAGGCTGTGTTGAGAACTTTTATGCGGCTAAGGTGCGTGAGACGCGGTTGAAAAAAACAGGCGCGTTGGCGGCATGTGTGACCTATCCCAGCAAATTTGCATTGGATTTGAGCGAAAAGTCAGATTTTGCAGCTGGCAAGGGTGTGGTTTGGGAAAACGGTGTTCATCTCCCAAAGCCAGATTTTTTCGAACGACAGGCACAGCGCAGATCGAAGGATGGAAAGTTGACCTTTGGGTTTGTCGGGGGTCCATCACAAATCAAAGGCTGGCCTCATATCCGCAAAGCATTTTCCGAACTTGAGAATGAAGATTTCCGGGTTTTGGTTGTGGATGGCAGTTTAGACGGATCGTGGTGGACTGGTCACGATCTTAGCAAGCTGCCCGGCGATTGGGAGGTGATCTCGCGATTCACTCAGGATCGTATGGATGATTTCTATTCTGAGATCGACGTTTTGCTGTTCATGTCGCAATGGAAAGAAACGTTTGGCCTGGCGATCCGCGAAGCGTTGGCGCGTGGCATCAAAATCATTCAAACGGATAGTGGCGGGACAGTTGAACATGGTGCCGTTCCTGCGGAAAAGCTGATTCCGATTGGCGCGCCTGCTACGGTCTTACGAGAACACTTAAAAAGTGCGCTGGATGCAAAGTCGCAAGAGCAAAACCCCTATCCGGTTGCAAGCTTTGAAGAGCAGGCCGCAGCCTTTGGTAAATTAGCAGAGCAGGTTCTAAAGCGCTACAAAGCGTCTACTTAAAACAGGAAGTCGCTTTCGTCTAAGTCAGCCAAACTGACCCCGATGAGTCGAATAGAATTGTTTGCGCCAGTCTCGATCAAGATATCGCGCCCCGTTTGGGTGGCTGCGCTTAATACATCGTTGATATTTTCGAAGCCTGTTAGATTGGTGAAATCGAGTAATTCAAAAGTGCTGCTGGCGTCGAAATCGCTGATGGTGTCGTTGCCGTGGTTGTCCGCAAAAACAAATCTATCAGCGTTAAAGTTTCCAAATAATAGATCATCTCCGGCACCGCCTATAAGTGTATCGAAGCCTGCCCCAGCATAGATGGTGTCATTTTCGGTACCGCCATCGACGATATCGTTGCCGATTCCACCAAAGAATCTATCGTTGCCTGAGCCACCCCAAAGAGTGTCATTGCCAGCTTCACCGAAATGGCCATCGTTGCCCTCACCGCCATAGCATTGATCATCTCCTGAGCCACCAAACAAACGATCAAGCCCTTGTCCACCAAGCAAAATGTCGTTTCCTGCCTCGCCATAGAGGTTGTCCGCTTGATAACCGCCATCGAGTACATCATCACCATCACCGCCATTTAGGTAATCAAAACCTGCATCCCCAAAAATCGTGTCGTTTCCACCTTCACCCCAGATTCCATCAACGGTGTATCCAAAATTGCTGCCTGCACTGATCCAATCATGGCCATCGCCACCATAGACCCGGTCCGCCGTGGCACCTGCCCAAATGGTATCATTGCCTTCACCACCATTGATTTGATCATATCCATCGCCGCCCACAATGACGTCATTACCGTTCCCACCAGAGAGCGAATCAGCATGACCACCACCCACAATCGTGTCGTCACCATCGCCACCAAAAATCGTGTCAAAACCCAACCCTCCCAGAAGAAGGTCATCGCCACCACCACCGTGGATATCATCATTTCCACCATCGCCGCTTACGCTGTCATTCCCGTCGGCGGATTGGATGGTGTCATCACCAAAATTGCCAAAAATGCAATCATCGGCCCCCGTGGTGCGGATGAAGTTTGCCTCGGCATTGCCCCTTACATTGCCCGACATCCCCACAATAGAATAGGTTGGTTCACCCTGCCATTCCGGGTGATCCGGTGGCGTACCCGCAAGTTGTGTCGGTGCATGCTGACCGGGGGGAAGAGGCGGATCAGGTGTTGGATCTGGGTCTGCCCCGCCATCTGGATCAGGATATAATTCAGGGTCAGTAACGACCCGACCACCAATGATCACGCTGTCTGGACCAAAGTCACTCGCTGATAAAGATGTTCCATTCGCAGACCTGACTTCGATAATCTCATTACCAAATCTCAACTCAGCACCCCAAGTGCGCGATGTAACCGTCAGCCCAAACGCACCCCCAATTTGGCCAAAGCCAGATAGATCAATTTGATCAATTCCAGTTTGGTAGTCCAAGATCACGTCGCGGACGCCGTCACGGGTGAAGATGAATAGATCAGCACCACTGCCACCGCGCAAGGTATCTTGCCCCGCACCATCAATCAGAATGTCGTTCCCGTTTCCGCCGTTTAATTGATCATTGCCAACACCACCGCCCAAGACGTCGTCATTGTCAGTCCCATTGAGTGTCCCACCCCCGACAGCCGCAGCCAATGAGACACCGACATTTTGAAGTGAGACAGAAAATTCTGACAAGAATGGTGCTGATTCGGTAGCGACCCAAATGCGGATGCCCCCGGGAACTGCCATCGCTTCGACCGAGGTGATGCCGCGCAGTGGTGCATTAATGCTACCAGCCATCGTTTCGACGTGTTGTAACCGCCCACCCGGCAACATGATGAAAAGGCTGATGCCGCTGTCGGACCCAGCGGCAAGCACATAATCTTGACCACTGATGTTGACGCTGGTGACGTGGCTGGCATTGGCAAATCTCGTATCAAGACCATCTATGATATGGTCGACAGGAACCATGCCGCTGCCGTCTTCAGCGACAGCCAATACCGACAACGAATCACTGCCAGATGCGGCGACCACGACGTAAAGACCCCCATCGGCCGCAGTGGCAACTGCAATTGCACCGGGCCGATCCACCCATAGGCCATTGCCCGCATCAACATCTGACACATGTTCCATCCGCCCATCGGCACGCTGTCGAAACATGCTGACGGTATCGACATTGCCATAACTGACAAATGCGTAGGATTGTCCGTTGTGTGTGGCGGTTATGATGTCGTCAGCACGGGCGCTTTGCATGCCTTGACCTTGAGAGATTGTACTGACGTTCAGGTTGTTGTCAGCGCCAAAGGAAACATTGACCAATCCGCCACCACGTATTGCCGCCAACCCATTTTGGCTGCCTGACAATAGCTCCATCTCGGTGAACGTGCTTAGGTCTTGATTGCCTGCTGTTGCAGCGAAATTACCCTGGAAAGTTGACCCTTGCCCGTCACCATTGATGCCAACACCACGTAAGCTGCTGCTGTTTAGCCCAGCCATATAAAGCTGTGACCCAGTGCCAGTGTCGCGGACCACCAGATCAGTGGTTTCCAGTTGCAAATACTGTGATGCGATCTGCCAGTTGCCTTGCGCTGTGGTTTGCCCCGCCGCCCCACCAACATCGAATGCAGAAATCCAACCACCGCCACGCGTTGCGGCATACAACATTGTGCCATTTGTAGTCTCGACCAAATGTAAATCGTTTAACCCCACCAAGGCCCCTTCTTGCGATGTCGCAAGCGGCCCTTGGGTGGCAAATACCGCCCTAACCATTTCACCACTCTCCAGTTTCCCATCGCATAACTGGCAGACCTGTGAGGTGGGGGGCGTGATGGCAATGTGGCAATTCTATGGTGCTTGTCGTGGATTTTAGAGGAATACTGTTGCGTCTGGCCCGGTCTCGGCGCGCGCTTAGGTCGCTGGATATTTACGTTAGTTTAACAATCCTCGCGAACGTCGAATGAATTTCCGCCGCAAAGGACATCCCGCATGCCAGAGACTTCTCCAACCCTGTCGTTGCCATATCTGCAACCCGCGCAGGCGCAGAAACATGTCACCCATAATGAAGCGCTTAGGATACTGGACGCTGTTACGCAGTTGAGTGTTTTGACAGCGTCATTGGCGACACCACCGGAATTACCTGACGAAGGGGACAGATACATCGTTGCGATAGCGGCTACTGGGGAATGGGCCGGAAAAGACCATAACATTGCAGTCTGGTGCGATAATACATGGCAGTTTTTTGAGCCAAGTGTTGGCTGGCGTGCAGATGATGCGACGACGGGTGCTGAACTTCGCTTTGATGGTACGTCTTGGGTCAGCCCAGCGGCCCCCACGCTGCAAAACGTACCCTTGGTTGGTATCGGCACAACGGCTGACACGACGAACCGGTTGGCGGTTTCGGCAGACGCTACGCTGTTGAATAACGCGGGTGCTGGACATCAGCTTAAACTGAACAAGTCTGCTGTTAGCGATACATCAAGCTTGCTTTTTCAAACGGGCTTTTCTGGTCGCGCAGAAATGGGTACAACGGGGTCAGATGATTTTGCCATCAAAGTCAGTGCGGATGGCACAACATTCAGAACTGCGCTTTCTGTTGATGCCAATGTCGGTGCTGTTCAGTTCCCAACCGGCCAAACCTATTTTCAAGAAGCCTTTATTCTTAATGACACCGCATGGTCATTCATCATGCCGTGGTCAAACCCAGCGCGGATTATGCTGTGGTTAAGCCTCAATATGCTGGATCGATCCTATCTTATGGCAGTGACGGGTGACATGACGGGTGCCCGAAACTTTGCTGAAATATTCGCAAGCCCTGCCGCATCACTGAATTTTTTGGATGGTCCGCTTACGGGCACATCTGGTCCAGATGGCGAATTGAATATGTCTATCGATAACGCGGGGGGTGTCCGGCGGATGTACATCGAAAATCGGTTGGGTTCGAACCGGCTGTTCACACTTTCAACCATGGGTAAATAACATGACCAAGAAAAAGCCAGCTGAATTGGAATATCGCGAAGTGATCCTGCCAAATGTGGGGCGTGTGATGGTGCCTGCACATATGAGTGACGCAGAAATAATAGCAGAATTAGATGAGGCTGAAAAACCAAAGCCATCTAAGACAGCAAAAAAGTAACGGGAAAACCCTTTGCCAATCGCTCCGTGACATTCTTTGGGTCGCTTGCTAAATGCAGTGTAACAAAGAGTTACGGAGCGTTTTTGTGGAAGTTACCAAGACAAAACTAGCCGGTGTATTGTTGCTGAAACCTGCGCGGTTTGGTGATGCACGCGGGTTCTTTTCCGAAAGCTGGAATCGCAAGACGATGCTGGACCACGGCATCGATATCGATTTTGTGCAGGACAACCATTCTGTATCCGCGGCGGTGAATACAGTGCGCGGTTTGCATTTTCAATCGCCCCCACACGCGCAGGCTAAACTGGTACGCTGTGGTCGTGGTGCGTTGTTTGATGTGGCGGTTGATATCCGCGTTGGCAGTGAGACATTTGGCCAGTGGGTTGGGTACGAACTGACCGCAGAAAACGGATTGCAATTGTTGATCCCCGGCGGTTTCTTGCATGGCTTTGCCACACGTGAACCAGATACTGAGATCGTGTATAAATGCACCGATTACTATTCGCCTGAATGTGATGGCGCTGTGCGCTTTGATGATCCTGAGATTGGGATTGATTGGGGTCTGGCGGGCCCAGCTGTGTTGTCAGACAAAGATGCCAAGGCACCCTTGATGGCTGATTTTGACAGTCCCTTTACATTTGGAAGCGCAGCATGAAAATTTTGATCACAGGTGGCGCGGGCTTTATCGGATCTGCCGTAGTGCGTCTGGCGATTGCCCGTGGGCATGAAGTCATCAATGTTGATGCGCTGACCTATGCTGGATGCCTTGAAAATCTAACCAGTGTCGCAGACAGCCCGCTTTATACGTTTGAACATGTCGATATTCGTGATCGTGCGGCGCTAGATCGGGTTTTTGCAGATCATAAGCCGGATGCCGTCATGCACCTTGCGGCGGAATCACATGTTGATCGCTCTATTGATGGCCCGGGTGACTTTGTCGAAACCAATATCACTGGCACCTACAATATGCTTGAGGCCGCACGCGCTTTTTGGATTGGTGCGGGCAAGCCTGATGCGTTTCGGTTCCACCACATTTCAACGGATGAAGTGTTTGGCAGTTTGGGTGAAGAGGGATTGTTTACCGAAGACACATCCTATGACCCGCGCTCCCCGTATTCAGCATCTAAAGCTGCCAGTGATCACTTGGTCCGTGCGTGGCACGAGACCTATGGTCTGCCTGTCGTACTGACCAATTGTTCTAACAACTACGGCCCATACCATTTCCCTGAAAAGCTGGTGCCAGTGGTGATCTTGAATGCTTTGGCAGGCAAAGATATCCCGATTTATGGCAAGGGCGAAAACGTGCGTGATTGGCTATATGTCGAGGATCATGCAGATGCGTTGTTACTGGTTTTAGAAAAAGGCGCGCTGGGCCGCAGCTATAACATTGGCGGTGAAAACGAGGCGCGGAATATCGATATCGTGCGCAGCATTTGTGCGATTCTAGATGCCAAACGACCCAAAGAGTCGGTCTATTCTGAACAGATGAAATTCGTAACGGATCGGTTGGGCCATGACATGCGCTATGCCATCGACCCTAGCCGTATTCGTAATGAATTAGGCTGGCGGCCCTCTGTTACCCTTGAACAGGGTCTTGAATTGACTGTGCAATGGTATTTGGACAACGAAGAATGGTGGCGTGCCTTGCAGGCACGGGATGGTGTCGGTGAACGATTGGGTGTGAAGGCGTGAACCCTTTTGCACCACGAGCGATGTTCAGAAAGATCTGAGCCATGCCTTTGATCCGCCTGTCCAACGCCAAGCTGATCTATTTCGCGCATGTGCCCAAATGCGCGGGCTCAACGATTGAGCGTTACTTAGAGACCCGGTTTGGTTCTTTGGGATTTTTGGATCGGCAATACGGCGCAATTGATGTTGCGGATCGTTGGTCACGTACCTCGCCTCAACATATGCCTGAACAAGTGCGTCAACGGTATCTGCCGGATGATTTCCTTGATGCCAGCTTTGCCATTGTACGCCATCCGGCAACACGGTTGCGTAGCGTGTTTTTGTTTCAGCGTGAAATTCAAGGTGGCATAGCAACGGATCAAAAATTTGAAAGCTGGCTGGCGTCTTTGTCCAACGTCAATGCATCACCCTTTGCATTGGATGGGCATTTGCGGCCGATGACGGATTGTGTGCCAGAACAAGCAACAGTTTTTGCCTTGGAAGCGGGTTTGCCGTCGGTGATTGATTGGCTTGATGTGATGTCAGGTACAACGGCGCCTGATGTTCCGCTCAAACCCCTCAATGTATTGCATCGACGTTTACAGTCAGAAAACCGTGCAATCCCGCAGGTGGTCCTTAGCCAAGAGGCGCTTGAACGGGTTGCAGAGCTGTATGCGGCAGATTACGCACGATTTGAATACGATCTTAGACCTCCAGAACAGGACACAACAGAATGACAATTCTTGTATTTGGTCAAACAGGACAAGTAGCACGCGAACTGGCGATGTTGCCCGATGTCTTGTGTTTGGGTCGCGATCAGGCTGACTTGAGCAACCCTGCTGCTTGTGCGGCAGCGATTGCAGCGCATGCACCAAAAGCCGTGATCAATGCCGCGGCTTATACAGCCGTGGATAAGGCCGAGGAAGAAGAGGCGATATCGACAGTCATTAATGGCGATGCGCCAGGTGCCATGGCGCAGGCTTGTGCAAAAATGGACATCCCGTTTGTACACATCTCGACGGATTATGTGTTTGAGGGGGGCGGCGAAACCGCTTGGACCCCAAGGGATCAGACCGGACCTTTAGGGGCATATGGGCGTTCAAAGCTGGCAGGTGAAAAGGCTGTTCAGAACGCTGGGGGAACCCATGTTATTTTGCGCACGTCTTGGGTGGTGTCTGCGCACGGCAATAATTTTGTCAAAACCATGCTGCGCCTTGGCGCGGATCGGGATGCGTTGACCATCGTCGCGGATCAGATTGGCGGACCGACCGGTGCGCGTGAGATTGCTGCCGCGTGTCACACAATTGCGCAGCAACTTATAAGCGACCCAAAGAAAAGCGGTGTCTATCATTTCGCTGGCGCACCTGATTGCAGCTGGGCTGATTTTGCCCGCGCTATTTTCGAAAAAGCAGGTTTGGCCTGCACAGTGACTGATATTCCATCGTCAGATTATCCAACGCCTGCGGTGCGACCGCTGAATTCCCGAATGGATTGTAGCGCGACAGAAGCGGTGTTTGGTGTCAAACGTCCAGATTGGAACGAAAGTCTGACAAGCATACTCAAAGATTTAGGAGCCACTTCATGACCAAGCGCAAAGGCATTATCCTTGCTGGGGGATCAGGGACGCGGCTGTATCCGATCACCATGGGCGTCAGCAAACAACTGCTGCCGATCTACGATAAACCTATGATCTATTATCCAATTTCGGTGCTGATGCTGGCGGGTATCCGAGAGATTGCGATGATCACGACACCGCAGGATCAAGAGCAATTTCAGCGCACGTTAGGTGATGGCAGTCAGTGGGGTATTTCCCTGACCTATATTACGCAGCCGTCCCCAGATGGTCTGGCGCAGGCCTATTTATTGGCTGAGGACTTCTTGGATGGTGCGCCGTCTGCGATGGTTTTGGGTGATAACATCTTCTTTGGGCATGGACTGCCTGAAATGCTGGCCGATGCGGATGCCCAACCGTCTGGTGGCACGGTGTTTGGCTATCATGTGTCTGACCCGGAACGTTATGGTGTTGTGGGTTTCGATAAGGATGGCACGGCGCAGCAGATCGTCGAAAAGCCGCAAAACCCACCGTCAAATTATGCGGTAACGGGCCTCTATTTCCTTGATGCCGATGCACCACGTTTGGCGCGTGAAGTCAAACCTTCCCCGCGCGGTGAACTTGAGATTACCACCTTGTTAGAGATGTATTTGAACGCAGGCACATTGCGCGTCAAACGTATGGGGCGCGGTTATGCGTGGCTTGATACGGGCACACACGGCAGCCTGTTGGACGCGGGAAATTTTGTGCGTACCCTGACCAAACGCCAAGGTTTGCAGACCGGTTGCTTGGAAGAGATTGCGCATGAAAAGAAATGGATCAGCGACGATGCGCTGGCAGAACGTGCCGACATGTTCCGTAAGAACGATTATGGTGCCTACCTCAGCGCGTTACTGAAGTAGACACTATAAGGGCAATTACCCCTTGGCACCTTGTCCACGTGAATAGACATCTTCGTAACGTATGATGTCATCTTCACCCAGATAGCTGCCTGTTTGCACTTCGATCAATTCCATCGGCACCTTGCCGGGGTTCTCCATGCGGTGAACAGCGCCCAACGGAATGTAGACAGATTCATTTTCGCAAACCAACTGCACTTTGTCGTCGATTGTCACCTTTGCGGTGCCTGCCACTACAATCCAATGTTCTGATCTGTGCACATGGCTTTGCAGACTCAATGCTGCGCCGGGGGTCACCACGATGCGTTTAACCTGAAACCGGCCCGCCAAAATCAAAGTTTCAAAGAAACCCCAAGGACGATGATCCTTTGGAAAGGTGTCAGCCTGGGGGATTGCGTTTTTACGCATTTCTTTGACCACATCACCCAAGTCAGCGACACGGCTACGATCAGCAACCAGAACCGCATCGGGCATGGCGACAGCGACGATATTCTCAAGGCCCAAACCAACGATTTGCAGCGCATCATTGTCCGAGCGCAGCAATGTATCTTTGCAATCAATAGCCAGCGCCGCACCCTGCGCAGCTACACCATTGGCGTCGACATCAGCATGTTGATGAACAGCGTTCCAGCCGCCCAGATCAGACCAATCACCATGATGTTCGATCACGGAGAGATTGTCGACTTTTTCCATGATGGCAAAATCGACTGAGATGTCGGCACATTTGGCCCAAGCATCAGGATCAAGGCGCAAGAAACCCAAATCGGCCTGCGCTTTGTCAACCGCTGCACGCACGTGCGCAAGCGTATCCGGCGCATGAGCAGCAAAAGCGTCAATCATTGTCTGCGCGGTGTACATAAAGATGCCCGCATTCCACAAATAACCACCTGCGGCCAACATCCGCTCTGCTTCTGCCAACTGCGGTTTTTCGACAAAGCGCTTTAGCGGTACGGCACCATTTGCCTCGTTGCTGCCCAGTTCAAGGTAACCATAGCCGGTTTCAGGTTTGTCGGGCGTGATGCCAAAGGTAACAATCTGCCCTGCCTCAGCGGCTTTGATCCCGCGCTTTACGCTTTCACGAAATGCGGCGGCTTGAGTGATATAGTGATCGGATGGGGCGGCTAGCATCAAACCATTTGGGTCGCTTTGCGCTTGGACGACCGCAGCAGCCAAAAGGGCGGGTGCCGTGTTGCGGGCTTGTGGTTCGATTAATACCGCGCCGGGGTCAATGCCCATCTCTGCCAACTGTTGTGTGGCAATAAACCGGAAATCAGAATTTGTGACAATCAAGGGCGCGGCAAAACCAGTACCGGACAGGCGTCCGCTTGATTGTTGAAACAGGCTGCCGTCACCGACAAGCGTGATGAATTGTTTGGGAAAGCTCTTGCGCGACACAGGCCACAGACGTGTTCCGGACCCGCCGCATAGAATAACTGGTGTGATGTTCTGGGATGTCATGAACATATCCTTTGCCGCTGGGCCAATTAATCAAACAAACAGCGCCGCATAAAATCTTGTTTTCACGACGTAGTTTAGGATTAGGCCACACAGCCCATAAGATTCAAGGGTAATCCCTGCGATCTGTCATGATCAAACGCTGCTGGTGAGCTCTGCAATTTTCAGGCGTTGGATTTTACCAGACGGCCCTTTTGGCAAATCATCAAGGATGTGCACCACATCAGGCGCTTTAAAGGCACCAATCTTTTGGGCGCAAAGGGTGATCAATTCGGCATTGGTCAAGGTCGAACCATCCTTGATCTTTACTGCGGCCTCAACCCGTTCACCATAACTCTTGCAGGGGCGCGCAAAGGCGGCAGCCTCTATGACATCTGCATGCGAATATAGCGCTTCATCAATCTCACGTGGGGCAATATTTTCACCCCCCTTGATGATGAGTTCTTTTAAACGCCCGGTGACAAACAGATAGCCATCAACGTCTTTACGACCCAAATCGCCGGTGCGAAGCCAACCATCAGGGGTAAACGTAGCAGCAGTTGCATCGGGGTTCTTGAGGTACTCCAGCATGACATTTGGGCCACGCACACAAATCTCGCCTTCTTGATCTGTCGCAGCGAGCGTGAGGTCCTTCGTTAAAATACAAACCTCGTTCCCATACGCCATCCCAGGGGAGCCAATTTTGCGCGTTCCCGGTGGCAAGGGGTTAGATAATATCTGCGCCGCAGTTTCAGTTAGGCCCATGGTTTCAATAATCGGTACACCAAACCTGGTCTCAAATGCGGTTTGCACGTCAGGAGCCAAGGCAGAAGACGCCGATCGTCCAAACCTCAATGCGGTACGGGTTGTATGATCAGGGTTGGCATTACCGTGCAGGAGGTGAGAGATAATTGTGGGAACAACAGAAAACCAAGTAGCCTTGGCAGTGCCAGCATGATCCCAGAATTGGCTGGCTGAAAACTTGGGGCACATCGCCACAGATCCACCAGACACCAACGTACCCATCAGCGTCACGCATAGACCATTTATATGATAAATCGGCAAGACACAGAGCCCACAGTCGGTTGGGGATAACGCATGTGCGATGGCTGTGGTCCATCCCCCCGCCAATAGGCTGGCATGGGTGTGCACCACACCTTTGGGTCGGCCCGTGGTGCCAGAAGTGTACATGAGTAACGCCTGATCCGTCGCCTTAAGTTCAAACAGAGGTGCGATATCGGTGCCATCGATATCAACACAAGATCTTTCACCCGCTTTTGTCACCTGGTCAAAGATGGGTAGCGCATCGTCATGCACAAACGCATGCCGCGCTTCGCTATGATCCAACGCATAAGCAATCGCATCTGCCCCGGCGATAAGATTGATCATCGTGGCGCGAAACCCGCCGTAAAGCACGCCATATAGCGCCAGTACACCGTCGCGGCAGTTCGGCTGCATCAAGGCGACGCTATCCCCCTTGGCGATACCCTGTGCTGTGAGATGGGCGGCGATCCGTGCTGCGTGGTTTCGCAGGTCTTGCCACGTCAGGGCATCCTCTCCCGAGGGAAAAACAAAGGCTGTACCATCTGCCTCAGCGCGGACATCCAACCAATCGCGGACCGTCCCCTGTGGGGGTGTATCAGCAGACAGAATCATGCGCCGACGTCTGCCCAATAATCTGAAAAGATGTCTTCGACCGCCGGCTCACACGCAGGAATTTCCCGGATGATTTTAGCGGTTTGCATAAAGTGTTTCCAATGCAGATTATCATCGATCGAATTGCCACCCCATGACCCACATCCCATCGACAGGGAAAACGGCATGCCGTTGTTAAATGCCCCACCAGTCGCAAAACAATGCGCTTGATTGACGATCACCCGGCAGGTTGGCAAGGCATGGCCGAGTGCGATTGCACGGGCATCATTCGTCGAATGTAACCCAACCGAATGACCAGCGCCTTGATGGGCTAGAATTTTTGAGGTTGTTGCGATGGCGGCATCGAAATCTAACACACGATAGAGTGCTGCAACACGAGACAGCTTTTCCCCAGACAGCGGATGATCTGGGCCAATGCCAGATGTCTCAACCGCGAGGAATTTGGTACCAACTGGCACAGTTTCTGCCATTCCAAGGGCGGCCAGCATTTTATCTGCATCTTGCGCAATAACGGATCTGTTCAGGTGTCCGTCCGGCCAAAGTTTTGCAACGATCTGCGCCTCGTCTTTAACCCGTGCACCACCTGCTTTCGCAAGCGCGGTCAGGAAATCGTCATAGATCGCATCAACAACAACAATCGCATTCTCCGATGAACATGAGGTGGCATTGTCGAACGTCTTGGACGCGGTAATCTTTTCTGCCGCAGCATCCAGATCAGCGGTTTCATCCACGATCACGGTGACGTTGCCAGCCCCCACAGCCAGCGCAGGTGTGCCGCTGGTGTAGGCGCGTTTCACGTTATTCTGACTGCCCGTCACCACGATCATGTCGCTGATCTCAAGCAGTCTTTGTGTTTTCTCTTTGGACCCCTTGCCCGGCACCATCTGCACCAGCGCTTTATCCTCACCAAGTTTGTCGAATTCGGCGTGGATATAGCCAATCAAGACCTCACAGGCAGGCACCCCTTTGGGTGAGGGCGACAGCACAATCGCATTGCCGCATTTCAGTGCGTTGATAATATTGTTCGCAGGCGTCGCGGCGGGGTTTGTCGATGGCACAACGGCGCCAATGACCCCAATGGGTCGCGCAATTTCGGTTATGCCAGTTTCAGCATTGTCAGAAATAACGCCAAAGGTTTTGACTGTCGCAATGTCACGCATCAGACCCAAGGTCTTGCGGTGGTTCTTGGTGATCTTGTCCGGTACATTGCCAAGACCAGTGGTTTCCACGGCCAGCTCTGCCAGATGGCGGTTGCGCGCGGGTTCCATGATGGCCCAAGCGGCGGCCTGTGCGGCGCGGTCATAGCGTTGCTGTGATCCGCCAGCCTCATAGGCGCGCTGGGCAGTGCGTGCAGTCGCAACAACGGCTTCCACTTCAGCAAGGTCATCATGGGCGTTCATTTGCGTTTCTCCGGTGGAGGGTGGGCGATGCGCCCACCTTACTTGGTATGGATGGTAAGGTGGGCACCTTGCCCACCTCGCCTGTTTTAGAGACCTGCAAGCAGTTCTTTGAGTGTCACCTCACGCGCGGCCCACATTTCCTTGACCTCTTCACGTGACATGACATGCATTGGCGATCCGCCAGCTTTCATCTTGCCCGTGACGCGGCTGTTTTCGAACATGGTCGGCACCGTAGCAGCCAGTTTTTCGATCACAGCTTCTGGTGTACCCTTTGGCACCATGATGCCGCGGAAGTTGACGGATGAATTATCGACATCCAGACCAGCTTCCATCATCGTCGGCACATCTGGCAGGAACTCGTTGCGTTCCAGATCGGCCACGGCAAGGATTTTCACGTTGCCCGCTTCAGCCGCGCGAAATGCATCAGACAGGTTGTTGATACCGGCCATGACGTCACCCGCAATCACAGCTTTCATCGCCGCCGCACCGCCACCTTTGGTCGGGATATAGGCCATCTTCATGTCGCCCGCTTTTTCCATCTGCAAAGCTGCAATGTGGTGACCCACGAAAAGGCCTGCACCGGATGTTGTTAGCTTGCCGGGATTGGCCTTGGTGAAATCAATCACGTCTTGCAGGGTGTTAAATTCACTGTCCGCGCCAACAACAAGCACGGCAGGGTCGGCACCCCAGTTGGCGATGGGTTCAAAGCTGTCGGCGGAATATTCCACGCCACCTTTGATCGACTGGGCGATAAAGTGCGGGATGTTGTAAGCAGAAAGCGTGTAGCCATCGGCATCGGCTTGCGTGGCAAACCAGTTCCAACCCACACGACCACCCGCACCGGGCTTGTTCAGGATCGCGATTGGCATGCCCAGAGCATCTTCATTCCCCGCCGTCATCGTCACAATGCGTGCCTGAAAGTCGGTCGCCCCGCCCGCGCCATAGCTAACAACCATCATGATCGGACGATCAGGAAAATTGCCATGACCATCCGCATATGCGCTTCCGGTCAGGCCCATCATGGCCATTGCGGCCCCGGCTAGTAATTTCTTCATCTGTAGTTCCTCCCTAGGATTGTGTGCTCTGCCGCTGTTGCGGTTCAGAAAAATATCTCTCGCGGTGTGTACACTTTTAACAGTGTCGCAAAGAGCAGGTACATAACGACCATAAAGCATGCCGTGATGATAGCGCGCTTTGCCCATGACTTTACCGCCTTGTGCGGGTTCGGGTCATAAAGGCTTAGCAAAATGAAAAAGGCGATTGTGGTGGAGGTGTAAAACCCCAACCCCTTTGCCGCCCAAAAGATATAGATCAGCGCAACAGCCAGCCCCGGCAGTAGATTGGCAAACTGCCGTGTGGTGATGCCATTGCCAACTTTGGTCCAGCCCAAACAGGCCTTGATGAACGTCCAAATCGCCAGCACCACAAAGATCGTCGCGATCAGGCGTGGAAACAAGAACGCCTCGGACGGTTGTTGCGTATAGCTGATATAGGTCACCCAGATGCCAACGGCCGCGACGACGCCAGAGGCCGCGATATGCTGAATGCGGGGCAGGGACAGATCGCTCATGCGATGATCTCCTCTTTCGATGTGTAACGACGGCTGCGCAGCTCCATATAGCCAGAATAAAGCACCGACAGGATCACCACTGCGATCAAGAAGATGTTGAGCGTTCCACCAAAGAAGTAAGGCGTGAGGCCATCGGTCGCGTTGGCGATCATCGACCCTTGGATAAAGTTCGCCTCGGCAATCGGGCCAAGGATGAGGCCCAGCACCAGTGGGGCGGCGGAAAAGCCAAAGCGTTCAAGGAAATACATCATGACGCCAAGTGATGCCATAACATAGACATCGCCCATTGAGCTTTGCACGGAATAGCTGCCGAATACCGCGAGCCCCAAAACAATGGCTGCCATGATCGACTGTGGTACGCGCGCCACCCGTGCGGCCATGCCTGCGACATACAGGCCAAAAATGCACATCAAAACCTGACCGATCAGCATGGAATTGATAAAGGTCCATGCCACGTCGGGGTGGTTGTCAAACAAGTCTGTGCCGGGGAAAATACCGTGGATCAACAGACCTCCCAGTAGCACCGCAGCCGTGGGAGAACCGGGGATCGACAATGTCAGCAGGGGCACCAGTGACGGGCCAACCATTGCGTTATTGGCGGATTCCGCAGCGATCACACCTTCTGGATGCCCCGTGCCAAACTTATCGCGATCAGGGCTGAACTTCTTTGACTGATCATAGGCGACCAATCCAGCAATTTGACCACCCACACCGGGGATCAACCCAATGATCGACCCGGTGATCGTACCAATGCCCATCGCACGCTTGTTGCGCATCAATTCTTTCATGGCGTCAACGACCGAATGTTTCTGAACTTCGATGACCTCAGCACCGGATGTAACACGCCCTTTGGCAAACATGGTGATCACTTGCGGGATCGCGAATAGGCCAATCAGAGCTGCGATGATATTGATGCCACCGCCCAGTGCCGGGTGAAAGATGAAGCGCTGTGCGCCCATGATGTCGTCAAATCCGATGGTTGCGAGCCATAGACCGATGCAGCCGGAAAGTAATCCTTTGACAACGGACTTGCTGTCGAGCGTGCCAATGACTGTCACACCCAGAATAGCGAGCCAGAACAGATGGGATGGCCCAAAGGCTAACGCCCATTTGGCTAAAACTGGTGTGAGGAAGATCAGCAGCAAGACGCCAAACACACCACCGACGGCAGAGGCGAGGAAAGACAATTGCAACGCCTTGGCCCCCTGACCGTTCTTGGCCATCGTGTGACCATCAAGGGTCGTCGCGATATTGGCGGGTGCGCCTGGAATCTTGAGCAAGATTGCCGAAACCGCGCCCCCTGCAACAGTCGACGTATAGGCTGCCCCCAGTAGGATTAGCCCTTGCGCTGCCTCAAGTTGAAAGGTGAACGGGATCAACAAAGCGACGGCCATGGTGGGCGATAATCCGGGCGTCGCGCCAAGGATCAAACCACCGATGGTGCCAATCAAAAGCAAACCAAAGTTGATCGGTGTGAACACGTCACCAAAGTAAAAGATAAATTCCATCTGAGCCCTGTGAAGCAAAAGCAGTAGCGTTGACAAATTAGACTAGGCAATGAAAACAGTTTTGCAAATGTTTTCATAAATTAGCTCAAAAAGAGACCCAAATGGCTGATAAGAAACAAAAGAAAGCAGATATTATTGCAGTCGCGAAGGCTGCAAAGGTATCGATATCGACGGTATCGCGCAGTTATAATCACCCCGAACAGGTGAAACCTGCAACGCGCAAAAAGATCGACGCGGCGGTACGCAGGCTGGGTTATATTCGCAATCGTGCGGCGCAAACCATGCACGGCATCCGTTCTGGAACCATCGGATTGATCGTGCCAACCATTGATCACGCGATCTTTGCTGAGGTAATACAAGCGTTTTCAGATGCCGTAGATGAACAGGGTTTTACAATTCTGGTGGCGTCCCATGGATACGATCTTGAGCGCGAATATGCTGTATTGCGTAAGTTTCTGGAACATCGTGTCGATGGTGTCGCGTTGATCGGGCAGGAACATTCCGAAGAAACCTATCGTCTGCTGAAAAGTCAGGCGATTCCAGCAATGACGATCTGGAACTATAATCAATCATCGCGCATTTCCTGCGTTGGTGCGGATAATGTTGCTGCGGGCCGTGCTGCGGCTGACCATCTGTTGAAGCTAGGGCACCGAGATATTGGCATTGTGTTTCCACCCACCGCAGGAAATGACCGCGCTGCTGACCGCGAAAATGGTGCACTGTTCTCTTTGGCAGATGCCGGGGTGAAAACCCCCAAAGACTGGTGGATCGAAGCGCCGTACAGCATCACAGATGCGAAAGCGGCGGTTTTGAAATTACTACAAAATACTCCACGTCCAACGGCGCTGTTGTGTGGCAACGATGTTCTGGCGCAGGGCGCAATTTATGCCGCATCAAAGTACGGTTTGAAGGTGCCGCACGACATATCAATCATCGGTATTGGGGATTTCAAAGGGTCCAAGGACATGGAGCCAAATCTGACAACCGTTCGCTTGCCTGCGCGCCGCATAGGGCTGCTGGCAGGCGAACGGTTGGCGCATTCTATCATTCATTCAGAGACAGAGATATTTCGCGTTCGCTGCGATATCGAACTGATCGTGCGTGGCACCTGCAAACCGGTCTAGGTGCTTTTGATTTCCGATGTTCTTGCGCGCCTAGATCGTTTTGAGCACTTCGATCGCTTCTGGCAGTGGATAATGGTGGTTGCCCACAAACAGCCCATTCGCATCGATATAATCCGCGTTTTTCAAGGTATCGTGGATTTCAAAGTCAAAATACTCCATGACTTCGTTCTTGGCAAAATTTCCCGCAACAATCGGGCGACATTCAAACCCTGCTGCTGACAAATCACGGACCATTTGCGCACGTTCGCCATTATGACCTTCGCGCAGCACCAGTGAGAATCCAAACCAACTGGCATCACCTATCTCGCGCTGGATCATAAAGCGCGGGTGGTCTGATACCGCATCTTGCAACAGCTTACCGTTGGCACGGCGACCTTCAATCAACCCCGGAAGTTTTTTGATTTGCTCACGTCCCAATGCGCCTGACATTTCAAGGGGGCGAAGATTGTAGCCCGGCAAGACAAAGCGAAAACTCTCTTCAAACGGATCATCGCTTTTTTCACCAGTCACGTGATTGAACTTTGGTAAATTGCGGGTCCAGCCATGCGCGCGCAGGGACAGCATGATGTGGTACAATTCTTCATCATCCGTGACGATCATGCCGCCTTCCATGGTGGAAATATGGTGCGAAAAGAACGACGAAAACGTACCCATGACGCCAAAGGTGCCTGCCTGTTTGCCTTCAAACGTGGCACCCATGGATTCGCAGTTGTCCTCGATCATCACGATGTTTTTGCCATCGGTCAGCCGTTTCAGTGCTGCAAAATCGTTGGGGTTGCCCAGCAGGTTCACCACCATCAAGGCGCGTGTTTTGTCGGTGATTGCCGCCTCTAACGCTGCGAGATCATAGTTCAGTGTTTCACGGTCGATATCGACAAACTTGAGCCGCAATCCGTACTGGCACAGCGGATAATAGGTGGTCGACCAGCTGACCGCGGGCACGATAATCTCGTCGCCGCGTTCCAATTTCAGATCGGTGTTCTTTGTAAAGAACAACGCAGCAGTCATTAGCAAATTGGCAGATGATCCAGAGTTGACCATGACCGAAAACTTGCTGCCAAACAGGGCTGCGAATTCTTCCTCGTAGGCGCGCACTTCTGGCCCCATGGAAAACATGTCGGATTTGATCACTCTGTCCAGCGCGTCGAATTCCGCTTGATCCCAGGATGAGGTCGCCAGTGGATATGTGAATGTCATGTCGCGTGATGCTCCAGATAAAAGTCATAGGTTTGTGCAATACCATCGCGCAGGGATGTGGGCGCGCTCCAACCCCAGTCGGTTTGGCGGGCGGTTGAACACAGCTTTTGTTTCATGCCAACAGGGCGCGTGAGGTCATGGGTAAACTCACCCTGCCAGCCGATCACATCCGCCACGGTAGCGTAATAGTCATTGATCGAATGGTCATGGCCCAAACCAACGTTCATCGCACCGGGCAAAGCGTGAGTATCATCAACAGCTTTCCACACGGCATCAGCCAGATCACCCGCATACATAAATTCACGTCGCGCAGTACCGTCCCCCCAAATTTCGACGGTGGGCTCATTGTTCTGCTTGGCGGTGTGCACCTTATGAATGATCGCGGGCAGCAGGTGCGAATTCTTTGGATCAAACTTGTCATATGGGCCGTAAAGGTTGCAGGGGATCAGCGTTTTATACTGTGCTGCCGTGTCCTCGGTGCGGATGTAATCGCACAGGCGCATCGCCATGATCTTGGCCAGCGCATACCCTTCGTTTGTCGGTTCAAGTGGCCCGGTCAGGATCATTTCCTCGCGCAGCGGGTTTTCCGCCTGCGCCGGATACATGCACGTTGAGGCAAGGTTGATCAATGTCGCAACACCAGCGTTTTGCGCGCCCATAATCACGTTGCGACCCATCGTGGTGTTCTCTTCCAAGAACGCAACGGGATTGGCCATGTTCGCTTGAATGCCGCCGACACGACCAGCGGCGTGGATCACCAAATTGGGTGAATAATCTGACATATAGGCATCGACTGCGTCAGCGTTTGTCAAATCCAATTCAGCACTGCGCGGTGCAAGGATCGTCCAACCGTTAGCATTGGCGTGATCTTGAATATTGCGACCAACCATGCCGCCGCCACCGGTCAGTAGCATTGTACCTTTGATGCCCATCTGATCAGTCCTCTTTAGACATCAGGCCATCAAAACCATGTTCCTTGAGAACACGCTCACGCTTGGCTGATTTGAGATCGGTCTGCACCATTTCGGCGCACATTTCTTGAACGGTGATCTGTGGTTCCCAGCCGAGAATACGCTTGGCCTTGGCAGGATCACCGAGCAAAGTTTCCACCTCAGCCGGGCGAAAATAACGCGGATCGATCTTTAGAATCACATCGCCCGGCGACAGCGCAGGCGCATTTTCACCCTTAATAGTGTCTACTATAGCGACTTCATTCACACCCTCGCCTTCAAACCGCAAGGTAATGCCCAGTTCAGCCGCCGACCATTCAATGAACTGACGCACTGAATATTGCACGCCCGTCGCGATCACAAAATCGTCTGGTTCATCCTCTTGCAGCATCATCCACTGCATGCGCACGTAATCTTTGGCGTGACCCCAATCGCGCAGCGCATCGATGTTGCCCATATAGAGGCAGGTTTCTAATCCCTGCGCGATGTTGGACAGCCCACGCGTGATCTTGCGGGTCACAAATGTCTCACCGCGCCGTGGGCTTTCGTGGTTAAACAGGATGCCATTACAGGCATACATACCGTATGCCTCGCGGTAGTTTACGGTCATCCAAAACGCATACATCTTGGCCACCGCATAGGGGCTGCGCGGATGGAACGGTGTGGTTTCAGTCTGAGGTGTTTCGCGGACAAGGCCGTATAGTTCAGACGTTGAGGCCTGATAAAAGCGTGTCTTTTGATCCATCTTCAAAAACCGGATCGCCTCAAGCAAGCGCAGCGCGCCAATCGCATCAACATCAGCGGTATATTCCGGCGCTTCAAAGCTGACCGCGACATGGCTTTGCGCACCAAGGTTATAGACTTCGTCTGGCTGCACCTCGGACAAGATGCGCGTCAGGTTCGACGTGTCCGTAAGATCACCGTAATGCAGTTTGAAATTTGCATTTGTGGTGTGCGGGTCCTGAAAAATATGATCAACGCGCTGGGTGTTGAACAGCGATGCCCGGCGCTTGATCCCGTGCACCTCATAGCCTTTTTCCAACAGCAGTTCGGCCAAGTATGATCCATCTTGCCCCGTGATCCCGGTGATAAGTGCTTTTTTCATGGGGTCGATCCTATTCATGCGCGACTTGGCCGTGCCTATGGCGCACGGGCGTTCGCCTCTTTCTATGCTATCGCGTTGTTGAGGCCAACACGTGTTGATGCCAGCAGTGGGTTGGCACCGCCGTGATTGTCAGGGTAACGTCGTCTCAGCATAATAGGATCATACAATGTACGTTTTTGAAGCCCCCAAACAGGCCAGCCTTGCGGTACTCGGAACGGATGATCGTTTCCCGGTTCGGCGTATTTTTTGTGTTGGTCGAAACTACGAAGCACACGCGCGCGAAATGGGGAATGACCCTGACCGCGAACCGCCGTTTTTCTTTACCAAACCTGCGGATGCAGTTGTCGACACGCCCTGCACGATTGCCTATCCAAAACTGACCAATGACTTGCATTATGAGATCGAGTTGATCATCGCGATTGGCAAAGGCGGATCCGACATCGCTGAGGCTGATGTGATGGAACATGTTTGGGGCGCGTCTGTTGGTATCGATTTCACGCGTCGCGACCTACAAGCGCAGGCGAAAAAGATGAGCCGACCATGGGATTGGTCCAAAGGGTTTGATCAATCAGCGCCTATTGCGGCAATCAAGCCAATCGCGGATGTGCCAAGTGTCGAAGCTGGGCGCATTTGGCTGGCTGTGAACGGCGAAGTGAAACAAGACGCTGATCTGGCTGATCTGATTTGGTCGGTGCGTGAACATGTATCGATCCTGTCGCAAGCGATGACACTGGCCCCCGGCGATATCGTTATGACGGGAACCCCAGCGGGTGTGGGCGCGGTTATACCCGGAGATATCATCACTGGTGGCGTCGACGGTATTGGCGAATTACAGGTTACAATCGGGCCGCGCGCGTGAGCGAACTCGCCTTACATAATTATTTCCGCTCATCGACATCCGTGCGGGTGCGTGCGGCTTTGAACCTCAAGGGTCTTAGCTATGACTATGTGCCTTTGTCGCTTCTTAAGGGAGAGCAATCCAGTGCGGATCATCTGGCGCTCAATCCGTCAGGGTTGGTGCCGACCCTTGTGACGCCGCAAGGGTCACTGCCACAGTCACTGGCAATTTTGGAATGGCTCGACGAGGTCCACCCTGAACCACCGTTGTTGCCCGCTGATCCGTGGGGTCGCGCGCGTGTGCGCAGCCTTGCCCATATTGTCGCCCTAGACATTCATCCCGTGAACAACCTGCGCATCCTCAAGCATCTTGAGGCGGAATATGGCGTTGATGCAAAAGGTAAAGCGGCATGGTTTCGTACTTGGGCAAATGCAGGCATGTTGGCGTTAGAAACACGGTTGGCCGCAGAGGTCGAAACCGGCACGTTTTGCCATGGCGATAGTGTTGGGCTGGCCGATCTTTGTCTTTATGCGCAGGTATTGAACAACGCGCGCTTTGAAGTGGATATGGATGCCTATCCAACTATCCAGCGCATTCACAAAAACTGCATGGCAATCCCGGCGCTGGAACAGGCGGCACCCTCCCATCAACCAGACGCCGTTTAGCGCATCAGATTGTCTGCCCATTCCAACAGGGCAGCAAATCGTTCGGCGCTGGGGTCGCGGCATGCACAGCCCGCGCAATGGCCCGCGCCAAGCATAGCGATGCCGCATGGCCAATCAAGGTAACATCACCTTCTGGTGCAGTTCCCGTGCTAAGGGCAAACACCAGATCACCGTCAAATGGCGTATGCGCAGGGATGGTTGCGCGCCCAATACCGTCATGCGCTGCAACGGCGACGCGTTGACATTCTGCCTTTGTTAGAGCCGCATCAGTTGCAATGATTGCGATGGTAGTATTCTCGCGTACTGACATCGCCTCGGCTTTACGGCTTTCTAGTGTCCGGCCTAATCCAGATGCGGGGTCCGGGCCCAGACCACCAAATTCAGCATCCATTTCAAACGGAGCTGCATAAAAATATCTGTCGCCGGGTGTTGTCACTGCGCCTACTGGATTGGCGGCAACCAATGCCCCAACCATCGTGCCGTCTGGCAATTGCAATGACGCAGACCCAAGGCCGCCTTTCAACATAGCGGTCAGCGCACCTGTGCCAGCACCTATTGTGCCAAGGTCAAAGTCGGATGATGCAGCATCAAACGCTTGTCGCCCCAATGCGTGATATGGATTTTCATCCCAATCTTTTTCACCGCCGTTGAGCAAATCAAACAGAATTGCCCCCGGGACCAAAGGAATGATCGCATCACCAACCACAAATCCACGACCTGCGGCGCGCAGACCATCCATTACGCCAGAACAGGCATCAAGGCCGTATGCCGATCCGCCTGACAATACGAGGGCATCCACGGCGGCAACTGTCTTGTCAGGTGCCAAAAGGTCAGTTTCACGAGTGCCCGGCGCGCCGCCCATGACATGCACGGATGCAGTAAATGGCACATCACCCAAGACGACTGTTGTACCCGATTTAAGCCGATCATCTTGCGCATTTCCAACCCGCAGACCGGGGACATCTGTGATCAGGTTTTTTGGTCCGGTTTTCATAAGCCTATGCCTGTTGATAGGTAGGATCGGTATTTAAGAAAGGGTGAAATCAAAGGCGCGGTTTGGCAGTGGCCGTTGCAGGATCACCTGTGTTAGGGACGCCTTTTGGCTCAATAAGCAGTACTTCGCATTCGTGATCTGCTCGCGGGCGGTGGGTGACGCCTTTGGGTACAACAAATATTTCACCCACTTTGACCGGATGCGACGCGCCTTCGAGGTCCATGGTCATTTCGCCTTTCAGCACAAGAAAGAAATCATCGGTATCTTCGTGCAAATGGTATGGAAACTCGCCCTGGAACTTAACCACCATAATATCGTTGTTATTGTAATCAGCCACCACATGCGGGTCCCAGTGGGTGCTGATCTGCGCTAGTTTTTCGGCCAAATTTACCGGGTTCATATGCAACGTCCTCCATCCACTTCCATGGCCACACCTGTGATCATGCTGGCTTCGTTTGAACAGAGAAACAATGCCGCATTCCCCAGGTCCTCTGGTTGCGAAAACCGACCTAATGGGATCGTCGACAAGAATTTCGCGCGCATCTCTGGTGTGTCCTCGCCCATGAAACTCTTGAGTAGTGGTGTTTCACCAGCAACGGGGTTCAGGGCATTTACCCGGATGCCGTCTGGGGCCAATTCAACCGCCATCGTTTTGGTCGCAGTGATCATCCAACCCTTTGATGCATTGTACCAGTTCAAGCGTGGTCTGGGCGACACACCTGCTGTGGAGGCAATGTTCAGGATCGCACCTGTATTGCGGGATTTCATATGCGGGACAAGCGCGCGTGCGGTAAGGTAAACGGACTTCATGTTCACATTCATGACACGATCAAAATCATCTTCGCTGACATCCTCCATCGCGGCGGGCAGGTGCGTAATGCCCGCATTATTCACCAAAATATCAACGTGACCCCATGCATCTATCGCTGTCTTGGTCATCGCATTGACGGACTTGCCATTTCCAACATCAACGGGACAGGCAAGGGCATGATCACCCATCTCGTCAGCCATTTGATTGGCCGCCTCATCGTTGATATCCGCAATCATGACCTTTGCGCCTTCTTGCAAAAAACGCCGTACAATACCTGCCCCAAATCCCGATGCGCCGCCCGTGACGATGGCTGTTTTTCCGGTCAATCGCATGTTGTGCTCCTTGTGATAAAGTCACGTAGGTGGGCAAAAAACGCATCGGGTTGATCGTGATTCAACAGATGCCCTGCATCGCGCAGAGTGTGATGCGTCGCGGGTGCATTGCCAAGGCTGGCCAGCAATGTTTCGCTGAAAGGTGTCGGCATTATCGGATCTTGATCCCCAGAGAGGATCAGTGTTGGGCAAGTCACCTTACTGAGTGTTTCGCGAAAATCGAAATGCCCCATTTCATTGTTTGGCCCGTTGAAATGCATCGCGACAGAATTTTTCACAATCATCCTATGCATCATGTCCGTGTCCGAGGGTGTGACAGAATAATGCGGCAAGCAATTCTCAAAATATGCCTGACGGCGCTCTGGACTTGGATCACTCCAATAGGCGCGCGCGGCCTGTCCGGCTGTATCCCCTGCAATCCGGGTGAAAGCGCCATAAATAGTCTCGAATTCTACATGCGCCGAAGTGACCGACAGGATCAAAGCACAGAGGTGTTCAGGGTATTTCGTGGCAAAAGCCTGCGCAACAAAACCACCAAAGGAAGCGCCATAAATGATTGGTTTTTCGATGCCCAGAGTTTGACAAAGCGCAAAGAGATCATCCGCCCATTGATCCAATGTCCAAAGTGCAGGATCGCCATCATCGCTACGTCCGTTCCCGCGGTGATCAATATAGATGATTTGCGCCAAATCAGACAGTTGTGTAAACGCAGGTTTATAGATTGAATGATCTGCCCCCGGCCCACCGTGCAAGACGATCAAGGTGGGTTTTGTACGCATTTTGGGGCCATCAGGAACAAGGCCGGCCCCTTCGATATCTACAAAAAGAAGAACACCGTTTATTAAAATACGCATCTTAACCTCAATTCTGTTGAACCTGTCATGCTATCGCCTGTGCAAAATCCGGCAACACAGGGGCGGCTGAAATTAGCGCCTGCGTGTAAGGGTGTTGCGGGTTTTCAAAAACGGATGAGGTTTCGCCTTGCTCGACAATCTCACCCGATTTCATCACCAAAACGCGATCGGTGATAGTGCGGACCACAGATAGGTCATGTGAGATGAACAGATATGTCAGATTATAGGACACACAGAGGTCTGCCAGCAGATCAAGGATTTGCGCGCGCACCGAAACGTCCAAGGCACTGACAGCCTCATCAAATAAAATTAACTCGGGGCGGATGATCAAAGCACGGGCAATGGCGATGCGTTGTCGTTGGCCGCCCGAAAATTCGTGGATGTATTTGCTGGCGTCTTTTGGGGTCAACCCCACAGCGATCAATGCTTCATCAATGGCACGCGTGCGTGCCGAACCCTTGGGTGGGTCAGGCAATAGGTGGAACGGTTCGGTGATCAAACGCTCAACACGGTGGCGTGGATTAAAGCTGCCGAAGGGGTCTTGGAAAACGACCTGCAATTTGCGGCGTACCGCAAGGTTTGGCTTTTTGTCTGTGAATACGGGTTGGCCGTCCACGGTGATACGACCGGATTGAATTTGCTCTAAACCCAAAAGTGCCCTTGTTAGTGTCGATTTACCGCAACCAGATTCACCAACAAGGCCCAAGCGTTCTCCACGCCGAATGGTAAAGGATACGTTATTGACTGCCCGAAAAAAAGTGGGTGCCCCGAATAGCTTTGTACGTGGCATGGGGTAGTCGCGTATCACGTTGTTCACTTCCAATAGGGGGCGCTGGGCGTCAGTTGTCGGAAGTGTGACGTGATGACTGGATGCTGCAAACAGCATCCTTGTGTAAGGGTGCTGCATGTCTTTCAATAGGCGATGCGTGTCGCCCTGTTCCACAATTTCACCCGCGCGCATCACGACAATACGGTCAGCCATATCAGCGACCACCGCCAGATCATGGGTGATCATCAACAGGCCCATGCCGTCTTCTTGTGCAAGCTTTTTTAACAAGTCGAGTATTTGACCCTGTGTTGTTACATCCAACGCGGTTGTTGGTTCATCCGCGATTAACAGACGTGGGCGCAGGGCAATGGCCATGGCAATCACGACGCGCTGACGTTGCCCGCCACTCAACTCATGAGGAAAACGAGACAGGGGAAATTGATCTTGAGGCAAACCAACGCGTGTCAAAGTTTCAACTGCGCGGTCTTTTGCTTCTTGGCGTGATGCCGATCTGTCATGAATGCGGATTGTCTCAGTGACCTGTTGCCCGATGGTATGGACGGGGTTTAAGGCTGTCATCGGTTCTTGAAACACCATACCGATATCGTTGCCGCGTATCTTGCAAAGTGCAGATTCGCTTAGACCTGTCAGATCATGGTCACCCAATACGATCTTGCCCGTCGACGTGATGCCTTTTGGCAGCAGCTGCATCACCGCCAGGGCCGTCATGGATTTCCCAGAACCGCTTTCACCCGTGATGGCGACAATCTCTCCTTCGCCAACAGATAGGGTAATATCGTTCAAAATGTTGAGTCCATGGATCGACAAGGAAAGGTTTTTGATTTCAAGCAAGTTCATGCGCGGACCACCCGCAGCCGTGGATCAAGGTAGTCCCGCAACCCATCGCCCATCAGATTTAAGCCAAGTACCATGAGGATAATGGCAAAGCCGGGAACCAGTGCCATGTGGGGTGCGATACTGACCATGGTTTGCGCATCTGCCAGCATGCGACCCCATGAGGGTAAAGGTGGCTGCGCACCAAGGCCGACATAACTTAGGCCTGCTTCGGCCAAAATGCCCAATGAGAACTGGATCGTCCCTTGAACAATCAACAGGTTGGTGACGTTGGGCAAAATATGTTCAACAGAAATGCGTCCGGTTGATTTACCAGCAACGCGGGCAGCAAGTATGAATTCGCGTTGCCACAACGCCAACGCTGCCCCTCGGGTGATGCGCGCAAAAACAGGGATATTAAAGATACCAATGGCGATGATGGCATTTACCGCACCCGCGCCAAAGATCGCTGTAATCAGGATCGCAATAACAAGGCTTGGGAAGGCAAAGACCAGATCATTGCCGCGCATGATCAATTCGTCCATCCACGTACCTTGCCGGGCTGCTGCCCACAGCCCAAGCGGTACCCCCAACCCCATACCAATGCCCACGGCAACCATCGCCACGGCAATAGAGGTGCGTGCGCCGACCATAATCATGCTTAGGATATCGCGCCCTAAATGATCAGTGCCCAGCAGATGTGCGACATTCGGAGGTTTTAATTTGTTCGGGATATTGAGGGTGGCGTGATCAAACGGTGTCCAAACAAAGCTGATCAGCGCTGCCAATATGAACACAGCGGTAAGAGCGCCGCCGATGATCAGATTACGCCTCATGTGCGCGACCGAAGGCGGGGGTCAACGACGGCATAGGCCAGATCAACTAGGAAATTTACCATGATCACGGAAAAGACCAACAACATCACTACCGACTCCACGACGATCAAATCTCGGGCTGAAATGGATTGAAACACCAAACGCCCCAATCCAGGAAGGTAGAAAACCTGTTCGATGATAATTGATCCGGCCAACAGGAACGAAAACTGCAACCCGATGATCGTCAGCACTGGGATCAACGCATTGCGCAATCCATGTCGCCATAATGCCTGGCGCGCGCTTAATCCTTTGGCGCGTGCGGTGCGTATGAAATCTTCGCCCAGTACGTCCAACAGGGATGACCGCATGACACGGGCCAAAATCGCCGCCTGTGGCAGGGCGAGTGCAATTGCTGGCAAGGTAAGCCCGTGCAGGCCGACCCAAAACCCTTTATCCCAGCCGACAAACCCACCTGCTGAAAACCAACGTAAATTGATGGCAAAGATCAGTACCAATATCATCGCAAACCAAAAATTCGGCACTGCGACGCCCAATTGTGTCGCCCCCATGACGCCAATATCGCCCGCTTTTCCACGCCGGGACGCAGCAAAGATACCGGCAGGAAAGGCGATCAAAGTGCTCAACGTCAACGCATAAAGCGCAAGGGGAAGCGAAACCCACAACCGTCCCGAAATCATATCGATCACCGGTGTCCGATAGGTGTAAGATGTGCCAAAATCACCGGTCAACATACCACTGATCCATGCAAAGTACCGCTGCGCCTTTGGCACATTCAAACCTAGTTCGCTGCGCAGCGCGGCAAGGGTCTCAGGTTGTGCAGTGATGCCCAGCATAAAAGACGCGGGATCGCCCGGGGCAACTTCGATCACGGCAAAGATAACAAGCGATGCAACGGCAAGGCTGATCAAGAGCGATAAAAGACGTTTGAGCGTGTACCGTAGCATAGGCGTGAGGTTATGCCGACAATGCAGGAGCGTCCAGTTGATGATCGCGGCGCGCTGGCAATTCACAAACCAAACGTTAAGTGTGCGGCATGCAGCAACCCATGTTCATCGGACACGAGATTTTTCGCGGATCCAGTTATGGCCGCTGGCACCCGTTGCGCGTGCCACGGGTGTCAACGGTAATGGACCTGACACGCGCCTTGGGATGGCGGTCTGTAGATCAATCTATCACCTCGCCGCGTGCGAAACCTGCCGCGCTGACCCATTGGCACACGCCTGATTACATCGCGGCCTTGCAGCGGGTTGAGGCCGCGCAATTGGCAACGCCACAGGACCTTGAACGCCACGATATAGGCAGCGTCACGAATCCTGTTTTTGGAGAGATTTTTCGCAGACCTGCGACCGCTGCTGGTGGTTCAATTCTTGCAGGTGAATTGCTGCGCGAGGGTGGTGTGATTTATAATCCGGCTGGCGGCACGCATCACGGCATGCCAGATCGCGCCAATGGATTTTGCTACCTCAATGATCCGGTGCTTGCGATGCTCAGCCTGCGCAATCAAGGGGTGCGGCGCATCGCTTATGTCGACATTGATGCGCATCACCCTGATGGTGTTGAACATGGGTTTGCTGGCGATCCTGATTGTCTGATGATTTCAGTGCACGAGGAACGATTGTGGCCGCGCAGCGGGCCGATTGAAAATGATGCTGGCGGCAATGCATTGAACCTTCCGGTGCCGCGTGGATTCAATGACAGTGAAATGGCCTTTGTTAGAGACACATTGATCTTGCCGCGTGTGATTGCCCACCGCCCGGATGCAATAGTGTTTCTATGCGGTGCAGATGGTGTTGAAGAAGACCCGTTGTCTCATATGGCGATGAGCAATAATGCCCATTGGGATGTTTTGCGCGGTCTTATGGGATTGGGACCACGCTTGTTGGTGCTGGGTGGTGGTGGATATAATCCGTGGTCTGTAGGGCGTTTATGGACAGGTGTTTGGGGCATTCTGAATGGCTATGACATTCCTAAGCACCTGCCAATTGAAGCCGAAAATGTACTGCGCGCCCTGCGTTTTGAAGGGAACCGAAGGGGCAAAAACCCGCCAGAGCATTGGTTCACGACATTACGTGACGCCCCGCGCGAAGGTATGGTGCGCGATCAGATCAAAGATGGCGTGCGCATCTTGCTAAACCGAAAGAGCACATAAAAAAGCCCGCAAAAGCGGGCCTTTATCGTCTTTATCAATATTGGCTTACTCTGCCCAGCTTACCGCCGTGAGGTCAGTCGCCTGCGTCGGCGCATTTGCCCAAAGGCCTTGCACACCTGCTTTTGCCACGGACAGGGACGCCAGTTGAAACAGATACCCGTTCACATAGTCACCCGCGATGATGTTCTGCGCCTCGCCCAGCATCTGCGTGCGCATATCAGGGTCTGTGGTGCTGTTCAGCTTGGTGATCAACGCTTGGAAATCTGGATTGTCATACTGGAAATAGTAGTCCGGGTTGGCATAGATGCCGATATCCATTGGTTCAGTATGACTGATGATCGACAGGCCAAAATTCTTGCCTTTGAACACGGTTTCCAGCCACTGCGCCCATTCTACATTGCGAATTTCTGCTTTTATGCCAACCGCTGCCAGTTGCGCTGCGATGATCTCTCCGCCGCGACGTGCATAGGATGGTGGTGGCAGGTCAAGCGTGGTTTCAAAACCATCGGGAAAGCCCGCCTCAGCAAGCAATGTCTTGGCCTTTTCGGGGTCAAAATTGCTCATCCCCGTTAGGTCAACGTAGGCTGGATTATGCGGTGCAAAATGTGTGCCAATCGGCGTACCATATCCAAACATCGCGCCATCAATGATCGCCTGACGGTCAATCGCATGTGCGACAGCCTCGCGCACTTTGACGTTATCAAAAGGCGGCATTTTGTTGTTGGTGGACAAAATTGTTTCGCCTTCGGTTGATCCTGTCAGCACTTGAAAACGCGGATCAGCCTCAAACTGCGGTAGGTTTTCAGGGGCTGGGAAGCTAATGAACGCATCAACGTCTTCGGACATCATTGCCCCAAAAGCTGCGGTTGGATCAGAAATGAATTTAAACGTCGCTTTGTCCAGTTTCGCGGGTGATCCCCAGTAAACCGTATTTTTGGACAGCTCAATTTTGTCGCCCTGTGTCCAACTGTCAAATTTAAAGGCACCAGTACCGATGGGCGTCTGTTTGATGTTCTCAATGCTCTCAGGTGCCACGATCACCGCGTCACCCCACGCGAGGTTAAACAGCATGTTGCCGTTGGCCTCGGACAGCTTTACCTCAACTGTCAGGGGATCAACCACATTGACCTCCGAGATTGCACTGTAAAGCGCCTTTTGTGCGTTGGCGCTATCTTTGGCACCGATCCGGTCAAGGCTGAATTTCACATCCTCCGCGTCCATTGTTGTACCATCGTGGAAGGTGACGCCGTCATGCAGTTTGAATGTATAGGTCAGCCCATCATCAGAGATTTCCCATGATTCAGCGAGGCCAGGTACAACCGATCCATCGCCCATAAAGCGCGTGAGACCTTCGAACACATTTGAATAGAGCACCGAATCAATCGCACCAGCGGCGGCGGACGTTGGGTCCATATGCGGAGGCTCAAGCTGAAGCGCGACGGTGATGTCGGTTTGCTGTGCTGTGGCGGCCGTTGCAAAAAGTGCCACTGCGCTAATGCCAAGAAATAGGGGGCGAAGGTGTAACATGCGTATCTCCCTTTGGATATTTGACGAAATGTTAGCCAGTTCAAAGCAACTTCGCTAGTGGCAAACCGGATTGCACCCCTTGCAACACCGCGATATGGCGTCGGCTTTCTTTGATAAGCATGGATGTGTCATGGCTGCGCTGTCTTCTACATTGGGTGTCGATTTCGGGACGTCAAATTCCGCTGCGGGTGTGGCGGTGGATGGCCAACCACGCCTGATTGATATTGAGCAGGGGGAACAAACCCTGCCGACTGCGGTTTTCTTTGATTTCGATGAAAAGCAGATTGTTTATGGTCGCCCGGCCCAAGCTGCATTGATCGGTGGTGACGAAGGGCGGTACATGCGTGCGCTCAAAAGTTTGCTGGGTACGTCCCTTATGCGTGAAAGCCAGATGCTGTTGGGCAAGCGGATGGATTTCATCGCCATTGTTGGGCGCTTTTTGGGTGAGGTTAAGCAGCGAGCAGAGGCAGCAACGGGTCAGAAATTTGATCGCGCTTTGTCGGGCCGTCCTGTGATGTTCCACAGTTCTGATCCAGCGCGCAATGCGCAGGCTTTGACGGACCTGACAGAATGTTATCATGCGGCAGGGTTCAAGGATGTCCGGTTCATGCCCGAACCCGAAGCTGCGGCCTTGGCCAATCGCGCCTATTTGAAGCCGGGTGATTTAGGGCTGATTGTTGATATCGGTGGTGGTACGTCGGATTTCACGTTGTTCCGCCAGCATGGTGAGGCGGGCATAGATATTCTGGCCAGCAATGGTTTGCGATTGGGTGGGACCGATTTTGACCGTCAGCTTAGTCTGGCCCATGTGATGCCGCATCTTGGTATGGGCAGCGATATCAAACATGAGTTCGGCAGTGACACGCATGTTGCCCCACAATCTATGTTTGCTGATCTGGCGACCTGGCAGAAAATTCCATTCCTTTATACCCGCGAAACCCGCCGTGCTGCGGAAGATTTGGTGCGTCATGCCGTTCAGCCCGAATTACTGGCGCGTTTGGTTGCAGTGTTGGAGGATGAGTTGGGTCATGACCTCGCTTTTGCTGTCGAGGCAGGCAAGATCGCAGCCAATGATCCGAATGGTACGGCTTTGCCAGAGATTAAATTAGACATGCTAGAGCGCGGTCTTCATCTGCCCCTGCCTGCCGCGATGATGGCGGCGACATTGGCGGAAATGGCGGGCAAAATTGGTGCCGTGGCGCAGGACACCGTTGATCAGGCTGGCATGAAGACCGAAGACATCAACAAGTTGATCTTTGTTGGTGGGTCCAGCTTGATGGGTGTTGTCGACATCGCACTGCGCAAGGCATTTCCACAGGCTGAAGTACATCAAGCCGCGGCATTGACCGGCGTGGTTGACGGTTTGGCCTTGGCGGCAGCAACGGCGTTCGACTAGCCCTTGGGCAAAAGTAATGCTTCCAACGCTGCACCCATCACGCAAGCGGCGTCGACCATATCATCAATCCCAATATATTCATCAGGTTTATGGGCCAATTCCAGAATGCCGGGACCATAGGCAATGCAATTCTTAAGCTTGCCAATCCGATCAATATGTTTCTGGTCATAGGTGCCCGGTGAGGCAACATATTCAGGGCTTTTGCCCATGATATCTTCAATCGCTTTGGTTACGGTTTGCACAATAGGCGCATTGCGGTCGGTCATGGACGGCAGAACCGCGTTGAGTTCTGTTAGTTCATAGTCAAAATCAACGCGGCTGGCACGTAACCCTTCCAACAGCGCTATGATTTCATCGCGCACCTGATCAATCGGTTCTTCAACCAGAAAACGCCGATCAATAACGATGCGACAGGAATCTGGGACGCAATGGGCAGGCAGACCAGTAAAGTCCGCATCCTGCTCTTTCTGACCTCCATGGATCGAATTGATGTTCATCGTAGAGGACCGTGCCCCATCTGGCACCACAGGCATATCGGTGCGACGGGCGGCCATGGCGGGGAATAGTTTATCCTCAAATTCTGACAACACAGCGCCCATGTGGCGCACCGCGCAATCACCAAGGAAGGGCATGGAGCCGTGGGCAATTTCACCCTTTGTCTCAATCTCGGCCCACCAGCCGCCGCGATGGCCCAGACAAATGCGGTCTTTGTTCAAAGGTTCTGGAATGATCACATGCTGCACGCGGGTGGGATCAAAATAACCCTGTTCGGCCAAGTAAGCGACGCCGCCATATCCACCCGATTCCTCATCTGCGGTCCCAGAGATTTCGATGGCTCCGGCGAAGGTAGGGTGCGTTTCTATGAACGCCTCAGCCGCAATAATCGATGCAGCAAGCCCGCCTTTCATATCGCAGGTGCCGCGCCCGTATATTTTACCGTTTGATATTTCTGCGCCAAAGGGATCAAACGTCCAACCTGCGCCGACCTCAACAACGTCGGTGTGGCTGTTGAAATGAACGCAATCGCCACTGTGTTTGCCGGCTCGGCGTGCGACGATGTTCCAACGCGGGTATTTGTCGCTGTCGCCCGGGGTCCCAAAGGCGCGGATCAGTTTGGTTTCAAATCCGTGGGCAGAAAGGCGTTTTTCTAAATATTCACAGATCAGCCGATAATCTTGTCCCGGAGGGTTAAGTGTGGGGATACGGATCAAATCTTGAGTGAGCGCGATGAGGTCGTCGCGTTTGGCGGCAATGGCATTTGAAAGCGCGGATTTCATAGGCGCATGGTTCAACGGATGCGACCATATGGCAAGCGGCGAGTTTTACCGCCGGGCGATATTTTGGTATTTAAAGAAGGGTGAATGGGAAGATTTGGGTGATTAACCCGCAATATCCTTCATCGCTGCAAGCAAGCTGCGCACTTCATCCAGCGTGTTATAATGACATAGCGACACACGCACTGCGGCAGTCAAACCCAAGGGTGTCAGAATGTTGCCAGAATAATGATCTGCGCGGCGGATATGGGTGCGGATGCCTTGACTATTTAATGTATCAACAATTTCAGTGGCGGGCACATCGGCCAAGGCAAAACAAACCAGACCTTCACGATCAGGGTTTTCTGGTCCACTAATAATTTTGATACCGGGCAGATCAACCAAGCCCGGAAGATTGCCGATGCCCCGTAACATCGCATCGGTCAGTGCCTGTTCATGATCATGGATCGCTTTGCCAGCAGCCTCAATTTTTTCGCGCGGTTCTGTCGCGTCTGATACCTGTTCGCCCAACCACTCAAAATATCGTACCACATCTGAAAAAGTCGCATAGGCACCGGTGTCTCGTGTCCCCATTTCCCAGTTACCTTCAGGTCCGCCTTTTAGAGTCTCAATCGGCAATGCGGTCAGGCGATCAGAGGCCCAAGCGACCCCATACCCATGACGTGAAAAGACTTTGTAGGGCGACACGACATACCCATCGATGTCATAGCTTGCGATGTCGATGCGCCCATGGCTTGCGTGCTGGATGCCATCAACAAAGATGAATGCATCTGGGGCCACAGCGCGTATCGCTGCCGAAATCGCAGCAACATCATTGGCAATGCCGGTGACGGGGGAGGTGTGTAGAATAGTTGCAACACGCACGTCTGGTGTCATCTGCTTGGCATACATTTCTGCGCTCACCTGACCCGTCACATCATCATGTGGGACATCGATATAGGGTTTTCCGGCGACTTTGGCCCAATGAAGTGCCGCACTACGAGATGCTGGGTGCTCAACTGATGAGCCAATAACGGACCCACCGGCAGCAGACCCCATGATCGCAGTCCGGATCAGACGGAATGACAATTCCGTACCAGATTCACCAACGAAAAAGCGACCGGATGGCGCATTGAAAAACACAGCCATGTCAAATTTGGCGCGCTTTATTACATCTGACAAGGCAGCTGAGGCTGGGTTATCACGCCCCTGATTGTCGGGGATCGCAGCAAAAGTCGCAGATGTCTCAACCACAGACTTGAGCGTCAGCGCGCCACCTGCATTTTCAAAGAAAACGCGTTGCCCGGAGAAGGGGCATTCATCCACATGGGCAAACCGATCTCTGATTTCGCCTGTGAGTTTCGCTGAGTTGGTGATCATAATATGCCCCTTTTTGTCATGGCCATAATTACCTCTGTTGCAAAAGCTGCAAGGCGCATTGCGACACCTTGTTGGCTTTTGTGCTGTGCCCAGCCAGAAACCGCGCTAAATCTTTTCGGGCAGACAGTTAGGAACATCGAATGCCACCCATGATCCCAGATTCAACAAAGAATGGTGCCGTAGAGGAAGCAGCCGAAGAAAAATCGGTAAGCGAAGCTGCGGCCCTGTCTCCAAAGTTGATTTATGAGGTCATCCGCCGCGATGGCGAAGAGGAACTTGCCCGGTCTAAACGGTCACTGATTTGGTCTGGAATTGCAGCCGGCATGTTGATTAGCCTTTCGGTGCTGGGAGAGGCGATTTTTAGGACCTATCTGCCGGAAACACCCTATCGGTATTTGATTGAAAACCTTGGTTATTCACTAGGTTTTCTGGCGGTGATCATGGGGCGGATGCAACTGTTTACGGAAAATACCATTACGACGGTACTGCCAATTATGCAGTCGCGCACGTGGCACGCCTTTGTCTGCATGTTACGCCTTTGGGGGATTGTCCTGAGTGCAAATGTAGTCGGTGCGTTTGCGGCGGCCTCGTTGTTTGTCTTTACACCTGCGTTGCCCCCAGATCTGATGCCCGCGATAGAGGAACTGTCCCGCCACGCCACTGGGATGTCGGCCAATGAAGGGTTCTGGCGTGCGATACCTGCGGGTGTCATCATCGCACTGATCGTCTGGATGTTGCCACAGGCGGATGAAACGGCGTTTTTCCTGATTTTAACATTCACCTGGTTGATTGCTGCGGGCGACTTTACCCATATCGTCGCTGGATCGGTTGAAATGGCCGTGTTGATGTTGCAAGGACAGCTTGGCGTTTCGCAGGCTATTTTTAGTTTCTTCTTGCCTGTTTTGACCGGAAACATCATTGGCGGCACCATGATCTTTACGCTGTTGGCGTGGGGACAGGTGCGCGATGACGTTGAAAAAAATGTGAAAGAATAGAGTAACAATGTTGATCAAGAAAAAGTCAGACGCCTGAATGGAACCGACACGTCCATCAAATCCCGTGGTGTATTGGGCGGCGCTCAAGGCGAGTTTTACCCATATTTCGGATAACAACATTAGCTTGATCTCTGCTGGTGTGGCCTTTTTTGCGATGCTGTCGTTGTTTCCTGCATTGGCGGCATTGATCGCTTTGCTTGGTTTGATCTCTGATCCAGTTGTCGTGATTGCCCAGCTTGAGGACATGCGCGGCCTTTTGCCCGAAGATGTCTATAAGATTGTGAATGCGCAGGTTGTTTCACTGGTCACAGCCCGCTCTGATACCTTGGGTTGGGCGGGTTTTCTGTCAGTTGCATTTGCTCTGTGGTCGGCGCGTGCCGGGGTGGGTGCGATGATGATCGGCCTGAACAACGTCTATAATCAACGCAATCGCGGAACGGCGCGGCATTATTTTCGGGCATTGATGCTTACCATTGGATTGGTCGGTGTGGCCATTGTGGCGCTCTTGACGGTTGTGGTTGCGCCTGTGGTGCTGGCGTTCATCCCCTTGGGCACATTTGGCAGCTTCATCGCTGATCTTGTTCGCTGGACGATAGCGATCACAGTTTTGCTGGCGGGTGTGGGTGTGTTGTATCGCTATGGCCCAAACCGCAAACCTGCCCGGGTACAGTGGTTGTCGATTGGCGCGGTGTTGGCTGTGGTATTGTGGGCTTTGGTGTCGGTTGGTTTTTCGTATTACGTTGCCAACTTTGGCAATTATAATCAGATTTACGGATCAATCGGTGCCGTGATCGCGATGCTAATTTGGCTTTGGATTAGCAGCTTTTTGGTTCTTTTTGGTGCATCACTGAATGCGCAAATTGAACTGCGCACCAAGGTAGACAGTACAATCGGTAAACCCAAGCCTTTGGGCAAACGCGGGGCGTATATGGTCGATAATGTTGTGGATGTTAAAAAAGAATCCTGACGTGGGCTCAAGGAGCCGTTGATCAAAAGCTGGGCGGTGTGCAAGCGCTGATGACTTCGCAAACGTCAGAACCAATGTTGTGAAATCGGTGCGGCAGGCGGCTGTCGAACAGATATCCATCACCGGGGTGCAACACCGTCACATGCCCGTCAACTGTAACTTCAATTGTACCGCGCACGACGATACCCGCTTCTTCACCTTCATGCGTCAAAAGCTCTGGCCCAGTATCCGCGCCCGCAGGATAGGTTTCATGCAACACCTGCAAGGCATGATGTTCAGCATTGCCCAATTGGCGTAGCGATACTTGACCCTCTTGGGTTGGTGCGACCTCGGTAAATTCATTCGCGCGGTAAAACACCTTTGGGGTTTCGGTATCTTCCAACGTCGAAAAGAACTCTGCCATGCTAATCGGGATCGCATCCAGTAGGCTTTTAAGCGAAGCAACAGACGGGCTTGTGCGGTTCTTTTCAATCAGCGAAATCGTACCATTGGTTAGGCCAGCACGCGTTGCAAGTTCGCGTTGGGACAAGCCGCGTTGTTTTCGAATAGTTCGGAGTTTATGGCCTATGTCCAACAGTGCACCTATGGGTTTATTGCACCTTGTTCCTAGCGCCTGACAGCACCTTTGTCACAAGCAATTTATGGCCCATATATCGCATTGGTTGAATGCTGTACATTATCATGATTGACAATTATATTAAACACCATAAAGGCTTTTTTTAAACGCATGTTGGCGTTTGAAGCAAAGGAATTTTGACATGTCCAGCACCGCAAAGAAACCTCGCCGCAAGGCCGCAGCAAAAAAGAAGACGCAGATGGAAACTGTTAAAAACATCGTGTCTCAAGCTGTTGCTGACGCCGATCTGACAAACGCTCAATTGGTTGCGCGTCGCGAAGCCGCTGTGCCACGTGGCGTGGCTTCTGCCACACCAATCTATGCAAAATATGCAGAGAATGCGGAATTGTGGGATGTTGAGGGCAATCGCTACATCGATTTTGTTGGTGGTATTGGCGTTTTGAATACAGGCCACCGCCACCCTGCGGTAATTGCAGCCGCCAAGGCCCAAGAAGATCAGTACACGCACACTTCTTTTCAGGTCGTGCCTTATGGTCCTTACGTGGAACTGGCCGAAAAGCTGAATTCACTGGCCCCCGGCGATGCGCCAAAGAAAACACTGTTGGTCACAACTGGCGCTGAAGCTGTGGAAAACGCGGTCAAGATTGCCCGCGCTGCCACAGGTCGTCCCGGTGTAATTGCCTTTACCGGCGGCTACCACGGTCGCACACTGCTGACACTTGGCATGACTGGAAAAGTATCACCTTACAAAAAAGATGTGGGTCCGTTCCCATCTGATATCTTCCGCGCACCGTTCCCATCTGTGCGTGATGGCATCACTGTAAAGGACGCCATCACAGCCCTGAAAAACTTGTTCTTGACCGATGCGCAGCCCGAGCGTGTGGCCGCGATCATCATTGAACCCGTTTTGGGTGAAGGTGGTTATGTTCCTGTGCCATTTGATATGTTGCAGCAGCTGCGCGATATCTGTGACCAGCATGGCATCATGTTGATCGCTGACGAAGTGCAAGCGGGCTTTGGCCGTACAGGCACATGGTTTGCGATTGAACATTCCGGCGTCGTGCCGGACCTGATCACCGTGGCGAAATCTATGGCGGGTGGTTATCCGTTGGCGGGTGTGATTGGCCGCGCTGATGTGATGGACGCTGTGATCCCGGGCGGTTTGGGTGGCACATATGGCGGTAACCCTGTTGCCTGTGCTGCGGCCTTGGCTGCGATTGCCGCGATCGAAGAAGAAGGCTTGCTTGCCCGCTCCACTGCGATGGGTGAAACCCTCAAGGCGCGCTTTGCTGAGATTGGTGCGCGGACTGCACCGTTCCGTTTCTGGGATATTCGCGGTTTGGGTGCGATGATCGGTGTTGAATTCGTTACCGACTTTGACAGCGTAATGCCCGATGCGGATTTCACCAAGCGGGTGATTGGCTACGCCCTTAAGCGCGGTCTGCTATTGCTTAGCTGTGGTCTGCACGGCAACACCGTGCGTGTGATGGTGCCACTGACAGCATCTGACGCGATTATCGAAGAAGGTCTGGCGATCTTTGAAGCGGCTGTTGCTGATGCGATTGCCGAAGAAGCGCTTTAAGCTTTCGGTATAGATTTAATGAGGGGGTGCTGAGAAATCAGCGCCCCCTTTTTATGACTGGGGACGTGAGTTAGACGTTATCTGCGTTATGCTTGATAGCATTGGTTTTTCGACCGAAACTGGTCATTGAACATGCTGCTAACAAAATGGCGGCTTTAGAAAGAGCGTGCGTGGTCGGTTCTAAATTTCTTTAAGCGTCTTTGTCTTGAAATGCTGGCTTGCGTAGACTTAAATTGAAGCGGCACGCATATTGAAATGCGCCGCGAGATAAAAATGGAGTGCGGCGTGAAAATTGAAGCATATCTGCAAGGGGCGTCAGCAGAAGCGATTGCAACGCTCCAGTCACAAGCCGAACAAATTTTTGCTGAACTCGATGTGCAAAGTGCGGTTACTCTTGGTGAGATTGAACATGTTGAAGGTGCAGGGCGAGATATCTTTTCTGCACCGCTATGGGTGACATTGGGCGGACCTCTTGTTGCCGGCATGTTGTTGATTGCGGCGGATAGGGCGATTGAGTCACGAGATGAGCCGGAATGGAAAATAGAAGAAACGCCTCATAGTATCGTAATCACCACGCCGGACGGAACGATTATTCTGAACAGGTCGGTACTGCCTGAAGCGCAACCGTCTAATCTGGATCAATCTTCAGAAGGTAGTGACGTGTCCGATGCAGATACCGAGCGCAAGTGAGGGTACTATATCTGGCGCATCGGTAGATGTGTGTGGAGATTTATTGAGAGGTGATGCATCACTGTCTCAGTTAATGGCACCTGCTCAACACTCAATCTCATCCAGTGCTTTGCGGGTCGCGATGCTTCGGGCCGGGCTGACGGCGGACGAACTATCAAAATTAAGCAGTGCGTTTTGGACAGAACGACTTGGGTCTTAGAAAAAGCTCTATCTGCCTGCGCCGATACCGTTCAAAATTGAAGTCGCCTTTTTACCTCTCAAAGAGGCTTATGCAGGTTATGGGGTCGCGCAGGACGGGGCAGAATTTATCGTTATAACTCTGGGTATGATGGAATTGCTCAGGTTCCACGCCATATCGTCGGTTTTTGTTACAAACCCAATTGCGATTGCTGCACAACAGGGAATGGCCGAAGGTCAGTTTTCTGTCTTTCGCATTTACTTAAATTTGTGCTCAATTTTGTTCTTATGCGGTGAAGGTGTTTTGCCGGAACTGGAAGAGCATCTGCCAGAGGAAATTATACTGTCAGG
Source organism: Sulfitobacter sp. (assembly GCA_049794015.1). Taxonomy (GTDB): domain Bacteria; phylum Pseudomonadota; class Alphaproteobacteria; order Rhodobacterales; family Rhodobacteraceae; genus Sulfitobacter. The sequence goes on along the minus strand of JBARCK010000026.1, from coordinate 356 downwards.
GTGGCGGTTGGGAGAGGGAACACTCCTGTTTTTGTTGTTTCATGAGGTCTCGCATGGGGTGTGGCAACGACTAAAGCCACCAGAGCGGCAAGCTTTTGCAGACCAATTGCGCGCTTCTGGTGTGATTGCACTTGATCAGCACATCAAAGAACATTTTTGTGATACAAATGCGTTGCAATATGTCGATACGTCCGCTCAAGGCGCGATGGTCCTTGCGACGCAAACTTTCTTTAAAGCTTCGCGCCTTTAACCTGATCCATAGCCAGCCTCGCAAAAGTAGTTCCAGCATTCTTGCGGTGAGAACAGGTCGCACACTTCGGCCAGTGCATCGAACATCTGATCGAAGGTCCTAGCAC
>JBARCK010000025.1:0-76981 GCA_049794015.1 Sulfitobacter sp. | reverse complement strand
TGCTAGGACCTTCGATCAGATGTTCGATGCACTGGCCGAAGTGTGCGACCTGTTCTCACCGCAAGAATGCTGGAACTACTTTTGCGAGGCTGGCTATGGATCAGGTTAAAGGCGCGAAGCTTTAGTGGTGCAGATGAGATCAAGACTGACCATGCCAGCAAGGCGAGTTCTACCACTGTCCCTTTGCCGTTGATGGCCCTGAAAACAATATCAAAATAGAAAACTGCTCGGTTGCCTTCGGAGGGCTCTAACAAACCAATTTCGGGTGCAACCATTTGATGAAAAAGTATAAAAATAAACAGAACAGCGGGCGAAGCAAAAAAAACATGAACAAAAACTGCGAGCGACGTTTGGACAAAATTTATTGGGCTATAGGTATTTCCCAAAGCTTGTCCAGCTAGGATACTTGTGAAGACCATACCTCCTGAAATGACAATCGACACCAAGAAAGTTATAGTCAAAGACTGCGTTAAATTAAAAACGCCAAAGAATACGGCGCCAATAAGCAAAAGAAGAGAAGTCAAAAATAATACAGCGTTTAATACCCTCACAATCATATTTCTCCCCTTGCAGTCAAAGCCTGCCATCTTACTCAATAAATAACTTGCTTTAAGTTGCCCTAGTTTTACTCAAGGGTCCGGTCTCGAACTCATTTGACATTTGTTAGTTCTTTTATGCACATGCCTGCACCATTTGACCACTTGCCGCAAGCAATGCAGCAATCGAAACATCGCCATGATTTGGTGGGTTTTGACCGCTCTCATGTAGAGTGCACCAATAAAAAGACCGTTAACCTGACACACTTTGTTTATCAAAAGCAGTCATTCGAGCTTTTTGAAGCATCGGTCGCTCCGGGCCCAAAGCCGATATTCGTTCAGAACAGACCTAAACCACATCCCAATCATCATCCTCGGCCAACTCACCAATCGCGGTCCATGCAATCCGCACGCGTGCGACACGGGTGTCGCCCCAAGTGCGGAAAACCATGTCGAAACCAGTTGCCGTAACAGCCTCAGCACTCATATCCGCGCGCATGACAGTTGCGGCGTCGACGTCCCATAGGGACAGTGACATCTGCACTGTTGGGTCAGATTTAAACGGCTCAGAGAACTTGATGTGACGACGGCGTTCGCGCTGACCCCGCCCTGTCCACATCTCGCCGCCGTCCTCGTAATCCGAGAACAAGATGACATCGCCGCTGTCTACGCCGACGGTATGATTACGCAGTCGTTTCATAAAATTCGTATAGCCTGAATTTAATCTATCAAAAGTAAAAACTGGAAAATCGCTACTATATCGAAGCAAAAAGGCCCCGCGCTTGCAGGGCCTTATCGTTAATTTATCTTCGGATCAAAGGTTAGGCTGCTTTGCAGACAGTCCAATCTCGTCACCCATCGCAACCATGTCAGACAACAGTTTGGCTGCGTCATCTACGGGGCCGGGCTCGTTCTGGAAATTGTCCTTGGCCTTGTTGTAAAGGCCCTGAACGTCTTCCATCATCTCGTCCAGCTGATCCTGGGTCATGTCGCCCTTGGTCACTGCGCGTTCGGCCAAAACCGACACGCCACGGCTGCTGATCTCGGCAAAACCGCCGGTCACAACATACTCCGCTGTACCTTCGGGTCCTGAAACCTTCAGCACACCGGGGCGCAGGGTGGTGATGGTTGGCGCATGGTCAGCCATTGCTGTCATGTCGCCATCCGCACCCGGGATCTGCACTTCTGTGACCTGCAATGAGGCCAGCCGCCGTTCAGGCGACACCAGATCGAATTGCATCGTGTCTGCCATTACTCAGGCCCCCTTAAGCAGCGTCAGCCGCCATTTTCTGTGCTTTTGCTTTCACTTCTTCGATGCCGCCAACCATGTAGAAGGCGCCTTCTGGCAAGTGATCGTATTCGCCAGCAACAACCGCTTTGAACGACGCGATTGTTTCTTCCAGCTGAACCTGAACACCGTCAGAACCTGTAAAGACTTTCGCAACGTCAAACGGCTGTGACAAGAAGCGTTCGATCTTACGCGCACGGGCCACGGCGAGTTTGTCTTCTTCTGACAATTCGTCCATGCCCAAAATCGCGATGATGTCCTGCAAAGACTTGTAGCGCTGCAAGATTTGCTGAACGTCAGTTGCCACTTTGTAGTGCTCGTCGCCAATGATCAGCGGGTCAAGCAGACGTGACGTGGAACCCAGTGGGTCAACCGCAGGATAAATACCTTTTTCTGAGATCGAGCGATCCAGAACGGTTGTCGCATCAAGGTGCGCAAAAGATGTTGCAGGTGCAGGGTCAGTCAAGTCATCCGCAGGTACGTACACGGCCTGAACCGACGTAATCGAACCGTTTTTCGTGGATGAAATGCGTTCCTGCATCGCGCCCATGTCCGTGGCCAATGTTGGCTGGTAGCCAACAGCCGAAGGAATACGACCAAGCAGAGCCGAAACCTCGGAACCGGCTTGTGTAAAGCGGAAGATGTTGTCCACAAAGAACAAAACGTCAGAACCCGTGTCATCGCGGAACTGTTCCGCGAGGGACAGACCTGTCAAAGCAACACGCATACGTGCACCGGGAGGCTCGTTCATCTGGCCGTAGACCAGAGCAATTTTAGACTCTGGCAGGTTATCAGGAACGATAACGCCAGATTCGATCATTTCATGGTAAAGGTCATTGCCTTCACGCGTCCGCTCACCAACACCCGCGAACACGGACACACCAGAGTGTACCTTCGCGATGTTGTTGATCAATTCCATGATCAAAACGGTTTTACCAACGCCGGCACCACCGAACAGACCAATTTTACCACCCTTGGTGTAGGGGGCCAGAAGGTCGATCACCTTAATTCCTGTTGTCAGGATTTCGGTGGCTGTTGATTGTGCTTCAAACGCTGGCGCATCGCCGTGGATTGAGCGTGTCTCTTTTGCGTCGACGGGGCCTTGTTCGTCGACAGGGTCGCCTGTCACGTTCAAGATACGGCCCAATGTGCCGTTGCCGACTGGCACCTGAATAGGCGCGCCTGTGTCGGTGACTTTCGCGCCGCGCACGAGGCCCTCGGATGCGTCCATCGCGATGGTACGTACTGTGTTTTCGCCAAGGTGCTGGGCCACTTCGAGGACCAGTGTTTTGCCTTGGTTTTCTGTGTGCAATGCGTTCAGGATTTCCGGCAGGTTATCCTCGAATTGAACGTCAACGACCGCGCCGATGACTTGGGTGATTTTGCCGACTGCTTGTGCCATGTCGTGTCTCTCCGGTTTTGTCTTACAGCGCTTCCGCGCCGGAAATGATTTCGATCAGCTCGTTGGTGATAACGGCCTGACGTGAACGGTTGTATTGGATGGTCAGATCATCGATCATCTCACCCGCGTTCCGTGTGGCGTTGTCCATTGCGGACATCCGCGCGCCTTGTTCAGACGCAGCGTTTTCCAACAAAGCACTAAAGATTGCTGTGGCGACACCACGGGGCAACAGATCAGCAAGAATTGCTTCTTCGCTTGGCTCATAATCGAACAGTGTTGAAGCTTCATCCGCTTCACCACCCTCGAACTTTGCCGGGATAATCTGTTTGGCCGTTGGGATTTGGCTGACCACGTTGACGAATTCCGCATAGAAAATCGTCGCAACGTCGAACTCTTCGCCGTCAAAGCGCGCCAGAATATCCTTAGCAATGCCCTGCGCGTCTGCGTAGCCAAGACGCTTGACGTCTGATAGGTCAACGTGACCGATCAGATGCGCACCAAAGTCGCGCTTCATCTGGTCGCGGCCTTTTTTGCCCACGGTCAGAATTTTCAGCTCTTTGCCTTGGGCCAACACTTCACGTGCACGGACCTTGGCCAGTTTCACGATATTGGTGTTGAAACCGCCACATAGGCCACGCTCAGACGTCATGACAACCAAAAGCTGCACTTTGTCTGAACCCGTGCCTGACAGCAGCTTTGGCGCTGAATCAGAGCCACCAACAGACGCGGCCAACCCTGACATCACGGCATTAAACCGTTCTGTATAGGGGCGGGACATCTCAGCAGCTTCCTGCGCGCGGCGAAGTTTCGCCGCGGCAACCATTTGCATGGCTTTCGTGATCTTGCGGGTCGATTTGACCGACGTGATCCTGTTTTTAAGGTCCTTGAGATTTGGCATTGCCCTATCTCTCCTTAAGCGAAGTCAGTTGCAAAACCGTCGATGGCGGCCTTGATTTTATCTTCCAACTCGTCTTTGACCTTACGGTCATTGTTGGTGATATCTTTGAGCAGATCGTCGTGCTTGCCACGCAGATGCGCCAACAAACCAGCTTCCCAGCGGCCAACCTGTTTCACGTCAACCTTGTCCAAATACCCTTTGGTACCCGCATAGATCACGCAAACGATTTCCGCATTGGTCAGTGGCTTATACTGTGGCTGCTTCATCAATTCGGTCAGACGCGCACCACGGTTCAGCAATTGCTGGGTTGCGGCATCAAGGTCAGAACCAAACTGCGCGAACGCGGCCATTTCACGGTACTGAGCCAGTGACAGTTTCACCGGACCCGCAACAGAAGACATCGCTTTGGTTTGGGCAGAAGACCCAACACGCGAAACAGACAGACCTGTGTTCACAGCAGGGCGGATGCCTTGGTAGAACAATTCAGTTTCCAAGAAGATCTGACCATCAGTGATCGAAATCACGTTTGTCGGAATAAACGCAGAAACGTCGCCGCCTTGGGTTTCGATAATCGGCAGAGCGGTCAAAGAACCGTTACCAGCGGCATCACCCAATTTCGCTGAACGTTCCAACAATCTGGAGTGAAGATAGAAAACGTCGCCTGGGTAAGCTTCACGGCCCGGTGGGCGACGCAGAAGCAAAGACATCTGACGATAAGAAACAGCCTGCTTGGACAAATCATCATAGATGATCAGCGCGTGACGGCCATTGTCGCGGAAGTGCTCGGCCATAGCTGTCGCAGAGTAAGGTGCGAGGAACTGCATCGGTGCAGGCTCAGAAGCAGTCGCGGCGACAACGATGGAATATTCAATCGCGCCGGATTCTTCGAGCTTTTTAACCAGCTGCGCAACAGTTGAGCGCTTTTGACCAATCGCGACGTACACACAGTACATCTTTTTGCTTTCGTCATCCCCAGCAGCGGCGTTCACCTGTGCTTGGTTCAGCATCGCATCAAGAGCAACAGCAGTTTTACCCGTCTGACGGTCACCAATGATCAATTCGCGCTGGCCACGGCCAATCGGGATCATCGCGTCAACTGATTTGAGGCCAGTCGACATTGGTTCATGTACAGATTTACGTGGAATAATGCCGGGCGCTTTCACGTCAGCAACACCACGCTTAGTGGATTCGATCGGACCTTTGCCATCGATTGGGTTACCCAAACCGTCAACAACGCGACCCAAAAGGCCGTCACCGATTGGCACGTCCACGATTGAGTTCGTGCGCTTAACAGTGTCGCCTTCTTTGATGTCGCGGTCATTACCAAAGATAACAACACCAACGTTGTCGGCTTCGAGGTTCAAGGCCATGCCCTGAATACCACCGGGGAATTCAACCATTTCACCAGCCTGGACATTGTCCAGACCGTAAACGCGGGCGATACCATCACCAACGCTCAAGACGCGGCCAACTTCGGCCACCTCTGCTTCTTGACCAAAATTCTTAATCTGGTCTTTCAGGATTTTGGAAATCTCTGCTGCTTGGATACCCATTTATCCGGCCTCTTTCATTACGTTTTGGAGGGAATTGAGCTTTGAGCGGATCGAGGTGTCGATCATCTTAGAGCCCACTTTAACGACAAGACCGCCGATGAGGGATTCATCAACGGTCGTTTGGAGTGTTACGGTTTTGCCAGTGGTCTTTTTCAAAGACGCGGCAAGCTTGTCTGATTGTGCTTTGGTCAATGCCTTGGCCGATGTTACCTCTGCCGTGACTTCACCTTTATCGGTCGCAATCAAATCACGCAGGGTTTTGACCAACTGCGGCAACACGAACAAGCGACGCTTTTGCGCCATGAGCGCCAGCGTGTTTGCCATGGTTGGCGACAGTTTCATCTTTTTGGCGATGGCTGCAATCGCGCCAGCCTGTTCATCACGCGTATAAATAGGTGAATGGATCAGGGCACCAAAATCTGTGCTGTCGGACAATGCGCCCTGCAAAGCATCAAGATCTGTTTCAAGTGCTGGAACCTTTTTGGCCTCTTTGGCCAAATCATAAACGGCTGTCGCATAACGTTGCGCGATGCCGGTGGAAATCGAAGCTGGTTCGGACACGTCCATCCCTTCGTACAAATAGGCCGGATATACGAACAAAGTCGCGTCACCGGAGTGTTGGCGCGGCTTGAAAAGGCTCAAGACGTCAAGATCAGAGGCGATGTAGCAGACCGTTCCTCACCAAGCAACACAGTATAGTGAGGTTCGCGTGGTCCCAGCGTGTTATTTGCAGGCTCTTTTGACAGCTGCGACCGTTTGACCCATTCAATTTGACCATAAATGGACAGTTTTTGTCAAAAGTGCCCCGAATCTATCCTAGCTACGACTCTTTGCACTTGGGAAAGCGACACACCCCATACCTATATATATAACCAAAAGAATCGGCATTGATGGGGAAACCGCATCTAACGGGAAATTCAATAAATTGAACAACCCAAGGTTTAAAAGCGTTAATAAATCGTTAACAATTGCCCGGTTTCGGTCAAGATTAAGTCACCTATTCCACGCAATCTCGCCATTTTATTGACTCAATCCCCCACAGCTGACCAACGTTTTGTGGGGAAAATTTAAGTGGGGATTAATATGCTTGGTCTAGCTGCACTGCCTTTATTGGCGATTGGTCTATTGTTCGCTGTTTTTGACAGCGATTCAGGTGATGATGATCACCAGGACATTCCAGACACACCGGAGGAACCGGACATTCCAGAGCCGCCTGCTGATCCGGAGCCACCACTTGAACCGGAAGAACCTGATACGCCCGACGAACCAGATACGCCTGACGAGCCGGAAACCCCAGAAGAGCCTGAGACACCAGAAGAACCCGATCTGCCCCCTGCCGAGGTGGTGAATGGGACGGAAGGGTCTGACGTCATCAATGCGGAAGACAATCAAGTCGTTAACGGTTTGGGGGGTGATGATGGCCTGTCAGCATCAGACGCATCAAATGGCGCGGTGCTGAATGGTGATGAAGGTAACGATTCCATCAACCTTGCAGGCAGCAATGCGACCGGCAACGGCGGTGAAGGCGATGATTTGATCTCAGCCAGTTTTGCCAATGGTGGCATCCTGAATGGTGAAGCAGGTAACGACACTCTGAACGGCTGGCGCAACTCAAGCGGGTTGGTAATAGATGGCGGTGCAGGCAATGACACCATCACCGACGAAGCATTCTTGGATTTGCCCTTGGCTGGCGAAACCCCTGACATCTTGACCGGAGGTGAGGGCGCTGACAGCTTCTTTATCAACTTTGTGAACCCGGAAATATTTGACGGACAGGAACCGCTGTTGGAAGGCGACATTGGCATCGTGTCGCAGATCACAGATTTTGATCCTGACGAAGACGTTTTGATGATCGATATCAATAATGCGGATGAGGGCGACACCAATGGCCCTATGCGAACCTTGGACAGCTTCACTTTGGTTGAGGCCGCCGACGGCAGCTATACTGACGTGCAACTCGTGATCAGTTCGGCTGGTGGCACGGGGCCGCTGAGCGCGACCATCCGTCTGGACGGGGCCACGGGGTTAACCGCAGACGACATCGCCTTTGCCGATCGGGCCGTTGTGTAACAACAGCCTGTTGCACTAGGCTTCCTTACCCCCAAACAATCGCCCCGTTCTTGTCAAAAGAATGGGGCGATTTTTTAGGCTGGTTTTGGCTTTGGTTTTGGCTCCGTAATGCCTTCGAGCACGCCAATTGCGCGACGCGCCTTGCTCGGCACGACGCGTCCTTTGGGGGGATAGACCAGCTTTGTCGCCTCAACCATGAATGCGCCACCTGCCATCATCGTTGGCACATGGCGTCCGATCCGCTCAAACAAACCAGCCGATTTCATCCACAACCGTTTGCCCGACGGCATTTGATACAGCGCCCCAACATGGCGTTCTGGTAAAAACTGATGTTTGCGCAGTTGTGCCTCAAGTTGGCCCGGCGAATAGGGCCGACCATAGCCAAACGGTGTGATATCGCGCCGCGCCCAGAACCCCGCACGGTTGGGCACAATAAACAGCGCCCTGCCCCCCGGCCCCAACACACGCCAACATTCTTCTAACAATTCGCTGGGGTGCTCAGAGGTTTCCAGCCCATGCAACAGGACCAGTTTATCGACATGACCTGTTTCAATCGGCCACATCGTTTCGGCGGTCAAAACAGATGTGTTCGCCATGCCCGCAGGCCATGGCATTACCCCCTGCGGCCCCGGCATCAACGTCACCACGCGACGCGCATCTTTCAGATACGGACGCAAAAGCGGTGCCGCAAAGCCAAATCCAACGACGCTTTGTCCCTTGGCCTCTGGCCAAAGCTCAAGCATCCGATCACGCATGGATTTCTGCGCCGCCCGCCCCAGCGCGCTGCGATAATAAAAATTGCGCAGGTCTTGTACATCAAGATGCATTGCGGCCCGTCCCGGTGAATGTCACTCTGTCCCTACCCTATCAAAACAGACAGGAGATATACCATGCCCTTTGATCTGATCACCATCCCTTGCCTGTCTGACAATTACGCATACCTTTTGCGCGACCATGACAGCGGCAAAGTTGCCTTGATAGACGTGCCAGAAGCCGCGCCCATTCTCGCAGAATTAAAGAAACGTGACTGGGACGTGAGCCAAGTCTGGCTAACCCATCATCACCCCGATCACGTACAGGGACTGGCCGAGGTGCTAAAGGAACATGATGCCAATGTTATTGGCGCTAAGACGGATGAACACCGCCTGCCCCCATTGGACCGCAAGGTAGGTGAGGATGACAGCATAACGCTGGGAAGCTTGGAAACCCGCGTAATTGATGTATCAGGCCATACCGTTGGTCACATTGCCTTTTATGTGCCAACTGCCAAGGTGGCATTCACCGCTGACAGCCTGATGGCACTCGGTTGCGGACGATTGTTTGAAGGTACACCGGAACAGATGTGGGAAAGCCTGCAAAAGTTGATGGCCCTACCCGAAGACACGACAATCTGCTCTGGTCATGAATACACCGCAGCCAATGCAAAGTTCGCGCTAACGGTTGATCCTGAAAACCCGGACCTTATATTAAGATCCAAGGACATTGATGCGGCCCGCGCGAAAGGTGAGCCTACCGTCCCATCGCAACTTTCAACCGAACTCAAAACCAATCCCTTTTTGCGCGCCGCCGATCCGGCCATTCGCGCCACCCTAGGGATGCCAACCGCAACGGACGCAGAGGTCTTTACCGAGATTCGCGCCCGAAAAGACAGGTTTTAGCTGCCGAGATTATGATCAAAATGACTCTTTCACGTGAATTGTGACCAAAATTTCAAAGAAAAGCCTTGAAGACCCGCCACGATCAACCAAACTCTAACACTATGAGGCCATGGTCGGACCGAGGACGCTGATATGTCTTGGCCCCCTCACCGACCCCGATCGACAAGGAGCACGCCCGTGCCTTCATTTTCGACTACACTTGAGCAGGCAATCCACGCAGCCCTTGCGCTGGCCAATGCCCGCCGCCACGAATTCGCCACGCTGGAACATTTACTGCTGGCCTTAATCGATGAACCCGACGCGGTGCAGGTGATGAAAGCCTGCTCAGTGGATGTATCCGAATTGCGCGATACGCTGGTTGAATTCATCGACGAGGACCTCAGCAATCTGGTCACCGACGTTGATGGATCAGAAGCCGTGCCAACGGCAGCGTTCCAGCGCGTGATCCAACGTGCCGCCATCCATGTGCAATCCTCTGGCCGTACCGAAGTCACTGGCGCAAACGTCTTGGTTGCGATCTTTGCGGAACGTGAATCAAACGCGGCATACTTCCTGCAAGAACAGGATATGACACGGTATGACGCCGTGAACTACATCGCCCACGGCGTTGCAAAAGACCCTGAATACGGCGAAGCGCGCCCTGTAGCGGGCGCACCAGAGCACGAAGAAGAAGCCCAAGGCGTCACCGATGGCGAGAAAAAAGAATCTGCGCTTTCGAAATACTGCGTCGATCTGAATGCAAAATCGCGTGAAGGCGATATTGATCCCCTCATTGGTCGCGAGGATGAAGTTGAACGCTGCATCCAAGTGCTGTGTCGCCGCCGCAAGAATAACCCGCTGTTGGTGGGTGATCCGGGCGTTGGTAAAACCGCCATCGCAGAAGGGCTTGCGCGCAAGATCGTTGCAGGCGAGACACCGGAAGTGTTGTCTGAAACCACCATCTATTCACTCGACATGGGCGCATTGCTGGCAGGCACACGCTATCGCGGTGATTTTGAGGAACGCCTCAAGGCCGTCGTGACTGAGTTGGAAGACCATGATGACGCGGTGCTTTTCATCGATGAAATCCACACCGTCATTGGTGCAGGGGCCACGTCTGGTGGTGCGATGGATGCATCTAACTTGCTGAAACCTGCTCTTGCTGGTGGTAAATTGCGGACCATGGGTTCAACAACCTACAAAGAGTTCCGCCAGCATTTTGAAAAAGACCGTGCCTTGGCGCGACGTTTCCAAAAGGTCGATGTGAATGAGCCAAATGTGGAAGACGCTGTCAAAATTCTCAAAGGGCTAAAGCCATATTTTGAGGAACATCACAGCGTTAAATACACCTCTGACGCAATCAGAACATCTGTTGAATTGGCACATCGCTATATCAACGACCGCAAATTGCCTGACTCCGCGATTGACGTCATTGATGAGGCAGGTGCTGCGCAACATCTTGTTGTTGCTTCAAAGCGCCGCAAAACCATCGGCACAAAAGAAGTCGAAGCTGTTGTTGCAAAAATTGCGCGCATTCCACCCAAGACCGTATCGAAAGACGATGTTGTGGTGCTGAAGGACCTCGAAAAGTCACTCAAGCGTGTTGTGTTTGGCCAAGACAAGGCTATCGACGCTTTGTCATCCGCCATCAAACTGGCGCGTGCGGGCTTGCGAGAGCCCGAAAAGCCAATTGGTAACTACTTGTTCGCCGGACCCACAGGTGTGGGTAAGACCGAGGTGGCCAAACAACTGGCTGATACGCTGGGTGTTGAACTGCTGCGTTTCGATATGTCTGAATACATGGAAAAACACGCTGTTTCACGGCTCATTGGTGCCCCTCCCGGCTATGTTGGCTTTGATCAAGGTGGCATGCTGACCGACGGTGTTGATCAACATCCGCACTGTGTCCTGTTGCTGGATGAAATGGAAAAAGCGCACCCGGATGTCTACAATATCCTGCTGCAAGTCATGGATCACGGTAAACTAACGGACCACAATGGTCGCACTGTGGATTTCCGCAATGTGGTACTGATCATGACTTCAAACGCTGGTGCAACCGAGCAAGCGAAAGAGGCTATCGGATTTGGCCGTGACCGTCGCACAGGTGAGGACACCGCAGCAATTGAGCGCACCTTTACACCAGAATTCCGCAACCGTCTGGATGCTGTGATTAGTTTTGCACCGCTGTCCAAAGAAGTTATCTTGCGTGTGGTCGAAAAGTTCGTTCTGCAACTTGAGGCGCAATTGATGGATCGTAATGTGACCATTGAACTGTCCAAGAAAGCAGCAGAATGGCTAGCCGATAAAGGGTATGATGACAAAATGGGTGCGCGTCCGCTGGGCCGTGTCATTCAGGAACACATCAAAAAGCCACTTGCAGAGGAATTGTTGTTCGGCAAGCTGGCCAAAGGTGGCGTTGTCAAAGTGGGTGCCAAGAAAGGTGAATTGGACATCACCATTCTGGGCCTCGAAAAACCACGTTTGTCAGGCAATAAGCCACCGTTGCTGACAGCAGAATGATGAAATGGGCCACATTGGCCCTGACACTTCCCTTCGCCGGACATGCACTGGCGGAGGGACTTATTTTGCAGTCCCCCATCGACTGCGATTTGGCCAGCGATTGTTATATTCAGCAATATGTGGACCGCGATCCAAGCGAGGGGGTCACAGATTATCAGTGCGCTGGGTTAAGCTATAACGGTCACAAGGGAACTGATTTCGCGCTTGTCTCAATTGCCGATATTGAAAAAGGTATCGCGGTCTTTGCCTCTGCGGATGGTGTCGTCGAGGGGACGCGCGATGGCATGTATGATGTCGAATATAATGCCGACACGGCAGATGCGGTCAAAAATCGTGAATGCGGAAATGGCGTTCAGATCAATCATGGGCAAGGCTGGGTAACGCAGTATTGCCACCTCAGAAAAGGGTCCGTGATCGTTAAAAAGGGTCAGACCGTTGCGGCAGGTGATCCTATCGGCCAAGTCGGTATGTCAGGCCGCGCTGCCTTCCCACATGTTCATCTGTCCGTGCGAAAAAACGACAAAGTCATTGATCCCTTTGATCCCGATGGCACATTGACGTGCAATGATCCTAATCAGGAAACTCTGTGGGCCGATGCGCCCGCATATCGCCCTGGCGGTCTTATCTCTATCGGTTTTTCAGATCAGATTCCGACCTATGAGTCGATAAAAGCTGGCAGTGCAGCAATGCAAAACTTTACGCCAGACGCCAAAAACCTCGTTGTGTATGGCTTTGCATTTGGGATCAGACAGAATGATGTTCTGCACCTTTCGATTACCGGGCCCGAAGGTGAAGTGATCAAACAAGATGTCGAAATGAGCAAATCACAAGCCAGATCTTTTCGCGCTATTGGCAAAAAACGCAGGTGGTCACTTTGGCCGGCAGGTACGTATAAAGGTTCTGTATCGCTATTGCGTGACGGTCAGGTGATAACGCAACGCGTGACTGAAATGACCATACGCTAACCTTTTGTTTGGATAGATGAACGTACCCCAAAGGCGATAAACTTCTGTGCCCGAGTAATTTTCCCGATTATTTCTCAGTAAACTTCAATTCAATCCGTCGGTTTAACGCCCGTGCATCAGCACTGTTGCCCTCAGCAATAGGTTGATATTGACCAAACCCGTTTGCAGCCAAGCGGTCGGGCGGAATGCCCAAAAAGCTGATCATGTATTTAACAACAGACAGCGCGCGGGCCTGCGAAAGTTCCCAATTGTCCAGATATTCACCAGTACCCGACAACGGCACGTTGTCGGTATGGCCGTCCACCCGAATGACCCAATCGATTTCATCTGGGATATCGCCTGCGACGGACCGCAAAATATTGGCAACCTTGGCAATTTCACCCTGCCCGTCACCAGACAATACAGCGCCACCCGGTGGGAACAACACCTCAGATGAGAACACAAAGCGATCACCTTCGATGCGGACGCCCTCTTGTGCACCCAAAACATCGCGTAACCGGCCAAAAAATTCTGATCTATATTGTTCAAGGTCTTTCGTTTCGGCTTCCAGCCTTTTGCGCTCAGCCGCTTCCAATTCTGCGCGGCGGGTTTGCTCTGCGGCAACACGTGCCAGAGCAGTATTTAGATCAGATCCAAGTGATTGCAATTCAATATTTTGGGCCACATCCCGGGCAGTTGCTTCATCCAAAAGCGATTGCAGATTGCCCAATTGCGCACGCAAGGCTGCCACCTGTTGGTTCAGCAATTCTGTTTGGCGTTGTGCCTCAGCGCTGATGGTTTGTTCTGTTGACAATTGCTGTTGAGCCGCGGCCAGCAAAGCGGCGTTCTTTTCCACTTCGTTTGAGGTGTCGTTTGCCAAAGTTTGTGCTGCTATTTTTGCCGCCAACGCCTCTGCCAAGCGGGCGCGCAATGCATCCCGATCTGTGGTGAGGCTCGTTTGCGTGGCGTCTAGCTGCGCAAGCAATGTCACAACTTCGCCCTTCAATTTCGTCAGTTCTGCTTGCGCCAGAGCACCTGTTTCAGCAGCGCTTTCCGCCGCTGTCAAACGAGTCAAAGCGGCTGCCAATTCAGCACGTAACGTATCTCGGTCTGTTGTGAGGCTGGTCTGCGTCGCAGCCATTTCCGCCTTGAGCGCTATGACTTCATCTTTCAGCGCTGCCACTTCAGCCTCAGCGTCGGCACCTGTTTGTACTGCGCCCTCAGCAGCTTCCAACCGGATCAGCGCCAAAGCCAGTTCTGCGTCCAGATCACCCTGCGCTGATCTGGCAGCAGCAAGCAAGGTTAACGTGTCCTCGGCCTTTTGCCGTTGCGCCTCCAAAGCCAGCGTCATTGCAGTTAGCTCCGCATCGGCATTTGCCAGTTTTGCGCGCAACGCCTCGGCGGCGGCGGCTTCGGCCAAACGTGCAGTTTCTTCATCCGACAACGCAGCATTAGCGACATCAAACTGCCCGGTCAGGTCAGCAACCTGTGCCTCGGCTTCTGCATTGCGGGCGCGCAAATCAGCGACCAAAGCATCCAATGCTTCGCGACGTGCAGCGGCCAAACGTGCGACCTCGACCTGTGCGTCAACTTCGTCGCGCGCGGCGGCAAGCGCGAGGTCAAGAGCCTGCTGGGCGCTTAGCAATTCCTCTTGCCGGGTCTCCAAAGCAGCAACCTGCCCCAATGCCGTATCACGATCAGACAGCAACGCGGCGACCTGCGCTTCAAAAGAAGTAATCTGTGTTTGGGCCACATCCAATGCGGCTGCTTGCGCGTCACGCTGCGTTGTGAGTGACGCAATTAGTGCAGCCTGTTCGCTGACTTCTCCGCGCGCATCATTCAGCGATGCCGTTAATGCCCCCAATCTGGCCTCAAGCTGTGCAGAAGATCGTTCTTCTAAACCAAGCGCCTGCGCCAGTGCAGCAACTTCGCCAGCCAGCGCATCAAGTTCTGTTTCTTGCCCTGAAATACGTTCGGTTAGGACAAATTGCACAACCATAAAAATGGTCAGCACAAACATAAGCACCAACAAAAGGCCCGTCATGGCGTCCACAAAACCCGGCCATATTGAGCTTTGGAACCGTGAACCTGTCCGCCGGGACAATGCCATGGTTAACGCCCCTCGTTGCCGGAGTTATTTGGATTACGGATACGGCGTGGCTCAGATCTCCCGCCCGACACTGCCTTTGCCAGCAATGAAATATCCTTGCGCAGTTCAGCCATGGTTTCCTGACGCCCAGCCGAAATTTCTTCTAGGATGCGCAGCATTTGGACGTCAATTGAACGCAACCGCATCCGGCTTTCTGCATCGATGCCTTCGCCAGACCCTTGCGTTTCCAGTGTCGCAATCAAGCGTTCTTGCCCAGCAGCAACCCGTTCCATCGCCTGACTGGCCGGATCAGCACCTTCCATACGCGTGGTCATGCGATCGACTGCATCAGCAAGTTTGCCCAGTTTTTCGTCCACCATTGAACGGCTCACATCGGATTGCGTGAACATTTGCTGCAAGGCTTCCATTTGCTCGGCCATGTGATCAATCACACCGCCCATCGCGTTCTGTTCGCTACCAGCGTCTTCTCCGGTGCTAAAACCAACACGGGTGATCGAGCTTAGCCAATCTTCAAGCTCTTGATAAAAACGGTTTTGGCCGTGCCCGGCAAATAGTTCAAGCAGACCAACAACAAGCGATCCTGCAAGACCCAAAAGCGAGGATCCAAACGCAACGCCCATGCCGCCCAATTGTGCCTCAAGACCCGTCATTAAGCGGCTGAAAACATCGACGCCCCCCTCACCCTCAGCGGGGGCAAGACTACGAATGGTATCAACAACGGCAGGAACCGTTGTCGCAAGACCATAAAAAGTCCCCAAAAGACCAAGGAAAATCAACATGTTGACGATATAACGCGTGATTTCGCGGGCTTCATCAATACGCGTTGAAACCGAATCTAGGATAGACCGCGTCGATGTGGCACTGACCTGCATCCGTGCCCCGCGGGTGCGCAGCAACGACGCAAGTGGTGCCAAAAGCTGTGGTGCGACGGTATCCGGGTCAGGCGTGTCAGAGGCAAAGTTTTCGATCCAGCGGACCGATCCGATCAATTGATAGACCTGATAGAAACAGGCAAACACACCGATGATGAAAACGATTATGATGAACCCATTTAGATAGGGGTTCGCGGCAAAAATCGGCAAGACAGAGGGCAACGCCAAAAATCCGCCCACGGCGGTTAAGGCCAGCACAATCAACATCAGCGTGATCTGACGGACGGGCTGTGAAAACTGTGGTCGTTGTTCGCGTTCTGACTGCGCCATATGGCCTTGCTCCCGGCCCTTTTTATCTGCTCTCAGCGCAGCTTACACCAAAAAGGCCGACATATGCCAAGAATTTATGCGGTTAGGGTTTTCACTCTGTCGTGCAGCCATTCAAGTGCCGGATCATGCAGGCCAACTTCGCTCAAATGGCGCGCTGTGTTGAACAGATATTCGGTGTTTGGACCCATGCCACCAATGGCACTTGCGATGATCTGGGCCTGCTCTTCAAGCGGCAATCCACCGCAATACTGCACATGCCCTTCGTCGATAACATAAACCACTGCCATCACGTCGCGCCCGTCGCTTAGGTGAATGGTCAGGTTTTTCTCAACATAAGCTGACGAAATCAATTCACGTTCACGCAGATATTCAAGCGTCGCCGCCTCTGTACCCGCTGCCACCTTCAGCGCTAGCCCCTCACACGCGCTGTCCACATGTTCATCCAGTGCCAACACCAATCCCGGATCATCCTCGGTGCCGCGATGGTGGATAGAACGCATGCAAAATGACCGTGAATACCCGGGCAAAGTCGCAACCACGCTTTCGTCCACGGTGAAACCGGGGTTCCACAACAGGCTGCCATATCCAAATACCCACATTGCCATCACGCTGGTCCTTCTTTGTTGCGTTGGGTAAACCGCATCTGTGGCCTAAGTTAAAGGGATTTTCAAAGATGCGCAGATTGACTTGGCTATTTTTGATTTTGGCGACACTTTGGTGTGCGTGGTGGGCGCTGGCATCGACAGGCATGCAGTCTGCTGTAACCCATTGGTTGGATGGTCAACCTGCCAAGGGTTGGCAAGTTGATGTCAGCGAGGTTTCTAAACATGGCTTTCCGCTGTCTCTACGCACTCGATTGAACGACGTTGATATTGTTGATCCAGCAACAAACGTTACAATCAAAACATCGCATCTTGATCTGATTGCCGCTGCCTATTGGCCTGGATATGTAACAATCAAAGCGCCAGAAACGCCGATCGTATTGTCCAGCCCTGCGGGTCAGATAATCATCCAAGCAGTTGACGGTCGCGCAGATCTAAAGCTGCGTCCAAGCCCATCATTAGAATTGCAAAGCATGGGTATTTCGAGTGGTTTTTGGAAAGTGGTCTCTGGGCAGACAAATCTGATCTCCGCAGACAACTTGAAAGCTATGATTACCCAAGACAACAGCGTTGCTGAGGTCTACGATATCATTTTTGAAGCAAAAAACCTCATTCCGGGGAACGACGCACGTACCTTACTTGCCTTACCAATATCGTGGCCCACTGCATTCGATGCCTTCGACGCAGACCTGAGTGTCACGTTCGACAACGTGTGGGATCGCACCGCAGAACCCGACAATTGGCCACAACCGCGCGCCATAGACTTGCGCCAGATTGAAATCATGTGGGGGGATTTGGCGGTCTTGGCATCAGGCCAATTGACCATTGACCCCAAAGGTATCCCAACAGGATCAATCAAGGTCGATGTGACCAACTGGGCAAAATTAGTGGACTTGGGCACCAAAAGCGGTGCCTTGCCTGTTCAGCAACGTCCTCAAGTCGAGATCATGCTGGGCGCACTTTCCAACCTAAGCGGCAGCCCCGACGATCTGAATTTGATCTTGGCTTTCAAAGACGGTCAGATGGCACTGGGGCCGATTAATCTTGGCCCAGCACCACGCCTAATTCTACGCTGATTACTTGCAGTATCGCCCACTGCGATAGCGCGCTGTGTCAAAATGGAAATGATCCAAATGAAACCGATTGGCCTTGGGACCAAGCACAGTGCCGAATGGCCCACAGGCCCCTTTGTGCATCTGGCGCATCGCCTTGCTGGTTGATTTGGCGTTCCACCCTTTCAACACTGTCACTTCGGACCCATCAGCCAATCGAAACGCCGAGATATCAATCGCCCGGCCCCGGCCATGTTCCGAAATTTTTGCGCCCTTTTTATTGTTGCGTGTCCGACAGGCGTAATGGGCTGCGACGCGCAACGATTTTAGTCCGCCGCCCTTGCGCGACAGCGCGGGCTTTGCCGATTTATCCAGCCAGCTTTTCAAAGCATTGGCTGTGACGCAATCCATCACCGACGACTGGCTCAGCGTGACACCCGACACCGACCGCACGCGCACAGCATTTTCCACGCCGCAACCGCGTAGCTTGCCTTTTACACGGCCAATGTTCTCACCCTGAATGGCCACATCGCCGCAAACAGCACCTTTTGCCAATAACTGACGTTGCGCACGCGCGGTCTTTTCAACTTTGCGAGACCGAAAAAGCGGGCGCAAAGAAAATCCCAGGCCACCTTTGGGTTTGCGTGCATCTTGTGTTTGCGCATCACCCGTTGGCGCTTGAATGGCACCGGATGGGGCCACCTCAATCGGAAGCACCACGTTACCACCACGTTGCACAGGGCGTTTTGACGTGGTCGGCGCAGCCCATGCGGCCTGTGTCAGCATCAAGGATATGATCAGCGACGCGCGTATCATTTTTTACCTGTTGCGCGGCCAAAGTTGGGCGCATCGGTGTCTTGGCCCGCCTCAATAATCCCGCGTCGTATCGCGCGGGTACGGGTGAAATAAGCGTGCAAATGATCGCCGTCGCCTTGGCGAATTGCGCGCTGTAGGGCGAATAATTCTTCGGTAAATCGACCCAATATCTCTAAGGTGGCGTCCTTGTTAGACAAGAATACATCACGCCACATAGTTGGATCACTGGCAGCAATTCGGGTGAAATCACGAAAACCGCCAGCGGAATACTTGATCACTTCACTGTCCGTCACCCGACGCAAATCATCCGCAACCCCGACCATCGTATAGGCAATCAAATGCGGCGCGTGGCTAGTCACCGCCACAACAAGGTCATGGTGTTCGGCATCCATTTCCTCGACATTGGCCCCCATGCCTTCCCAAAGTGCACGCAATTTTGCAGTCGCTGTGGGATCCGTGCCCTCAACAGGAACAAGCAGGCTCCAACGGTTGTCGAACAATTCGGCAAAACCGGATTTTGGCCCAGAATGTTCTGTCCCTGCCAGCGGATGCGCGGGGATAAAATGTACACCATCTGGCAAATGCGGCCCGACCTGTGCAATCACATCCGCTTTGACAGAGCCGACATCCGTGACCGTTGCACCAGGTTTCAACACGCCTGCCATTTCGGCTGCAATCGCGCCCATCACCCCCACAGGCACGCAAAGCACGACAAGATCAGCGCCCTCAACAGCCTCAAGCAATGTATCATAGACCTGATCACATAGCCCGATTTCGCGTGCTGTATCACGGGTTTCGGCGCTGCGTGCATACCCCACGACTTCGCCCGCCAAACCGCCACGTTTCATCGCCCAAAACATGGATGACGCAATCAGCCCAAGGCCGATTAGCGCAACGCGATCATACACTTTTGCCATCTGCATCTCCGTTCTTGAATAGCCGAATGGCGTGGACAATACGGCGACAACTGCTTTCGTCACCAACCGTAATGCGCAAGCAGCTTGGCAATTTATATCCCGCCACACGCCGCACGATTAAACCCTGAGATTGCAGATGCAGATCACAGGCTTCGGCTTCATCTTGGGACGCGAACCGCGCGAGAATAAAGTTTGCACAGGACACATCTGACGGCACGCCTATTTCGGCCAACGCATCCGCCATCCACGTGCGCCACCGGGCATTATCTGCGCGGCAGTGTTCGGCATAAGCAGTGTCACGCACGGCCGCTTCGGCTGCGTTCAAACCCGCTTGGGACAGATTAAAAGGCCCGCGCACGCGGTTTAAAACATCAATCACATGCGCAGGGCCATAGCCCCAGCCAATGCGCAAACCACCCAACCCATAAAGCTTGGAAAAAGTCCGCGTCATCACGACATTCTGGCGACTGTCCACCAGTGCGGCCCCGCCATCATAGCCGTCAACATATTCGGCATACGCACCATCCAGCACCAAGATGGCCTGCGGTGGTATCCCGTCAGCAAGACGCGTGATTTCGCCCATACCAATCATCGTACCCGTTGGATTGTTCGGATTGGCGATAAACACCAGTCGCGTGGCATCACTGCACGCGGCCAAAATCGCATCCACGTCCGTCACGCGCTCGTGTTCGCTGACCTCAACGGGCGTTGCGCCCGCGGCCAGCGCCGAAATCCGGTACATGGCAAAACCGTGTTCGGTGTGGATAACTTCGCTACCCGGACCGGCATAAGCCTGACACAAAAACGCAATAATCTCATCAGATCCCGCACCACAGATAATGCGATCTGAGTCCAATCCATGAACACCCGCAATTGCGGCGCGTAATGGTCCGTGATCAGAAGACGGATATCGATGCAGATCAAATGCCGCACGACGGTAGGCTTCAAGCGCCGCGTCACTTGGCCCATGCGGGTTTTCATTTGATGAAAGCTTTACCACATTATCAAGGCCTGCCACATGTGCAGCACCCCCCTGATAAAGGTCGATATCCATGATGCCGGGCTGTGGCGTGATCGCAGTCATAACAGGCAGTTCCCCTATAGATGGGGCCGTTCTAACGTCGGCCCTACCCGGTGACCAGTGGGTTTGTCTTGGTCCGCATCAATAGGGGTCTGTGAGGCGACGCACAAACGGATTAAGCCGTAGTGATTTATCAACCTTATGCCAGCCCCTATCCCGCGCGATATCAAAAGCAGCCAACCCTTTTTCAACACGTTCTTCGGCACTGGTGAAGTCACGAAAGTTCAAGCTATGCCCAGCGCGAAAATACGAAAACCACACCCAAGGACGTAAACATAAGCTGCGCATCAATGGCCAATCAAACGCAGCCATTGCAACCTCAACGCTAGGGCCAACAGCCGTATCCTGTTCCCACCGAAAGAATGCCTCATAAAGCGCACGTTTTTCGGCGTCTGTCGCCCATTCACCTGATGCTTGTTTCGTCAAAAGGCGGCGGATTTCGATAACAATTTCACCCGGCAGATCATCCACCATCGCATTGTCAGTCACACCGTCTTTGGCAAAATGCAAAACGGTATAGGCTTTGATCATCACCCGTCTGTTGATGTCCTTTAATGCGCCAGTATAGGCATCAAAATGCGCCATTCGTGTTCGAAAACTACCGGGTGCCCGCCAATCACACGCAGCCAGCACCACCGCGCCAAGCCACGCGACCTTCAGATACCATTGCGCCCAGACTGCGCCATGTGCTGCAATCAATGCAAAACAGAAGATGCCACCAGAGGCACGATAAATATGATGATACTGCACTGCACGCTTGCACAAATTACCCGGAGGTCCCGCCAACGAGGTCGCCTGCGCATGGATTTTGTCATGGCACAGCTGTGCAGATCGTTTTTGTACATTCATCGGCCCAAGGATATCCTGTGTTGAAGTATGTCACAGATCGTTACGCGGCAAAAACGGCGGCAGTAGGCTGGTGCAATGGCAAAGCCGCGACATCCAACGAAAAAGGCCGCCCTGAAAGGAGCGGCCTTTGAAAGGTCTGTATATAAGCGAAGATTAGTTCTTCGCGTAGAATTCAACAACCAGATTTGGTTCCATCATCACCGGATATGGCACATCGCCCAATGCTGGGGTGCGCACAAATGTCGCTGTCATTTTGGAGTGATCGGCCTCGATGTAATCAGGCACGTCACGCTCAGCCAATTGTGTTGCTTCCAAAAGCGCCACCATCTGCTTGGAACGATCACGTACTTCGATCACGTCACCTTCTTTTACACGGTAAGACGGGATGTTTACTTTCTTACCGTTCACACGCACGTGGCCGTGGTTCACGAATTGGCGTGCAGCAAAGACTGTCGCAACGAATTTGGCACGGTACACAACCGCGTCCAAACGGCGTTCCAGCAGACCAATTAGGTTTTCACCTGTATCGCCTTTTACACGCTCAGCTTCACCATAGATGCGGCGGAACTGCTTTTCGGTCAGGTCGCCGTAGTAGCCCTTAAGCTTCTGCTTGGCGCGCAACTGAATACCAAAGTCGGAAATTTTTGCCTTACGGCGCTGACCGTGCTGGCCCGGGCCATATTCACGACGATTGACTGGTGACTTTGGACGGCCCCAGATGTTTTCGCCCATACGACGGTCTAGTTTATGCTTGGCAGCGGTGCGTTTTGTCACGGCTGTTCTCCTTTATCTACGTTTAAAGGGCGTTGTCCTTTGGGCGAACCCCGACAGGCATCCCCTTGCGAGGGCCACCAACACCAATGAATGCGCGCTTATACGGGTTGATCAGAGGGAGTCAATGACCCCTTTTGCAAAGCTGCTGATCCCCTCAAAGTTGGCTTATCAAAACAAGCCGTTATCATTGGCCGAGCCGCCCGCGATCACCTGCAACACATCCCAGTGTTCGACAATCTTGCCATTCTCATCGAACCGAAAGATATCTATTCCTGCATAATCGTCTGACCCGGGCCATATCTGATGGCAATGCAGTACGACCTTATCATCCTCTGCAATCGACCGGATAAAACGGGCTTCCTTACCCGGATATTCAGCTGCCATCTTCTCAAAATAAGCGATGAACGCTTCTTTGCCGTCCGCAACATGGGGATTGTGCTGGATATAGATGTCTCCCGCGAATTGCTCAATCGCGACGCGCGGTTCGCATTTATTAAACATCATGTCATAGAACGCGATGGCGTTGGCTTTGTTGGCTTGCAGATCGTGTTGCATCTATACTTCCTCTTTACGCGCCATCGCAGCGCATTCCGCATGCCTATGACACGTCAAAATATGGTCGTTCACCAACCCACAGGCCTCCATCCATGCATAAACAATCGTCGGGCCACAAAACTTAAAACCTTCTTTTTTCAAATCTTTCGAAACTTGTATCGAAAGATATGTCGAAGGCGGCACATCGGCCTGCGTGGCAAAGCTGTTTTGCAGTGGCTTGCCCCCCACATAGCGCCACATAAAGGTATCAAATCCCTCGCGCGCTTCGATCTTTTGCCACGCGCGGGCGTTGTTGATTGTCGCTTGGATCTTGCCTCGGTGACGGATGATACCTGCATTGCCCAGCAATCTTTCCACGTCTGCGTCACCCCATTCAGCAATCACATGAGGGTCAAATCCCTGAAATGCCTCACGAAAATTGTCGCGCTTTTTAAGAATGGTGATCCAGCTTAACCCCGCCTGAAAGCCATCCAAGATCAGCTTTTCCCACAACGCGCGGCTGTCGTATTCAGGCACGCCCCATTCGGTGTCATGATAATCGACATAAATCTGTTCCAATCCGGCCCAGCCACAACGTTCCATAATTCACCCTTGGTCTGACCAAGTCGGCTTGGCCGTTAAAATTGATACCAAATCAGCACTTTAACATGCTGTTATGACGTTGTGGCCCACAAGCATACCGTGACAAGGGAAAGTGTAAAGCCGTGGCCAACCATAACAAACATCGTTTCGCTGACGTCGCCCCCGGGGCAGATAGCCCGCTAAATTATGCGGTTTCGCAGCGTGATAAATCGACCATTCAAATGGTGAAAGACGCGATTGAGCACAAACAAACCCTGCTTGCCTATCAACCGATCATGTTGGCGAATGATCATACCAAAGTCGGATTCTACGAAGGGTTAATCCGGGTCTTGGACGCCACCGGGCGGGTGATTCCCGCAAAAGACTTCATGCCGCAAATTGAGGATACGGAAACCGGGAGAGAGATTGATGTGCTGGCCTTGCGCGCCGGATTATTGGCGCTGCAAAACAATCCAGAACTGCGTCTGTCAATCAATATGTCCGCGCGTTCGATTGGGTATAAGGCTTGGAACCAGATGATGCGGCGCTTTTTACAACGCGACAAATCTATTGGTGAACGCCTTATCCTTGAAATCACAGAAAGCTCAGCCATGCTGGTCCCTGAACTGGTCGCGGATTTCATGGATGATCTGCAACCTCATGGGGTTTGCTTTGCCTTGGACGACTTTGGGGCTGGCCACACCGCAATCCGCTATTTCAAAGATTTCTACTTTGATATCCTCAAGATAGACGGGCAATTCATCAAAGGGATTGCGCATAATCCAGACAATCGTGCGCTGACGGCTGCGCTTGTTTCTATTGCCGGGCACTTTGACATGCTGACCGTTGCCGAATTTGTCGAAACAGCTGAAGATGCTGATATATTGACAGAAATGGGTGTCGATTGCTTGCAAGGTTACTACTTTGGCGCACCAACAACGCGGCCGTCTTGGATGCAAGGCATGCACGCACGGGCGACTGGTTAACAAAGATATGCACCAAATGCAGAGCGGCACAGCGTTGCTGCCGTTGCCGCGATGCAGAGCATAAGGTATCACTACTTTAGAAGGCGGGGGAGGCATTGCGTGAAAAGGTTGACGCAGGGTCAGATTCCCCCACTCAATTAGGTAGAGGAATCCTATTTTATGACCAACGTCGTCATCGCATCCGCCGCCCGTACTGCCGTAGGCAGCTTTGGTGGCTCTTTCGCCAACACGCCCGCACATGATTTGGGTGCCGCCATATTGAAAGAAGTCGTCGCACGCGCAGGCGTTGATGTATCCGAAGTCAGCGAAACGATTTTAGGTCAAGTTTTGACTGCGGCACAGGGCCAAAACCCTGCACGTCAGGCTCATATCAACGCAGGCTTGCCACAAGAAAGCTCTGCTTGGTCCATCAACCAAGTATGCGGATCCGGTTTGCGCGCCGTTGCTTTGGCAGCACAGCACATTCAACTGGGTGACGCATCTATCGTTTGCGCCGGCGGTCAGGAAAACATGACCCTTTCCCCCCATGCACAAAACCTGCGCGCAGGTCAGAAAATGGGTGATTTGCAGTTCATCGACACGATGATCCGCGACGGTTTGTGGGATGCTTTCAATGGCTATCACATGGGCCAAACAGCCGAAAACGTTGCCGAAAAATGGCAAATCAGCCGCGACATGCAGGATGAATTTGCCGTTGCATCACAAAACAAAGCCGAAGCAGCACAAAAAGCTGGCAAATTTGCTGATGAGATCGCTGCCTTTACCGTCAAAACCCGCAAGGGCGACATTATTGTCGATCAAGACGAATACATCCGCCACGGTGCAAACCTCGAAGCCATGCAGAAAATGCGACCTGCCTTCACGAAAGATGGCTCAGTCACGGCTGCAAATGCATCTGGCCTAAACGACGGTGCAGCCGCCGCTTTGTTGATGAGCGCAGATGACGCAGAAAAGCGCGGCATCACACCATTGGCACGCATCGCCTCTTACGCAACTGCCGGTCTCGACCCCTCCATCATGGGCGTTGGCCCAATCCACGCGTCCCGCAAAGCGCTGGAAAAAGCAGGCTGGAAAGCCGAAGACCTTGATCTGGTCGAAGCCAACGAAGCCTTTGCCGCGCAAGCCTGTGCTGTGAACAAAGAAATGGGTTGGGATCCAGCCGTGGTAAACGTCAACGGCGGCGCAATCGCGATTGGTCACCCCATCGGGGCCTCCGGTGCGCGTATCCTCAACACCTTGTTGTTTGAAATGCAGCGCCGCGGCGCGAAAAAAGGTCTCGCGACTTTGTGCATTGGTGGCGGCATGGGTGTTGCCATGTGCCTTGAGCGCCCCTAAACAGATTGGGCGCGTAATTATCTTGCGCGCCCGACATTCGATCTGAAATATCATTACTTACTGAGGAGGATACATATGTCCCGTGTCGCACTTGTCACCGGAGGCAGCCGAGGTATCGGCGCCGCCATTTCCAAAGAACTAAAAGCATCAGGCTATACCGTCGCCGCGACCTACGCCGGCAACGATGAAGCCGCCGCAGCTTTTACAGCCGAAACTGGTATCAAAACCTATAAATGGAACGTTGCAGATTATGACGATTCCACCGCAGGCATCGCAAAAGTCGAAGCTGACCTTGGCCCCATCGAAGTGGTTGTTGCCAACGCGGGCATCACCCGTGACGCACCGTTCCACAAGATGACCCCACAACAGTGGAAAGAAGTCATCGACACCAATCTGACAGGCGTGTTCAACACAGTACACCCGATCTGGCCCGGCATGCGTGAACGCAAATTTGGTCGCATCGTGGTGATCAGCTCAATCAACGGTCAAAAGGGGCAGTTTGCACAAGTAAACTATGCCGCGACCAAAGCGGGCGATCTGGGCATCGTGAAATCACTGGCCCAAGAAGGCGCGCGCGCAGGCATCACAGCCAACGCAATTTGCCCGGGTTACATTGCCACAGAAATGGTGATGGCTGTGCCGGAAAAGGTACGCGAAAGCATTATCGGACAAATCCCAGCGGGCCGTTTGGGCGAACCAGAAGAAATCGCACGTGCGGTTAAATTCCTTGTGGCCGACGATGCGGGCTTTATCAACGGCTCAACCATCTCTGCCAACGGCGCACAGTTTTTTGTCTAACTGACGTAAATAGTCGCTAAACGACAGAAAGGCCGGATCGTCTGATCCGGCCTTTCTCACATCTCGTAAGAACAAAGCGCTTTGTTCAGCGGGAAGATGGGTGAAAAAACCAATTCCAGATTGATGCCATCGCAGCACCACGGGCCGCGTGGGCGTTTTCAATGGCATTTCGTGCAGCGGGGTTTGTTGTCGCTTCAAACATGATATTTTCCTTTGTTGCTGTGTCAGCTTCTGCTGGCTTGACCTCAATATGATCATTCTATGCCCCAGCGACAAACGAGACTTTTCATTGCTTCAGTTAAGTTATATTTAACCGAGCATGCCAGATCGCCTGCCACCTCTCACCGCATTACGTGCCTTTGATGCCGCTGCACGCCATATGTCCTTTGCTATGGCCGCCGCAGAATTGCACGTCACCCCGGCTGCACTTAGCTTTCAGATAAAATCGCTTGAGGAACATTTGGGGGCACCTTTGTTTCGCCGCTTAAACCGTGCCGTTGAATTAACTGACGCGGGTCGCGCATTGGCCCCGGCGGCATCGGATGGCTTTCAAGCACTGGCAGCCGGATGGCGCGCGGCACAACGGTTGCAAGATCATCAAACACTTACGATCACCGCAGGCCCCGCGTTCACCGCCAAATGGTTAGCACCTCGGCTTTATGACTTTGCGCAATCACATCCTGATATCGATCTGAGATTTTCCGCGTCCCTGCGGCTTATGGATTTCAACCGCGACCAAATTGATGTGGCAATCCGTTTTGGGCACGGCCCTGACCCCGGCCTTTATGCCCTGCCGCTTGCGGACGAATGGGCGGTGCCTGTCATGCTTCCAGAATTGGCGCAGAAATACCAAACTCCAGAAAGCCTGCTGAATGCTGTTTTAATCGTAGATGATTCAATCAGTTTTCTGAATCCACCCTGCGATTGGCCTGCGTGGTTCAAAGCCATGGGCATTGATCAAAAACCGAGCCTCGGACCGCTTTTTTCCCAAGCCGATCACGCCATAGATGCGGCACTTGCAGGTGTTGGTGTTGTCATGGGTCGCCGCGCTTTGGTGATCAAGGATTTGGCCGAAGGCCGTCTGGTTGCCCCTTTTCCACAGGCTTTGCCAACGGGTGCGCGATTTCGGTTTCTATGTTCGGATGGTGCCGAAACGCGGCCACAAATCGAAGCCTTTAAGAATTGGATGTTGCAAGAGATTGAAAAAACCGCACATATCGCGCAAAAATTTTCAATGTTGGAGCCTCCCCAAAAATGACCCGCACCCGCGCCACCGCCATCGGATTTTGTGCGGTATTGCTTTGGGCGTTGTTGGCTCTTTTTACCGTTGGGTCCGCCCCTACCCCGCCATTTTTACTGAACACATTATGTTTCGCCCTGGGCGGCACATTGGGTTTGATCTGGGCCACGATGACCGGCGCACTCCCAAGCCTGCGACATGTGTCTGCACGCGTCTATGTCTTTGGCACATTGGGCTTGTTTGGATATCACGCGCTCTACTTTTCAGCACTGCGCCTTGCTCCGGCAGCAGAAGCAGGGCTGATTGCATACCTTTGGCCCCTGCTGATCGTGCTTTTCTCAGGTTTGCTGCCGGGTGAAAAATTACTCAAGGGGCATGTTATCGGTGCCCTCATGGGGTTTGCGGGGGCGGCATTAATCATCACCGGGGGCGGCACAGGGTTTTCAGTGCAGAACCTACCGGGTTATATGCTTGCGGTACTCTGCGCCCTGACATGGTCAGGATATTCTGTGTTGTCACGGCGGATTGGCACGGCACCAACTGCTTCAGTTGCGATTTTTTGCCTTGCCTCAGCCGCGCTTTCGCTTCCCATACACCTGATATGGGAGGACACGGTGCTGCCTGGCACAACATTAGGCTGGATGGCCATCGCAGGTCTGGGTCTTGGGCCTGTTGGGCTCGCGTTCTATGTTTGGGATATCGGGGTGAAACAGGGTGACATTCAGCTATTGGGCACCAGTTCGTACGCCGCACCCCTGTTGTCTACACTTGTCTTGGTGATCGCGGGTGTCGCAGCGCCCAGCTATACCTTGCTGTGGGCGGCCATCTTGATCACCGGCGGCGCTATCATTGCAGCGCGCGCCAGCTTTGCACGGTAAAACTAACTTAGCTCGATAGGCGCGTGATTTCCTCTTTCAGGCGCAATTTTTCTTTCTTCATCGTCGCTACTTCCAGATCATCAACCGCAGGCGCGCGTTGGGCGTTTTCGACCGCCTCACTCATTGCTGAATGCTTGCGTTTGAGAGTTTCCAGATGTCCGTTGAGAGCCATATAATCCTCCTGAATGAAAGTTTAGAATTCGAGTTCACCACAATATTTCGTCTGTGTCACGCCGCCCTGCAGCATAATGCGCTAAGTGGTAAATAATTGCTTAAGTAAAGATAAAATCGCGCTCAAAAATTAAACGCGGCACCCTCTCGCAGGACAGCATCCAAAGCTGGGGTATAACGATCACCATCGTCACCGTGGGCGGCCCCGACGTGCATGACGAAAGTATGGTGAAGCCGAAACGCGGCGCGTCCGTTCTTACGTGCGCGCAATATGATCAATTCTACGTTACGACCTGCACGCGGGGCCAGCGGCAGGACCTCAACAGACCCTAAATCGGCAGGCAATGCGCGGATCAGATCAGGCAGTCGTTCTGCCCGGTGAATAAAGTATGCGCACCCCTTTGGGGCCAACCGCTTGCCTGCGATCTTGATCCATTTGTGCAGGGGCGTGTGCTCGCCATGCGCTGACTCGCGCGACTGGTCCTCAGATGTGACCGATGCCCCACGATCAAAATACGGCGGGTTTGCCAGCACATGATCAAACTGGCGTTGTCGTACATGCAAAGGCATCTCAGTCAAATCTGCGGTAACGACTTCCAAAACGTCACCCCCGTTGCGCCGCGCAAGGGCTGCGTTTTGTTCAAGCAATTCAACGCCCGTAAGGGTTAAGCCAGGCACGCGGGCGTTCAGACATAGAATCGCCGTCCCTACGCCACAGCCCAATTCGAGGACAGATTCGCCTGCTTTCGCCTGTACCGACGCGGCGAGCAATACCGCATCCAAACCCGCACGATAGCCTTGCCGTGGTTGATAGAGGTGAAGCTTGCCGCCCAAAAACGCATCACGCGTGAGAGCACTGTCAGGATAATCGATCAAAGCCCTAACGGAATATCGTTATCCCGCATCACCCGCACTGCCGTCTCGTGGTTGTCTGGATGCACCATCAATCGGCGCGGGAAAATTCCGATGCCCCCCTCAAGCACGCTCATGTTTACGTCCATTTGAAAGCAGTCTATATCCTCGCCCTGAAGAAGGGCGGTGGCAAAGGCGATAATCGTCATGTCTGGGCTGCGTAAAAGTTCCTTCATATCAAAGATGTGGGCCAGTTTGGCCGATTTGTCGAGCCTTGGGTGGGATCACGTTGATGAAAAACGACAGCATGCAAAAACCACATGACCGTATGGCGGCGTATTTGGCTGAAGATATGGCAGCCGTTAGCGATTTAATCCGCGACCGTATGGCGTCAAAACACGCGCCCCGCATCCCAGAAGTCACAGCGCATCTGGTTGAGGCAGGCGGCAAACGCCTGCGTCCGATGCTGACCTTGGCAGCGGCGCGGATGTGCGGATATGACGGTCCTTACCATGTCCATCTGGCCGCGACGGTTGAGTTCATCCATACCGCAACCCTTTTGCATGATGATGTGGTTGACGAAAGCGCGCAGCGGCGTGGACGGCCCACAGCAAACCTACTCTGGGACAACAAATCATCGGTTTTGGTTGGCGATTATTTGTTTTCACGCAGTTTTCAGTTGATGACCGAAACCGGATCGCTGGACGTGTTACGCATCTTGTCCAACGCCTCGGCTACGATAGCCGAAGGTGAGGTTTTGCAACTGACCGCCGCACAGAATCTGGCGACAGATGAAGGCATCTATTTGCAAGTTGTACGTGGAAAAACCGCCGCATTGTTTTCCGCCGCAACCGAAGTCGGTGGCGTGATCGCAGATGCGCCCAAAGCCCATGTAAAAGCGCTGTTTGACTACGGCGATGCCTTGGGTGTCGCATTTCAGATTGTAGATGATCTGCTGGATTATCAGGGTCAATCAGCGGCAACTGGCAAAAACATCGGTGACGATTTCCGCGAACGAAAGTTAACTTTGCCTGTGATCAAAGCTGTGGCCAAGGCAGACGCAGAGGAACGCGCCTTTTGGAAACGGACAATCGAAAAGGGTCGCCAAGAAGACGGTGATTTAGATCATGCGCTGGCTTTGCTACACAAGCATGGCACGTTGACCGAAACCCAAGCCGAGGCACTGGAATGGGCTGAAAAGGCCAAAACAGCGCTCGCTGTATTACCAGATCATGAAGTGAAGGTGATGCTATCCGATCTAGCCGATTACGTGGTCAGCCGGATCAGCTAAGGGCGCAGTCCACAATCCACCAATCAGGGTGGGTTTTTCGCAGATCATGTGCCGCTGATGCTGCCTGTCCTTTGCTATCACACAGGACAAAACATGTTCCCCCAGAACCGGACATCCGGCACAGCCCGACGTCGGAAAGACCGGACAGGGCACGCAGAACATCGCCAATAATGGGCTGTGCAGCGATGGCAGGTGTTTCCAGATCATTGCGCATTTCAGCAAGCCACAGCATCAATTCGCGCGAAGAATGGAACTTTGGCAATGCCGTTGGCATCCCCGAGTTCTGCTTTTTTGCCAACCCTTTAAACACATCAGGGGTCGCCACGCTGACCCCCGGATTGACCAAAACCGCCCATAGCTTTGGAAACCCATCAATCGGTGTCAACACATCACCAATACCCTGCATCCGCTGCGCAGATGCGGCGACACAAACGGGAACATCCGCACCCAAGGCCGCCGCCAAGTCGGCCCGGTCAAGATAACGCAGCATCGTGGCTGCATCGGATGAACCACCACCAATTCCCGCGCCATTTGGCAGGTTTTTCTCTAAACGGATGCGTCCAGACCAATCTGCCGCCACTGCCGCTTGCCAGACCAGATTGCGCGCGTCTGTAGGAACCCCTTGAGAAAACGGGCCCGTAACGTCCAACGACAATACCTTACCCGGCTCAAACCATAGCCGATCTCCTACATCCGCAAAAACCACCAGCGAATCCAGCAGGTGATACCCATCTGCGCGCTGCCCTGTCACATGCAGCGAAAGGTTAATCTTAGCGGGCGCAAAGGCCTCAGATATCATTGGCAACTTTAAGCGGCGGCGCGCCTTCTTCTTTCAAGACCGCATCCAACCCAATTTCTAGCTTTCGCCGAATACGATCTGGGTCTGCTTCGGTGTCAACGTCATCTTGTTTGATAAATGATAAGGCACGATGCCATTGAAACTCTGCCTCGCGCTGGCGCCCTACAGCCCAATACACGTCGCCCAAATGGTCATTCACCACCGGATCAACAGCAATCAGTTCAACCGCCCGTTCCATTTGAACCAAAGCTTCGTCATACCGGCCAAGCCGATACAGCACCCACCCCAGTGAATCGACGATATAGCCAGATTGTGGGCTTGCCGCGACAGCGCGTTCGATCATATCCAAAGCTTCGTCCAGATTGCGTTTCTGTTCGACCAACGAATAGCCCAGATAATTCAGAACTTGAGGCTGTTCAGGATTTAGCGCCAATGCCGCCCGAAAATCGGTCTCTGATGCGGCACCATTACCCGATCTTTCATAGGCAATTCCGCGTGAGTAATAGAGCAGCCAACGCGCACGCGTCGCATCCGTGGTAAGGTCAATTGCTTTGTTATAGGCGGTTATCGCGCCCGCAAAATCCTCTTTGCCACGCAGAATATCGCCCAACGTCGAATGCACTACAGACAGATCGCCGTGGCTGCGTGTGAGTTGCCCCAAAACCTCGACTGCCTGTTCTACCTTACCCGCACGGCGCAAGGCGTCTGCACGCCCCAGTTCCGCAGCATGATAGGCCGGATCATCCGCAGGCATTGATTTATAAACGTTAATTGCCAGATCATATTGACCCAAGTCTTCCAATAGGCCCGCAGAAAGCAGCAGCGCATCGACATGTTCCGGGCGCAGATAGTGTGCAATCCGCGAGAACAGCAGCACATAATAATCCGCTGCTGCTTCGTTTTTCAGGACAGCTGCAAAGGTAAAAAACACCTCGGCCATGCCCGCCTTGGCATCGCGCACAAGCGTATAAGGCAACGGCTCCCCGGCTTCTAAGGCAGCCGTCAGAATATCAAGTTCAGGGTCTGATCCACCGCCAAAGCTGTCACGCAGCAACGTCAATGCGTCGTCGCGACGATCAAGCTGCGCCAAAACTTCGATGCGGGCCATGACGCCGCGCCGTGTTTGGCTGGCTGCACCAGAATCATTGGCACCGAATATCGCCTCAGCCCCTTCAAAATCACCCACGCTCGCGAGGGCAAGCGCCTTGTGATACATCACAATGCCACGCATCCCGGCTTCTTCGCTTAGAGCATCAAAAGCCGCGATCGCTGTTGTCACATCCCCCGCACCCATTTGCGCCCATGCTTTGATCAGCCCATCCACCCAAGGACCGACACCCGCGTCTTCATTTTCACGCGCAAGTAATCCGGCAAAATCGTTCTTTTGGGCCAATGCTGCTGAAATCACCAGATGCGCCACTTGGCTGCGCTGGCCTTTCGCCTCAAGCGCGCGCGCCAATGGCAGAGCTTTATCAATCTGACCCAAAGACAGATACGACAATGCTGTGCTTTCCATCAGTTCAACGTTGCTGGTGTCACGTGCAAGCGCCTGTGTGTAATACCGCGCCGCCTCGCTGTAGTCGCTGCGCACGCCTGCATAACGTCCCGCCAGATAAGCACCGGCGTCCGACGCCGCTTGAACCGGTGGAACAAGGGACACAGAAATCGCCACCGCAGCCGCCAGACTTAGAACATTTCGAAACATGAAAACCCGACCTCTATCGCTTTTTTGCAAAGCTATCAGGTCTGCTCACAAGCGCAATGGGAACACCTCTTTGTCACGCGGCTGTGAGGGGTAAATCGGCGGAAGGTCGCAAATAAAAAAGGCGGACAATTGCCCGCCTTTAATGTCTTACATGTTCGGATAGTTCGGCCCATCACCACCTTGCGGTGTGGTCCAAACGATGTTTTGCGCTGGGTCTTTGATATCGCAGGTTTTGCAATGCACACAGTTTTGAAAGTTGATCACAAACCGCGTATCTTTGCCCGCCTCTTCGACAAATTCATAGACACCCGCCGGGCAATAGCGCGCCGAAGGTCCTGCATATTTAGGCAGGTTGAATTCAACAGGCACGGAGGCATCTTTAAGCGTCAAATGCGCAGGCTGGCTTTCTTCGTGATTGGTAAAGCTGAACGCGACATTGGTCAGACGGTCAAACGACAGCTTGCCGTCTGGTTTTGGGTAATCAATTTTGCTGTGCTTGCTGGCTTCTTCCGTCGCTGCTGCGTCTGACTTGCGGTGCTTCATGGTGCCAAACAGCGAAAAGCCCAGCGTGTTGGTCCACATATCGAAACCACCCAGCACCAAAGACGCTGTCAGACCATAGTTAGACCACAGCGGTTTGACGTTGCGCACTTTTTTCAAGTCAGCACCAATCGCGCCGTCACGCACATCAGCCTCATAGTCGCTTAGCTCATCGCCAGAGCGGTCCGCCTTGATCGCGGCCATCGCGGCCTCTGCCGCGGCTTTGCCAGACAACATCGCGTTATGATTGCCCTTGATGCGCGGCACATTGACCATGCCCACAGAACAACCCAATAGCGCCACACCGGGGGCGACCATTTTCGGCATCGCCTGATATCCACCCTCGGTGATCGCGCGCGCGCCGTAAGCGACGCGTTTACCACCTTTAAGCAGTTCAGCCACCATCGGGTGATGTTTAAAGCGCTGGAATTCCATGTAGGGGAAAAGATGTGGGTTTTTATAGCCCAAGTGCACCACAAAACCGACATAGACCTGATTGTTATCAAGGTGATAGATAAACGATCCGCCGCCTGCGTTACTATTCAGCGGCCAACCCATGGTATGTGTCACGGTGCCTTCGCTGTGCTTGGCGGGATCAATTTCCCAGATTTCTTTCATGCCAAGGCCGTATTTTTGCGGCTCTTTGCCTTCATCCAGATTGTATTTCGCAATCACCTGCTTGGACAGTGATCCACGCACGCCCTCGGACAGGAACACGTATTTGCCATGCAATTCCATGCCCGGCTCAGTGTTTTCACCGATGCTGCCATCGGCCTCTAGACCAAAGACACCAGCAACGACGCCTTTGACTTCGCCTTTGTCGCCATACACCAATTCGGAACAGGCCATACCGGGGAAAATTTCAACACCCAACTCTTCGGCTTGTTCAGCCATCCAGCGGCAAACATTGCCCATTGATACGATATAATTGCCATGGTTGTTCATCAGCGGTGGCATCGGAAAGTTTGGGATGCGCAGCTGACCCGCTTCGCCCAACATATAAAAATTGTCTTCTTTTACAGGCACGGTGATCGGCGCACCTTTTTCTTTCCAATCGGGGATCAGCGCGTCAATGCCGCAGGGGTCAAGAACCGCACCAGAAAGAATATGCGCGCCAACTTCGGACCCCTTTTCAAGGACCACGACGTTACAATCGGGATCCAACTGCTTTAGACGGATCGCAGCAGACAGGCCCGCCGGACCTGCGCCCACGATAACCACATCATATTCCATCGTTTCGCGTTCAATATCGGCCATAGCAGGTGATCCCCTCAGACAAAATTCGTTTGGAAATGGCTAGACTACTGCTGGGGTCTTTGCAATCGCGACGAGGCGTCAAAATATGCCCAGATATTCATCCCATAGACGCGCTATGAAGCGATGGAAGCAATTGATTAGCCACTCAACCAATAGTATTCTGCAAACACGCTTATTAAATCGGATTAACCAAAATGTCGTCCAAACCCATCTTCGCCTGCGCTGACCCCGTTGACGTCAGATTTAAATTGTCGGCCCTGTGGACGTCCATTCTGTTTATCTTTGCCTATGTCGACTTATTTTCACTGTACCGGCCAGATGTGCGCGCGGGTTTGGAGATGGGCAAAATCGCCGTTTTCGACGTTTCAGAGACCTTTCTGCTTGCGACAACCCTCTACATTGCGATCCCATGTTTGATGGTTTTTCTCTGCCTTGTGATGCGGCCCGCAGTAAACCGGATTGCCAACATGGTTATCGCAACACTTTATGGAATCACGATTATCGGTGCCGCAGTGGGCGAATGGCATTACTATGTCTTTGGGAGCGCTCTTGAGGTGATCCTGCTCATGTTGATCGTCATGTTTGCATACAAATGGCCGCGATTGCCTGTGTGATCTTTACTGATCGGATACAGGCGCATCGCCCATCAAATAACGCGGCCCCTGCCCTTTCTCAGCAGCCCGATCTGTTGGATTATACAGCGCGCAAGCCTCAAGGCTAAGACAGCCGCATCCGATACAGCCATCCAAATTGTCACGCAACTTGGTTAAAGTTACGATCCGCGCATCCAAGGCAGCACGAAAGCCCTCACTGATCCGCGCCCAATCTGCCTTGGTTGGCGTTCGCGCACCCGGCAGGCAGTCCAACTCGGATTTGATCTGCGGCAAGGTGAACCCAAACTGCTGTGCAATCATAACAAAGCTCAAGCGCCGCAGATCAGCCCGTTCAAAACGCCTTTGCCCGCCTGCATTGCGCCACGGTTTGATCAACCCCTGCGCCTCGTAATATCGGATCGCGGAAACCGCCAACCCAGTGCGCGCTGCCAAAGCGCCGATTGATAGACCATCATTTATCGCCATATGCCCTCACAAATTAGCTTGACCTAAAGTTAGGTTTAGAAATTAGAATGGATAACAGTCAACAAGAAAACAAAGGACCACATCATGACTGCGCACCTTGAACACGCAAACTACACCGTTTCTAACCCCGCTGCGACCGCAGCATGGATGCAGAAACTGTTTGGCTGGCATATCCGCTGGGAAGGCGATGCAATGGCAGGAGGGCATACCAAACATGTTGGTACAAACGCACATTACGTGGCACTTTACACGCCCGGCGCACCCATCGCTTCACAAAAAAGCAGTTACGATGTGACAGGTGGGCTAAATCATATTGCCGTGGTTGTTGATGATCTAGACGCAACCGAAGCAGCGATTAAGAGGCACGGATTTAAAACCAGCAATCACGGCGATTACGAACCGGGGCGCAGGTTTTACTTTCATGACGACGATGGCATTGAATACGAAGTTGTCCAATACGACTGATGCCCACTTTAACGGCCATGCACCGCCGACAAAAGCACCATCCCCCTTGCAATCTGGTGCCAGTTTAGGTCAGGTAATTACCAAGCAATTTTCAATCGGCCGCCCCCGTACTCAAATCGGGGCGCGGCCCTCATTACGTGGACCGAACGCCCATGGAAAAGATTCCAATGACCCGCCAAGGGCACACCGCACTTGAGACCGAACTCAAGCATCTGAAAACCGTCGAACGCCCCGCCATCATCAAGGCGATTGCAGAGGCGCGCGAACATGGTGACCTGTCAGAGAATGCAGAATATCACTCTGCCAAGGAAAAACAGTCCTTTATCGAGGGCCGTGTGAAAGAACTTGAAGGCGCGATTTCATTGGCGGATGTGATTGATCCGGCCAAATTGTCAGGCGCGATTAAATTCGGCGCAAAAGTGACTTTGGTCGACGAAGACACAGACGAGGAGAAAACCTATCAGATCGTCGGTGAATACGAGGCCAAGATCGAAGATGGTTTGCTCAACATCAAATCCCCAATTGCCCGTGCGTTGATCGGCAAAGAGGAAGGGGATTCAGTAAGCGTTCGCACACCCGGGGGCGAAAAATCCTATGAGGTTCTCAAAATCGTCTACGCCTGAAAGGGGGCTCAGGCATGACTGACACCACGCAGGCAGGAAATTTGCCAAAAACACAGCCAGAATCTGGTCGTGTCGAAGATCCGCGCCTTCCAAAGGTCAAGGTGACTGGTATCTCGGCCAAGCCAACGCCGCTTGGTATCTACGACAAACCCAAAGCAGATGTGATCACCGGGATTGAGATTATTGCAATTGCCCTCAGCGTTATGTGGCTGTTGGGCTCTGCAATCTTTTTTCTGGTAACACCCCAGGCTGAAACGCCCAATGATGGCACCGGGGGATTGCGGTTTCTTATGACCATGCTGGCAATCTTTATGCCTGTCGCAATGATCTGGGTTGCGGCCACCGCAGCGCGCGCCAGCAAAGTGATGCGTGAAGAAAGTCAGCGTTTGCAGGCTGCCATAGATGGCATTCGCCAAGCTTATATTGCGCAACAACAGGGCGGTAATCTACGCTCTGAACCATCTGTTGCTCGCAAACTGGATGAGATCGCAGCCGCAGCCAAGAAAACTGAAACCGCACTTGCGACTTTTCA
Source organism: Sulfitobacter sp. (assembly GCA_049794015.1). Taxonomy (GTDB): domain Bacteria; phylum Pseudomonadota; class Alphaproteobacteria; order Rhodobacterales; family Rhodobacteraceae; genus Sulfitobacter. The sequence goes on along the minus strand of JBARCK010000025.1, from coordinate 39,063 downwards.
CACCCGGCGCGACGAAAACGCCCGCCCCCCAGCACAACCCGAGCCTATCATATCCGATGATCAGCCTGCCCTTGCCCTTGGAACCCAAGCCACTGATATCGCACCAGTTCTGCCAACGGATGATTTCATTCGCGCGTTGAACTTTCCCGAAACCGCCGAGGATGAAGCAGGTTTTGCCTCCCTGCGCAAAGCCCTAAAAGACCGCACCGCATCGCAGTTAATTCAAGCCGCCCAAGACATCCTCACTTTGATGTCCCAAGACGGTATCTATATGGATGATCTGCGTCCCGACCGCGCCCGCCCAGAGGTGTGGCGCCAGTTTGCCCAAGGGGCACGGGGCCGCCCGATTGCTGCATTGGGTGGCATCCGTGATCGGTCGTCATTGGCGCTAACGAACGCGCGGATGAAGCAAGACCCAATTTTCCGTGATACAGCGCATCATTTCTTGCGCCGTTTTGATCGCACCTTTTCTGAATTCGAAAAAGCCGCCTCAGATGGTGAAATTTCTGCGCTGGCCGATACGCGTACGGCCCGCGCGTTTATGCTGCTTGGCCGTTGTGCTGGTACGTTTGACTAAGGTTAAAACCCAAGCAAGCCTGCAAAGTACAGGTGACCATGATCAAAGCCCCCAGACTGCCAACGCACCGTTACGAAGGCAAGATTACTGACCCAAGCCGCTGGAACGCCTTGAGACCGCGGGTCGGTGATATCGTTGTTTCAACACCGCCAAAATCTGGCACGACATGGCTTCAGGGTATTTTGGCATTGCTAATTTCTGGCGATCCCAATGTGGACGCCGATGTCACCAACAACGCCCCGTGGTTTGACATCAACCTGCGCGAATTGGATGAGGTGATCAAAAAACTGGATGCGCAAACTCAACTCCGTCAGATCAAAACCCACACCCCGCTTGATGGGATCCCGGTATGGCCTGATCTGCGCTATATCAGCATTTATCGTCACCCGATTGATGTCCATTTTTCGTTCCGCAAACATCTGTCGAACATGACCCAAGATGTCTTGGGTGATGTCTATCCAGATGATATTTCAGAGAGTTTTCGCATCTTTCTGGAAGGTGACCATTTTGATGGGGCCAGCCTGTCCACGATCGTATCGCATTACCGCAGTGCGTTGCAGGCCGAACCTATGGAAAATTTGCTGCGTTTGCATTACGCTGATATGCGCCGTGATCTGCCGGGCGGCTTTGCGCGTATCGCCCGCCACATTGGCATCCGTCACGATGATACCCTACTCAAGGCCCTTATCGATGCTGCAAGCTTTACAAACATGAAAGCAAACGCAGACCGTTTCGCCGTCGCGGCGGGCAATGGATTTTGGCGCAAGGATGCTGACTTTTTTGACAGCGCGACATCAAACAAGTGGGTCGGTATCCTAAGTAAGGCAGACCTTGCAGCTTATGATGCGCGTATGTCTGAACTGTTAGATCCCGAAGAAAGGCGATGGCTGGAATGGGGAACACCGTCTTAGGTGGACGTCCAATTCAAATGCCGAAACTGCCGTAGGGGATGAACCGGACGATATCGCCAAAGCCGATTTTTTGCGCTGGCTCTGACAGTTCAACCAGACCTTCCGCCCAACTCAACCCGCTGATCCGCCCTGACCCTTCAGAGGCAAAAACCTCTGCTTGGCCATCCCTGATCCGCGCCCGCAAATATTCACGTCGACCCGCTTTCTTAGATTTTTCAAAAGCAGCAGGCACCTCGTATCCTTGCGGTTGAGACCACCCAGCACCAGCCAACAAGGACATCGCTGGGCGCGCAAAGATCAATGTGCACACCATCGCCGCCACCGGATTACCCGGCAGGCCAAAAACTGGGATACCCGACCATACCCCCAAGGCCAAGGGCCGCCCCGGTTTGATCGCAATACGCCACAGATCCATCGCACCCGCTTCGCTTAACAAAGCCGAGACATGGTCTTCGTCGCCCGCAGATGCGCCTCCACTCGTTAGGATCACATCAACGTCACGGGCAGCCTGATCTAACCTGTCGCGCAAAATCTCGCGGTTATCAGGGACCTTGCCCAGATCAACGGCGTCATGTCCAAACTGCGTGGCCATAGCCAATAACATCGGACGGTTTGCATCAAATATTTGGCCATCTTTTGCCGGCGCGCCCGGTTCAACCAATTCGCTGCCCGTCGAAAGAACCCCGACTTTCAGGCGGTCGTGAACAGTAATTTCAGATAGACCAGTCGCCGCCATCAACGCCAAATCGGGCGCGCCAATCCGCTGCCCTTTGTGCAGGATTTGTTGCCCCGCTATAACGTCTTCACCAGCCTTACGGGTATTTGCGCCTTGTTTGACAGGACCAGAAAAACGGATATTACCACCATCCACCACAACATCCTCTTGCAGGATAACCGTGTCGACGCCATTGGGCAGCGCAGCCCCAGTGAGCACGCGCATGGCTTGCTCTTTTGGCACCATTTGCGGCACATCCCCTGCCGCAGCCCGCCCAGACACAAGCGGTAATTCATGCGCACCACTGTCACGACCACCCGCAAACCCGTAGCCATCCACCGCTGTATTTGGCAGGGGTGGGTTCGCCCGCTGTGCACAGACATCTTGCGCCACGATCCGCCCCAACACATGCGAGAGCGGCAAAATTTGCGTCCGTGTGACAGGCTTTAACCGCTGCTCAAGCAAGGCCAAAGCCTCATCCACAGGGGTCCAATGCACGCCGGGTGGTAGCGCAAAGCAATCATTCCGCAGCGGTGGCGGTGGCGGGGACGTCAAAACATCCTCAAACCCCAATCCAAATATCCACCCCTCTTCAGGGGCGTCCACATCCAAAATTTCAGACAACTTTGCAGTGCTCAACCCCGCCACTTGCCGCGCCACTTCGCCCACCTGAAATGCGTCCTTGATCATCCCATCCGGTGCACCCGTAACCGTCAGCGATGGCCAAATCTCAACAAACGCAATTTCTGCATCCAGCGGTTCAAACGGCCAAACTGCCACTGGGAAATCACGTCGAAGGCGTGCCAGAACGGGCAGGCCCATCATGATCTGACTGCCAACCGCGCCTGTATAAGCAAGCTGCCAACAGGTAAATGCGCCACTTGCCTGACCCTCGCACAAGCGTCGTTCGGCAAATGGATTGACGTAAGCGTCCTTATTGCGCGCCAACCCTTCAAATTCACGATTTTGAAAAGTTGTGCCCCAAAACGGCCCCCGCCCGCGCCCATGTGTGCGGTTAATCTCTGCTGCGACATTAAAACGGTTGTTACCATCGGGCGCGTCAGAAATACGCGCCTCAAACCAATCCCACAGGGCCAGCGGATCATCACCGCCCGTCAGCGCGCGACAAAATCCTGCCGGATACCCAAAAGGGAAATCAAATCCCGCCAGCACCCGCCGTCCTGCTTTCAATTCTGCGCCAAACAGATCAGCCAACCAAGCCTCTGCCACGTGTCGGTTACGCAAATACACAGGTTCGTCCGCCACGCCCAAGCGGGTGACGCCAGCCCAAATCGCGTCTTTGACAGGCTTAGCCCCTCGGTCATTCCCGCCGGACCAATCAACCATAACAATGGTGTCAAATCCGCTCACAGACCCACCTCAGCCAAAATGAAATCAGCAATTGCATTGGTGTCGTTTAGATCAAAGACCGGACGATCCAGATCTAGCGGGACGTCACTTGCCACCGCCCGGATCGTTGCGTCATCCGGCGCAATCAACGTATTTCCCGTTTCGGCCCTATGCGCCTCGACTTTGGGATGGGCATCGCGTTTATATCCTTCGATCAATATCAAATCGACAGGGCTCAGACGGGCCAATAGCATATCCAGCGTTGGTTCTTCTGCGTCACGCAATTCGTGCATGAGGGCGACGCGATTGCGCGATGACAGCAAGACCTCTGTGGCCCCCGCAACGCGGTGGCGGTGGCTGTCTTTGCCCGCGTGATCAACGTCAAATGTATGATGCGCATGTTTGACCGTCGAAACGCTGAAACCACGCCCGGTGATCTCAGTCACCAGCCGTTCCATCAGCCCGGTTTTGCCTGCGTTCTTCCAGCCGACGACACCATACACCCTCATAACATCCGCTCCGCTTGCGCCAGATCATCGGGCGTGTTGACGTTGAAAAATGCGGCTTCATCCGGGAACAGGGCGCTGCGTCCACCGTGTTGATCCGTCCATAAGACAACCTTGCGCAACCCGCCTTGCAAGGCGGTACGCAGATCATCGCGCAAGGCCACGGGCCATAGGCCAAACGTGGGATGGCGCGCGGTGCCGCGTTTAGCATCCGGCGTCGCAGCGAGGACCAAAGGATGCGTCATGCCTTCGCTGGCAAGCAGGAGGTGCGGCACCAGATCACACGGAAAAAACGGTGTGTCTGCGGCTGCCGTCACAATTGTGTCCGCCCCTTGTGCTGCGGCCCAATCAAGACCCGCCAACACCCCAGCCAAAGGCCCGACAAAACCATCAATACTGTCTGGCAAGATCGGCAAATCAAACGCTGCAAACCGCGTTGCATCACCATTGGCATTTAGCGCCATATCGGCAACCTGCTGTTCAAGCCTGTCGATGACTGAGGACAGCAATGTACCATCCCCCAAAGGCAACAACCCCTTATCGCCACCGCCCATGCGCGTGGCCTGTCCGCCAGCAAGGATCACACCAAGAGGTTGTTTCATGCCGCCTTCCATTCCATAAGCTGTGCTAAGAAAGCAGCTTTATCCGTCCCGTCGGGAAGCGCGTCATCAGGTACAATCAATCGGGCTGTAGGCAATTCAATCAACGTCGCCGCCTCAATCTGGCGTATGGTTTTTACAAATGGCCAACTCATCTCGCTCTTAATATTGGGGCGTTGTGCGATAATGCCATCTGCATCAATCTGTATCGTCTGCGTCCCACCAGTTTCATTGAACCGCCCATGAATACCAACCAGTCTCCGGTGCTGGTGCCACCAAACGGCCAGCACAAGACCCGCCCCAAGCACAGCAGCAAATAGCATCGCAATGAGACTATCGGGATCAAACAGCGCGCGGTTGAACGCGGAAACGCTTGCAGGAAAAAGAAGGGCAGCAGCGATGTTTTGCACCATCACCCTATTTTTAGAAGGCGCGCCGGTAATTGGGGTCGTGACAGCACGGCGATAAAGGTCAGGTGCAATTTCGAATGTCAGATTATAGGTCATACCGCGCCCTTGCGCCCCGATTTGCGCGGTTCATCCGCCACCGCGTCTGGATCCGCATCCCGTATTAGGCGTTCCTCTCCTGCAAGACAGACAAAGCGTTTGCCCTTCATGCGGCCAATCAACGTCAGTCCAACCTGCTGAGCAATTTCAACGCCCCATGCGGTAAACCCTGAACGCGACGCCAATACCGGAATACCCATCATCGCGGTTTTGATCACCATCTCTGAGGTCAATCGTCCGGTGGTGTAGAGAATCTTATCATCTGCGCTCACACCTTCGGACAACATCCACCCGGCAATTTTATCGACCGCGTTGTGACGCCCGACATCTTCCATATAAACCAATGGCCTATCACCAACACACAGGATGGTGCCATGGATCGCCCCTGCCTCAAGATACAATGACGGGGTGCGGTTAATCTTAGCCGACAACGCATACAGCCATGAGGTACGCACAGGGGTCTGGGGCAGGCTCACACCCTCCAATCCCTCCATCATATCGCCAAAAACCGTCCCAACAGCACAGCCACTCGTTCGAGTTTTACGGCGCATTTTGTCCTCATAGTCGGTTGCGCGCGCAGTGCGTACAACGACGGTTTCCAATTCTTCGTCATAATCAACACCGGTGATTTCCTCACCAATTCGCAACATGCCCTGATTGCGTAAAAACCCCAGCGCCAGATAGGCGGGATAATCGCCAATCGTCATGGCCGTCACAATCTCTTGGGCATTTAGGAAAATCGTCAAAGGGCGTTCCTCAACCACACGGATCGTGGTTTCAACGCCCGTGTGATCGACGCCGCGCACTGCCCGCGTCAGACGCGAGGCACCCGGATCAGGGGCGATCAGATAATCTGACAGATCAATCTCTTGGGCCAATTGTATCCCCCCGGCGATGGCGCTACGACTTCAAAGGTAATCTAAGGGCAACGCATGGCCATCACCACACCGAAATCCGCCTATCTAAAAGGCATTGCCGACGGGGCACCGTTTATTCTGGTGATCATTCCCTTTGCCACGCTATTTGGCATCGTCGCGACCGAAGCTGGCCTGAGCGTTTTTGAAACCTTGGTGTTTTCTGTAACAGTCATTGCGGGTGCCGCCCAACTTACTGCATTGCAATTGCTTCAAGAAGAGGCACCAACAATCATCATCCTTGCATCTGCCCTTGCGGTAAATTTACGCATGGCAATGTATTCTGCATCGCTCACGCCATGGATCGGCGCGGCCCCATTGTGGCAGCGTGCAGTGGCAGCGTATTTGACGGTTGATCAATCCTATGTGGTGTCCATTTCTCAATTCGAAAAAGCCCCTGATATGACTGTCCCTCAACGTATTGCCTACTTTATGGGAGCAGTCACATCCGTCGCGCCGTTGTGGTATATTTTCACCTTTGTGGGGGCCTTGCTGGGGTCTCAAGTCCCAGACAGTTGGGCGCTTGATTTTGCCATTCCGATCACGTTTCTGGCGATGATCGCGCCTATGTTTCGCACCCTCGCCCATGTGGTCGCCGCCTTTGTCGCTGTTGCTGTCAGTCTGTTGGTGGTCGATGTACCCTATTCATTGGGCCTTATTATTGCTGGTATCTGCGGTATGATCGCAGGCGCCCAAGCCGAAGTCTGGCTGGCAAGGCGCACAGGCACACCATCATGATCGATAAGACAACACTGTGGATTGTGATCATCGGGCTGGCAATCGGCAGTTTCTTTTTGCGCTTTGTCTTTACCGGTTTCATTGGCAATCGCGCGATGCCGCCGTGGCTGTTGCGACATCTGCGCTATACTGCGGTGGCGATTTTACCGGCACTGGTTGCGCCACAAGTGCTTTGGCCTGCCGCGACAGGTGGTCAAACGGACCCCGCGCGTTTGGCGGCGGCCTGCGTGACATTTCTGGTTGGGTTGTGGACAAAAAATGTGATTGCCGCGATCCTTGCCGGGGCTCTCACACTTTATGGATTGCTCTACTTATTGTGACGCGAGGATTTGACCGGCGCGCACAGCATCGATCACATCACCATTGTCATCTTCATAGTACTTTGTGGTTTTCACACCCGGCAGCGTGGCAACCTGCGCCATGAACTTGAGCGGGTAGAACGTATTTTCGATGTTTTGAAATCCATCAATCTGCGCCATGATGCTTGTGGTGGCATTGGCGCAATAGGCCCCGGGCACAGCACCGTTGCTGGCAACCAATTGCAGCGCGCGTTCCGCCTGTGCGGCGGTCACCGGAATTTCCTGAGACACCACATGATAGGTGCTGCGGGCATGGGCGGATTTGTAGGACTGGACCCAATTGGGCGACATTCCATAAAGCACATCACCGCGTTCAACCACACGCGGGTCACGGAACGATCCCGCTGGGTCAAAAATCACGGTTTGCGATCCTTTGACCATCAGCGCGGTATGGCCGCCACTGCCAGTGCGGTTATTGACCATGGTGAAAACTGTGAGGGTCTTGGGGCCACCTTCCCGGAACGCAGCGGCTGCAACGGCCTCTGGTGGACTATCGGGTGACGAATCCCCAGCACAACCCGCAACAAGGCCAACGACGGCCAAACCGATTAATAAACGCTTCACAGTAAATTCCTTAAAAATAATCGCTTGGACGATTTAGCGGATGAAAATCGCCATGCCGACCAGCAAAACCAGAATCACAATAACGGACTTGGTAACAAAGGACATAAACCCATCAAAGGTCTTTTCCTGCACGTCGGTGTTCATGCTGCCATGTTCATGTTCGGCCATATTCATTCGTCCTTGAGTGTTGTGTTTGCGGCTGACTACCTTATTTGCACAATCCTGTCACGCGGTCAAAGCAGGTGTTGTGCCCCATCGGTCACGATGTCGCGGGTTCAGGGTTTTCCAAATCTTCAACCAATCGAAATCCTATGCGGTTTGGGGCCGCCCCTTCGACCTGTTTTGGCAAGGCGCGCAGCATCACGTTTAACTGACTGACATGTTGAACCAATTGCGTGCGACCCCCCGCAGGGTCCGTGCCGTAAAAGGTTACGATATCGGGATCAAAATACCCCATGCCCTCGATCCGCAACACGCCTGCGTCACCACCAGTAAAGCCCATGGCAACTTCGTGTTCATTGTCCAACTGTTCTTCGAAATTCTTGAGGTAAAGCACAACACGCTCATAAGCCCATTGCGCAGGTGATTTTTGCGAAGCAGGTTTTTCAGTAACCCCTTTTGGCATTTTCTGACCGCTGGCTTTGCGCTGCTTGGGGTCGGTGTGAACCTCATGCATCTTGGGCAATGCATCCCCCTCAACTGCTTCTGCCGCTGTCATAATTTCATCGCCCATCTGTCACCCTTTACGTTGATATACCCATGCACCGTCCACATCGCGCAAGCTGCGGGTTGCATGGCCCGTTTGGTAAAGGTGGCTTAAATGCGCAACGGCTTCAACCAGTGCCAGGCCATATTCACCCTCACCTATCGATCTTTTGAACAGGGTTGGGAAACATTCGGTTGCTGATTTTGGTGTTTCGATAAACGCGGTCAGCCGTTTCAACGCACCATGATGATTGTCGATCAACTGCTCCATCCGCCGGGGCAGCCCGGTGAACGGCAATTTATGTCCGCCAAGCACCAGATGATCAGGCCGCGCCAAGGGGGCCAAGCGTTCGCAGGCCTCAAGCCATTCGCCAATCGGGTCCGCCATCGGCTCGGTTGGATAGACGCCGACATTGGGACTGATCGAAGGCAATATCTGATCGCCTGCAATGACCAGATTGTCATCCCTGCTCCAAAACGTCGCGTGTTCGGGGGCATGGCCGTTGCCGATGTGAATGTCCCAGACGCGCCCGCCCATGGTGATCGTATCGCCCTGTTTGATGCGGGTATATCCCAGCGGCAGGGGCGTCACGACGTCAGCAAAGTTAAACGGACGGTCCTTGCTGCGCTTGTCCAGCAGATCGCTGTCCATGCCGGATTTGCGATAAAAGCTAAGCGATTCTGCGGGCGCGACGGCTTGTTCATCCAACGTCAGCATGCGCGCCGTCAGCCAAGCGGTACGTGTTGTCACCAGTTCCGCGCCAAATTCAGCCTGAAACCAACCTGCCAAGCCAATATGATCTGGATGATGGTGCGTCACCACCACGCGTTTGACAGGCTTACCATCAAGCGGCCCTGCCATCGCGTCGCGCCACAGCGCCTTTGATTTCTTGCATGCAAAACCAGTATCGATGATGGTCCAATGATCGCCCTCGTCCAGCGCATAGACGTTCACATGATCCAGCTTCATCGGCAACGGAAAGCGCAGCCATAAGACACCGGGCGCGATTTCAATTGCCTCAACGCCATGTGCCGGTGGAGTTTCCCAAGGATAACGCAACCCTTCGGGCATCTTATCAGCCATCAGGCCGCCAATTCGTCAGTGGTCAGGGCAAAGAGGTCATCCGCACCTGCCTGTGCATGCGCCAACAATCCGACATGTTCTGGCAACAAGCGTTGGATATAAAAGCGCGCCAATTTTTCGCGCGCACCGCCCTTATCGGCCATCGCTGCACGCAAATGTAAATGCCCACCAAGGACACGTGCAAAGGCACGCAGATACGGAACCGCGCCCGCAAACCGCATGTTCATATCGTCCTGCGAGGTAAGCCATTCTGTTGCCTCACGCAATGTTTCAGAGGCCTGCCAAACCGCATCTGCCATCTTTGGGAAACTCTCGCGTGCCGCTTCGGCGTCCGTTTCGATCTCATCCAACAACAGGTTCGCCGCCTCACCGCCATCCATCATCTTGCGGGCCACAAGGTCCATCGCTTGAATGCCGTTGGTGCCTTCATAGATTGCGGTCACACGGACATCGCGACAGAACTGCGCAGCACCTGTTTCTTCGATAAAGCCCATACCGCCGTGCACTTGCACGCCCATTTCAGACACGGCAATACCAGTGTCCGTACCAAAGGCCTTTGAAATTGGCGTCAGAAATGCGGCGCGCGCTTTCCATTCTGCTGTCCCCGTCGCCTGCCCCATATCAATGGCATAGGCACAGGACAGTGCAATCGCACGTGCGGCAAAAACGTCAGCCTTCATTGTCATCAGCATACGGCGCACATCCGCGTGTTCAGCAATTGTACCAGTGCCACCCGCGCGCCCCTGTTTGCGCTCAAGCGCGTATTCGAGTGCCTTTTGATATGCTCCTTCAGCCGCACCAATACCTTGCCCGCCGACACCTAAACGTGCGTTGTTCATCATCGTGAACATCGCAGCCATGCCACCTTGTTCTTTGCCAACCAACCAGCCTTTGGCGCTATCATATTGCATCACAGCGGTCGGTGATCCATGCAGGCCCATCTTATGCTCAAGGCTGACAACACTCACGCCATTGCGTGGCCCGGGTTCACCGTTTTCATCTGGCAAAAACTTGGGCACCAAAAACAGGCTGATCCCTTTTGTGCCCGCAGGTGCACCCGGCAAACGCGCCAAAACCAGATGGCAAATGTTGCCCGCAAGATCATTGTCGCCCCAACTGATATAGATTTTTTGACCACTGACAGAATATGTCCCATCGCCATTGTCTTCGGCTTTGGAGGACAGCGCACCAACATCGGATCCCGCCTGCGATTCGGTCAGGTTCATCGTGCCTGTCCACTCACCACTGATCAACTTGGGCAGATACAGCGCCTTGATCTCATCGGATGCATGGTGCTCTAGTGCCTCGATCTGGCCTTGGCTCATCAACGGGGCCAATTGCAGCGATAAACACGCGCCAGCCATCATTTCATTGACCGCAGACGTCAATGTCATGGGCAAACCCATACCACCGTATTCAGGGTCCGCTGACATGCCAACCCAGCCACCTTCAGCAATTGCTTTATACCCGCCATCATAACCCGGCGACGTGCGCACAACACCATTTTCCAAGCGCGCAGGATGCAAATCACCGTTGCGTTGCAGCGGTGCCAGCACCTCATCACACATCTTGCCAGCCTCTGACATGATCGCGCGCGTCACGTCATCCGTGGCTTCAGCAAAGCTTTCGGTTTCGCGCAACGCGTTAAAATCGACCACATGGTCAAACAGAAAGTTAAAATCATCCACGGTGGCGCGATAAGGCATTTGAGTATCTCCAAAGATGCGCGGGCAAAGGATTGGCAAGCCCAGCTTAGCCCTGATATGGGCAAGGGTGTTGTGAGCAACATGAAACGACAACCGCGCCCCGGCAACCCAAAACGCGGCGTCACGAGGATAAAATGAGCCAAGAAACCAAAACCTTGCCCCCAAACGCTGCTGGCATCGCGCAGGCCGCAGGGTTGCTGGCACAAGGTCAATTGGTCGCTTTTCCGACAGAGACAGTATATGGGTTGGGCGCGAACGCCCGTGACAGCAGAGCGGTTGCAGCAATCTATGAGGCCAAGGGAAGACCCAGCTTTAACCCGCTGATTGTGCACCTCAGTGATGCATCTGACGCGCGCCACTATGTCGAATGGTCCGATACAGCAGAAATACTCGCGAGTGCATTTTGGCCCGGCCCTTTGACACTTGTGCTACCTTTAAAAGACGGACATGGATTGTCGTCCTTGGTGACCGCTGGTCTGGATACTGTTGCCTTGCGTGTTCCCGCACATCCATCTGCGCACCAATTGCTTGCTCAATTTGATGGCCCGGTTGCGGCCCCGTCGGCAAATCCATCGGGCCGGATCAGCGCCACAACAGCGGCACATGTCCTGTCCGGTCTTGGCGGGCGCATTGCTGCTGTCCTGGACGATGGCCCCTGTTCTGTTGGATTGGAAAGTACAATAATCGGCCTGGATACCGCAGGCCCAACACTCTTGCGTGCTGGTGGATTACCCCAAGAAGCGATCGAAGCCGCGCTTGGCCAACCCCTAAACCACGTTGATGGAGCAGAGATTATTGCCCCTGGCCAACTTGCCTCGCATTATGCGCCTGGCGCCTCGGTGCGGTTAGACGCAGCCTGTGCAAACGAGGGCGAAGTCTTGCTTGGGTTTGGCAAAATGGCTTGCGATCTAAACCTGTCGCAGCATGGCGATTTGATCGAAGCCGCGGCAAATTTGTTTGACCACCTACACCAATTAGATGCATTGGGCCGCCCTATTGCGGTTGCGCCAATCCCGACACATGGGCTGGGTCAAGCCATCAATGACCGCCTGCGCCGCGCTGCCGCGCCACGATAAATCGCAATTACAGGCACGCCCTAATTTCAGGCACGCCCTGCCGTCGCGGACAATCCCAGCGGATCGATCCCCAATGACTGCACAGCCGCCGCCCATTTTTGGGCATCCGGCAGACCAAAAACCAATGCCATATCTGCATCGCAGGTCAGCCAACCATTCTGCGCGATCTCGCCCTCTAATTGGCCCGGCCCCCAACCAGCATAGCCCAACGTCAGCAGTGCTTTGTCCGGCCCTTTGCCAGCGGCAATATCTTCGAGAATATCCAAGGTCGCGGTCAGCGCAATGCCACCATCCACAACAAGGGTTTCGATGGCGGATGTGTATTCATCCGAATGCAAAACAAACCCACGGCCTGTCTCAACTGGGCCACCGATGTACACGCCCAAAGACCCATCAACAGGCACGCTGCCCTCAACCAGTTGATCCAAAACATCTGACAACTTCAACTCAGGCGCGGGTTTATTCACCATCAATCCCATCGCGCCCTGTGCCGAATGGGCGGTGAGATAGATCACCGAATGGGCAAAACGTGGATCACCCATGCCGGGCATCGCCACCAACAGCTTTCCAGTCAGATCGAGTTTGGCAAATGACATAATGTAATGTGATCTCCTGCGTTAGATCAAACATGCCGCCTGCCCTGCGGGGTGACAAGGGCATTACGCCTTGATAGGCGAAACATGGATGATGCAAATGTGACTTGGCAGTCGCCGGGCTTTGGCGCATTTAGGAGGGATGATAAAAACACTCCTCTGCGCGCTTGTCCTTGGCACAATCACCCTTCCGGCTATGGCACAAGATTCAATTGGCACACCTGTCACTGGCGAAATCCTATCCGGTTGGGTGCGCGCAGATGGCACCCGCGTCGCGGCGATCAAACTGACCCTTGCACCGGGGTGGAAAACCTATTGGCGCAGCCCCGGAGACAACGGCATCCCACCCGCCTTTGACTGGTCCGGTTCTTCCAACCTGCGCGGTGTTGGAATCACATGGCCCGCCCCCAAGGTGTTTCGCCAAAGCGGCGTGCGCACCATCGGATATGCCAATGAATTGGTCCTGCCGATTACCATCGCCCCCCGCAAATCTGGTAAGCCGATTAAGCTGCGGGCCAATTTAGACATAGGCGTGTGCAGTGACATCTGTGTGCCACACCAAATGACGTTGCGCGCGACCTTGGACACCACCAATACAAAACCAACACCAGCAATCGCAGCATCCTTGGCGGCGCGCCCCTATTCAGCATCCGAAGCTGGTGTGACATCAGCGACATGTTCATTGCGCCCGACGGCCAAGGGACTTGAAATCAAAACACGGCTGAATGTGCCATCGACGGGGGGGCGCGAAGTTGTAGTAATCGAACCGGGGCAGCCAAACCTGTGGATGAGCGAAACAGACAGCAGCCGCAGCGGTGGCCAATTAACCGCAACGGGTGACTTGCAATCAACGGGTGGCGGCGCACTGGCGATTGACCGCTCAGCGATCCGCATCACCGTTCTAGGCAAAAACCATGCTGTTGAAATTCAGGGCTGTACACCCGGTTAAGGGCTGGCGTTAGATCAGCCAAGGCTTGATTTTGGACGCCGGAACGCAAATATAAGTGCGCCGATAATATATCCCAAAATCGCGATCCCTGCTACGCCGCCAATAAACAAGATCAAACCAGCTGTCATCGCAGATATGCTTGAAATCATTGGAAACATCTGTGCCAACACCGGATAAAGCTGCCCTTGCCAAGCCGCCCAGCCAAGGGTCAAGGCACCCCAACCGATAATCACAGCCCACAACGCCAACATGCCCCAACGCATCACACCAACAGGCGCGCGCACCCCGCGTCGCATCGCGCCAATTTGGCGCGCGATGTCATGCTGTGTTGCAACCAATGCAGGCACAACCAACAGGACCAACAACATCCCAAAGCCAAGGCCATAGACCAGCGTAATCACTGTCGGCTTCAAAAACTGCGCCTGTTGGCTTTGTTCATACAGCAGCGGTGCCATGCCCAGAACCGTGGTCATGGTAGTCAACATCACGGGACGCAATCGATCTGCCGCCCCATCAATTATTGAGGGCACCAACCCGCGGGTTTCAGCGTATTCGTCAATGGTTGTGACCAACACGATGGAATCGTTGATGATAATACCTGTCATGCCCAGCAAACCAACTACTGTGAACATGCTCAGCGGCACATCCCATAACGCATGACCATAGATTGTGCCGACCAATCCAAAAGGAATGATTGCCATCACAACCATAGGCCGTGTCCACGACCCAAAGACCCAAGACAACACCAAATAAATACCGGTCAGACACAGGATCAATCCGGTCAATGCATCACTAAGGAATTCATTTTCCTGCTCACTTAGCCCGGCAAGGCGGAATTCTACCTGACGCTCGGACGCGATGGTGGGCAGGATGTCATCCGCAAGCGCTTGGGTGATCTCTGTTGCACGGGCTGGATCGTCTTCGGAAATGTCCCCCGTGACCGATATCAACCGGATGCCATTCTCACGCCGCACCGTACTGAACCCCGTGCGCCGAGTGACGCTGACGATATCGGCCAGCGGCACATAGACACCGTCGGGTGTACGCATTTGGGTGCGATCCAAAAAGTCAGCGGTCAATTCACCCTTTGGCAGTTCAACCCGGATCGCCGCCGACCGTGGCCCATCGGGGTAGGTCGCCGCCTCAATCCCGCCCAGACGATTGCGCAAGGCACGCCCCAGCGTGTCGATGGTGAAACCAAGCGCCTGACCTTGTGCCGTTAGATCAAGGATCAATTCTTCTTTGTCATAAGCCAGATTATCTTCAACCGCGCTGACCTCGGAATATTGGCGTAGGGCAGTTTTCAAATCTTCCGAAGCGGCCTTGAGCGTATCTGTATCCGCGCCGTAAAATTGCACATCCAATGCATCGCCACCGGGACCAGAGCGCCATCCCCGAAAACTGACCGTTTCGGCCAACGGGTGATTGACCACCCGGTCCTGCAATTCCCCCACAAAAGCAAAGCTTGAATAGGGCCGCAAATCTGCATCAATCAATTCAATGGATATACCACCCAGCAAGTCTTCATCTTTGGTATCCGCGCCCGCCAACCCACGCCCGGTTGTGCCGCCAATTTGCGCCATGACATAATCCAATGGATTGGTCCCATGGCGTTCTTCATATTCCTTGCCCAATTCTTCGGTCGCGCGCTGCATCTCGCGCATCATCTCAAGCGTATCTGCGCGACTTGCACCCTCAACCATCGCAAAGTTGCCAGTCACAGATCCACGTTCAGGCGCATTAAAAAACCGCCATTGCACATCGCCATTGATGAACAGCGCAACTTGGCTGGCCAGAACCACAACAACACCCGCCAATACGACATAGCGCGCCTTGATCACACCTGCCATGAAAGGACGAAACAGCGTTTCACGAACCCAAACAAAACCCCGGTTCACCAAGCGACTGGGCAGATCATACCAATGTTCTTTGCGCGCTGCGCGCATTGCATGGGCCATGTGGTTGGGCAGGATCAGGAAACATTCCACCAAAGATGCCGCCAGCACCGCAATGACAGTAAACGGAATATCCTTGATCAGATCGCCAAAACGCCCACCAACCACAACCAAGCCAAAGAACGCAATCACCGTGGTAAGTGTCGCGGCAAAAACCGGCATCGACATGCGACGCGCCGCATTTTCTGCCGCCTCCATCGCGCTTTCGCCCAGTTCTTTGAACCGATAATCGGCGTGTTCACCCACCACAATTGCATCATCGACAACGATGCCAAGAGTAATGATCAAACCAAACAGCGAAATCATGTTGATCGTAATACCGCCTGCGTACATCAACGCAATTGCCGCGGCCATGGATACAGGAATCCCCGCCGCAACCCAGAACGCGGTACGGGCATTTAAGAACAAGAACAACAGGGTAACAACCAATCCCAAACCCATCAGGCCATTGTCGATCAACAAATCCAGACGTCCAGTGATTGCAGCAGCACGCGTGCGGATCAATTCAACCGTGACAGACGCGGGCAGGCTTGCCGCCAGTTCTGCCGCGACCTTTTCAACTTTTTCTTGGATCGCAATGGCGTCCCCACCATCCGAGCGATCAACGCGCACTGACATTGCCGGATCATCGCCGACAAAAAAGCTGCGTTCGCGGTCAACACCTTGACTGCGGATTGTTGCCACATCTGAGATTGTGAGTTTCGATCCATCCGGGTTTGAGCGCAACACAATGCCCGCAATCTGGGTGGCGCTGCGTTTGGCGGTACCCGTGCGCACCCGCGCGTTGGCACCGGTCACATCACCGGCTGGGTCCGCATCCACTTCAGCGGCGATCGCAGCCGCGATTTCCGCCATGCTGATGTCATTGGCAATCAGCTTGGCAGAAGGGATTTCGACCAATGTTTCAGGTGCCGCTACCCCTTGGATTGTCGTGCGCGTCACGCCAACCTCGAAAAGGCGCGTCACAAATTCATCTGCAAATCGCCCCAACTGATCAGGTGCAACCGGGCCTGTAATGACCACATCTGTAACACGGTCACGCCACGCACCGCGACGAACATAGGGCTCTTCTGCATCTTCTGGCAGGGTCGTGACCGCATCCACCGCAGTCTGAACATCTGCCGCAGCGCGCGCCATATCCCAACCCGGTTCAAAATCCAGCGTGATCGTGCCACTGCCTTCACGCGATGTACTTTCAGAGCTTTCAACACCTTCAACAGCCAAAAGCGCCGGTTCCAAAACCTGCACAATCGCCGCATCCACATCTTCGGCCCCGGCTCCACTCCACGTGGTTTGCACCGACACGTTATCAACGATCACATCGGGGAAAAATTGGGCCCGCATATTTGGTGCTGCGGCCAGCCCTGCCACCAGCAATAGAACCAACAACAGATTGGCCGCTGTAC
Organism: Sulfitobacter sp.; assembly: GCA_049794015.1. Classification (GTDB taxonomy): domain Bacteria; phylum Pseudomonadota; class Alphaproteobacteria; order Rhodobacterales; family Rhodobacteraceae; genus Sulfitobacter. The sequence goes on along the minus strand of JBARCK010000025.1, from coordinate 21,850 downwards.
GATGCCGTGTAAAATACGACAGCAATCCGCCAGCAGCCTTCGGGATGGTACGCGCCATAGCTTAGCCCCCCATCCGGCCTTCGATCCGCGCGATCATCTTGGCGGGAACTTGGGGCTGTGAAAGCTGTGCCAAAACCCGTTCTTTTGCGGCCTTTGGCATACGTTGATTGCCCTCAACAAAAGCCACTAACTTGTCGCGCCGCTCTTGTGTCAGTTCTATCATTTCTGGCTCTTCAGGGGCCGCGCCCTTGCGCAACGGCTTGACGGCGATACCAGCACCCAGCAGTGGCGACCGGGCCTCAACTACTTCGCGCCCAGTAATTGGGCCCCGTACCAAGACATCATCACCCTGTCTGCGCAATATCTCAACGTCTGCGGCTTCTAGGCGATCACCTTCACCTAAAACCAACACTTGCCCTCGGGCATCCACCGCAGAGGATGGCAAGCGCACGACATCGCGCAATAGTGGCTCACGCACCTGAACTGTCACAAAATCACCGGGCTTGAACCCAGCCGCACCATCAAGGGCCGCAAAAATCAAACGCCCCGTCGCGCCGGAACCAGCGGCTGCACTTGCGCGGGTAATTTTGCCAGTTGCTTGCAGGTCGATCCCAGTGACATCCAAAATGGCCGTCATATCGGCCTTCAAAATCGCGCCATTGTCATCCAGTAAACGCGCATATTGCGCCGTCGAAACGCGAAACGATACTTCAAGGTCATCTGGGTCAATCAGCTCTGCCAAGCGTTCGTTGCCTGTCACCAACCGCCCAACAACAACGTTTGTCGCAGACAAGGTTCCATCAAAGGGTGCTGTAATCGTTGTATCTGCCAACCGCCGCTCTGCCTCGTCAAAGGCGATACGAGCACGAGAAAGCTTGGTCGCCGCCTGATCAACACGCGCCTCGGCCAACACAGCCGCTTGACGTCGAGATAACGCAGCTTGGCGCGCCGCAGAAGCCGCAAGTTCAGCCGTTTCAGTGGCCGTAGCTGTGCCGACACCACGTCTGGCCAAATCGCTTTGCCGTTCAAAGGCACGGGTGCGCAGATCCGCCTGTTCTTGCGCAGCGTTCAATTCATCTTGGGCGAGTTCAAGGCCGCGCGCTGCATCGCGCCCTTCGGCCTCTGCATCGGCCACGTCACTTGCGGCGCGATCCACCGCTGATTGCATGTCCGCCGGATCCAACCGCACAAGCACCTGACCGGCACGCACGACACCGCCATCTTCAAAACCCTCTGCAATTTCGATGATCTCGCCGCCGCCACTTGCCCGCAATTCCAGCAATCGACGGCTTTGCACTTCGCCAAAGGCTTGCAAGGTCGGGGTAACATCTTCGGCCACCGCTTGTCGCACATTCACTGCAAACACCCGTTCACGCGCTGGTGGCGCAGCGACTGTATCAGACATACGTTCCTGCACGGCCCCCCGGATCAGATTGCCCGCAAACACCAGCAGCCCCAAGGACATCGCAGCCAAAAACAGGCCAATCATACTTTGACGCAAAAATCGCATCTTCTTCCGATCATTAACGCGCGACAGACCACGCTTAGATTAATCTAGTCGACTGCCCAAAAATACCAAGTCACGATTATGAAACGGCCTGCTGCGATATTTCCGTCGCTTTCATTTCATTTTTCCAAAAATATCATCGAGGTCTAGGGATTTACCCCCCAACCACGACATATTATCTCACTTGCGGCGCTGATGTTCGTCAAGTCGCGGCATGATCTCAACAAAGTTACAGGGCCGATGCCGATAATCCAATTGCTTAACCAAAATCGCATCCCAAGCGTCTTTGCAGGCCCCCGGACTGCCCGGCAGGGCAAACAAATAAGTGCCGTTGGCCACGCCACCCGTGGCCCGGCTTTGCACCGCCGACGTGCCAATCTTTTCCATTGATACAATCGTGAAAACCGTCCCAAAGGCATCTATTTCTTTTTCGTACACATCGCGATGCGCCTCAACGGTCACATCACGCCCCGTCAAGCCGGTGCCGCCTGTGCTGATCACAACATCAATGGCCTCATCATTACACCAACTGCGCAATTGATCCGCGATCAGCGCGCGTTCGTCGGGCATGATGTGACGTGTTGCCAGCACATGTCCGGCGGCTTCGATCCGTTGGGCCAGAACGTCACCGGATTTGTCCTCAGAGGCGCTGCGGGTGTCTGAAACGGTCAGCACCGCGATGCGTACCGGGATAAATTCTTTGGTCTGATCTAGGGTGCTCATGCTCTCTCCAATACTGCCAACCGCGCAGCAAGTGCCACGAAGATACCGCTGGTGATCCAGCCTAACACACGACTGCCACGCACCAACTGCCTACCAATGCCGCTTGCGAAAACGCCGACTGCACCGTTGATCACAAAACCACCAAGGCCCAGAACTGCACCAAAAACCAAAAACTGCCCCAAGACGCTGCCCGCCTCTGGGACAACAAATTGCGGCACAAAGGCTAATACAAACAAGATCACCTTGGGGTTGGTTAAATTAACGACGAACCCTGTCCCAAAAGCACGCGCGACACTCATACCCGGCCCTTGCTGACCAGCGCTGCCCGTGCTGCGCCACGCCTGAAATGCAAGATACAGCAGATACATCACACCAATCCAGCGGATCACATCAAAGGCCCAGGGCAATGCGGCCACCAGCGCACCAAGGCCAAGCCCCGCCAGCGCCACCTGCACCATACCGCCCAGCGCGATGCCCGCACTTGCGGCAACAGCCGCACGCGGACCAGAGCGTAACCCCTGCCCCAGACAAAACATCATATCCGCCCCCGGCGTCAGGTTCAGCGTCAAAGCCGCAGGCACAAAGGCAGCAAGAGTGAACAAATCAACCATTCCGAAGTTTTGCCTTTAGGCTTAACAAGTCCGCCCAAGCTTCGCGTTTAAATTCAGGACTGCGCAGCAAATAAGCAGGATGGAACATCGGCAATGCAGGCAGCCCGGCGGCTTGGGTCCATTGCCCGCGCAACCGTGTGATCCCCTTCTTGCCAAGCAACGCCTGACATGACCAATTGCCGACGACAACCAGCACCTCGGGCTTTGCCAACGTAATATGGCGCAGCAAAAACGGTTGCATCATCGCAATCTCATCCGGCTTGGGGTCGCGGTTTTGCGGTGGACGCCAAGGTAAAACATTGGTGATGTACACGGGCTCATCTGCCCGATCTCGACCCATGTTGATCGCTGCAAACATTTTGTCGAGCAATTGCCCGGCCCGGCCCACAAACGGTTTGCCTGCTCGGTCCTCCTCACGCCCCGGCGCTTCACCAACGATCATCACGCGCGCACCGGGGATGCCATCAGAGAAGACCAGGCTACGCGCACCTTTTTTCAAATCGCAGTGGTCAAAAGCACTGACGGCTGCACGCAATTCATCCAATGTTTGCGCGCCAGCCGCTGCACGTTCGGCAACCGCCACAGCATCAACTTTGACAGGCGTGACAATTGATGGCCCGGCCTGCGCAGGTTTGGATTTGGGTTTCTCGACAACGGCAGGCACGTCATAGCGGTCAACAGGCGCTTCGCAGATCGCCTCAGTCGCGCCCAATTCGACCTGCCATTCCAGCAGGGCGCGGTCCGCCCAATATGTATTTGCCGATTCCATAGGGTCAATCTATGCCCCTTCCCGTCCAATCTAAATGCCTTGCGTCAAAATGCTTCATATTCATCCCTCACGGTATCAAACTTCTTTATGCCCAGCGCTTGCCGTCTTCCACGCAGCGCGCCTATAAAGCAGCGAACTGCAAGGGTCCGCACCATGTCATTCCCCCACCGTCATCTTTTGGGCATTGAACAGCTTTCTCAGGGGGATATCACCACGATCCTTGATCTGGCTGATACCTATGCCGATCTGAACCGCCAGCCGTCCAAACACAGTGACGCGCTAAAGGGCATGACCCAGATCAACATGTTCTTTGAAAACTCTACCCGCACACAGGCGAGTTTTGAAATAGCAGGCAAACGCCTTGGGGCGGATGTGATGAACATGGCGATGCAGGCGTCCTCGATCAAAAAGGGCGAGACCCTGATTGATACCGCGATGACCCTGAACGCGATGCACCCTGATTTGCTTGTGGTGCGCCATCCGCAATCCGGTGCGGTGGATTTGCTGGCCCAAAAGGTCAACTGCGCGGTGCTGAACGCGGGTGATGGCCGCCATGAACATCCAACCCAAGCCTTGTTGGATGCCCTGACAATCCGTCGCGCCAAAGGTCGCCTTCACCGCCTGAGCATCGCCATTTGTGGTGATATCGCCCATTCACGCGTTGCGCGCTCTAACATCATGCTGCTGGGCAAAATGGAAAACCGCATTCGTTTGATTGGCCCGCCCACATTGATGCCATCCCAAATCGATCAATTTGGTGTCGAAGTTTTCGATAACATGGCCGAAGGTCTGAAAGACGTCGATGTCGTGATGATGCTGCGTCTGCAAAAAGAACGTATGGACGGTGGTTTCATCCCGTCAGAGCGCGAATATTACCACCGCTATGGGCTGGACGCAGAAAAGCTTAGCCACGCCAAAGACGACGCTATTGTCATGCACCCCGGTCCGATGAATCGGGGTGTTGAGATTGACGGCACCTTGGCGGATGACATCAACCGCAGCGTGATCCAAGATCAGGTCGAAATGGGGGTCGCCGTGCGCATGGCCGCGATGGATTTACTTGCGCGCAACCTGCGAAGCGATTTGAAAGCTCCTGCATCTTGAGCGCCCCTGACCCCTGGGATGGCCTGCTTGATCCTGACGAAGTTGTCGTCTGGCAAGGCAAACCATCCCCAGGTGTCAAAATCGAATGGGCCTCGCCGTTCACGCCTTTCTTCTTCACGTTCTTTACAGGGTTTTCGATTTTCTGGATGGTGATGGCCAGTTACGCACCCGGCCCTTTCTGGATGTTCGGCCTGTTGTTCTTTGGGGTCGGGGCTTATAATCTGGTGGGCATCCACTTTTGGAAGGCCTATCTGAGGCGCAACCAATATTACACGCTGACCAACAAACGCGCATTTATTGGGGCACAGAAATTTGGCAAGCGCAGCCTCGAAAGCCATCCGATCACAGCAGAGACACGCTTAAAATTTGAGGATGGTGATCTGTCCAGTATCTGGTTCGCTGAGAAATCAGTCCGAAACAAGAATGGCACAACGATCAATGATATTGGATTTGAAATGCTGCCCCATGGGCGAAATGTCTTTACCAAATTCAGGGAGGTGCAAAATGCCCAACATCAACATTCCCAAGAATGATCATGGCAAGGTCTATGTGTTTGCGCTGTCCATGTCGGATCATGCCGCTCAAGCCTTGCATGATAATGACAGTTTAGACGCCGATAATGAACGCGATCCGCAAGCGATTGCGCTGGGCGTCGGCGTTGTTGATGCCAACCATACCGAGGTGTTTCGCGTGGCCGATCTGGATACGCTTGGGTTGGCGGGGTATCTGCGGGACGGCATTGACGTAAACGAAAGTGAGATCGCCAAAGATGCGACAAAACTGGCTGCCGTCGATGGTTGGGTGATGCTGGTACATTCCATGGCCTTTGGTGGGGCAGAGGTGACATTAGACCCAATCCCCGAACTCACCCTCATCGGCACATACACGCAAGAACAGGGCGACAACACAGCAATATCTTTGGAAAGCGAAGCCGCAGCACCCTATACCGGGTCCCCCGCAGCATCACCCCCAATCCCACCAAGCGGGCGTGCGGGTGGATCATTGGTTGTGGTTGGCCTTGCGGTTCTGGCCGCACTCATCTTGTGGTGGGCTTTGAGCTAAGCGCACTGGTCCCTCAACATTTCATAGAAAAGAATATCGTCATGCAAGAACCAAAACCCGATCCCAAAATGTCTGGACGCATCGCAATGATTGCGCTGATCGTGGCCTTTGGTGTGGTCGGCCTGATGTTCTGGGTCGGTTAAAATGACCGAACTAAGTTGGGTTCCCAAGCGCGCAGTCTTTCTGCGTCAGATGTTCAAACGCGCGTTGCTTACCTTTATATTTTTCATGTTGCCAACACTTCTGGTCGGATATTTTGATCCGGTTTATTTGCTACTCAGTTCTCTCTTTCCAATATTTCTAACCATCTTTTTCTTTTTCGATGATGTCATTCGCTGGCTCAATGTCCGCAATGAACGCTGGTTGGTCCAAGAGAATTATCTGGTGCACGAGGGGCCGGATGGCAACGCACGCATGCCACTTTCTGAGATCGACAAGGCGTTTACGCGTTTGGGTGGCAGGGTAATCGTAAGGCTCTCTTCTGGCCAACGCGTTGTTTTGAGCTACCTTCCTTATCCCAAAGACGTTGCAGAACAGATCAACGCCGCCAAGCCGAGTTAGTTTTTCAAGCAGTCTCTATGCAATCAGCCCTTGGTTCACAGTCCATTTTCAGGCAAGACGTTGCGAACATTTGTACCCATACCAAAAGGCCCGCCATGACGCTGCATTTCATCAATGCCAAGCTGATCGACCCTGAGACCGGCACGATCACCACTGGCACACTTAGCGTCGATGAGGGCAAAATTAGCAAAATATCGACCGACATGGCCCCGCTGCCCGCAGGCGCACAAGTCATCGATTGCAAAGGCAAATATCTTGCCCCCGGCATTGTTGATCTGGGCGTCAAAGTCTGTGAACCCGGTGAGCGCCACAAAGAAAGCTATCGGTCCGCTGGATTGGCCGCTGCTGCGGGCGGCGTGACCACGATGATCACCCGCCCCGATACGGACCCGGCCATCGACAGCCCCGAAGTGTTGGAATTCGTCACACGGCGCGCAAATGAGGCCGCGCCTGTGAATGTTGTCCCGATGGCCGCGCTGACCAAAGGGCGGGCGGGCCGTGAAATGACCGAGATTGGTTTTTTGATGGATGCGGGGGCCGCTGCGTTCACCGATTGTGACCGTGTGATCACCGACACCAAAGTATTCAGCCGCGCGCTCACCTATGCCCGCAGCCTTGGCGCACTGGTCATCGCCCACCCCCAAGAGCCAATTCTAAGCAAGGGGGCCGCTGTGACCTCTGGCAAATTCGCTTCTTTGCGTGGTTTGCCCGCTGTATCCCCCATGGCGGAACGTATGGGGTTGGATCGCGATATCGCATTGATCGAAATGACCGGGGCAAAATATCACGCTGACCAGATTACCACCGCCCGCGCCCTACCTGCGTTGGCCCGTGCCAAAAAGAACGGGTTGGACATCACCGCAGGGATTGGCATTCACCATTTGACCCTGAACGCATTAGATGTGGCGGATTACCGAACGTTCTTTAAGCTCAAACCCCCACTGCGCGATGAAGATGACCGCATTGCGGTGGCCGAGGCCGTGGCAAGTGGATTGATTGACATCGTCTGTTCCATGCACACCCCCCAAGACGAAGAATCCAAACGCTTGCCCTATGAAGAGGCAGCATCTGGTGCTGTTGGGCTAGAAACTTTGTTGCCCGCCGCCATGCGCCTTGTGCATGCTGACCTGATGGACCTGCCAACGCTCTGGCGTGCGCTATCGCTAAACCCCGCCAAACGGCTGGGCCTGCCCAGTGGACGCCTGAGCGAAGGTGCACCTGCTGATCTGGTTTTATTTGACGGTGATGCGCCATTTGTCATGGACCGTGCCAAACTGCGCTCAAAATCGCGCAACACGCCATTTGACGGGATGCGGATGCAGGGTAAGGTGCTTGCGACTTATGTTGCCGGAAACTGCGTTTACGAGGGGGTCTGATGCCACCAATAGAAAGCTCACTTGCCATTCTGATCCTCTGGGCCGTGATTGGCTATGGTCTTGGGTCCATTCCATTTGGCATGATCTTGGCCAAAGCTATGGGGCTGGGCAACCTGCGCGACATCGGGTCTGGCAATATTGGCGCAACCAATGTTTTGCGCACGGGAAATAAAAAAGCAGCGGCACTGACGCTGCTCTTTGATGGCGGCAAAGGCGCAGTTGCGGTTCTGCTGGCACGGGTTTTCGCGGGCGAAGATGCTGTGCAACTTGCTGCATTGGCGGCCATGGTGGGGCATTGTTATCCCATCTGGCTAAAGTTTCGCGGCGGCAAAGGCGTTGCGACGTTTCTGGGCATCATGCTTGCCCTCGCCTGGCCTGTTGGCATTGGCTGTTGCATTGCATGGCTGATCGCTGCCGCCACTACACGCACCTCATCCATGGGCGCGCTTGGCGCGGCGGCGGCCTCAACTTTCCTCATGGTTTTTCTGGGCTACGGATATGCATTGTTCCTTGGTATCTTGCTGACCTTGCTGGTGTTTTGGCGTCACCGGGCCAACATCAAACGTATCAGGGCCGGGACTGAGCCTAAGATTGGCCAAAAAGGGTGACACCGCCTGATGATGTCGCCAAACATTTGGCGGCACTGCCCATTGGCACCAGCACCGGGATGGCCCATGGCAAACGCTATGTTGCGACCCATAGCGTCTTTAACAACGGACGCTCAAGCAAAGTTGTCGCTGAAGAATTGGGCGGCAGCGATTATATCAGCCTGAACTATTACGATCTGACAGCTGGGCCCGGCCTGTTTCCCTGTGAAATGCCCGCAGACAAAGTCATAGCGTTTCTGCGCAGCTACGTGCCTGATACAGATCAGGTTCAAGCCCAGCCTCAAGAAGGTACAACATGAGTGATATCAATCTGCCCGTTATCCTATTTGCCGCCTTTATCGCTTCTGGCAGTCCCGGACCCGCCACTTTGGCAATTGCAGGCACATCTATGTCATCGGGGCGTCGTGCTGGATTGGCTTTGGCCTCTGGTGTGACAACGGGGTCATTGATTTGGTCAGTCTCAGCGGCGTTTGGCCTGGGTGCCGTCATGGCAGCCAATGTCTGGTTGTTCGAAATCGCACGCTATGTTGGTGCGGCCTATCTGATGTGGCTGGCGATCAAGGCGGCGCGATCTGCGTGGTATGGCAATAAACTAACAACCAAAGTGATGCCAAAGGTTACGCCGCGGCGTGCCTATGCAAAGGGGTTGGCCCTGCACTTGACCAACCCCAAAGCCGTGCTGTTTTTTGGCGCGCTGTATGCCATTGGGATTCCTGTTGGTACGCCGCCCAGCGCTTTGATTGTCGTTATTTTGGCAATCGGTCTGCAAAGCCTGATTATGTTCCACCTCTATGCGGTGATCTTTTCATCCGCCCCGATGGCCTCGGCATATGCCCGCGCAAAACGTTGGTTCGAAGGCTTCTTTGCGCTCGCGTTTGGGACAATTGCGATAAAGGTGCTGACCACTAAGGTTGGATAGGATAGATCAGGCGCAGTTTGAGGGCCTGAGTATGAGTAGCTATGATCAGTGGATAGGCACGGCAGCTGTTGTTTGCACCGTGATGGCAGCGTCGATTTCTGCCGCGCAAACCCTTGAAGTCACTTTGGGTGGTAAAAACCTTGGCACGCTGACCTATTCTAAGACCGCTAAGATCGAAAAACTGCGATCCTCCTTAGACAATACACCACTTGGAGTGTTCAACGGCACTTTCAGCGCATCTGCACGCAGCACTGTTTCCTCAACAGGCATGACAGAGCGGAAATATCAAAGCATCAGCAAATCGTCGCGCAAAACCCGCAAAGTTGCGATCTTTACCAGCGATGGACGCGTGATTGAGACCTCTGTCACCCCGCAAACGGAAATGACAAAGCTATCAGAACCAACCCGCGTACCAGCTGGCGTTGTTGATCCGGTGGGGGCAATTGGCCGTTTGATGTGGGCCCGAGGTTGCCCAAAGGCACTCACCATATACGATGGGCGGCGGGCAATTGCATTGACACCAAATGGGTCAATGACCGCCGATGATCAATTGATCTGCGCCCTCAAATACAACGTGGTTGCTGGCCCCGGCCATCTTTCGCCGCTGTATATTTCAAAAGTTAAGATGCAAATTCAATATGATCTCACAAACGGTAAACAAAAGCTGACCCAGATTAAAATGGGGTCAGGGTTGTTTAACCTTGTGCTGAAACGCAAAAACTAAGGCTTAGAAAGAACTTGCGTTTCCCGATTATTCTGATATTTCTGTCATTACAGAAATTAATAGCGAGTCGGAAACATGCACCTCACCCCCGCCATGCAGAACTTTATCCTTCATTGGGGGGATATGGGCGCGAAGTGGGGCACCAACAGGTCCGTCGCGCAAATACACGCGCTTCTGCATATCTCGCCGGATGCGCTTAGCGCGGATGAAATATGCGAATTACTAAACCTCGCGCGGTCCAACGTATCCAATGGCTTGAAAGAATTGCAATCGCTTGGGTTGGTCAAATTACAGCGCAAACTGGGGGATCGCCGCGATCACTTTACCTCAATCCGCGATATGTTTGATCTGGTGAACCAAGTCATCGAAAGCCGCCGTGAACGCGAATACGCACCAACCTTAAAAGCCCTACGTGAGGTCCAAGCCGAGGCAGAACAAGACGCCACACCACCCGCTGTCAAGGCGCGCATTGCTGAAACCCTAAGCACGATGCAGCTGTTTGATGATTGGTACGCCGACGTGTCCCGCCTGCCCCGCGCAGTACAGTTAACAGCCGTTAAATTGGGCGCACGAGTTGCCCGGTTCTTGCCTAAAGGCAAAGACAAAACCTAATTCATTTGCTCGGAGATTTCTCTCATGACAGAAAAATCAGAAACCGCAAAACGTGACATCCCATGGAAGCCGTTTTTTGCAGCCCTTATCATTGCCCCTTTGCTGTTCGCTGGCGTGACTTACCCATTTACCGCCATCCCGCAGATTGGGTTTGTGGCTGCTATTCCCTATATGGCTCTCATCTTTGGCGGCCCCGTCTATCTGGTTTTTGGCACACCGATCCTCATTTGGTTCCTGCGCCGCAATCCCCCAAAGCTACTGCCGATAGTGCTGTTGTCAGTCATTTCGTTGGCCGGGCTGGTCCCAATTGCGGTGATTGCATGGGCCGTCACTGGCGACAGCAGCGCATTGGCAGTCTTGTTGGGTTTTCTCACATACGGTGCGGTCTTTGCGGCCATTTGGTCTGCGACTTTCACCATCCTCTATCGTTGGTTGATCCGTAAACTCTGACATCTCAAAAAGGAACATTCACATGTCTATCCTCGCTGAATTCCTCGCCCGCCCTCGCGTTCAAAAACCACGCTACATCATTGATCCAGTTGCTTTCTTTCTGGCGTTGATCGGTGGGCCAATCCTGTTCACCTTTGCCACCTTTTGGATATTGTTCATCCCAGTCTTTGCCCTTGGCATGGGCGCGGCCCCTTACCTGATCGTCGGCACCCCTGTTCTGTTGTTTTACCTCAGCAGACATCCGGCCAATCCCGGTGATTTAGCAACCCTCGCCCTTTTCAGCCTCTCTTGCATGTCAATATGCCTCTCTATCGGCGCAGTGATCATTGGCGAAAAACAAGCCTTGGGTGGCATCCTCTTTATCCTGCTATTTGGTGCCATCTTTGCCCCTGCATGGGCTGCCAGTTTTGGCTGGGTCTATGGCAAGCTTTGCCGCGACCTCTATGCCCATCCCATTCCCGTTTAACACCTCAAGAAAGGAACCTTGATATGACCCTCCTCGCCCTTAGCTATGTTGCCCTTGCCTTTGGTGGTCTGACCGCACTGTGCATGATGATCCTGCGGATTGGTGCAATGATTGGCACCTGCCCTGACAGCGGTGCTGCCGCCAAAGCCGCCGCTGTCACCATCGCCACCGGATTTGCCGCCATCGGCGCGGGTGGTGTGATCTTGATCGGTGCACTGCTGCCGCTGAACGAAGGCCAACCCATCGTCGCATTTTTACTAGCGGCAGGGTTTGCCAGCCTGTGCCTTGGCCTTGGCTTTACCCACGCCATCGGCACCTTGCGCGCCGTGATGATGCAGCGTGAAAAAACCGCCGCCGCATAGGTGAACTGAATACTGATCATACTTGGGCCCGCTGTTATGGTGGGCCCAAATTTATAATACCCAGTCCTTGCGCCCTGAGAAGTCAAACCTTCGCCCCATTCTGGGCCGATTTCCCTTTTAGGTTAGCAATAAGACCAACAGTGGGAAGGCGTGCGTACCGATGAAAATTTTATCCTATTTCGAAAATTTCGCCTTTAACGCGCTGACATTCAAAGGCCGTGCTTCACCAATGGAATATTGGTGCGTCATGCCCGTCATCTGGGTCCTGATCATCGCAATGATACCGGATGACGCCCGCGAATTTTGGGATTTCCTGATTAGACGTCAAGTACCGCCACTGAACCCGCTATATTATGAGTCTGTGACGTTGTTCCTGCTTACATTCATGCCCCGCTTGTCCCTGACCGTGCGACGCCTGCATGACAGTGGCAAAAGTGGGAAATGGGCTAAGCTGCCTTTTATCGCTGTTGGCTGTATCTGTGTGCTGGCATTTGGATTTGGCTCTGCATTGCTTTCTGCAAATGCGGTAGGTGGTGGGGCCGCGACGCCGCTCGCCATTGCTGGTCGACACACCGCTTTCTATAGTGGCCATTCATCGGGTCTGTGGAGCAGTATTTTTTCCTTGGCCACTATCCTAAATGCACTGGGGTCAGATGCAATTATGGCGCTTTTGGCTGAGCTACAGTCGGGGTCTCCAAAACTGGCGCAGGACGCTGGTGTCTCCAAACTTGCTGATGATATTTTAAACAACCCAACGCGCACAACAGGTATGATGGTGTTTCTGGTGATCATGATCGTGACACCTGCTTTGGCTGGCTTTGCGCATCTGGTGATGATGCTTTCGCCTTCACAGCTTACCGAAAACCACTACGGGCCAGGCAAACGCAAGCATAAGACGTTGCTCGACGGGCCAACGTCAGCAAACCCATTTGCCGCCTATAAGCATCTGAATGACCGTTGCCCCAAACAAGAAGCACAGCGCAAATCCACGCACAAAGAAGAAATTAGGTCGATATACCAGTCACGTGTCTTGGCACACAAAAGCGACGTTTAACCTCAATAACTGTAGTCGGCGTAGATCTGGTTTAGATCGCCATTCCATTTGCCGTTATAATCATCCATCAACTCGTCCGCAGGTACTTTGCCGGACTCGACGCTTTCTTTTAGGGCGTTGAGGAAATGGGTTTCGTCCGGCACCATACCGCCCGCCCCGGTGCGTGCGCGGGCCTTCAGGCCCAGGTCTGACAGGGCAACAGCCTCACGTGCGATATCGTGCATGTTGATGCCCGTGACCTTGGCTTGCAAACCATCAACGGACGCAGCGGTGCGCAATGCATCATGCTGTGCAGTGGTCCACCCTTTGACCAAATCCCATGCGCCATCCAGTGCAGTTTGATCATACATCAGACCCACCCAGAACGCCGGCAAAGCACAAAGACGCCGCCACGGGCCGCCATCGGCCCCGCGCATTTCGATAAACTTTTTCATGCGCGCCTCTGGGAAGGCCGTTGTGAGGTGATCCGCCCAATCGCTGAGTGTTGGCGTTTCACCGGGAAGTGCGGGCAGCTTGCCCTTCATGAAGTCACGGAATGACATGCCCAGCGCGTTGATATACTTGCCGTCGCGATAGACAAAATACATCGGCACATCGAGCGCATATTCCACCCAACGCTCAAACCCAAAACCTTCATCAAACACAAATGGCAGCGTGCCTGTGCGTGAAGAATCAAGATCGCGCCAAACCCGGCTGCGCAAAGATTTATAGCCGTTTGGCTTGCCCTCAAAGAACGGCGAATTGGCAAAAAGAGCAGTAGCCACAGGCTGTAACGCCAGTGCCACGCGCATTTTCTTGATCATGTCCGCCTCAGAACCAAAATCAAGGTTCACCTGCACGGTACAGGTCCGACGCATCATCACACGCCCCATCGTACCAACGCGACCCATGTAATCGTTCATCAAGGTGTAACGCCCCTTGGGCATCAAATCCATCTGATCATGGGTCCAAACCGGTGCTGCCCCAAGGCCGATAAAGCCCGCACCAATATCATCAGCCACGTCTTTGACTTCGCGCAGGTGCACATTCACCTCATCGCAAGTCTCGTGAATGGTCTCGACGGGGGCACCAGACAATTCCAACTGCCCACCCGGTTCCAACGACACATTCGCGCCGTCCTTTTCCAGGCCGATCAGCTTGTCACCTTCCATTACAGGTGTCCAGTTGTGACGGTCCCGCAACCCCTCTAGCATAGCACGGATCGAACGTTCGCCCTCATAGGGCAAGGGCAGCAAGCTATCTTTGCAATAGCCGAACTTTTCGTGCTCGGTGCCGATGCGCCAATCTTCTTTTGGTTTGCAGCCATCCGACAGATACTGCGCCAATTGGTCTTGGTGTTCGATGGGCCCGCCGCCAGATTGAGGAATAGACATGAACGAGACTCCAAAGGTTCGTGTTTACGTTTAAACTTGGATGCGGGGAATTGACGGGGCTGTCAATGCAACAAGCCAACCTCAAGCGACCCGCCACCGCGCCGCCAGATCACAACCGCTTGATGTCGCGTGGCATGAAGTTCGCTGAGCATCCGTTCAGTGCGCAATCCGGGCAAAGTCGCAAAAGCATCAAACAGCGCTTCAGAACCAGCGGCATTGACCGGGATCAGCAGCGGCGATTGCCCCGGCTGATCCAAGCGCCAATGGGCGGGAAACATCGACCTTTCCAAACTAAGACGATCCATTTCGCGCAGCGCCACAGTACCGCCCGTCAAAGGACCAAAATAGGTCACCTGACCTTCATCCACCTGAACAGCGCCAGCGCCACCATCTTTGCCACGAAATCGGGCCCGTTGCGCCCCAAGCCAAATGGCAACAAGCCCGCCCAAGACCAGCGCCCACCCCGGTACAGCCAGCAAGAAACCCGGCCCCATGACCAACCACAGGCCAAAAAGCGCGATGCACACACCAGCAATGCATTCGCGCCACTGCCATAGGGCTGCCTGCGCCTCGGGCCGGAAAAAGGTCATACAAGATATCCAATCAACTTCATCTAGCCAAATAACCTCCACGGGGGTGTGGGGGTGCGAAACCCCCACTCTGTCATCAGCACACGCACCTGCGTCACAGCCAATCCCCCAAACGATCCTGCCAAAGGGTCATTGCGGCCACCGCCGCAGTGTCCGCACGCAAAATGCGGGGTCCCAATGTCACCGGATGCGCAAACTCCAATCCATGCAGCCGCGCACGTTCTTTATCTGAAAATCCACCTTCGGGTCCGATGATGATCGCCCATGGCCCCGTTTTTTCGTCTGCAATAGGCAGGCGTGCTGTCCCGCCTGCAAGCGCCTCGTCACAAAACATCAACTGTCGTGTGGCGTCCCATCCATCCAGCAGGCGATCCAATTTCACTGGTTCAGCAACTTCTGGCACATAAGTACCGCCGCATTGCTCTGCGGCCTCAAGGGCGTGCGCCTGCAAACGGTCGCGCTGCACGCGGGCCACATTGGTATACGCAGTCACAACGGGCACAATGCGCGCGGCCCCCATCTCAGCGGCTTTTTCGACGATGAAATCCGTTCGGGCCTTTTTGATCGGGGCGAACAACAACCAAAGGTCTGGCGGCATTTGCAAAGGTTTGGTCTGCTCAACACAGATCAACACCCCAGCGCGTTTGCCAGCCTCAACCACATCGGCGCGCCATTCGCCGTCGCGTCCATTAAACACCAGCACAGCCGCGCCAACACCCAGCCGCATCACCCCAAATAGATAATGCGCCTGCGCTTTATCCAAAGTCAGTGATTGCCCCTGACCCAAAGGGTGATCTACATAAAGTCTGATTTTTGCACTCATAGGCCAAGATATATGCATAACCCACCGCCTTCGCCAGATGCACCTGTCGCTGATGCGCCAAATGATAACTGGGTAGACAGATATGCACCCGCTTATGCCCGCCCCTATCTGCGGCTAAGCCGTGCGGACAGGCCGATTGGCACATGGTTGTTGCTCTTGCCATGTTGGTGGGGACTGGCACTGGCGATTCTGTATGATCAAAGCCCACGTTGGGGAGATTTGTGGATATTTGTCGGCTGCGGCATCGGTGCGTGGCTGATGCGCGGGGCCGGATGTACGTGGAATGACATCACTGATCGTGATTTTGATGCACGGGTCGCGCGCACCCGGTCAAGCCCCATCCCATCCGGCCAAGTCAGCGTTCAAGGCGCAGTTGCGTGGATGGTCATCCAAGCCCTCGCCGCCGCTTTGATCCTGTTCACCTTCAACCGGGCAGCCATTTCATTGGGTGTGTTGTCATTACTTTTGGTCGCCATCTATCCCTTTGCCAAACGTTTTACCTGGTGGCCGCAGGTCTTTCTGGGCCTCGCGTTTAACTGGGGGGCATTGCTGGTCTGGACGGCACACACGGGCAGCCTGAATTCACCCGCGGTGCTCTTGTATCTCGCTGGCATCGCGTGGACGTTGTTCTACGACACAATCTATGCGCACCAGGACACCGAAGACGACGCCCTGATTGGCGTAAAATCCACAGCTCGCCTGTTTGGTAAGAACACCCACCACTGGTTACGTCGTTTTCTAATGGCCACAATTGGTTTGATGGGATTGGCCGTCATTTTCGCAGCCCTGCCAAATGCCTCAATCCTTGCATTGGTGATTGCCCTTGGCGGGCCGTGGGCGATGGGATGGCACATGGCATGGCAATTGCGGGGCCTCGACATCGACAATCCGTCAAAATTGCTCCGGTTGTTTCGCGCAAACCGTGATACCGGCATGATCCCGCTGTTGTTTTTCGCAATAGCGCTGCTGCTTTGATTGCGCCCCCCGTCCCACTTGCGTATCAAAGAGCCAACGTGACCAACACAGAAGTACCCGCATGCGCTTGTCCTCGATCCTAACCATTGGCCTAACCTTTGCTGCGGCAGCGGTTGTGTCTTTGGTGGCGGCCAACTTTTCGGTAAAGTTAATCGAAGATAACTCAGAAATTGGTGTGCGTGACGCATTGGACAACCAAGGCATGACATGGGCAGAGGTTGAAGCCGATGGCTTGCAGGTGACCCTTGCTGGGATTGCGCCCACCGAAGCTGTCCGTTTTCGCGCCCTGACAACTGCGGGCAGCATCGTGGACGCCGCGCGCGTTATCGATGACATGGAAGTCGAAGCACAAGCCGCTATTGTACCACCACGCTTTTCATTAGAGGTTTTACGCAACGGATCCGGCATTTCGGCAAGTGGGCTGATCCCCAACAGCACCAATCGCGACGCGACAATCGCCAGCTTCAAAGCTATGGTGGGCGACGGGGAAGTGGCTGATCTTCTCGACTCTGCTGATTATCCAGCGCCCGACCAGTGGCAGCAATCCCTGGATTTTGCCATCAATGCCATGGCGTTGTTACCGCGTGCGAAAGTCTCTGTTGAAGCGGGGCGCGTTTCGATCACCGCCATCGCAGACAGCGCAAAAGCCAAAGCAAAGATGGAAGATACCGTCATACGATCCATCCCGTCAGGCCTAGATGTCGTGTTGGATATTTCCGCACCGCGCCCGGTTATTACCCCGTTCACCTTACGTTTTGAGCTTGATGAAAATGGCGGGCGATTTGATGCCTGTTCTGCGGACACCGAAGCCGCGCGACAAAGCATTGTTGAGGCCGCCAGACGTGCAGGCCTGACCGGAAGTGCCCGTTGTACGGTTGGGATGGGTGTCCCTAGCCCCACATGGACCCAAGCTGCGTCAATATCGATGGACGCAGTTCAAAAGCTGGGCGGCGGTTCTGTCACCCTTGCTGATGCAGATATTACGTTGCTTGCCGCTGCGGGCACCGATCAAGCGCTGTTTGATCGTGTAATCGGTGAGTTGGAAACCAGCATACCTGATGTCTTTGCCCTCCATGCCAGCCTGCCAGCGGTGGTGGACCCAAATGCTGGCCCGCCAGAATTTACCGCCACGTTAAGCCCTGAAGGCCAGGTACAAATGCGCGGACGCCTCAACAATGATGCCCTGCGTGATCTCGCGGACAGCTATGCCAAAGCGCGCTTTGGGTCAGACAAAGTCTATACCGCCGCACGTCTAGATGAAAATCTACCCGGTGATTGGGCACCACGCGTCCTGACCGCGCTTGAAGCACTTTCAACGCTCAGCAATGGCGCAATCATCGTAACCCCAGACAGCTTGTCTGTGTCAGGTAACACTGGCAACCCAGATGCAAGCACTGAAATCGCATCACTCTTGGCTGGCAAATTGGGCGAAGGTGCGGCCTTTGACATTGATGTGAGATATGAGGAAAAGCTTGATCCAGTGCTCGGTCTGCCCAGCCCTGCGCAATGTGAGGCAGAAATTGGTGAAATTTTAAAGGTTGGTAAAATCAACTTTGAACCCAGCAGCGCGACCATTGATGCCTCTGCCCTTGGGACGATGGATGACATCGCTGAAATTCTAAAACGCTGTGGTGATATTTTGCTTGAAATCCAAGGCTATACCGATAGCCAAGGCCGTGAAGAAATGAACCTTGCTCTGTCACAATCACGTGCAGAATCAGTCCTGAATGAGCTGCGCGCACGTCGCGTTTTGACCGGATCATTTGTCGCGCGCGGCTATGGCGAAGAAAGACCAATCGCCGACAACGACACCGCAGAGGGCCGCGAAGCCAACCGTCGCATCGAATTTCGGCTGATCCGCCCCGATACAGTTGACGATCCAGAACAAACAACGCTGGAAAGTACAGCCGAAACGGGCGATACAGCGGAAGATCAAGTTCAAGAAGGCGCCAACGATGAGCAGAACTGAGTTCGTCCTCGCAACCGCGATTATCCTGTTTGTAGCCTTCTGTCTGGGATGGTTTGCGAACTGGTTGATGCACCGCTTTACCCGCGTGGCAGCAGATGATGTCGCGCAATTGGACCGGATGAGCCAAGAGCTGCACGAGGCAGAAGAGACCCGCGATCAAGCGATCACCTATCTGCAACAGCGTGAGGCGGAACTGACCAATCAACTGTCCCAAACCGAAGCAGAACTGCGCGCCGCGATGGACGGTCTGCGTGATGCGCGCCACGAGGCCGAAGAAATGCGCGCCTATATTGAGCGGCAGCAGGCGGGATAACACCCCGCCCCACCCGCATTATGCGTTCGAAATTACATGACGGTCATGCAGGCGCATTTGGCGTGATGCGCGACATGTTGGGACGTGCTGCCCATCATCAATGCACCCAAATTCCCTAACCCGCGTCGCCCGGTTATAATCAAATCGGCAGCACATTCATCCGCACACTTTAGCATGTCATGCGCCGGATCCCCGTCACCCTGATGGGTTACAATCTTGGCATCACCACAGGACGCAGCCACTGTGCTTGCCTGCGCAAAAATTTTCTCAACCGAGGCTGCTATTTCTTCAGGTTTTGGCTGGGTTGTCGCAACGTGATAGCCCGCAACTGCACCAAGGGCAAAGCTGACAGTTTCGTGTTTCGGAGTATGCGATACATGCACAGTAGCATTATATTTCGCAGCGACATCGCAGGCAATCCGCAGCGCATTTTCCGAATGTTCTGATCCGTCAAATCCGACAACAATATGTTTAAACATCTTCTTCGTCCCTCCAGTTAAGTTCGGGGACTACTTTAGATTTTGCGTTGTGTTTCCGCCTTGATCCACATCAATGGATTGATCACATGCTGTTACCAGCGCCTTAACGCAGCCTCGTCTTCATCCTTGGAAACCACCCAATCCGCGCCCTTGGCCGTGATTTCCCGCTTCCAAAATGGTGCGCGGGATTTCAGATAATCCATCAAGAATTCAGCCGCCTCAAACGCATCTTTACGATGCTGTGCGGCGGTGGCGACCATCATGATCATCTCGCCCGGCTTTAGCGCACCAAAGCGGTGGATCACCAATGCATCACCCAGCTGGAACCGCGTAATGGCGGTTTGCGCCATTTCTTGCAATGCGGCTTCGGTCATACCGGGATAATGTTCAATTTCCATAACCTGCAATGGATCATCCGGTAGGTCGCGAACAACACCCGTAAAGGTGACAATAGCACCCATATCGCTATGACCCTGCGCAAATGCTGTGGTTTCCACGCCCAGATCAAATGCCGCTTCCTGCACCGATACGCGCATTGTTTAACCGCCTGTCATCGGGGGAAAAAACGCAATCTCGCGCACGCCTTTCAAAGACGCATCAAAATCTGCAAGTTTTTGGTCAACGGCAACACGTAATGCTGACAAATCGGAAAACGCCAAATCATATCGATCCTCACGCGCCCGCAATTCTACAACCAAATCAGCGACGGTTAGCGCCTCGGTTTCGACCACCTCGCGCGGTACGCCAATACGTTCGCGCACCCATGCAAAGTACAAAACATCCATCACCGGCCCTCGCGCAAATGCGGCAGGGCTTTCAACAGATAGTCAGCACCCGTAACAGCCGTCAGTCCGGCGGCAATCCACAACAGCCACAAGCCGATGCGGCCAGACCATTCCATGCCTGCCAATTTCCAGTTCAACCCCAAAACGTCCTCTTCGACGCCATTCAGGATCGCGCCAATCATCTCTTGATCCATGCCAAAGACCGACATGCCGAGGTAATGTTCAAACACACCTTGCGAAAACAGCACCGCAATCGCGACCATCTGCAATGTTGTCTTCCATTTAGCCAATTTTGTCACCTTGAGCGTCCCAGCAACGTCACCCAAATATTCACGCAACCCCGAAACAAAGACTTCGCGGAACAAGATCACAGTGGCAGGCAGCACCAGCCACGGTGACCAACTGGAAAAACCGATAATCACCATAAGCGCAATCACGACCATCGCCTTGTCCGCAATCGGATCTAGCATTGCACCCAATTTGGTCTCTTGCTTCCACGCGCGTGCAAGGTAGCCGTCTAGCCAGTCGGTAATTGACGCCGTCACAAACAGCACAAGCGCGAACCAATCCGCGTAAGGCCTTGTGAAATAAAGGAACATCAACGCCACACCCGGAGCAGCGATCAGACGCAGAAGCGTCAATATATTAGGCAAGTTCCATTTCATAACGTTACCTTACTACGCCCCACGTTGACGTAAAAGCACCATCGCATCACATTCATTTTTCTGACAAACAAACGGTAGAAACCCGCCTTATCCGCGCTCATGGAAATGGGCATAAATTGTCTCGGCAAGCGCATCTGACACCCCATCAACGGCCTTGAGATCACTTAAATTCGCACGCCCTACAGCCTTGGCAGAGCCAAAATGCGCCAACAGCGCACGCTTGCGGGCAGCACCCACGCCCGCAACCTCATCCAGTGGGGTTGCCCCCACAGCTTTTGCACGTTTTGCGCGGTGCGTGCCGATGGCAAACCTATGCGCCTCATCGCGCAACCGCTGAACGAAGTACAACACAGGATCATTGTGCCGCAGCGCCATCACCCGTTTTCCAACACGGTGGAATTCTTCCTTGCCGGCATCCCGGTCCACGCCCTTTGCGACACCAATCATCGGGATATCTTGAACCCCATATTCGCGCATAATAGATGCCACCGCGCTGACCTGCCCGGCACCGCCATCGATCAACAACAGATCCGGCCATGTCCCGCCTGTGCGCTCTGGATCTTCCTTGAGCAACCGCTTGAAACGACGGGTCAGGACTTCTTTCATCATGCCAAAGTCATCACCGGGCGTTAATTCATCACCGCGAATATTGAACTTGCGATATTGATTTTTCATCAACCCCTCAGCCCCCGCCACGATCATGCCACCAACCGCGTTGGTGCCTTGAATGTGGCTGTTGTCATAAACCTCAATTCGCGTCGGGGGCGCGGGCAATTCGAACGCCTCTTGCAGTCCTTTTAGCAGACGGGTTTGCGTCGCACTTTCTGCCATCTTGCGGGCCAAGGATTCGCGCGCGTTGCGCAACGCGCCATCCACCAATTCGGCTTTTTCGCCACGTTGCGGGACCAGTAATTCGACTTTGCGGCCAATCTTGCCCGTCAGAGCATCCGCCATCAGATCAGGGTTTTCG